>DASPSD010000066.1:0-201484 GCA_035624115.1 Candidatus Sulfotelmatobacter sp. | reverse complement strand
ATTCGTTGATCAGATCAATGCGGAGGCGGCCTTTGCGTCGCCTCTCTGCATTCCTGCTCCTGCGCAGAAACAGAATCAGATTCGCTGTTTCAGGGCATATTCTTCGGCGCCGCCGTACCATCCGACCACTTATCCGCCAGGACGAACAGAACAGTCACACGTTCCTGCGGGTCATTCGCCACCATGACGGGTGAGTTGGGGTCGTCGGCTCCCCAGCTGTTCGTCATGTCGCCGGGCGAATAAAACATCACATGCGGGTGCCAGCTCTTGCCCCGGTCGTTCAGGTACTGCTGCTTCGACATCATGTAAGCCATTGCGCCGGGCTCCAGCGCGGGCAATTCATTCTTATCCAGCGCCGTCGCGATTGCCTGCGCGATTTCAGCCTGCGATTTTCCTGCCAGCACAAGCCTGGTTTTCATCAGAGCGATCGGCGCAAAGCTCCTCGCGGCTTGCGCGTTGAAGCAATGGGGCGCCCGCATCTTTGGATTCCAGAACTCCGCGTTATCCGTGCCCTGCGCCCATGACCTCTCCACGATGCAGAGAAAACCGTTCGTGCCCTTCACCGCGGTCTCGTATCCCTCCCGTCCCAGCACCATGACTTCGGCGCCATCGGAGATGGAACTAGGTGCAGCACTGCGAGCCAGCGCGATCTCGGCAGTTCGGTCCATCAGATACTGCTCGAGAGGCGCCATCGTCGGATAGCCCGACGCACGATCCTGCGTTTGTGCCTGCGCATTCGCCGCCCCAAACCCGAGCAGCGCTGCAAACGTCAGCGAGCGAAATAATTCGAGCGAACCTCTTTGCATAAGCTCCTCCCTGAATTTTGGATTCGCCCCACCCCGCGCCCGCTGTGCTCAGCATTCTCGCACGATTCCGGTGTAAAGCGCGCGCCGTTTATGCGCACGGCCACCCAATGCTGACCGAGAAGCGATATTTCCCGCTCCGAGCGCGCAACCCGCCCTTCGTGTTAAATTCATCCGCAGCAATCACGGGGGAGCCTCGGCGCACCATGCTCGACCGCGAGCGATCGACCATGAGTTGGATTGATTTCCTTTGGCTCGCCTTCCTCGTGGGTGTCGCGGTCCTTCCCCCTCGCGATGAAATTCACAAGCAGCTGATTCTTGTCGCCATCGCCGTGTTTCAATTGGCGGAGGGCTCGATCGTCGCGCGCCTGCCGCGCGAAGGGCGCAGCATCAGCGTCGGCGTCAAGATTGTTCTCGCCACGCTTTTGCTCGACCACACCGGCGGAATCGGCATCAACAGCCCCTACTATCCGATTTACTATCTCCCGGTCATCACCGCGGCGATATACTACGGGCCGATCGGCACCGTCCTCTGGACCTTGCTCGCGTCGCTGGCCTACTGCTCGTTTCTGATCCCCGCGCTGGAAGAATACGAATTCACCGCCGAGGGCGCGACGGATCTCGCGATCCGAATCCTTTTCTTTTTCCTCGCCGGCGTTCTCATCAATCGCTTCGTGATCGAAAACCGCCGCCAGACGCAGCGCTACCAGTCGCTTTCGGAAACGCTCGAGGAAACCAACCGCCAGTTGCGCAGCGTACAGGCCGAGGCGCGGCGCTCGGAGCGCCTTGCGGCGCTGGGGCAGCTTTCCGCGGGGCTCGCCCACGAAATTCGCAATCCGCTCGGTGTCATCAAAGGCTCGGCGGAAATGCTCACCCAGAAGGTGCAGGCCACCAATCCGCTCGCCAGCGAGCTCGCCGGCTACATTTCCACCGAAGTGAACCGCCTGAATTCGCTCGTCGCCCGCTTTCTCGATTTTGCGCGGCCCTCTCATCTCGATTTGCGGCCGGAGCGCGTTTCCGCGATCGTGGACCGTGCGCTCGATTCCGTCCAGGCGCAAATGCCGGACGCGCAGATCGCCGTGCAGAAAGATTACAATCCGCGCGTGGGCGAGGTTCTCGCGGATGCGCAACTCTGCGAGCAAATTTTCGTAAATTTGATTCTGAACGCCTATCAGGCCATGGACGGCGCGGGAGGCCGCCTGCGCATTTGCATTGCGCCGGAAACTTCCGGCGGGCATGCCGGAGTCGGCGTCACGATTGCGGATACCGGGCCGGGCGTGCCGCCGGAACTGCGCGAGCAGATTTTCAATCCGTTTTTTACGTCGAAAAAAGACGGCGTCGGACTGGGCCTGGCGATCGTGGCAAAAATTGTGGACGATCATCGCGGCTGGATCCGCCTCGAAACCGGCACCGATCGCGGCGCTACTTTCCGGGTTTTTTTGCCGAGCTCGCCCGATGCGTGAAGCCGCGCGCGCAACGGCGACTAAAAGCGCTGCATCGAAGAGACGATGAAGATGAGTGCAGAAAAGCCGTCGATCCTGGTGGTCGAAGACGAAGCCAAGCTCCGCCGCTTGCTCGAGCTTCAGCTCGCCGAGGAAGGATTTCTCTCGCAGTCGGCTCCCGATGCGGAAACAGGCTTACAACTTTTGAATAACGCAAAATTCGATTTGATTGTCAGCGATTTCAAATTGCCGGGGATGAGCGGGCTCGATTTTCTGCAAACCGTGAAGCGCATGAATGCCGGACTGCCTGTCATCATCATGACCGCCTACGGCACGGTCGAATCCGCGGTGGAAGCGATGAAAGTGGGCGCGAGCGACTACGTGCTGAAGCCGTTCTCGCTCGCGGAACTCGTGCTCGTGATTCGCAAAGAACTCGATGCGCACCGCCTGCGCGTGGAAAATCGCGATTTGCGCGAAGCGCTCAAACAGCGCTACGAGTACGCCAACATCGTCGCTAATAGCGACAAGATGCAGGCGGTGCTGGCGATGATTGAACGCGTGGCGCCGACGAATTCCACTGTGCTGCTGGGCGGCGAAAGCGGAGTGGGAAAAGATTTGATCGCGCGCGCCATTCACGAGCACTCGAATCGCGCCTCCGGTCCGTTTGTGAAAATCAATAGCACCGCGATTCCCGAAAATTTACTCGAGAGCGAACTCTTCGGCTATGAGAAAGGCGCGTTTTCCGGCGCCGCCTCGAGCAAGCCCGGGAAATTCGAGCTGGCGGATAAGGGCACGTTGTTCCTCGACGAAATCGGCGATGTTCCCCCGGCCACGCAAGTGAAATTGCTGCGCGTGCTGCAAGAGCGTGAGTTCGAGCGCCTCGGCGGAACGAAGACTTTGAAAGTGGATGTGCGCCTTGTGGCTGCGACGAATCGCGATTTGCGCGCCGCGCTCGAGGAAGGAACCTTTCGCGAGGATTTATACTACCGCTTAAATGTTGTCGCTATTGATATTCCGCCTCTGCGCGATCACAAAGAAGACATCCCCGCGCTGGTGAATTTCTTCCTCGCAAAATTTGCGCGGGGTTCGGGCCAGCCGCCGAAAACAATCACGCCGGCTGCGATGAATTTGCTGATGGGGTTCCATTGGCCGGGAAACGTACGCGAGCTTGAAAACATCATCGAGCGAGCCGTGACGCTCTCCGCGGGCCCGACGATCGATGCCGCGGATATTCATCTTGATGTTCCCGCCGCGCGGCCCGGTGGCGCGGCACCTCCCTCTCTGCCGCCAGGCTTGACGCTTGATCAATGGGAGGATGAAATCATCCGCGAGGCGTTGCGCCAAGCCAATGGAAACAAGAGCGCGGCCGCCAGAGCTTTGGGTCTCTCTCGCAATGCGCTCCGATACCGCCTCGATAACATGGGCGTTCCTGATGCCCCCGACAAACAGACCTAAACTCATCCCCCTGGCTGAAATCCACCACCCCTGATTCAAATGCACCACCAACCTGCTCTCGATCGATCATCTGCTTAGGACGACTTCCCTTGTAAAATACTGATTTATAGACACTTGCATCCATGACTCAATTGGTGCCAGTTTGGAATCACCCCTGCATTACTCAGGCTGGAATTATAGATCCCTGGCCTCTGGGGGCCAGAAGGTGACCGATGAAAAAGGCAATCGCAAGCCTGGCAGCCCTGATCCTGATCGCAGCCACGGGGACTGTCCGGGCACAGGAATCCGCCCCGCCGACGGAACCTTCGTCGCAGGGGGCACCGGTTGAAGTGAAATTGGACCCGGGCGTGGCGCGGGTCAGCTTTGTCCAAGGGGAAGTTTCTACACAGCGTGGCGACAATGGTGAGTGGGTCGCGGTCACAGTCAACACTCCGATCTCCGCCGACGATCGCGTTTCGACCGGAGACGCGTCGCGCGCCGAATTGCAGCTCGACGCCATGAACGTCCTGCGCATGTCAGACCGCTCGACCACGCGCATCGCAAACATCACGCGCAATCAAATCCAAGTCCAGGTAGGCCAAGGACTTGTCACTTACAGTGTGCTGCGCGGCAGCGAAGCAGCCGTTGAAATCGACACACCCAATTCCTCGATTCGCCCGCAAGCCGGCGATGGCGAATACCGCGTTGTCGTCGTTTCCGATTCTGAAACGCGAGTCATCGTCCGCCGCGGCTCGGTAGAGATCTCGACGCCTGCGGGAAGCACCCATGTCGAGCGCGGCCAGATGATTACCATCTCTGGGACAGACAATCCTCAATACCAGGCCACGCGCGCGCCCGACCGTGATGAATGGGATAGCTGGAACGCTGAGCGCAACCATAGAATCCAGGGCGCCGAGAGCTGGGGCAAAACCGACCGCTATTACACTGGAACAGAAGACCTTGACGGCCACGGCGTGTGGACCGAAGTCCCGGACTACGGCCCGGTGTGGCGGCCAAGTGTTGATCCTGGTTGGGCACCCTATCGAGCAGGCCGCTGGGTTTGGAATCCTTATTATGGTTGGACGTGGGTTTCCTACGAACCCTGGGGCTGGGCGCCGTATCACTATGGCCGCTGGTTCGTTTACGGCGGAAATTGGGTTTGGTGGCCGGGGCCGGTTGTAGGGTATCCGGGGTACTACCCAATCTGGGCGCCGGCGTATGTGTCTTTCTTTGGTTGGGGTCACGGGTGGGGCGTTGGGTTCGGATTCGGTTTCGGGTTCGGAACTGTCGGCTGGCTCGCGATTGGGCCGGGTGACTGGTTCAGTCCATGGTGGGGCCACTGGGGCGGAGTCGGCCACGAGTGGGGCTTCCACGAGTGGGGTCACGAGGGCTTCGGGCATGAGGGCTTCCGGCCGCTGGGCGAAGGACGCGGACATCAATTTTCAACCTTGCGCGAAGCCGAAAGCAACTCACGCATCCGCAATGGAATGAGCAGCATGGCGGGCAACCAGTTCGGCCGAGCCGCCGTGCCGGCGCATCAAAGCGGGATCAGCGCTGCGTCGCTGCACAGCGCCAGCATGCTCACCGGCAAGTCGCCGATGACGCCAGGCCGGGGCAGCTTTGGTGCCACAGACCGTGCGCCGGGAGCGTCGTCGATCCGTAATTCTACGTCGCGCTCTCAGCATTTCTACTCGGGCTCGCAGGGCAGCAGCCGTACAAATACTGCTGGCAATCTCAATCGAGGCGCCGGATCAACCAATTCTGGCGCGCGTTCGGCTGAATCCTCGCGGGGAACGACGAATTCCGGAACCCCATCGCGGGGCGCAACAAACTCGCGGCCATCTTCAACGCCTTCAACACATGCAGGCAATTCAGGCGCGGGCGGCGGCAGCGCATCGAGTGGGTCGGGCAATTGGAGGCATTATTCGCCTCCCACTTCAGGCCAGACGCGGGGCGGCACTAGCGCGCCAAGCTTGAACCAGCACTCGACCACGCAGCCATCTCCTTCAACCAGAAATCCTTACGGCGGGTCCGGCGGGTCCACCTATGGCCAATCTCCTAATGGGCGGACGCCAAGCGGGCAGTCACCCTATGGCAGGTCACCCTCTGGACAGTCACCCAACGGGTCGCGCGGGGGCTCGCAGTATGGATACAGCCGGCCGCCGCTCAACATGAACCGCCCAATCGTAACACCGCGCGGGACTTACAACCCTGGCTATCACGGGCGCGCGGGAGGTCCTTACGGGCGGTCAACGCCGAGCACGCCTTCGACGGGCGGCTCGCGCGGTTCGGGCGGCTCGGGCAGCAGCGGAGGAGGATCGCGAGGCGGCAGCACGTCACATGGCGGAGGGGGAGGAACGCGTTCCGGCCGCCGCTAAGTTTCTCGGTTTCATATAGTTGGATTAATCATTCATACCCAATGGGCCCCGGGCCATCCGGGGCCCTTGGATTTTATGCTCGGCTTTTCGGGTCTCCGTGTTTTGCTGTCATTCTGAGCGAAGCGAAGAATCTCTCTTCGTCTTGGCCTTTGTGGCGCCGGTTTATCCTGAGCTCTGCCGAAGGGCGTCTCGTTTATCCCGAGCTCGGCCGAGGGGCCGGCTCATTTCCTCCCCGATTCCCGTCTCGAACCCCAACGAAGCTTCACTTGGTCAAATACTCTGACCCAACTTGGTCAAATACTTTGACCCAATTTGGTCAAGTACTTTGACCTCTCAGGGCCTGAAAAGGGCAGAAAAACGTGTGAGTAGTGAGTGGTGAGTAGTGACCCACCTACGCGTTGAGGCTGCTTCGGCGGGCAGGTCAGTGACTGGTGACCCGTGGCCGGTGGCCGGGGAGCTTTTGAACCTGCAGGATAATGTATGTCGATCCCCCGGACATGCAGGATAGTGCAGGTTCAAAGATGGGGGCGGCTCATGGCCCGGCAAAGAAAGACCGTGCGTCGAAGCTGCAGCTATCGAGAGTTGGAAAACGCTAAATGCTGTATGCTGCTCTCCGGCTAGCCAAGCGCCGGGGGCGCGGATGCCAAGAATTGTGCCCAGCCAGGTAGTGCAGTTTATTGCGACCATTTCCCTTCCTGAACATAACAAGCTCGTAAGAATGAACAGCGTCGATTGGGCGGCTCTTTCCAGCACCCTCGAGCTCGTGGATCAGATCCCGGGCGAGCTCCTGACCATGACGGGCGCCAGCTATGCGTCGTTCACCCAGGCGAAAGAGCAGATAAAAAATATGCTCGACAATTGGCGCGCGAACCAAGCCGCTGGTCACGATCGTGATCCGTTCATCTTCACTCTGTCTCAGAACCCATTGGCGGTCATCCGCGACACTCTTGCAGAGTGCCCGGATGAGTCGCCCGCCCCTTCGACTTCCGAATTCAATTTCGTCAGTGACTCCGACCTTAGAACCAACTTGCGGAATGATATGGGGGCCATCAACAGAGCCCTTTCGAATGGCGAGTGGAAAGCTGCTACGGTGCTCGCAGGCTCTGTGATCGAAGCGCTGCTCCTTTGGGCCCTTCTGCAACGCTCCTCATCCGACATTGCGAGGGCGGCGGGTGCCCTTGTGCAATGTGGGGATTTGAAGGCGAAGCCAGGAGCCGACTTAGAGCAGTGGAACCTGAACGAGTATACTGAAGTTGCGGCCAAGCTCGGAATCATCAGGGCCGAGACGGCCGCACAGGTTAGATTAGCGAGAGAATTTCGAAATCTCATTCATCCCGGGCGGGCTCAACGGCTAGGCCAAACATGCGATCGGGGTATGGCGTTATCCGCCGTTGCGGGGGCAGAGCACGTAGCGAGAGATCTCGCGACCTAGCCAGGCCGCTGCGGGTTCGCGCTCCGCGACAGGACTAGGACCTGCGCACGGTTAAGTGACCGCATGGGGCTTTTCATGCTCTTGGGGCTCGGCCTCTGGCTGCGATTCTGTGCGCTCTAGCGCCTCTGGCCTACCTTCCATTCGAGATAATTGGCTGATGAGGGATGAAATCAGTTTAAGCCCCTCAGGATCTACTTCGGGAGTGCCTCCGGCTATTCGGATGAAGCCCTCCCGAAGGAGGCGTCTCAGCCCTGCGCGGGTCGACCCGATCACGAAGGACGGATATTCGCCCCGCAGAGCAGCGGCCCTTTGATGGCGCGTTAAGCCGAGCAAATCGCCTGGTCCTGTCACGAGCCCCTTCTCATGCTGCAACAGTTCGAGGAGGCCATTGAGCCCCTCTAGACCGTCCTCAACATATGTGTCGATGAGAAACTGGCGCCTCCCGTCCTTCTCCGGCGGGTCTGCTGCTGGTAAATAGTGCACCAAGCGACGCCGACTCTTTTTCTTGAAGCGCGATCTAACGCTTACAACGCCAGTGATTAAAAAGCCTGTCGCAACTGTGGCGGCGAGGCCGATCATCGAGTACGCGATGGTACGCGCGATCTGAACAGGGAGGGGCCCTTTAAACACGGTTTTCGCCAACCCCTGCTGGTCATGCTCCCTAAAGGAGCTGGAAACGATGACGTCATCCATACCCGCGATCTTCCCGATGACTTTGACCTTCGGCTCTACATTCTTGCTGTGGAGGACTAGCAGTTCGAGATTGACGTACTTTCCTCTATCGAAAACGATCTTTTCGAGGAGGACGCGATTTTCGCCCACTACTGTGGGATGAAGGTTCTCCGCGAGGTACTGCGAGTTCGACCCAGTGACTCGAACCTCGACTGCCCGCCCACCTTCGATTTCGAGGCCCCACGGAAGACGGCTGTCGAAGTAGCTCTCAAGAATATTTACTTCTCCTTCGTTCGCAATACGAACTACGAGGATTTTCAGGTTAGCATTCTCTTGTTGGATGTCCTGTCCCTGGAATAGCACGGCCAGTTGCTTAACGGGAGCGTGGACATCCAGGACGTTTGATTCTGCGGCGACATCAACTACTAGGTTTGTGCGAGCGCCCCGGAGCGTATAGTAAAACGCAATGAGCCCCAGGAGCAGGCTAAGGAAGGAGGCAGAGAGGAAGTATTTGAGTCGCTTCGCGTTGCTCCAAAATGGCACGATTAAATGCGAATTCTAGCGCAGCCCATCCTTAACTGCAAACTCTAGATATCTTATCGGATAGATTCAGCGCGCCGGTACAAGGCTGCGCCGCTCGGGGTAACGGCTGGGCTACCTATGCATCTACTTAGTCAGCGGAAACTCGGCGAATCTTTGTGTGTGCGAGGCGATTCGGTGAGGACGGGGCTGGGTGTGATTGCGTATGTGACGGCGAAGGCCCGCCTACGCCAAGGCTACGGCGCGGCAAGCGGGGCGCAAAGGATGAGAGGCGGGGGACGAGCGGTGAGCCGCGAAAGTCAGTGGCTAGTGGTCCCAAACCTTCGGGAGTGGTTAGTGGCTGGGGAGCGTATCCGGCGGGCGGGGAGGGATTGAAAATTGGAAATTTCAAAAAAAGAAAAAGCAGATCCCTCACAAGGAAAAGTTCGGGATGACGACAGGAAGAACAGAGCGAAGAGAGATTCCCGCCAAGGTGCCGGCGGGCGCGTAAACCGCGCTTCGGCTCCAACGCGGCCTCAGAATGACGAGAAAAGGCGAGGACAAAGAGCCGGCGGGACGCCGGCGCTACAAAGGCGAAGACAAAAGCAGACCCCAGCATTCTCAACGCGCCGGGTGTGCCGACCGAGTCAAGCCTCGGTTCGAGTGATTGGCTTCTAGCGCGCGTGCACGATCGAAAAGCGGCGTCAAGCCGCCGCACTCCAAAAAAGCAGAGCCGGCAAAGGCGCGACTACTCGTAGCGGAGGGCGACGAGGGGGTCGACGCGCATGGCGCGGAGGGCGGGAATGAGGCAGGCGACGAGCGCGACGGCCACAAGAAGAAGCGCGACGCCGGAAAAGGTGAGCGCGTCGGTGCTGGTGACACCCATCAGCTGGCTGCTCAGGAAGCGCGTGAGACCGAACGCGGCGGCGAGGCCGATGAGGATGCCGAGCGCGGTCAAAAACATTCCGCGGCTGAGGACCATGCGCAGCACGTCTTGCTTGCTGGCGCCGAGCGCCATGCGGATGCCGATTTCGTGGGTGCGCTGGCGCGTGGTGTAGGAGGTGACGCCGTAAATTCCCACGGCCGCGAGCACGAGCGCGAGCAGGCCGAACGCGCCGACGAATGTTCCGGCAATGCGCTGCGGGAAGCTGGCGATTTCCTCGCGCGATTCCAGAGTGGTGACGTCGTAGATGACAAGATCGGAGTTGAGGTCGTGAATGGCGCGCTCGATCGACCGGCCCTCGGCGAGCGGATCGCCGGTGGTGCGCGCGAGCACGGTCAACGTGGGGCGATACACCTGGTACTGGGGAAGATAGATGAAGGGCGTGGGCTTTTCGTTGGGCTGGTTCACTTTGCTGTCGCGGGCGATCCCGACGACGGTGAACCATTCGTGGGTGAGGTCGGAGTTGACCTGCTTGCCGAGACCTACCTGGCCGGGCCAGTAGCGGTTGACGAAGGTTTCGTTGACGATGGCCACGCGCTGAGCCTTCATGTCGTCCTGAAGCGTGAAGTCGCGTCCCTGAACGAGCGGAAGCTGAACCGTCTGAAAATAATTGGGAGTGATCATGCCGACTTGCGTTTCCATCGATTCATTCTGCTGCGGGACGTAGCCTTCGATTTTCAGCGCGGAGGAGCCGCCGCCGAAGCCGAGCGGGATGCGCGTGGTGAGCGCGACGGATTGAACGCCCGGAAGCGCTTCGAGCCGGGAGGTGAGCAAGCGGTCGAACTCCGCGCCTTTTTCATCGGAGTAGCCCGCGGTGAAAAGATCGAAGGAAGCGACGAAGATGTTGTGGGGATTGAATCCGGGATTGATCTGCTGGGCGTTCTGGAAGCTGCGGATGAAAAGCCCCGCGCAAATCAGCAGCAGCAGCGAAAGCGCGATCTGCGCTACCACCAGGCCGCTCGTAAGGCGCGCTTTGCGCAGGCCGCCCGAAGCGCTGCCGGAATCTTCTTTCAGCACGTTGACCGGCGCGTCGCCCGAGGACCGCAGCGCGGGCAAGGTGCCGAAGATCACGCCGGTGAGCACGGAGATGAGGAACGTGGCGAGAAGCACGGTGCGGTCGGCGCCGATCGGAAGCGAGAACGGAAAATCTCCCGCGGGAACAAATTTCATGAAAGTTCCCGATGTCCAGAACGTGATGACGAAGGCGAGCACGCCTCCGGCGATCGCCAGCACCACGCTTTCAATCAGGAGCTGCCGGACCAGCCGCCAGCGGCTGGCGCCCAGCGACATGCGAATGGCGAGCTCGCGGCGGCGCGCCACCGAGCGCACCAGCATGAGATTGGCGACGTTGGCGCAGGCCAGCAGCAGGACCAGGCCGGCGATGGACATCAGCATCGGCAGAAGCAGCGAGAAAAACATGTTCGCGCCAAACGGGCTGCGCCACAGCGGGGTCACGGAAATCACGTCGTGGCCGCGGTGTTCCTCGGGAAAGTTTTTCACTTCGTGCTTGAGCAGGACGGTCATTTCCTCTTGCGCTTGCTCGGGCTTCACGCCGGACTTGAGGCGGCCGAACACGGCGATCCAGAAGTAGTGGTGGTCGTGAAGCAGATCGCCACGCGGCATCACGTCTGCCACCATCGACATGGGGACCCAGAGCTCGTTGCGAATGCCGGTCTGGCTGCCCTGAAAGACGGCGGGCGCGACGCCAACCACCGTGAAGGGGCGCTGATTGAGTTCGATTGTCTGGCCGATCACATCCGGATTGGCGCCGAGGTGGGTCTGCCAGAAGCGGTAGCTGACGACCGCAACAGGCGCGCCGCCGGGCTTTTCGTCTTCGGCGGGGAGAAAGGTGCGGCCGAGAATCGGGCGAACGCCGAGGACATCGAAATAATTGGCGGTTACAACCGAACCCCAAATGCGCTCGGGCTTGCCCTTGCCCGTCAGGCTCAGCGGCGTGAAGCCGCATCCCATGATGCCGGTGAAGCTCTGCTGGCCGTCGCGGATGGCGACGAGGTCGGGGTAGGTCATCGGGAAAGGATTGTCGGAACCGCGGCCGAGCGAAAGAGAGACGACTGCGTTCGGGTCGGTCAGGCCGGGAATTGGATTCAGCAACGTGGCGCTGATCCAACTGAAGATCGTGGTGTTGGCGCCAATGCCCAGACCAAGTGTGAGGATGGCGACCGCGGCGTAGCCGGGCGCCTTGGCGATCATCCGCAGGCTGTAGCGAATGTCTTGCCAGAGTGTGGACATGGGCGCACCTCCGAGTACATTTTAGAATGATTCTGAGCAAGCGTTCGCCCACCGGGGGCGCGTGCTAGGCGATTGTTGGGGCGTGACTTAGCGGGTTCGGCGGATCAGTGCCGCCGCGGAGATGTCCGCTTGCGGGACGTGCCAGCCGCGAGAACGAACATTGCCCTCTAGAGCGGAGCGGGGATGCCGGCTGGTTAGGAGACGCGGCGGATTACCATGCGCCGCCAGGCGACGGGCGCGTTGCCCATCGGCGTGTTCAACCACTTCAGAAGGCCATGCCAGATACCGGCGTGCTCGGGGCGCCCGAAAGCAATCGGTGCTTGCGGAGCGGCGGGGACAGGATCCATGGGGATGAGGCCGCGAACCACGCCGCGATAGGATGGGGTTTCCATGATTGGCTCCTCGGAGGCTGGCGGTTCTGCGAGCGGCGCTTGCACTGCTCGCCGTTCGATGAACGGCGCTGCCGGAATCGGGGCGCGCTGCGTGGCTTCGGCGTGCGCGCGAGACGCGGTCAAGATTTTCAGCAGGCTCTTGCCGAACCAGACCAGCGCGACAAGCGTGGCGCCCTGAAAAAGCAGGCTGCCCAGCTCGAACCAATAGCTCGAAATCCAGTCGGTGAAATTGTCCATGGATTTACCCTCATCGCACAATGTTACTTGCCGCCGGCGAGGGAATGAAACTGGCGCAAGGGCCAGAAAAAGTGCAGGTACTTGGGGGCAAGGAGAGGCGAATTTCAAATTTGAAATTTGAAATTTCAAAAAAAGCAAAGGCGAGATTGCTGTGAGCCGCGACAGAAAGGAAAGGGCGAGCTCAATTTTAAAATGGCTCAGGTGAGATCCTGCCGGGTGTGGCTCGGCCCACATGTTGGCGCGAGCTATATGGAATTGAAAACAAAGCGGAAGCAAGCTTCCCCTCGGCTGCGCTCGGGGCAGGCCGCACTCTAAAGGTCTCGGAGGCAGCGCTGCGAGAGATAGGACAACAACAGAGCCATTCGAAATTCCAGAGGAGACAAGCGAGGGGCGCGAATGAGATGTGGCACGTTGATGTATTTTTCGCGCGGGAGTAAGATGCGCAAATCCTAACGGGCAGGGCGAGCGAAAGCAGCACCATCAGAACCAGAATTGAAACCAAACCACGAGGCGGCGGCCGATTCCTGCGAAGGCGGCGAGGAAGGAGATTCGCATGAGCAAGCGAACGACAAAATTCACTTTGGTGATTGCGGGGCTGGCGGCGGCGTCGCTGTGGCCGGCGTCGGTGTGTGCGCAGGCGGAGACGGCGCCCGATACGTATCACCCAAGCGGGGCGCCGCCGAGCGCTTCGGCACCGGCGGTCCAGACCCATTTCGAGGGATCATTCAAGCTTTCGCAGCCGGCTCAGTGTGCCGGGCACAAACTGGACCCAGGCGAGTACAAATTGATCGTGAAGACGGTGGGTGAGGGAAAGATGGTGACGCTCCAGCGCGAGGGCCACGACATCGTCCTTACCGTCCGGAGAACGGCTCAAAGTGGGGAGACGGGCAAGAGCGCGGTGCTGGTGCGGCACGGGCCCGGGCCCGGCTCGCGGACGCTCGAGGCCGTTTATTGCGAGGTGCTCAACATGATGCTGTACCTCGACGAAAGCGGCCATGAGAAGCGGATGGACAAGATGTTTGCAGGATTGAAGCGCGTGCCGGTCGTTTCGCAGAACTGACTGTTTTCGGTCGGATGAGCGGAGCATTTTTCGTTTGTTTCCGTTTCGAATTCGTGAGCGCGGCTGCGTGGGAAAGCGCGTTCTGCGTCCTTTCGGCTGGTCCAACAATCAAAATGCAAGGAAGCAACTTTCGGCGTGAGCAGGGGTTCGATCGGGTGAGGAGCGCTTGAGTGCGCTGGGGGCCCGGGAGAGCGCCTGGCAATCTCAAATTTGCAATTTCAGAAGGGGCGAAAGGCGACGGCAAACTCGTTGATGTAACATGGGGAAGCTCGAAACTGAGGGAGCTCAACAGATGAAATTACATGCGCAAGTTCTGAAGCGAATGTTCCAGTTCCTGATGATGCTGCTTGTAGCCGCGGGGGTGACTTTTTCGTTCGCGGGCACGGCACGGGCGCAGGATGACCCGCCCGGGCGAGTGGCCCGCTTGAATTTCATCGAAGGCTCGGTTTCATTCCAGCTCGCGGGGTCGGACGATTGGATTTCGGCCAACCCGAACCGGCCGCTCACGACGGGCGACAACCTCTGGGTTGACCGCAGCTCGCGCGCCGAGTTGCATATCGGCAGCACGTCGGTTCGCCTGGGCAGCGAAACGGGAATTTCCTTTTTGAATCTCGACGACCGCACCATCCAGATCCAGCTCGCGCAGGGAACGATTGAAGTTCACCTGCGCCGCTGGGACTCCGACAGCGCGTTCGAAGTGGACACGCCAAACCTGGCCTTCACGCTCACGCGCGCCGGTGAGTACCGCATTCAGGCGAACCCGGACGGCGACCGGACAATCATTATCGTGCGCGAGGGCGAAGGAGAAGTGACCGGCGGGGGCGAGACGTTCGACCTGCGCGCCGGCCAGCGCTACATTTTCCGCGGTGTCGAAGCGCTCACGTACGATGAGGAAGAAGCCAGCGGCTTCGACGATTTCGAAACCTGGTGCCAGGAACGCGACCAGCGCGAGAATGCATCGCAATCGGCGCGTTACGTTTCGCGCGACGTCGATGGCTACTACGACCTCGACGACTATGGCACGTGGCAAAACGATCCGGAATACGGCTCTGTGTGGTATCCGACCGGCGTGGCGGTGGGTTGGGTGCCTTATCACTATGGAAACTTCGTTTGGATTTCACCGTGGGGTTGGACGTGGGTCGGAGAAGAACCTTGGGGATTCGCGCCATATCACTACGGGCGATGGGCGCTCGTGGGAGGCGGGTGGGCGTGGGTGCCGGGGCCAGTAGTGGTGCGGCCGGTGTATGCGCCGGCGCTCGTGGCATTCGTGGGCGGCGGGGGAGCGAGCGTCGCGGTCGGATTCGGCGGCGGATTTGCCGGAGTGGCGTGGTTTCCGCTGGGGCCGCGCGATGTGTGGGTTCCGGCATATGCGGCGAGCCCGCGGTACGTCCAGAATGTGAACGTTACGAACACGCGGGTCGTGAACGTGACGCAGGTGACCACCGTGTACAACAACGTGTACGTGAACAAGACCGTAAACGTCACGCAAATCAACTACACCTATGCGAACCGGCCGGAAGCGATTACGGCGGTGAGGCGGGAGGATTTCGTAAGCGCGCGGCCGGTGGCGCAAGCCTCGGTGCGAGTCACTCCAGAACAGCTTGTCAGCGCGCGGCCGATTGAAGGCGCTCCGGTGGCCCCGACGCGGGCGAGCTACGTCTCCTCGACTGCCAAGGTCGTGACGGCCAAGCCGCCTGTGGCTCTGGCGCAAAAACCGGTGGTGACGAAGATCAATCCGCCGGCGCCCGCCGCCCGAGGACGCGTTTACACGCCCGCGACTCCGGCGGCTCAGGGCGGCCAGGCACAACAGGGCTATCACGTCAATGAAGGCGCTGCCGCGGGCCCGGCGAACGCCGGGAAGCCAAACGCGGCTCCGCCACCGATCCGAACTCCGAATGAAGTGCAACCTTCGAAGCCGTACAATGCCGCGCAGGATAAAGCTCAGAGCGACATTCAGCCTTCGCGGCCCTACAATCCTCCGCCGGACAAGCCGAAGACGGAAGTGCAGCCGGGGCAGCCGAATGTCGTGACTCCGCCGGCGAAAACGGAGAATGAAGCGCAGCCGCAGCAGCATCCCGCGGTGAAATTCACTCCGCCGGTGAAGGCGAAGGACGAGATGTACGACGTGCATCCTCCGCTGAACCAGAAGGCGACGCCGCCGCCGAAGGAAAAGCCGCAAGAAGAAAAGAAAGATAAAGATAAAGACAAGGACAAGAAGCCGCCGAAATAGCGCGAGCGGGAAGGCTTCGATAGGAATCGTAACGGGAGCCGCGCCCGACGATGCCGGGCGCGGCTTTTTTTTTGGCCGCGCCGGTTCGCGTGGATTTTCCCGTGATTGAAAACAAAGCGGGAGCAAGCTCCCGCACTCCAAAGGTCTCGGCGCAGACGCGGAGGTTAAAGGCAGCGGTGTGGAAATTGGCCAGGAGGGCACGGTCCGCGAGAACTATGGCGGATGCCCCTGCGAGAAGAACCGGATCTCAATTCGAAATCGCTTGTAGAGTTCTTCTCGCCGCGAACTAACTGTGCCGCACCTACGGTGCTCGGCGGATTTGCGGAACAGTTTCCCAGCGCTTCCGCGCTGGGCTAATGTCTTCCACGCCTACGGCGTTTGATAATTCGGAATGCGTCGTCCCAGAAGAATTCGCGATAGCAAAAGAGCCGGAGCCGCCGAGTAGGACAGGCCTCCCGGCCTGTCCTTTTCGCTCGAGGTCCGATGACGGCCGCGTCCAATCAGCACTCGAGCTCGTAAGATCACAGCCATGAGTGGCTGTGCCACAAAAACGGAGCGCCGGAGGCGCGGCAGACTTAGGCAGCGCGCCGGACACTGGCAGCGCGGGCACGGCATGCCGTGCCCCTACGAGAAAAACCGGAGCCGTCGGCCCTCGCATCAGTGAGAGTTTTTAGCAGGATATCAACAGAGCCAGATGAATTGTTTATCGAGAGGGCGGCGGAGGATTTGCTGGAGGCGTTGATGTCGGCGCGCTCGATGTGCCTGGACCAGCTGGCGCGGCGGGAGGCGCGGGAGGCTGTTCGAGCGCGAGGTAGGCGCGGCCGAAGGCGGATTGCTGCGTGCCGGCGGCGATCACGACCGCCTGAACTGCATAGCGGCCGGCAGGAAGCTTCGCCAGCGGCAGGCTGACGCGAAACGAAGCCGTGCGCGCCTTCGCGTCCACCTCCGTGGGCTCGAGCAGCGGAGTCGAGTTTACTTGCACGCCGCTGCGGAAGAAAACGAGGCCAGCGCGGAGGGATGCAGGATCGAACTTTCCTGATGTGCCGGATTTCTCCGGGTAGTAGGCCTGGAAGAAAACGTAGAGTGTCTGGCCCTGATTGAAAAAGCGCGTGACGTTTGGGACGATTTTTTGTCCGGAGACGTCGAGCGGCGAAGTTGTGAGCGCGGCGCGAGTTCCCTGCCCTTTCGTCTGCACCTCGGAGGATTTTCCGCTGGGCACAAGCTGGCTCGAAAGCAGCACGGAGCTGAGCGTGACGCGATTGGGCTGCGGCGCGGGCACGAGCAAGTCCTGCTCGAACGTGCCGATTTTGCCGGACTCGTTTTCGCGCGCGAGAAATTTCATGCGGTATTTTCCCGGAGCGAGCACGACCGCGCCCTGATACACCAGATTCGCCTGGCTGATTTGCTGATAGCGCTGGGGATCGAGCTCGACGGTGATGGTGTCGCGCAGATTCGCGACGCTGCGGCCGTTCGGATAGGCGCGAACTTCGAGAGCGAAATCAAAGGCGGCCTGGCGGCGGCCATGCTTTTCCGCCCAATCGAGCGCGCTCGAAGAAAGCTTGGCGGCGATGGGGACGTAGGTCTGGTCGTCGCTGAGGCGGAAAAAAGAAGTTTCGACGGCGATCGGCAAATCCACGATCGGGCGCTCGGACTGCATGGCCTCCATTAACTGCTGCTCGCGGCCTTCTTTTTCGAGGTGCTGAAAATCTTTCGGGGCGTAATAGCCCTCGCGGTAGCGCACGCGCGCGCCCGGCACGTTGAGTTTGACGCGGATGGAGTGCCAGCGGCCGTCGCGCTTGATGCCGGCGGGCAAATTGTAGCCGAGGAGATAGTAGCCGACATTGTCTTGCTGAATTTTCGGAAGCGCTTCGCTCAAATCGCCGAGATCGAAGAAGGCTTTGCCGCCGGTGTCGGTCGAAAGCGTGGCGAGCGTATCGCGCGTGTCCTCGCGCTGGTCGGTCTGATGAAAAATCGACGCGCCGCTGAACATAGATGTGCCGGTCGCGGCGTTCGTGGTGGTATCGCCGCCGGGAACGTAGGCGAGCAAGCCGCGCGCGTCGATGGCGTAGATGGAGACGTCGGCGCGATTCGCTGCGTCGGTGGCTGCGCGCAACTGCATGCGATTTTCCTCGCCCGTCTGCTGAATTCCTCCGGTGAACTGCACCAGAACTTTGCGGCCGGGAATCCCGCCCAGCACGTTCACGAGCCCTTCGATGGCGGCGAGTTTTTGGTCGGTGTTGAAGACGTTGAATTCGGTTTCATCGGCGGTGTAGGCGGCGCCGGTGTACTGCTGCACATCCGATTCGCCGTTTTGCGCGGCGGCGTAAAGGGGATTCGAAAGTTGCGACGCGGCGCCGGGAAGAAGCTGGGCGACGGCTTTATCGAGCGTGGCATGATCGTTCGTGAAATCAGCGAGAATCGAAAGGCGGACGCTGAAAGTGACCACCGCGACTAGATCCGCGGGCGTGATCTGCTGCTTCAGGAATTTTTCGGCAGCATCGTGCGCGCGCACGATGTCGTCGGTCTGCATCGAGGTCATGTCGAAGAAAAGCACCATCATGCGATGATCCTGGATTTGCTCGCGGACGGCATCGGCATTCGCGGCGGGCGCGGGGGCGTCCACGGGAATTACGATGGGCTTGGTTTCTTCCGGGCCGGCTTTTTCGATTTTCTCGATATCGGAGTAGGAGAAGACGGAGATTTTTTGCGGCTTGCCGTCGTCGGTGAGGGAGAATTGTTCGGCGCGAAGGCCTTTGACGGGCTTGCCGGAGTGGTCGGTGACTTCCACATCGATGCGGACAAGATCGGTGGAGGTGCGGATTGGGGCTTGTTCGTTTTGTTGAGCGGGAGGGGACTGCGGGGCGGGTTGGGCCTGGGCTGACAGTGGGAGCGGCATAAGAAGAAAGAGAATGAGCAGCGGTGCCACAATGATTACCCGAGGAGCACATTTGACGCGGGAGATCGAATTGTGCAAAGGCGCACAGGCAAGAGTGCCTGTGCCACGGAAAGGCCGGCGACGCTCGTTCGTGGAACCATGTTTTATTTGTGATGTCTTCATCGTCGGGCTTCCTATCAAAAATTAAATCGGAACATGGCATCCATGGTACGCATGGAAGCGGCGCTCGTCACGCGGCCGAAGGATGTGGAACCGAGAGTGGTGGCGAGGCCGCTGAAATTTCCGTTGTTGAGCAGGTTTTGCACTTCCCAGCGCGCTTCCAGGCGATGGCGCTCCTGCGGGCCGAAACGAAAGGTTTTTGCCAACGACAGATTCCAGACGAACGAGCAAGGGCCTTCGATCGAGCCGCGATGCTCATCGCCATACTCGTTCGGCGCGGGAGTGGCGAACGCATTCACGTTGAAAAATCCGAGAGCGGAGCCGCCGCAGATCCCTAAATTGGGATTGGCGATCAGGTTGGGGCGCAGCGAAAAACTGGCGCCGGTGCCGTTATCGGAGACGCTTCCGCCAAGCAGCGCCGTGGCCGGCGTGCCGGTGTGCCACGTGAGGATATCGAGCAAGCGCCATTCGCCGAAAACGTGCTGCACCCAGCCGTGATTTGCGTAGCGGTGGCGCGATCCGAGCGGAAGCTCATACACCGAAAACAAGCGAAGCTGGTGGCGCATGTCGAACGCCGAGAGGCCGCGCTCGGCGGCGAAATTCGGAGCGGGCGGCGGCTGGCCGGCCACCTGGACGCCGTCTTGCTGGACGACGACGGGAGTGGCGCCGCCGATGGAGCTGGCGTTGTCGATGGATTTCGAAAAAGTGTAGACACCCTGAATCGAAATGCCGTGAGTGAAGCGGTGCACCACGCGAACTTGCAGCGCGTTGTAAATCGAGTTGGCGCCCGACTGGTCGAAATAAAAGCTATCGGCATTTTTGATGGAGAGAAAATCCTGCGTCTCGGATGCGGGAGTGCCCAGAGGAGCGCGATTCGGTGCGCGCAGGAAATCGAGAAAGGATCCTTTGGTACCGGTGTAGGTGAGATCGAGAATCCAGTTCTGAGTGAAAGAGGTTTCGGTGCCGAACATCCAGATCTGCGCGTACGCATCGCGATAATTCGGATCGATGCCGCCTTTATTCGTAATCAGATCGCTCGCGGGAAACCCGTTTTCGATGGTGAGAAGCTGGGCGGCGGAAGTGATGACGTTCTGCGAAGTAGAAGAGGGCGGCTCGAAGGTGAGGTACTGCTGCGCGAGCGAGTTGTAGGCGGAGACGTTGTAAAAGATCGAGTAGCCGCCGCGAATGACGGTCTTCGGCTTGATATCGAACGGCTGCCAGGCAAATCCGATGCGGGGCGCCCACTTGCCGTAATCGCCGTGGACGAGCGCGCGAGGAAACCCCGACGTGCCGGGCGTGATGACGGTGGCTTCAGTAAGGGCCGGGTTGAAGGTGAGATTCGAGATGTTGTTGTTGATCTCGATCGGCGGCGTGACCGCTTCGTAGCGCAGTCCGTAGTCGAAGGTGAAGCGCTTGTTCATGTGCCAGTCGTCCTGGGCGTAGGCGATGAAATCCCAGCTTCGCAAATACGTGTCGGGGCCGAACTGGACTCGCGTGCTGTAAGGAAGGCCGAGGAGAAAATCGGCGAAGTCGTTGCCCGTGCCGGGGACGGGGTTTCCGGTGGCATCGAGATTCGAAGTGAGCAGGCCGGTGAAAACGAATTGGCCGCGGGGCACGGGGCTCGAATCGGCGTTGAGCTGGATGCGGCGGACTTCGCCGCCGAATTTCATGGTGTGGGTGGCGTGCACCCAGGTGAGACTGTCGCTCGCGCGCAATGTCTGATTGCGCACGAGCGAAGGGAGCGGATCGTTCAAGCTGCCGAAGCTGGTGAAGCTCAGCGCGGGAAGTCCGAAATTGAGCGGTGCTTGCGAAACTCCGTTGATGCCGAAGGCAGTAAGTTCGTCAAACGCAGGATTGAAGGAATTGTCGCTCAGCGTGCGGACGCGGCTGCGGCTCCAGTTCAGATGCGTGTCTTCGACGAGCTTGGATGTCCAGTTGTGCGATAGCCCGAGATCCACATTTTGATTGAGAGTGGATTGGGTGCCCGCGGTCGAGAAGAAGTTTCCCAGTGTGTTCTGGCGCTGCGAATTCAAATTGTAGCCGCCATTGAGATTGAATTTGGAATTGATCGTGTGCAGGACGTGGAGGTTCACGTTGTCGCTGTTCAAGGGTGTGGTGGATTGCAGCAGGAAATTCTGGACCGTGCCGGGAAGATTCGGCTGCGGAATCGAATTCAAGAGTTCGGTGGCCGCTTGATCGAGCGGCGTGAGCGCCGGATTGATCTGGCACGGCGAGGCCGGATTCAAGAATGTGCGCGGCCCTGTAAAGTTTGAGGTCGGGTTGAACAGTTGCAGCGTGGGAATGTCGTTGCAGAAATTTCCGCCGCGCTCGGCGAGCGTCGGCACGGTCGAGTACGTGTTCACGCCGTTCTGCGCGGTTTCGTGCTGATAGTTGACGAAAAAATAGGTACGGTCCTTGCCGTTGTACAGGTGAGGGACGCTGAGCGGGCCGCCGACATTGCCGCCGGCGCGCTCGTCGTAGTGCGAGACTTTCGGGCGCTCGATGCCGTTGATCGAGTAGGGCCGCGCATCCCAAATGGAATTGTCGTAACGCTCGTAGAGACTGAAGCGCAAGCGATTCACCGCCTGGCGCGCGAGCCTGCCGCCGCCTCCGCCACCCCCGCCTCCGCCGCCGGGGCCGCCTCCGAACCCACCGCCGCGGCCAAATCCGCCAGGCATCTGCCCGCCTCCGGGGCCGCCAAATCCTTGCCCCGGGCCTCCGCCGCGGCCACCGGGCCCGCCCGGGCCTCCGGGCGATCCCGGAAACAGACTGCCAAATTCACCCTGGCCGCCGGGGCCGCTGGGCGATAGGCCTTGACCGGTGGTTCCTTGAAGCAGGAAAGAATCGGAACTGGATCCGCCGCTGCTCAAGGCGAATGCCGGGGTCGATGGCGCGCTAGCGCCTTGCGTCGCGACGGTTTCATCAGTTTGCGCGCCGGGCTCACCGGACAATTCTGTTTGCTGAAATCCGCCTAAGCCTTGCCGCAAGGCATTGGCAACTCCTGCGGGCACTTGTCCTCTTCCGCCGCCGCCCTGGCCCGCGCCGTTTTCTCCGGGCGCGCCAGCGGCATTCGGCGGACCGTTTCGTCCGCGGCGAGGTTCGCCGGGATTCATATTGCCGCCGGCATTTTGACGCGGCGGGGATGGCTGCTGCTTGGGAGCGAGATCGGCGAGAGTGGCCACGCGCAGCGTGACAGCGACAACCGGCGCGGGCGGGCCGACTAATTCGAGATCGAGCGTGGAGGGAAGAAAGCCGAGCTGCGAAATCTCCACGTGGTATATCCCTTGCGGGAGCGGAGGAAATTGAAATTTGCCCGATTCGTCGGTCCAGGTGACCCACGCTTTATTCGTGGCCGTATTCGCCAGCCGCACGGCGGCTCCGGGAACCGAGGAACCATCGGCCGTGTGCACCGTGCCGCCCACGGCGGGCGCGAGTTGCTCCTGAGCGGGCGGAGGCGGCGCATCCGCTGGAGGCTGCTGCGCGGATGCCGGCGAGGAAATCGCGAGCAAGAAGATGGAAGCGAGCCGCGCGGCTTGAAATTTTGCGTTCAACAGAATCCTTCGATGCTTGGAATCATGGCACAGTCAAAAAGGATTGGACGAGCGTGTTACGCGATTCGTTACTCTTCTTGTTGGAGGGGACATGGCTCGACCGTGAAGTTGGCCCGGATTGCTCTGAGATTGAAAACAAAGCGGAAGCAAGCTTCCGCACTCCAAAGGTCTCGGGGACATCGCTTCGGAAGAATATCTCAACCGAGTCGGATGACTTCTTTCCTGGAAGGGGTTGTCGTTGGCGGTCGAGGCCCGCTGCCATAATGTAGGGCTGAGAGTTCCCACCTTCCCTAATGGTTCAGCAAGCGGGCCCGACCATCGATTTCTGAGTTGCAAAAATCATCTCGACGTGTCGCCGGCGGGAGCGAGATCGTAAACGAGCTGGTAAGTGACCGGCTGGCTGAATCGCGGATTCTCGACGCGTGTGTTCACATTGAGCTGGCGCGAATCGGACGAGAGATAGAACGTCCGGGTGGTTTTTCCGCCGCGCGAGCCTTGCACGACCGTCACGAGCTGGTCGCCCTGCCACTGCGCGACGGGAGGCATCGAGGAATCTTCTTTCGAGGGCTTGGAATTGGATTGGTCGCTCGAGGAGTACACGCCGAGGACTCGGCCCGAAGAGCCGGAAATTTTCGCCGAGGTTTCAGTCTGATCGATGCGAAGCTGCGACAGCTCGTTGATCATACTGTCGCCGCCCTGTCCACCTCCGCCATTGCCGCCGCCGCGACGGCCGCCGCCCATGCCACCTCCGCCCATTGGACCGCCACCCATGGGACCACCGCCGCCCCCCATCGGGCCGCCACCTCCCATACCGCCTCCACCGCCGCGGCCGCCGTAGCCGCCGCCCGAATTTCCTGCGGCTTGCTGCATTTTCTGGCGCGGGTCGTCGCTTTCGTCTTTGTTGAGAATCCAGACGCCGGAAAGATTCGGCTTTCCGCCGATGGCCGGGCGGGGCTTGGCCGCAGGTTGCGGCGGAGGCGTATCCGCTGGCGGCGCGCCGCCGAGCGGGCCGGGAGGCGACTGAGCTGCCGCACGGCCGATGGGAAAAACAAAAACTGCCGCGAGCAGGAACCAAAACGCCCGCATGCGTGTTCTATGGATTGAGATTCGCGATGTATTCGGTTGGTTCATAGTGCCGCCACCGCCTTCTTGAAGGATGCGTATTCTCTCCAATGGTCCATAATAATTCCGCTCGAAGCCATGTCGAGTTCCAAAAAACCCGGCCGAGCGAATCTGCGCTGCGAGTTGCCTGAATTGCTTCATTTCTGCGCGGAGGCAGGGGCCAATTCGCCCGCTGCTTGAATTTGGACGTCGACTGTGTCGTCGGCATGAAGCAAAAATGTGCTGGGATTCTTCAGGCCCCACTTCACGTAGGGGATCGAAAAATGAGTCGTGGCCTGGAGCCGCCCGCCGGTGGAGACGACGACTGCGGTCATGGTCATTTCGTGATCCTGGCCGCAAAGCCGGAAAATTCCCGAAAGTTGAACTTCGGAAGAACCCCGCGGAACGAGCGATCCCTTGATGGCGTTCGCGGTGAAGACGATTTCGTTGAATTTCGGGCTCTGGATGATTTCCTGGTGCATTTTTTTGTCGCGGCCTTTGTTGTCGGTATCGCCGCTGAGCGCATCCACGACGAGCGAGCCACGGGCTTTTCCGGTGGCGGGGTCGAAATGGATTTCGCCGCTTTTCAATTTGAACGTGCCATGAACCGTGTGAAACGTCGAGTCGAGCGTGATGTGGATTTGGGTTTGCGCGGGATCGAAGCGGACGACTGTCTCTTGCGCGCGCAATGGGCCGGCGGGAACAAAGAAGGCACTACAAAGCGTGACAAAAATTACGACGCGGAGCCGGTGGCGAGCGAATGAGGAAGCGCGCGCGTTCATCGAGTGTGAAGGAAGCTCCAGCCGAGATGGAAGAAATCTTTCGCGGCGAACAGCTCACGGCCGGGTTCATTCGTGTGGAGTGCGATCGCCTTCGCAAAGAGCGGCGGCATGGCCGCAAATAAGGAGAGTACCTTTCGGCGAATCCACGCGCTGCGGTCCATCGCCAGAAGGAGGCGCGTGAGGCGGACCGGAATGCGGCAAATCTCCCGGTGCGCGGCTTGGTATTGATTGAGATTGCCGCCGGCAAGAGCGCCGGCGAGTGCGAGCGCCTGCTGAAGCGCGAGGCTCATTCCCTGTCCGGCAATGCCGTCGACGGCGCAAGATGCGTCGCCCACCAGCGCAAGGCGGCCGCGACACACGGCGCGGGGACGCAGCAAGGAGGTCACGGTTCCGCGCTCGGAGTTCAAGGCGCGCGCGTGCTTGAATCGTGCTGCGAGGCTCGGGAATTGAGCGAGGCCCGCGTCGATCCGAAGCGTGGGATCGCTGGTGAAAAAACTGACGCACACTTCCGCCGGGCTCACGGGCGTGACAACCAGCTCGAACCGGCGGCCCCAATAGACCTGGACAATGTCGGTCCAGGGTTCGAGTTCAAAATGGCGGCGAAATCCGAAGCGTGAATGATTTTTGCGCCGAGGATTCAAGCCGGCCCACTCGCGCACACGCGAGTGCAGGCCATCGGCGCCCACAAGCCAATCGTAGTTGGCTAAATTTCCGTTGATGCGCACACAGCCGGGATCATGCTGCGTGACCTGCGCTCCCCAGTGGAACGAGACGCCTAGTTCGAGTGCGCGTTCGATGAGGAGCTGATGCAGGGCGGTGCGGCGGATGCCGAAAGCTGTCCTCTTCGGAATGACAGCGGAAGCAGTGGAGGATTCGTCGGTGAAGCAGATGCCGCCGAGCGGAAATGCCGAGCACTGATTCAGGTCAATCCCAAGCTGGCGAAGGCTGCGGACAGCTTCGGGAAGTAAGCCTTCGCCGCAGGGCTTGTCGATGGGCGGGCGCCGCGCGTCGGCGACCGTGACGCGCAATCCTTTCAGGCGGGCCGCAATCGCGGTGGCGATGCCGGCCGGACCTGCACCAATAACCAGCACGTCCGCCCGCATCCGCGATGAACCCTCCTTCGGGCTACCATTTCAGCAAAACCAATTCGGAGCAAAAGCCCGGGCCCATGGCGGCGAGGATGCTCATCGAACCTGCGGCGGGCCGCCGATGCGTGAACACGTCCTCGAGAACCAAAAGGACCGAGGTGGAGGAGATGTTGCCGACCTTCTTCAGGCAATTCCAGGAGGCAGCCAGATCTTTTTCCGTGATATCCAGCGCCTTGGCAGTGGCCTCGAGAACTTTCGGGCCGCCCGTGTGCATGATCCACGTCTTGATGTCGCTGCGCCGCAGACCCTGCTCGCTCAAGAACGTGTCGACGTCTTCTCCCAAATGCTTGACAACCGTGTCCGGAACTTCCGGAGATAGTACGATGCGGAAGCCCTTTTCCGAGATGTCCCAGCCCATCACGCGTTCCGTATTGGGATAAAAAATTGATTTTGTGGCGACAATTTCGGGACCATTCGATTCCACTTCATCCCCGACGACGATGGTGGCGGCGGCGCCATCGCCAAAGAGCAAAGCGGAGATGAGATGAGCCATGGAAAGGTCGTCGCGCTGGAGAGTGAGCGAGCACAATTCCACCGAGAGAAGCGCCGCAGCCTGGTCGGGGTAGCCGCGAACGTAATCCGCGGCGCGCGAGATGCCGGCAGCGCCGGCGACGCAACCCAAGCCGAAAATCGGGATGCGCTTGATGTTGGTCGAAAGGCCCATGCGATTCACAAGCCGGGCATCAATCGAAGGCGCGGCAATTCCCGTGACCGAAGTGACGAACAGCGCGCTCAAATCGCGAGGCTCGAGCCCGGCCTTGACGAGCGCGCGGCACAGAGATTTTTCGCCGAGATCGAGAGCGTGGTCGATCCACGCGTCGTTGGCCTGGCCGAAGCGGTACATGTTTTCGTAAAACTCGATGGGGTGAACGGTGTAGCGGCCTTCTACTTTCATGCTTTCGTCGAGGCGGTCCAGGATGTCGGGATTTGGAAGTCGCTGCCGCCAGTCATTCTTGAGGGCTTCGACCAGCACCTCTTGCGGGTAGTAATGCTGCGGGAACGCACTGGCAACGCTGGCAATCCTCATCGAAAGGGGCTCCTCGTGAAAGGGAGTAACCGCTAATTCGGGGGGCATATTACCTCGACTGGGGCAAATCTCGCATGGGGATTTATTGAACTTGTTCTCTGCGCCCGGAAGGGCCAGCCGGAGGGGGAAACGGGAGGGGAAAGTGAAAACCCCGGGTCTGTGAGGGGCAGACCCGGGGCCGGGGGTTGAGGCAGGTTGGGCCGGTGAACTTGTTGAGCCGCGGGCGGGGCGGCTCGGTCGATCAATAATTCCAGCGTCGCAGCGCCAGCATGGCGCGAAAGACGATTTGGATCCCGAGGACGATCAGCGTGTCGCGGATGGCGTCGATGCGCCTGCGAAACGTCATCTTCTCCGGCGGCTGCGGCCGGCGCGCGGCCGCGCGATTCGCGGCGGGTTGTGTTGGCCAGCTTCGATCTGCCAGAGCGCTCACTGCGCCTCCCTATTGCACGACGTAAACGGGGTTATCGTGCTCGACGGCAATAACCATCGATTTGAAAATGTCCACGTCCCAGCTATCCGCGATTCGCAGGCGGACAACGTCGCTGGTTTCCGACATCAAGCGGCCCCTCAACGGCACGCGCATCTCTCCCGCCACGACTCGAAGGATGACCGGCTGGCCCATCCAGACTGCGTAGCCACCTTGCATGTGTGACCCCCTCAGTTGGCGTTGAATTCCGCCGACACCTCGATTGTGGTGTTCCGGTCAGGGTCAGCCAATGGTACAGGGGGCTAAGATTGGTAGGAGTGAAGTACTAGAGATGGGCTAAGTACAATAAAAAGTGATAGTTAGGGATGGAGAGCTTTTCGCATTCAATCCATTTCGGTCCTTCCCGAGGGGCCGTGGGTTGTCCGGCTGGAAACCTGAGGACTAGCCCGCGGCGATTGAAGCCTCGCTCGCGCACATTTCTGGTATCGTGATGGAGGCTTCATTGCTGGCAAATTTTCCTGCTGGGAGAGAGTTCTCGAGAGACGATCGGATGCCTGATTTCCTGAGACATATTATTGCCCAGATTTACGACGTGAAGGGCCTTGTGCAGTGGGGCGGGACCGTGCTTGTCTGCACCATCGTGTTTGTGGAGACGGGGATGTTTGTGGGGTTCTTCCTGCCCGGGGATTCGCTGCTGGTGACGGCGGGGGTGTTCGCGGCTGCCGGGCAATTGGAAGTGGGGTGGCTGCTGGCGCTGGTCACGATTTGCGCGATTGCCGGAGACCAGCTGGGCTACTGGATCGGCCGGCACGCCGGCGAGGCGCTCTACAGCCGCGAGGAATCGCGATTCTTCCGCAAGAGCCATTTGGAAAATGCGCATGCCTTCTATGAGAGGTACGGCGGAAAGACGATCATCCTGGCCCGGTTTCTCCCTGTTGGCCGGACGTTCTGTCCCCCTGTGGCGGGAGCCGCGCGCATGAATTATGGGCGGTTTGTGACCTACGATATTTTCGGCGGATTCCTCTGGGTGTGGAGCATGGTGCTGCTGGGCTATACGCTCGGGCGGACGGTGCCCAACATCGAAAAGCGGATCCACTGGGTGATTGCCGGGGTGGTAGTGGCTTCGTTGATGCCTGCGGCGATTCACGCCTGGAGATCGCGCGCGAATCATAAGAAGCCTCTGCCTTTGAAGAGCGTTCCCTCCGAAGAAGATTAGTCGCGGACGATTCAACCTGAAATGCAAAACGGGGAGCCTGGCAGCCCCCCGTTTGCACTTTACCTTGACTGCGCCAGCGCCGAAAGGCGACTCGCGCAGAACGCACCGCAAGAGCGGTGTGTAATCGGTGTCAAAATTCTAGGCCCGGTGGAGTCATTCTCCCTCCGTGCACTAGCTACTGAGTTGGCTTGTACGCCTGTGTGGAGCAGAAATCAAGAAGAAATTCAAGCCGCGAATCCGGCAGAGCTGAGGAAATTTTCCGAGACTCGCCGCTCGATCTACTTCAGGAAGAGGCCTTCGCGGAGCTGGTCGCGGCCTACGAAAGTCTTCGCGGAGCGGAATTTGCCGAACAGGTCGAGGATTTCGCGATTCTGAAACACGCGCGTGTGCACGGCGAGTGTGGGCGCGGGGAGCAGCTCGATCGATTGCCCATCCACGAGCCGATAGCGGTGAAAGCGCTCGGGCGGCCGCGAATGGAATAGCGCGAGAATGGCGCCGCCGGGATGCAGCATGTTGTAGAGCCGTTCCATCACGCGCGGCATCAGCTCGGCATCGAAATAATCGAAGAGGTCCCAGGCGAGCACGCCGTGGAATTGATCCTCGGGATACTGCAACGAGGTTTCGAGGAATTTCTGCGCCAGCATCGCCTGCGAAATTTTTTCGCCGCCGTTTCCCACGGGCGCGACGCGAAGCCGCTCTTCCTCCGCGGTGAGAAATTCCTTCCAGGAACGCAGCAAATCCTCGGTGGTGACGCGATAGCGCCGCTCGACCAGGAAACTCACGGTGGATTGCCACACGGGGCCGAGGTCGAGAATGCGGCCGCCGCGCACGTCGCTCAGCAGCCACAAAAATTCTTTCAGCCCGTTCGAGACGCGCGTGTTCAAGGGCGCCGCAGCCGCGGGCGTCGGGCCCGGCTTTGCAGGCGCCGCTGCGGCGACCGAGCCTCCCGACCGACTTCTCGCTGTCCAGTTCATTCTAGACGCTACTTCTCGTCAAACCGCGCGGAGACGGCGGCGGGTTCGCCGTTCGCCTCGCGCCGTGTTTCTCCGGGACGCAACATTTCCACCTTGCCGCGCACGCGCGCGCCGTCTTCGATGGCCACGCGAGGAGTCACCAAGCTTCCCTGCACGCGGCTGGCGGGCCCGAGACGCACGCTCTCGCTGGCCTTCAGGTTTCCCTGGAGCGTGCCTTCGACCACGATGTCGCGGGCTTCGATATCCGCCTGCACCTTGCCGTTCGGGCCGATGCTCACGCGCGAACGCAACAGGCGGATTTTTCCCCGGGCCTGCCCGTCAATGTACAGATCCGAATCTCCCGAAATATCGCCCTGAATCAGAAGTCCCGATGTAATCGTCGATGCGCCGGAGCCCGGCACAGCGGCAATCGGAGCCGGGCCGGGCGTCATGTTGACTGGTGAAGAAGCGCGGCCGGGCTGCATGATCACTTTCGAGCTCGTCGGAACCGGCGGCACCGCGGTGGGCACGGATTCAGGCGCTGCGGAAGACGGCTTGACCTCATCTGATTTACGCCACATTTCAATCTCCCCTCAGTGTCGCTTTGAGCCCGGGCGGGGCGGCAGGCGGTCAAAGCCGGGTGTGGGAATATAGTACAGGCAGGGGCGGGTGTAAACCAGCGTGTGGTACGCAAAAGGCAACCGCAGCGGCGGGCGCCAGAGTGCGCGCGTCAGGAGGAAGTCTGGACGTCGTTGTGGTGAAGTTGCCAGATGGCCGCGGCCATTCCCAGCGATTCATGGAGAAAAATCCGCATGCCGTGCTCCGTGCGCCACCAGCTATCGGGATCGTAATTGGAATCATGTGCCGCCACGACACGGAGGTCGAACCCCGGCGGAAGCACGCGTTCGAAGATGAAGCGCGAGCGGCGCGTGTGATAGCTCGACGTGACGACCAGGATTTTCTTCCAGCCGTGCTGGGTGAGGAAAGGGGCGAGCGCGGCCGCTTCCTCGCGCGTGTCGGTGGCGCGATGCGTGCAACGAACCACGGCGCTCTTCGGCACGCCGCGATCGGTCAAATCATGCTCCATCAGTTCGGCCACGCCCGCGTAAGGGCGCAAATACCGGCCGCTGGCTACCACGCGCGGAGCCCAGCCGGCTTTGTAAAGCTCGGCCGCGCGGGAAGCGCGGTCCGCGTCGAAATCGTCGTCGCCGAGCACGATGATCGCATCGGCATGCAGCGGAGGATCACTCGACACCCAGAAATTTCCGGCCGCACGCAGGATCGGATAGCGCACCAGGTACAGAACCAGCAGGCAGAACAGGAGGAACAGAAGAAATACCATTCGGAAAAATATTCCTCCCCGCTGCGAATGAGCCCCGATTCGCTCGCCGCCGGCTGAAACCATCATGTTCCAGGATCGAGTTCGCGAAGTTGCTGGGCCGCTTCTTCCGGAACAGTTCCGTTAAAGTAGACTTCTTTGATGCTGTAGGACTTGCTGCGAACTTCCACGATGGGCAGGATCTCGATATGCCAGTGGTAATCGCCCGCGATGGTCTTCCAGTACTCGCTGAGCTCTCCCTTGGTTTGCAAAGTGTTCGGCGTCGTGTGCACCACCATGTGATACGCGCCGGCAACCTGCACCAGCCGGCGCAGAGTGCGCCCGAGAAGCGTGGCCAGGTGCCGGCGATTTTCCCCCGGCGCGGGCGCTTCGAACTGATGATTGTGCCCGCGGGGCATGAGCCAGGTTTCGTAGGGAACGCGAGACGCATAAGGGCAGAAAGAATAGTAATCGCCCACGTTGTCGACGATCCGCTTCGTCTGGCGGATTTCCTGGCGCAGAATGTCGCAGAAAACGCAGCGCTCGCGGTCACGGTACCATTCGCGGGCCGCGCGCAGCTCGTACAGAATGCGCCGCGGAACAAACGTGGTGGCGGTCACCTGCGAGTGGGCGTGCGACCATTCCTCGCCCGATTGCGGCCCCTGGTTCTTGAACACGGTCACGTATTTGAATCGCGCGTCGCGTTTCAAATCGACGATGCGGTTGGCGTAAGCCTCGAGAACGCGTTCGATCTCTTCGTCGGCCATCTGTGAAAGCGCGCGCGTATGGTCCTGGCTCTCGACAATGATTTCGTGGGCGCCGATCGCTGCCATCCGGTCGTAAATTCCCTCGGCGGTGCGGCCGGGATCTCCTTCGATGCGATACAGCGGGCGGAAATGCGGATACACGCGCACCTGCCAGGGGCCGCGCGCCGGCAAATCGAGGATGGTTTTGGTCTCCAGGCGGTTTTCCGGGCACAGCGGACACGGATCGGGGCGGAGCTTTTCGCGTTCCGGATGGCCGGCGACGACCCAGCTTCGAGTGATCGGATCTTTGCGAAGTTCCATGGTTATCCGGACGCAGCGCTTGAGGCGGACATCTTAACTTGCTCCGTGCGGAAGGGCAAAACGGCGTGCGGGAAAGTTGCCAGACGCGAACGGGCGGAGAGAGGCGCGATCAACGGGTGTAGTGCGCCGGCGTCGGCCCCACTTCGAGGCGGTGGCGATCCCAGATGGCGCCTTCGCGGGTGAAATTGGCCATCTCGAAATCCTGGGTGAGCTCGAGGCAATCGGTGGGGCACGCATCTTCGCACAGGCCGCAGAACATGCAGCGCGAGGTATCGTAGGTAAAGGTGGTCAGCACTTTGCGGCGCGTCGCATCGTCGCGCAGCCAGCCGACCACGATCAGATTCTCCGGACACGCCAGCGCGCAAAGATTGCACGCGATGCACAGCGACTCGCCGGTTTCCGGATTCATATTCAGCCGCGGAGCTCCACGATAGCGTTCGGCCACCATGGGCCGCTCGAGCGGATACTGCTCGGTGTAAATTTTCTTGGGGTCCTGGTAGCGGAAGGTGAGCCACATCCCCTTCAGCAGGTCCACCAGGAATATCCGCTTGAGCATTTCCTTCATCGTTTTGTAGTTTGACTTTGAGTTCGGAGGATGTCAAGCGGGCGAGTCGCGGCGCGAACACCATTCCGCATGCGAGGCATCGGCCCGATTTGGGTTATCCGATTGCTGTCCGGCCAGCCTCGTTACAGGGACAGTAATCGGCTAGCGGGCTGCCGAACTCTGCTTCTGAGCGAGTGCCTGTATCAAATCATGATGCTCTGCCGCCAGCCGAATCCTCGCCTCCATAACGGTGCGAAGACTTGGAATCACCCTCCGCTCCACATCGCCCAGGCTACGCTCCTCTGATTCCAAATTACCGAGACGGGAGCTTGCCTTATTAGGCGGATCGCGTAACGCCGACTGCGCTGCCAGCATGTATTCGTCATATGCGCGAATCCTCTCATCGCTCTCTGGCTTGCCTGTCATGCTCGGTTCTTGAAGAGCCTTGTCGCCGATGGCAAATTCCACTCCCCATGCCGCTCCCCAATCGAACCCATCCTCCGGCATAACATTTGCGACGGCCTGCAACTCTTTCTTCTGGCTCTCGCCAAATTTTCCCAGCTGGGCATTATTGCGAAGTGGTTGCAGGTTATCGAGAAAGATCGCATTCGCAATCAGTGCGACAATCACGGGACCACCGCGCGCCACATCCTGCGCAAAGTGAATTCCAGCCAGCCACGTATTCATAGCTCTTGCGGCGTCGCCCCGTGCCATCTCACGAACTCCCTCCAGCTGATTCAACCGCGACAGCAGCCGGGCTCGCATCCCAAACCAAATCGGCATCCTGGCCCCGTGCCGGTAATCGAACCCCCAATTGCACTCCGGAAGTTTCGTAGCTTCCTGCAAAGCTCGGAGAGCGTCGGAGTTGGAGTCTAAAATAGGGCCGAGTTTGGACTCGTCCCAGGCGGCCTGTCCGACCAGCGTCGCTTCCATCAAATGCCGCGTCGCATCATCCTGGGGCGGCTCCTGCACCTCCGCCAGAGCAAACCAGTAGCGCAGCGCTGCATTATCCGCATCTGGCGGAAACTTCGCTTGTGCCTGCGCGACGCTGGCGCTCGCCAAAATCGCCACCATTGTTGCGATTGCTCGGATCTTCATGGGACCTCAAGGTTCATTCTAAGACCGAAACCTCAGGCACGAACTTCGAGCGCTGGTCATGCAATCTTGTTGATAAATGGGTAGCTGGAACTGAGCAACTATCTTCCCACAATTCGATTGCGAGGCCGCAGCAGCCGAGGTCGGACTCTCGTGATATTCTGCCCAGCAGTGCCAGAATCGTTAGAAGCCGACATTGTTTTCATGCGGGCGGCGCTGGAGGAAGCGCGGGCGGCGGCGGAGCGAGGCGAAGTGCCCGTGGGAGCGGTCGCCGTGAGCGATGGGCGGATTGTGGCGCGAGCCGGCAATCGTACGATTTCCGATTGCGACCCGACCGCGCACGCGGAAATGGTTGTGCTGCGCCAGGCGGCGCAGGCCATCGGGAATTACCGGCTCGCGGGCGTGACGCTTTACGTGACGATTGAGCCTTGCGCGATGTGCGCGGGAGCGATGATCCAGGCGCGAATTGATCGCCTGGTTTACGGCGCGGAGGACCCCAAAGGCGGCGCCGTGCGTTCCTGCTTCTCGATTCTGGATGACCCGCAACTGAATCATCAGGTGGATGTCGCCTCGGGCGTGCTCGCTCAGGAGGCTGGTGATTTACTGAAGGCTTTTTTCGCGTCGCGCCGCTGAATAAGAATCCCCTCTCGCAGCCAGCGCAACAATTGATTACACTCGCGAAGGGCGCAACCTGCCGTGCCGCGATTGCGCTCCAAAATTTATTTGGTCTTCTGGGGGATTGGCGATGTTTAGAAAAGCCAGGAAGTTTCGATTCCGCGCGGGGCTGATTGGAATGGCTTGCGCCACGATTGGGTTGATGGCTGCCGCTTCCCTTCCCGCGCAAACAAATCCGCAGACGAATCCGCCGGCCGAGCGCCCATCTTTTCTGCAGCAATTCAGCGAATCGCTCGACGAGCTGGCGGCGCGCGTTTCTCCCTCGGTGGTGCAAGTGATCGTGACCGGCTACCGGCCGGTGGAGAAGAAGGACGAAGAAGATGCCAGCGAGATCGCGAAGGCGCGCAGCCTGGGCTCGGGCGTGATTGTCGATCCGGAGGGCTACATCATCACCAACGCGCACGTGGTGAAAGGCGCGCAGCGAGTGCGCGTATTGCTCACGCCGCCGGCGCCTCCGGGCGATTCGCAGTTGCGCGAAAGCCTCGGCATCGGCGAACACATTCCGCCGAAGGACGCCAAGATTGTGGGCGTCTCGACCGAGCACGACCTGGCGCTGCTGAAGATCGAGGGCAAAGGATATGCGTCGGTTCCATTTGCCGATTACACCAGGCTGAAGAAAGGCCAGCTCGTTCTCGCGTTTGGGAATCCGGAAGGGCTGGAGAATTCGGTGACGATGGGCGTAGTGAGCGCCGTGGCGCGGCAAGCGGATCCGAGCAATCCGAATGTGTACATTCAAACGGACGCGCCGATCAATCCCGGCAATAGCGGCGGGCCGCTTGTCGATACCGAAGGACGGCTTGTGGGGATCGCGACATTTATCCTCACGGAATCCGGCGGAAGCCAGGGATTGGGATTCGCGATTCCGAGCAGCGTGGTGCGGTTCGTGTACGAGGAGCTTCGCAAGTACGGGCGAGTGCACCATGCGGCGATCGGCGTCGGACTTCAAGACATCACGCCCAATCTCGCCGCTGGGCTCGGGCTGCAACGGCAAGAGGGCGTGATCGTGTGCGATGTGGATCCCGACGGCCCCGCCGCGCATGCCGGCGTTCAGATTCAAGACATTCTCTTGAGCCTCGATGGCCGGCGAGTCGGGAGCGTGCCGATTGCGGAGATGATCGTTTCCACTCGCAGCGCCGGGCAGAACGTACGAGCCGTCTTGGTGCGCGGATCGCAACGGGTCGAGCTGAACATCCCCGTGACGGATCAGCAGGACGAGGCGGAGAAAGTGGCGGATCTGGTGGATCCGCAGAAATCGCTCGTGGCCAAACTGGGAATTTTCGGCGTCGAGATCGACGACAAGCTCGCGGAGGACTTGCCCGACCTGCGCATTCCATCGGGCGTGATTGTCGCGGCGATGTCGGCGGATTCGGCGGGAGCCAGCACCGGGCTCGAGCCCGCCGACGTGATTCACGGAGTGAACGGCAAGCACATCGAGACGCTCGACGAGCTGTGCGAAGCCGTGAATGCAATTCCATCGGGCGGCGCAGGAGTTCTGCAAGTCGAGCGCGACAGCAAGCTGATGTACTTGACCTTCGAACTGGATTAGCTCTGGCTTGTGACCGGGGCCCGGCCCACAGGGCCTGCGGTCACTTACCTCGAGGCCGCCTGCTTGCGCGCATCGTGTTGCAACACCCCAGCATGGTGATTCCAGATAGCGTGCGCAGCTTCGGCGGATTTGTGAATCATACTCATCTGGTTTCCCACTAGCTCGCTCATCCTGGACCATCGATCCCCGGGTTTGTTGTCCCAAAAGATCGGGTGAATCAAGAGCTGGAACCGAGGCGGCATCTCACCTTTTTGAAATAGAGCTGCGGCATCGTCCCGCCATGCCCCGCAGGAATCGGAGATGTAGGCAATTTCTTTGGCGTACTTGGGATCGTAAGCGTTGATGAATTGCTTCAAGTTTTGAAATATGTCGGCGCCATAAACGGACGGGTTGTGCATCGCAATCGATTGCACCCTCACTCCGGATAACTGACCAAGCGTGTCGGCCTGGTTTTGGAGAATGTCGGAGGGTTTCTCGCGGCTGATGAGGTCATAACATTTCAAGTCGTAGTGCAAGCCGACTTCGTGCCCTAATTCCGCCAAACGCCGCGGCAATAAGCAATGATCCTCGGACAACAAATTATAGAAATTGCTGCTGAACAGCAGAAAATAAGTGGAGCGAACACCCAAAGTGGCCTCGAATTCGGCCATTCGTAAAGCGGCCTCCGGCGAAAAGTCGATGTCGTGCCTCAAAATGAAATATCGGCCGGAATCGCTTTCCCCTTGCAAGTCGCAAAACCGCAGGTTCTTGTTCCTGGCCAGCCCGAGGTTCAGCAGCCACTTGTACTCGTCGTAGCTGAAATCATTCAGCATAAAGGTGAACTCCCAAGACGTTCTTAGTCAGAATGTAATTCTGATGCTTATCGAAATGGGCTTGGAGTGCCTTGGCCACCTGGTTTCGGATACCGGGAAGAAACGAATTATGGTTTTCCCACCAATTTAGGATTCGCTCCACCGAATCAAATCGAATCTGGTTCTGCAACCGGACGGTTTCGAACTTCCGGTAATGCCGGGAGATTTTTTGGATGTCTTCGGGCGACACAAAATCTTCCATTGGGATCGGTATTGGGGAGGGGGCCTGAACGAGCCGCCCGATTAATTGCAGGATTTCTTGGTTCGTGCCCTTCCCCGGGCCACAAATAAATACTTGGCCGTTGGGCTGCAATAAGGTTCGAAGACCTGAAACAAGCTGAACCATATGCTTTGCGTAGTAGATGGCGTAAGTGGAGAGAATCAGGTCGAACCGCAGAGGCTTCAATAGCTCGAGGGATTCGTCCAATGATCCCTTGATGGCTTTAGCCTGGAACACATGCTCCTTGCCGGCTCTTTCGTTGAACTGTTTGACGGCATCCTCGGAGATATCTACGCCTAAGACTTCGCCCTTCGGAGTGACGATTTCGGCCACGGCGAAGCTTTGCTTGCCGGTACCGCATCCCAGATCCAATACACGCATTCCGGAGTGCGGTTGAACCTGCTCGATAATCCAGTCTTCCAGGTTATGTGTGGCGCCGGCAACGTTCACTTGGAGCCTTTGTCTCAGCGCTCCCGTGTCGGAATCGAATTGTTTCTCCACCTCTCCTGCCTGTTATTGAGATGATGCATTTCTCGAAATGAATGCCGAGGATCGCGCGCGCTCCCGAATCTTGGCGGACGATGGCGGAGAGGGTGGGATTCGAACCCACGGTAGGGTTCCCCCTACACTCGCTTTCGAGGCGAGCTCTTTCAACCGCTCAGACACCTCTCCGGGCCGATTGGTCTTCTTTAGCTTAGCAAACGGTCTCATTGGTCACAACATTGCGGCAGCCCCTTTTTGTGATGGGCGAACCGCACGATTCAATTCCCTCAGCGGCTGAAGCCGAAATTCATTCGTATCACTTACGGCACGACTAAAGTCGTGCCCTGACGAAAGTCCCTCGCCAACACACTGACTCATCGGCGCTCCTTCACTTTTTGGCGGCGAGCGAGCCGCGCACGACGGTGATCGAAGCTTTGGGCAATTCGAAGATCGTGTCGGGACCAGCAGCGACCGATGCGCGGACCGGCGGGCCATCGGGATCGGCGATGCCCTCTTTGAGTTCAGGATGCCATTGATACTGGGCGCTGCCGAAAGTGACGAAGCTGACGTCGCCCGAGAAGAAACGATCGGGATTCGGCGCGGCATCGCTGAAAATGATGCGCACTTTGTGCGCGTTTTCCTGATCCTTATTGATGACGAGCAGCGACCACTGGCCGTCGGGACGCAAGGCGGCGTAGGCGGTGACAAGATTGTGGCCGGCGGCATCGAGAATGTCGCTTGCGGCCCGATAGAGGCGGTGCGCGCCGGTGCCCGGCAGCACCCACTCGAGATTGATCAACTGGCTCGCGAAAAATTGTGAAAGCGGCTGCTCCACTTTCAGATTCGCGTCAGTGGAAAACATTCCGAAAGTGCCGAGCGAGAGATTGCATCCCTTGCGGATGCCGAGCGGCAAATAATGAAAGTAGGAAACTCCGTCGCCGCCGGCGGTGAGAAACGCGCCGACGTAGTCCGCCAGCCACAGCGCGCCCCAGATGTCCACGTTCGCTTCCGACGCTTCCGAAGAAATATTCGATTCGGTGATGAACATGGGAATGTTCGCGGGCACTCCGTCTTCGCGCCATACGTCGAGAATGTGGCTCACCAGATACGGCTCGTCGTACAGATTGCTCCACTCCGTCTTGCAGGGATCCATCGGGTAGTGCTCGAAGGAAAAAAATGCGAGATCGGAAAGGTGTCCGTGGGATTTCAGGTAGTCGATAAAGCGGCGAGTCCAGGAAGTGCGGCCCTGCGCATCGGGCCAGGCTTCGATGTCTTTGTTCTCGCCCGTGAAAATGGGGCCACCGAGTTTCAACCCCGGGTCGAACTTATGCAGAGCCACAGCCCACTGGATGTAAAGCGCGGCGTAATCTTCCGGAAGGGTGTAATGGCCGTCGGGCTCTTCGCCCATCTCGACGTAGGAAATCGGATAGGCGCGTTTTTCGAGATAGGCAATTTCGGCCACGGAATCTTCCGGCGTCCCATAGAGCATCGCAATCGGAACCATCGAGGGGAGGCCGCGGGTGTAGCCGCTCGTGTAAAACAGATCGAAGCCGACCTGGTCGCCGGCTTTTTCATCGAGGTTCGCGGGGGCGTGCCAGGGATCGACCGAAGAGCAATACGTGGGAGTCTGGTCCTGATCCGGCGTGTGGCGGACGAGATCGTGGAATTTTCCATCGGGAGTGGTGGTGCCGATGTAAAGCTCGCGAATCGCGTACCCAACGCAATTGCGGCGATCGCCCGAACCGTGTGAATCGCACGTGTTCGACGACTGCGTCATGAGGACGCGAATCCATTGCACCGGAATCGGCGCGGCGGAAAGTTGAAGCACGGGGTTTCCACCCTTTCCATCGGTGACCGTGCCACCTGGAAAAGTCTGCCAGGCGCCGATCGTGGGCTTCTTGATCGGGTTTTCGCCGGTCCAATACTGCACGAGGTAGCTGCGCGCGTACGGCTCCGCCCAGGCGATGCGAATGGCGCTCACTTGCTGCGGAGCGAGCAGATCCACGAACACCCATTGCGGGTGCAGCGAATCGTCTTCGCCGGTGAAAGCCTGCGTGAGATACGGATTGCTCTTCCAGTAGGTGTTCGGGTCGCCGTCGGTGAGGCGCGAGTAACCGACCATGTCGGTGCCGTCGTCGCGCGTGACGCCGCGGTGTGGAAGCGGGTAGCCGTAGGAGTGGCGAATGAATTCCGTGGGCGCGGCATTTCCGGTGAAATATCCCTGGCCCGCGGGATCGCTCCAGGCGCCATTGAAATTCCAGTGCCAGGCTTCGATGTGAAGCTCGGTGTTCTGGCGGTAGGAAACCATTTGCCAGCCGGCGGAAAGGACTTGCTCGATAGTGGGCTCGACGAAGAGTTTGTCCGCCGCGCCGTAAGGAAGGCGGTCAATACCTGCGCCGAGGGCAACGGTTGGGACGAAGGAGTTCGCCGCGTGATCGGCTGCGGCGTCGACACGGATGGTTTGCGCGGGAATGATGCGCCCACAAAGGAAGAAGAAGCAGGCAAGGAAGGTGTTGCGGATACGGAGTATAAGGACGGTTTTGGGCACGATCGAATTCCCCCCTAGGATTATTTAGGTCCAACGACATGCTCACACGAGCCGGGCGTCGGCTCTGCCGATATCGAAAACAAAGCGGGAGCAAGCTCCCGCACTCCAAAGGTCTCGGTGGCAGCGCGGAGAAATTGGGGCGGCATCGGAGATTGGCGGCGCGGGCACGGTCCGCCAGAATTCTGGCGGATGCCCCTACGGAGAGCTGCGCGCGCGGGGCAGCGCATTGCCGGGTGAGATGCGACTCGAGCCACAAGCCGTCAGTCCTGCGAGGGAGGCTTTTTCCCCGACTTGCGTCCGGCCGCGCTGCCGATCTTATCGAGCGTTTCTTGTGCTTGCGCGCGGTACGGGCTGTTGATCGAAACGGCTTCCGTGAGAACGGTGCGAGCCTCGGCGGTGCGCTGCATTTTGGCCAGGGTGAAACCGAGACGGTAGAGATTCCGTGCGTAGGTAACCGTATTCGATTTCAGCAGCGGGCTTGCTTGCTTGAAAGAGTCCACGGCCGGCGCGTTTTGATTCTGATTGACGTACACTTCACCGAGCGAACTGAGGGCAATCCCCTTCTGCAAAGCCACTTGCTGCTGCCATTGCTCGTCCGTGACATTTTCCGGCTTGGCCGCCTTGGGCAATAGCGCCAGCGCTTTCTTCGCATAGTCCGCAGCTTTATCGAGCTGCTCGCCTTTGTCGCTCCAGTTGTCGGAGAGCAGAAGGAGCATCGAGATGTTGTTTGGATCGGCCGCCAGCACGTTCTGCGCTGCCGCCATCATCTTCGGCGTGTTTTGCGCCGCCTGGTAAGCGACGGCGGTCTGTTCGCGAACCATGGTCGCGTAAGACGAATCGGGAAAGTCGGCGAGGAAGCGCTCGAGGAGAGCGGCGCGCGCCGCTGGTTGGGTGGTCTTGAGGGCGGCATTCACCATCGCGTACTCGGCATAGCCGATATCGGCCTGCGCATTCGCCAGCATGGCCTGTTTTTGGCCGGCCCACATGTCGGCGGAGGTGCCTTCGGGCGCAGGAGAAGCTTTGTACCGCGCGAGGATCGCAGAGACTTTTTCTCCGGCGTCGAACACCTTCTTGGCATCGCCCTGTTCGTCGGCGGCGTGGACCATGCTCACGGCGGTAGAGAGATTATCGGGATCGAGCGCGAGCGCCTTCTCGCCGTATTCGTACACCTTGGGATAATTCTTCATGGCGAGATAGGTCTGCGCGTAAAGCTGATCGCCGAGAAGCGCCATATCGCCCTTGCCGTAATCGGCCATGAATTTATCGAGCAGCGCGATCTTCTCCGGCCCATCGGGAGCTGCATAGATTTCCGAAAGGGCTCGGTCTTCGGGCGTTCCAGCCGCGACGGAGACGCTCTTTCCGATTTGCGCTCCGGCGCTCGCAGCAACTGCGAGAACCCCGGCTATCAAGATAACGATGCGGTTCATACTCACCTCCAGCTACGACACGCCGCGATGCGCCGCTTCCCTTCCCGAATGCGGCCTCAGGCCGAGCGGCAGAAATCGCGGGACACGGCGGCAATACTCTTCGTATGCGGCGCCAAAACGGGCGCGCAGTTCTCGTTCTTCGAAGGCAATCGCGATGCGCATGAGCACCGCCCAACAGGCGGCGATGATCCACATCACGCGAGTGCCGGCAAGAAAGCACGCGCTGAGGACTGCCAGAAGCGAGCCGGCATAACGCGGATGGCGGATGCGCGAGTAAATCCCCGTCTCCACAATTTCTCCGCCGCCGGAAAGTTCGGTCTTGCCCATCAGGCGATCGCCGCCCAGATCGCGTTTCACGCGCCAAAAGATCCAGCCTTCGGCGGCGAGCAATGCGAAGCCTGCGGCGATGCTGCCAATCGGCGGCCAATCGGGGCGAAAAATCTCGCGGCGAAAAACCACCAGGCAAACGCCGACCGGCGGCCAGGCGCACAGCGCTCCGGTGATGAGCGCGGCTTTCGACCGGCCACGCCAGAAATTCACTTGCGGATGGAGAACAAACCAATAGAGCGGAATCGGCAACTGAAGAAAGAGAACGAGCGCCGCGAGCCAGCCGAGAGGAGTCACGCGCGCATCTTAATCGAACGCGAGCGGGGGCGTAAATCATTTTCAATCTTGGCTGCGACCTCTTGCATTCGCCGGAAGGATTGGCGCGAGTTCCTTCGATATTCAAAACAAAGCGGGAGCCCTTCGACTGCGCTCAGGACAAGCAAGCTCCCGCACTCCAAAGGTCTCAGTCGCGGAGCGGAGACGATGGGCAGCGAAAAGAGAATTGGCGGCGCGGGCACGGCATGCCGTGCCCCTACAAGAAACCAAGCTGGGGGACATTGGCTGGCTTGGTTGGGCATTGACGATTCGCCGCGTTCGATAGAGGATTCCGGGTGTGAATCCACCTTGGGAGGCCGAGTATGCTGACAGCGACACCGTGGGAAAAATTGCAGTGCGATAAGCTGAGCGACGTGATTACGCGGCAGATGGTGAGCGGAGCGGACGGCACCCTCGCACGCGTGCTGCTGGCGCGCGGGGCTTTCGTGCCGCGACATTCCCACCGCAGCGAGCAATTTACTTTCATCGTTTCCGGCGCGCTGAAATTCAAGTTCGACGACGGGCACGAAACCACGGTCCGTGCGGGCGAAATTCTGCTGATTCCGGCGCATGTTCCGCACGAAGCCACGGCGCTCGAAGATACGGTCGATATCGATTTTTTCTCGCCGCGGCGCGAAGAGTGGATTCGGGGCGACGATGCCTACCTCCGCCAAGGGGCCACCAAAAGTTAACGGGGGGCCCGGCCGAGAAATCCAGGGTTTTCCAGCCTGGAACGGGAGCCTCCGCAATCGCAAAAAATTATCGGGATGAAATGGACCCGATCCTTTGTTTTCATAGACTTAGCATCCAATCAGTCTGCATTCGATTATCGGCATGAATTGCGCCCCAGCCGGCTCGAAAGGCTGGTCCAACCCGGCCGACGGCACTAGACATTGATTTCACCGGCCCAACCTTTCGGGGCATACCGGCTCGCACCTCCTCGCCCAAAACTTGGCACGGTGTAACGCGGAATGCAAGCGTGAATCCCTGTGGAGTTTTTCAGGAGGTGGATGGTTCACGCTGTGCTTGCGCCGAGAACAAAGCGGAAGCAAGCTTCCGCACTCCAAAGGTCTCGGTCGCGGCGCGGAGAAAATGGGCGGCGGCCAGGTGGACCGCGATTGGGGGCTAGCGGGCGAGAAAGATGCGCAGATCGCGCAGGTTGTTTCCGGTGGGGGCGGTGACGATGGCGTCGCCGAGGCGATCGAAAAAATTGTAAGCGTCGCTGCGCTGAAAGAAATCCTTTGGGTCGAGGCCCGCAGCTTGCGCGCGCAAGAGAGTTTCGCCGTCGGCCACGGCGCCGGCTGCCGGGCTATTGCCGTCGATGCCGTCGGTCCCAACGCTCAAGACCGTGATTTCCTTGCCCGCAATTTTCGGCACGCATGCCAGCACGAATGCGGAATTCCTTCCGCCCACGCCTTTGCCGGTGACGGGACTGTTCACTTCTCCATCGGAAACGACGGCAGCCATGCGCCCGCCGCAGATTTTCTTCGCGGCGTCCAGCTCGCCGAGCAGGTAGTCGGCGGCTTTTTCAATCGGCCAGTTGTCGGTGGAGCGGTCGGTGAGACAGAAAAAGCCCTCGGCTTCGAGCGCGCGGTGCGCGGCGTGAAGGAGGTCGCGCTCGCCCAGAACCAACATGAAATGCGCGCGCGCGAAAGCAGGGTCACCCGGTTTCGGAGTTTCGCGAAGTGTGTGGCGCTCGAACTGCGAACGAATCGAGGCCGGAAGTTTTTCGAGCACGTGAAAATCGCGGACCACACGCTCGGCTTCGCCGGCCGTTGTGGGATCCGGCAAGGTCGGGCCCGAAGCCAAGGCAGTTTCCTGCCCTTCCGGCACATCGCTGACTCCCAGAGTGATTTTCATCGAGCGGGGAGCGGCAGCAGCGAGCCTTCCGCCCTTCATGGCGGAAAGATGCTTTCGCACGGCGTTAATTTCGGAAATATGCGCGCCGCAGGTGACGAGCGCGGAGTTCAACGCGCGGAAATCTTCGAGCGTCACTGCCGGATCGAGCGGGCACTCGGCCAGCGCGGAACCGCCGCCGGAAAGCAGCAAGAAAATCAGTGTGCGGTCGCCACAGCTCGCGAGGCGATCGAGAATCGCGCGGCCGGCGGCGAAGCTATCGGCGTTGGGGACGGGATGGCCTCCCACGAATGACTGCCAGTCCGGGAAAGAACGTGGCGGCGCGGCGGGGCCGACGAGGATGCCTGCGGGGGAAAATTCCGGCGCGAGAATTGCGAGGAGGCCTTCGGCCATCGGGAAGGAGGCTTTTCCGACGGCGATGACGAGGATTTCGCGGAAGTCGCGGAGATTGATGGTGGCGCCGTCGATGCAGATGGTGGAATCGGCGTATTCGAGCTTGCGCGCGAGCGTGGCGCGGATGTCGATGGCGGCGAGAGTTTCGCGGAAGATGTGGCGGGCGGTTTGTTTGAAATCGGTCATTTGTTCACGGAGGCGAGAGCAAAAACTGAATTTCTAGGCCGATCGGAGGTAAGCCTCAGTTCGATTGACTGGGGTACGCTCCAGCAACATTGAAAACAAAGCGGAAGCAAGCTTCCGCACTCCAAAGGTCTCGGTGGCGGCGTGGGGGAGATGGGCTGCATTCGCCAGATTGGCGGCGCGGGCACGGCATGCCGTGCCCCTACGAGAGGCGGACGGACGGCTTGCATGAGCAGCGGGGGCGAAATTGGCGGCGCGGGCATGGTCATTTGAGGGCGAGGGCATCGGCGTTGAGCGCGTTGGGCGGGCGGCGGCCGGCGAAAAACTCGACGAGATTATTGGCGGCCATCACGGCCATTTTCGTGCGGGTTTCGACCGAAGCGCTGGCGATGTGCGGCGTGAGGATGACGTCTTTGCGGGAAAGGAGGGCGGGATGGACCATGGGCTCGTGTTCGAAGACATCGAGCGCAGCGCCGGCGATTTTTTTTCTTTCGAGGGCCTGCGCCAGAGCGGCTTCGTCCACCACGGGGCCGCGCGATGTATTGATGAGAAACGCGGTGGGCTTCATCTTGTTCAGGTTTTCGGTGGAGATGAGGTGGCGCGTTTCGGGCATGAGCGGGACGTGGACGCTGACGAAATCGGCTTCGCGGAAAAGCGTGTCGCGATCGACGAATTGCGCACCGAGTTCGCGCTCGATATCGGCGGGAGCGCGCACCGCGTCGTTGTAAAGAATCCGCATGTGGAAACCCTGAGCGCGCCGCGCCATTCCGCGGCCGATGCGGCCGAATCCGAGCACGCCGAGAGTCTTGCCCCACACGTCCTCGCCCAGGAGCTGATCGAGGTCCCATCCGGGCCACGTGCCGGAGCGCATCCAGGCGTCGCCCTCGAGCAGGCGGCGCGCGACGGCCATCAGCAGCGTCCAGGCGAAGTCGGCGGTCGTGTCGTCAAGCACGCCGGGAGTGTTGGTGGCGACCACGCCCCGGCGCGTGCAGGCGGGGACGTCGATGTTGTCGTAGCCGACCGAGACGGTGGCGGCAATGCGAAGGTCCGCCGCAGTGTTGAGGAGCTCGTCGTCTACTCTCTCGGTGAGGACGCAGAGGAGGCCGTCTTTATCGGCGACGCGCTTGAGCAATTCAGCGCGTGAGATGCGCTCGGGCGAAGTCCAGTAATCCACCTGGAAATTCTGGTCGAGGATGGCGCGGGCCGCGGGAAAGAGCGGACGCGTGGAGAGAACTTTTGGCCTGGCCAATGCGCACCTCGGGAAAATCGTCGCGCAGGGGGAGTAGGATACAACGAAATGGAGACAAAGAAAGCAAAGGTGGCAGAGGAAGCAAAGGAACAAAGCGAGGGCTTCGATTGATCATGCGAGAAGAAAAAACGTGCGCTGCGGCCCTTGTGAAAACAAAGCGGGAGCCCCTCGACTGCGCTCGGGATAAACAAGCTCCCCCTCGGCTCCGCTCGGGGCAGGCCGCACTCCAAAGGTCTCGAAGGCAGCGCGGAGGAGATGGGTTGGATTCGCGGCATTGGCAGCGCGGGCACGGCATGCCGTGCCCCTACGAGAAACGACGCAGGCAGCTGGGGGATACGGTTTCACAATTTGCGAAGGGGTTCTACGGTCTCGCGTTGACTTGAGTGAGGGCGTGGCCTAGTATCGCGAGCCATGGCGGAAACCGCACTGCAACCCGGGCGAGTCATTACCCACTACAAAATTGTTGAGAGGCTTGGCGGCGGGGGGATGGGAGTGGTGTACCGCGCCGAGGACATCAAGCTGAAGCGGCAGGTGGCGCTGAAATTCCTTCCGTCGGATGTGGCGGCGGACCGCACGTCGCTGGACCGGTTCGAGCGCGAGGCTCAGGCTGCCTCGGCATTGAATCATCCGAACATCTGCACCATTTACGACATCGATCAAGAAGACGGAATGCCCTTCATCGCCATGGAGTTGTTGAAGGGGCAAACGCTCAAGCACCTGATTCTGGGGCGGGCGCTGCCGCTCGACACGCTGCTGGAGATCGGGATCGACGTCGCCAACGCGCTCGAGGCGGCGCACGCCGAAGGAATCGTGCATCGCGATATCAAGCCGGCGAATATTTTTGTCACTGAGCGCGGCCAGGCGAAGATCCTTGATTTCGGATTGGCAAAGCAGCTTGTGGCACGCGCGGTGGGAGAAACGGTGACGGCCGGCGGCCTCGGTCCCGGCAGCGATCCGAACCTGACGAGCCCCGGCACGGCGCTGGGGACGGTGGCGTACATGTCGCCGGAGCAAGTGCGCGGCGAGAAGCTGGACGCGCGGACGGATTTGTTTTCGTTCGGGCTGGTGCTCTACGAAATGGCCACCGGGCGGCAGGCATTTTCAGGCAACACGTCCGGAGTAATTTTCAATCAGATTCTGGAACGCGAACCGGCGCCGGCAACGCGCTTGAATCCGGAGTTGCCCGTAAAGCTCGAAGAAATTATCGGGAAAGCGCTGGAAAAGGATCCGAGACTCCGCTATCAGCACGCCGCGGATGCGCGAGCCGATTTGCAGCGGCTGAAGCGCGACACGGATTCCGGGCGGACAGCGAAGTTCGCAGCTGCGGGCGCGATCGGTTTGAGTCCCAGCGCCCCGCCCCCGGGCACGGCGGCGAGTTCGCAAAGCGGCGGCGTGGCAGCCGCGCAGACGTCGAGCAGTTCGGTGGTGGTAGAGGCAGCGAAGCAACACAGCGGGAAGCTGATCGCTGTGAGCGTATTCGTTCTGGTTCTGATCGCAGCGGCGGGGTACGGAATATATGCGCTGCTGCACCGCGAGGCCGCGGTGCCGCTCCAGAATTTCACAATCACACAAATCACGAATACGGGAAACGCGCTGCTTGCAGGGATTTCTCCAGACGGGAAATTCGTTCTGAGCGTGGTGGTAGAAAGCGGAAAACAGGGCCTTTTGCTCCGCAACATTCCCACCGGCAGCGTGACGCAAGTGCTGGCGGCGGAAGGTACGCAGATTCTGGACCCGAGCTTTTCGCCGGACGAGAATTACATTTACTACCGCAGGTCCACCGACGCGACTGGGAACGTGGCCAACCTATTCCGCATTCCCGTGCTGGGAGGAACGCCGCAGTTGCTGGCGCGCGACGTGGACCGGGGCGCCGAATTTCTCCCCGACGGCAAGCACATCGCGTACTTGCGTGGCAACGATCCGGAAATGGGAAAGTACCGCCTGCTGACCGCGAACTTGGACGGCAGTGATGAAAAAATCGTGCGCATCGCGCCCACTCCCATCCCTGCTGATTTCTCGTGGTCGGCCGACGGCGAGCGGTTGGCCTACGTAGTCGGCGGATCGGAAGAATCGGGTGGCGAAGTGCGGACGTATGAAGTAGCCGGGAGCGAAGACCGGCCGCTCAAATCATTCGGCGACAAGATCGCGACGAACATCGCTTGGATGCCCGACGGGCGGGGGATGTTGATTAACTTCCGCGACCAAAGCAACGCGTTTTCGCGGCCGCAAATCGGATACGTCTCCTATCCCGGCGGAGAGTTCCATCCGATCACAAACGACACGCACGGCTATCTTGGGTTGCAGCGGTCCGCTGACGGGAAATCGGTGGTGGCCATCCAGCGGGAGCGAGCGGATTCGATCGTCCTGCTTTCCGGGACGGGGGCCGGGATGCCTGTGCCAGTCGAAGGAATTCCCGGCGAGGGGCAAATTAACGGCTTGGATTGGGACAGCAAAGGAAACATGATCGTCGGGTTGCGAACGTCGATTGTGCGGCTGCCCGCCGGAGGAGGAACGGCGGCGACCCTGGTGACGGACCCGAGCGCGGCTATCGACACCACCACCACTTGCCAACCGAGCGGGCTCATCCTTGTGAGCTGGCTTTACAAGGAAGGAAGCAAGACGCGGAATATTTGGCGGGTGGATGCGGACGGAACGCATCCGAAACAGCTAACTCATGGCAAGGACGACCGCTTGCCACTGTGTTCGCCCGATGAAAAATTGGCTTATTACTTCGACTTTACTAATTACAGGCTTTACCGTGTGCCGGTTGAGGGCGGCGAGGCGCAGGTGGTTCCCGGAAGCGTGCTGGAAAATGGATTCGTCAATGGGACGGGGTTGAGTTTTTCTGCCGATGGGAAATGGCTGGCCTCGGTTGCCTCGAGCGTGGACCCGAAGACGCAGGAGCCCACGCATCCGCTCGTGCTGATCAATGTAGAGTCCAAGGACCCGAAGGCTACCCGATTTCTGACCGGGCATGAGAACCTGACGTTTCCAGCAGGATTCACGCCCGACGGGAAGTCGGTGGCGTATCGGATTATCGAGAACGGAGTGCAGAATATCTGGGAGCAGCCGCTGGATGGTTCGCCTGGGCACCAAATGACGCACTTCACGAACGACGGAATCAACTTTTTCGTGTGGTCGCCCGACGGGCGGACGCTGGCGGTGGTGCGGACTCATGTGGTGGCGAATGTGGTGATGTTGCGCGATACGGGAGCCGAGCGGTGAGAGTGATTTCACGCGCTGGAATGCAAGGCAATGCTTGATCTGATTGGGGTCGATTGCCTCAGTTGGTTGCGCTTTGAATACATCGAAAAGAAAGCGGGAGCCCCTCGACTGCGCTCGGGATAAACAAGCTCCCGCACATCAAAGGTGTCGGTGGCGGCGCGGCAAACGTGGGCAACGCTGAGGAAATTGGCGACCCGGGCACGGTCCGCCAGAATTCTGGCGGATGCCCCTATGAGAAAACGCCGGCCAAAGCAGGCGTCCGTGCGTTGACGTTGGGGGGGCGGGCGACTATAGTGGCGGGATAATCGCAGACGCGCAATTCAAGCCAGCCCATGGATAGCCGGCTCCTGCACGATTTGAAAAAACTGCTGGGTGCAGATTCCGTCCTGCACCGCCCCGAAGACCTCCTCCTTTACGAATACGACGGCTCGGTGGAAGTGGCGCGGCCTACCTGCGTGGTTTTCCCACGGAACAAACAGGATGTGCTCGGCATCGTGGAAATCGCCAACCGGCTGAAGGCGCCGCTGGTGGGCCGCGGCGCCGGGACGGGGCTTTCGGGCGGAGCGCTGGCGCGGCGCGGCGGGATCGTGGTGTCGTTTACGAAGATGAACCGCATCCTGAAGGTGGATGCGGAGAATCTGTTCGCCGTGGTGCAGCCGGGCGTGGTGAATGCGGATTTGACCGCTACGGTCACGCATTTGGGATTGCATTACGCGCCGGACCCTTCGAGCCAGAAAGCTTGCACGATTGGCGGAAACGTGTCGGAAAATTCGGGCGGGCCGCACACGCTGGCATACGGAGTGACGACGAACCACGTGCTGGCGCTCGAGGTGGTGCTGCCGACGGGTGAGATGGTGCTGCTCGGCAGCCAGGCGCAGGACGCGCCCGGGTACGATCTGCCGGGGCTGTTTGTGGGGTCGGAGGGGACGCTCGCGCTGGTGACCGAGATTACGGTGAAGCTGACGCGAAATCCGGAAGCGACGAAAACGTTGCTGGCGATTTTCGATACGCTCGACGACACGACGCAGACGGTGGCGGAAATCACCGCACGCGGAATCACTCCCGCAGCGTGCGAGATGCTCGACGGCTGGACGCTGCGCGCGGTCGAAGCTTACGTGCACGCGGGGTTTCCGCTCGATAGCGCGGCGGTGCTGCTGATTGACGTGGATGGCGTGAAGGAGGCGGTGGAAGCGCAACTGGAAGAAGTGGTGGTGGTGTGCAAGGCCCACCGGGCGCGCGAAGTGCGCGTGGCCAAGGATGCGAAAGAGCGCGACCTGCTGTGGAAAGGGCGCAAGAACGCGTTCGGCGCGGTGGGGCGAATCTGCCCCACTTACTACGTGCAAGACGGCGTGATTCCTCGCACCAAGCTGCCCGATATAATCCGCAAGATCACCGAGATCAGCAAGCGCTCCGGGTTTCCCATCGGCAACATTTTTCACGCGGGCGACGGCAACTTGCATCCGCTGATTTTGTTCGACGGGCGGGATAAGAAGCAGCTCCGCCGGGCCGTCGAGGCGGCCGATGAAATCATCGCCTTCTGCGTGGAGATGGGAGGCTCGATCACAGGCGAACACGGCGTGGGAATGGAAAAGGACCGGCTGATGCCCCTGGTATTCGACGAGGAAGAGCTGGACGTGATGCGGCGCGTGCGTGATGCGTTCAATCCTACCGGCATACTGAATCCGGACAAGATTCTTCCCATGAGCAAAGGCTGCGGGGAAATTTATTCGCAGCCGCTGCCCGCGGCAGGCGGGGCCCCCGCATGACCACCGCCAGCAAAACTGCGGCGGCGCGGCTGCCGGATATCGTGGCCGCGGAGAACGCGATCAGCGATCCGGCGCAGCTTGGCGCGTATGCGGTGGACGGGATCAAGCCCGGCGCGGCAGCGCGGCCCGGATCGGCGGAAGAAGTTGCGGAATTGGTGAAATACGCCGCGCGGGAAAATATGGGCGCGATCGCCACTTCGGCGCGGACGAAGCTCGCGATCGGGATGACGCCAAAGCGTTACGATTTGGCCATCGACATGGCCCGGCTCGATCGGATCATCACTTACGATCCGCACGATTTGACTCTGAGCGTCGAGCCCGGGCTATTGCTTCGAAAGATGGACTCCGCTTTGGCCGAGCACCGGCAGTTTCTCCCCATGAGGATGCCTTACTGGAACCGCGCGACGGTGGGCGGGACGATTGCATCGGGCGTGGACACGCCGATGCGGCATTTCTACGGGACGCCGCGCGATTACGTGCTGGGCATGCATTTCGTGACGGGCGAAGGAGCCCGAGGCAAAAGCGGCGGGCTGGTCGTAAAAAACGTGACGGGATACGACCTGCACAAATTGATGATCGGCTCGCTCGGCTCACTTGGAATCATCACGCGCATCAATTTCCGGACGTTCCCGAAGCCGCCCGCGACGCGAGGGTTTCTTGCCGCATTCGACAGCGCGGATGGCGCGATCGACTTGCGCCATCACATCGCGCAATCAGCGCTGACTCCTCTAAGCCTGGAGATTTTGAGTCCCAGAGTTGCGGAAATTTTCACGAGCAGCGCTGCCGCGCAAGTCGAGCCGGAAGCGGCGCCACCCAAGATGCTTTCGCCGCAGCATTGGACTTTGACGGCGTCGTATGCGGGAACCGAAAATGTGCTCGAGCGATACGCGCGCGATCTGGGCCGGATGGCCAACGAGTCCGGAGCGGCGAGCACGGCGGTGCTGGACGATACGACGCGGCCGTCGGTGTGGGGCCGCCAGCGCGAGTTCATTCCGATTGCGCTCGAGTCTTCACCGGCAGCCATGATTGTGAAGATGGCGGTGCCGCCGATGCGGATGAAGGATGCCCTGGCGATTCTGGCGCGAGAAGCGGAGGCGGGCGGGCTGCCGTGGGCTGCGATGGCGCGCGGGCTGGGAGTGATTTATTTCGCCCTGCTGCCCCAAGCAAAGAGCGAGGAGACGCTTCGCCGCATGGCGGCGGCCGCAAATCAAATCCTTGCCGCGGGGGAGAAGCTCGAAGCCAACGCCTGGATTCCGTGGTGCCCGGCGGAACTCAAGAGCGCGGTGAAAGTGTGGGGCGTGGCGCGCGGGGATTTTGCGGAGATGCAGAAAGTGAAGAAAGCGTTCGACCCGCAGGGAATTTTGAGCCCCGGGAGATTTGTGGGAGGGATGTGACGGGATGGCTTCTTCCTCCGCCTCGCAGATTCCGCTGACGCATGAGCAGGCGCAGCGGGAGTTCCAGGAAACGTTGAGCGGTTTTTCCGCGATCGACAATCCGCGGTACGAGGACTACTCGAGGTGCGTGCGCTGCGGGCTGTGCTCGAACCATTGCCCGACCTACCGGTTGTGGGGCCGCGAAGCGGATTCGCCGCGAGGGCGAATTCACCAGATGGCGCTGGTGGATGAAGGGCGGCTCGAGCTGGGCGAGTCGTTCGTGACGCACATCGAGCGCTGCCTGAATTGCCGGACATGCGAATCGGCGTGCCCCTCGGGAGTGGAATACGGGAAGCTGCTCGAGCTGGCGCGGGCGCAGATCGAGCAGAAGTACAAGCGGCCGTTTTTCTCGCGCGTGGCGCGCGGCGCGGTGTATCGCCGGCTGCTTCCGCATCCGAAAAGGATCGCGGCTGCGGCGAAGGCGCTGAAGCTCTATCAGCGGAGCGGGCTTGCTGCGCTGGCGCGGGGGACCGGGATTTTGAGTGTGCTCGGGCTTGGCGACCGCGAACGGCTGATGCCGAAGATCGACTCCGAGTTTTTCTTTTCCGAGCTGGGCAAGACGTTTCCCGCGAAAGGCGAGCGGCGCGCGAGAGTGGCTTTCTTTGCCGGCTGCGTCGCGCAGGTCGCCTTCAGCGAATTGAATCACGCAACAATCCGTGTGCTGCAAGCGAATGGATGCGAAGTGGCGGTGCCGGCAGCGCAGAGGTGCTGCGGCGCGCTCGCAGTTCATGCGGGCGTGCGCGACGTGGTGCGCGAACTGGCGCAGGCGAACGAACGGGCATTTCTCGCCGAAGATTTTGACGCCATCGTAACCAATGCGGCCGGCTGCGGCTCGACACTGAAGGAATACCCGCACTTGTTTCCGCGGGATGGCGCGGCGCACGAGCAGGCCGCGCGATTCGCCGGGAAGGTGAAGGACGTGACCGAATTTCTTGCCGGATTGGGCTTGCGCGCGCCGATGCGGCCTCTTTCGCTTCGCGTGACCTACCAGGATTCCTGCCACCTTTGCCACGGGCAAAAAATCCGCGAGGCGCCGCGAACGCTGATTCGCGCCGTGCCCGGAGTGGAATTCGTCGAGATGCCGCTTTCCGAGCAGTGCTGCGGCTCGGCGGGCGTTTACAACGTGACGGAGACGAAGACGTCGCTCGATCTGCTGGCGCTGAAGATGGAAAACGCGCGGTTGACGAAAGCGCAGGCGATTGCTACCGCGAATCCGGGGTGCCTGCTTCAAATGCGAGCGGGAGCGAAGATTCACGGCACGGGGCAAGAAGTGCTCCACGTGGTGGAGTTGATTGACCGAGCCGTTGCTTCAGACTGATCTCTCCCGGCCCCTCATGGGAGGCGGCACCCAAAGCTCAAGCCGTTCCGGGGTCGGGTAACTTATTGGTCGGGCATCTCCGTGCGTGACTATTTCAAGGCACTGGATCAGTCCCGCGCGAACAAGTAGGAGCACATCCACGCCCACCCCGCGTGCTTCGACCGGAATCGGCTCACGCGCCGGAGCCGGAGGGATGCCATCCGGAACACTCAAGTCCACGGTCCCGCAGCCGCAATCGCAATCTCCGGTGACTTGAATTAGGGGCAGCTGCACCATGAGCGCGTCTCGCCCAGGAAAGTCGGCGGAGAGCAAGAACAACAGAAGCGATTCTTCTTCGGGTTTGAGTGCGCGAGGCTTGGAGAACTTTGCCACCCTATTTCTCGCCGATGAGGTAGCGGCAGCCGCGGAGGCCCATGCGGGCGGAATGGATGGCGCCGGCGGGGACATCGCAGCGGTCGCCGGGACGCAATGTTTGCGGTTTGCCGCTCACGGTTAGGTTCATTTCCCCGTCGAGGATGATGTGGGCGGTCAGCGTTCGGTGCGTGTGGTCCGGGTAGAAGGCGTCGGGATCGTCCTGCCAGACAAAGGTGTGGGAGAAGCCTTCGGCATGGAGCTGTTTTTCGAGAGCATGGGCGTCCATGGCGGCACCGATTGCACCGGATTGTAGCAGGAAAGGCGGAGAGTGGGGGTGGCAAGTTTGAAAGGGGCGTGGGAGGCGAGAGTTGGAGGGGAGCAATCTCAAATTTGAAATGGCTTTGTTGCCGTTCCACACTCGAGGCGCGTCAGTTGTGCCGACCGAGTCAAGCCTCGGTCGAGTGGGTGGCTCTTAGCGGGCCAACACGGGCCCAAAGCGGCGTCAAGCCGCCCTTCGGCTTCGCTCAGGACAAGCCGCACTCCAAAAAAGCGGAGCCTCCGGCACTGTTTGCAGAGCTAGGATCTCAACAGAGCCATTTGAAATTTGAAATTTCAAAGGGGGGCTTGCGGGCGGAGCGTGGTGGGTGCGCCGCCCGCAAGTACAGCCTTGGTGCGTGGTGAGTGAGCTCGCTTCGGCTGCGTCATTCGGCCGGCGGCGGAACTCTTTTCCGATGGCCCGGCGCCGGACCGGTCTTGACCGTGTAATCCGCGGGGACTTGGAATAGAGAAGGATCCGGTTCCTGGCGCTGAATGTTCGTTAACTGAAAGGTGGAGTCGCCGGTGCGCGGATCCGATCGCTTGGTCATGACCACGGTTTGCAGGTCGGGTGAATACCAGCGCTCGACGGTGATGACGATGGGCTTCTCATTGCCGATGGCGCCGGCGGGAATGGTGCGAGTGATCTGCGTGCCTTCGGCGGAGATGCCGTTGATTGTCTTGGTCCCGAGAGAAGCGGTGACGACATTGGGACGCTCCGGCCGCGCCGAGTCAGCGCCTGCGGCGGCACCTCCCGGCGCATGCTTTTTCCCGCGGCCTTTCCATTTTCCTCCGGTGAATTTCCGGGCGGTCTTCGCGTTCGGATCGAGAATGTACTGCGCACCGGCTACCGGATCGTTGATGAAGGAAACTTGCTCGCCCGCTTTCTCCGGAGCCGCCCAGGGACCGAAGCCTGGAATCGTGGAATCGCGGCGGGTGCGGCCCTGTGTGTCGCGCGAAAATGTGCCTGTGGAATTGCGCTGGATATGATTCCCGTCGGGAAGAGTCTGCGAGGACTGGTTCGAGATCGTGGCAGTAAAGGGCGCGCCAGTGACCGTCCTTCCGCCCACGCCGCCGGCAAATTCGACAAACTCAATCGCTTCCGGCGGGGGCATGGGCCCGCCGTCCGGCACGGCCATATAAATCACGTCTCCGCCCGCGGGCGGGTGCGGAGCGGGGGCTGCGTCTTGAGCCCGGGCGCTGCCGGCCGCCGCGAGCAATGCAAACAGGATGATTGCGAGCCGGAGCCCGTGATTTCCTGTGTTCATATCAAACTCTCCTCAAAAGCTTGCTGGTGAATCAAAATTCCCCGGCGAATTCGGCTTCCGAGAGCAGCCGGATGGCTTGCGGCGTGCCGTCCGCGCTCAATAGAAGGTCGGCTTGAAGCCGCTCCGCGCCGTCCCCTTCAATTACAGGCAGACCGAGAGAAGCCAGCGCGGCGCGCGAGATGCGGACGCGCACGATGGTGCCGTCTTCCTCGTCGAGAGAATCGTCCGCGTAGGGCAACGGCATAAAATTCGTGGCGTAGAGCGCTGGCTCGGCTTCCGAATTCTCCCTGAGCTGAGGCGAGCTCGCGGCTTGTGCAGGGGCTGCCGTTCGCGCCGGAGCGGATACAACCGATGGATGCGCCTCGGGCGCTCGCGTCAAGCCGGCAGACGGCGTTGCAATGGCGGGCGCGGGTATGCGATGCCGCAGCGATAATCCGAGCGCCAGAAAAAGCGCGGCGGCGATGCCGATGACCGCAGCCCGTCGAACTGCTTTGCGGCGATTCGATGCCTGAACAGTGCGCCGGAATTCCTGCAAGAGCGCGGACTCGACGCGCGCTGGAGCTTCCGCCGGATGAACCTCCTCCTTCAACCGGAGCAAGTTGAAATCGAGCCATTCCGACTGCGTGAGAAGCTCGGCGCAACGATGGCACGATTCGGCGTGGGCCATGGCGAGCTCGCGTGCGACCGCGCCCTTTGTGCCGGGGCGGTCGAGATCGTGGAGAATTTCGTCGAATTGAGCGCAGTCCATATGCCTGACCTCTTTCCTCACTCGCCGACCGCGGCACGGCGAAGCGGCCGGGGCTCGCGAAGCTTTTCGACCAGCAGGGCGCGCGCGCGATGAAGGCGCGAGCGCACGGTGCCGATAGGGCAATCGAGCGCTTCGGCGGCCTCTTCGTAACTCATCTCTTCCAACTCGCAGAGCACAACCACCTCGCGATAATTGGCGGGCAAAGTAGCCACGGCCTGGCGCACGCGGCCGACTGTCTCGAGCGAGGCGAATTCATCGTCCGCGCGGTGCGAGCCGTAGCGGCCGCGGGCATCGCCCGGCACGCCGGTGCCGTTGCCCGGAAAATCCTCGTCCTCCGGAGGAAGCGGAAACGAGTTGCGTTCCTGCTCCCAGCGGCGGCGAACCAGATTCCGCGCGACTCCGAAAAGATAGCCGCCCAGAGTGCCGCGGGCAGGATCGAAGCGGGTGGCGTCGCGAATCAACGTCATGAAGACCTCTTGCGTCACATCCTCGGCGACGGCGGCGTTTCCGCTCATGTGCAGAGCGAAGCGGTAAATCGGCGGTTGCCTGCGCCGGTAAAGAAGCGTGAAAGCCTCTTCATCGCCGGCCATCATGCGGCGGAGCAGGCCGTCGTCGGTGAATTCAAGGGCCTTGGTCATCTTGAATATTTGGACGGCCTGTCGTGCTTCCCGTTACATATTCCGGCGGGGAGGAGCGCAAGTTCCCCGATTTTGCGAGTGAATGATGTAGGTCGAAGGCGGCTCGGCGAAAATGGCCGACGCGGTGAACTAGGCGACGCGGGCACGGTCCGCCAGTAATTTGGCGGATGCCCCTACAAGATTGCGATAGGCTGTGGGATCAAATTGGCCGCGAGTGTGAGCGGCTCAGGGCTAAGGGTTTTGTGGGCGCATCATTTTGGCGGCGGCGCGGACGACGAAGCTGCGCGGGACGAGGCGCTCGGATTCCATCATCAGCCGGTTCATTGCGCCGGAGATGACGTAGCTTTTCCCGCGGGCCAGAGCCTCGAGACCCGCGCGCGCCACTTTCTCGGCTGTCTCGGGCATGCGGAAGGCGCGGTTGGGCTGGTGAGCGACCTGCTGGAACTCGGTGGTCGTCGGCCCGGGACACAACGCACACACACGAACGCCGAAAGGCCGCACCTCTTCCGCGATTCCTTCCGCGAAGAGCAGATCGAATGCCTTGGTTGCGGCATAAACGCTATTGAACGGGACAGCCTGGAACGCCGCGGTAGAAGCAACGATCAGGATGTCGCCGTGGCCCTGCGCGACCATGGAAGGAAGATAAAGCTCCGTGAGATGTACCACGGCGGAGCAATTCACCTGAATCATTTCGAGAAGCTTTTCGATCGGAATCTCATGGCTGTATCCGAAGGCGCCGAAGCCCGCATTATTGACGAGCAATTCGATTTCGAGCTTTCTTCCCGCTGTGAACTCGCGGATCCGGCCGGGGGCGGCCGGATGAGTGAGGTCGGAGGAAAAAACATGGGCATTCACGCGGTGCTTGCTGGCGAGCTCCGCGGCGAGCGTTTGCAAGCGGTCCGTTCTGCGGGCCGTCAAAACGAGATTCGCTCCGCCGGCAGCCAATTGTTCCGCGAGGGCCCAGCCGATGCCGGCGCTGGCGCCGGTCACGAGCGCCCACTTCCCTTTCCATTGATCGGGTGCGCGGTTGGCCATGGAGACCTCCTAAGCGAGAACAGGGATGAAACCACAAAGAGAGATGGTTCGGAAACGGGAAATTCGAGGAAGGAGATTAAGCGCGACGAACGGGCTGGCGCGCGTTGAAAAGTTCGCGCACGCGGAGGCCTTGCTCTTTGAGGCAGTCGAGGAGCCTTTTGGCCCAGACGAATTCGGCGGCGAGCACGCCGAGGCCAAACACAATCGTGAGCCAACCGGGGCCGGGCGTGATGATCATTACGGCGCCAAGAATCACGAGCGCGAAACCGAAGAGGATTTTTAAAGCCCGCATCATTTGATGTATCGCCCTGGAAAGCAGGGAGCGAAAATTCAGCGGGGCGGAATCGCGTTGGGCGCCAGCCGGCCGCCAATCAATTTGCCACGGTGCGCTCATGGGCGAGGCAGAATATGCAAGCAGGTTTCCATCGCGCGAGGATGTGACGCCGCTTGCCCATCCGCGAGGCACTGCTGATAATGGACTTCCAGAACGCGGGCCGAAGCGAGGTCCGCGTCTCAATTTCGAGACAGGAAAAATTCTGCCGGCCGAGGGCAAAATGGAACTCACCAGCCTGCGCATGGAAATCCCCGAGGACGCAAATCTCATCCTGGGACAGTCGCACTTCATTAAAACGGCTGAAGATATCTACGAGGCGGTGGTCAATACCGTGCCGGGAGCGAAATTTGCGGTGGCCTTCAATGAGGCCTCCGGCCCGTGTCTTGTGCGCGTGGAAGCGAACGACGAGGAGCTGCGCAAGGCGGCGGTTGCCAACGCGCTGGGGATCGGGGCGGGACACGTGTTCGTGCTGCTGATCCGGCAGGCGTATCCGATCAATCTGCTGAAGCGCGTACAAGACTGCTTCGAAGTGTGCTCGATTTATTGCGCCAGCGCCAACCCGGTGGAAGTGATTGTGGCGGAGACGGCGCAGGGGCGCGGCGTGCTGGGAGTGGTGGACGGCAGCTCACCCAAGGGCGTGGAAAAGGAGGAGGAGGCGCGGCATCGCCGGGAGTTTGTGCGCAAGATTGGGTACAAGCGCTAGCTCAACGGCGCCATCGAGCGGGGGACGCGAAATCGATTTTTCGCGCAGCTAGAATTTGAAAACGATCCCGGCGAAAAATTTCGGGCTGTACTGGTAAGTGCCGAAATAGTGTGAGCCCACCATATCGGCTCCGAGGCGGTAAGCGATTCGGCGGTGATGCGCGTTGATATCGACTCCGCCACCCGCGGTGTAGGCAAACGCCTGCTTGGAACCGTACGGGGTCTGCGGGGAGAAGTGAGAGTAGCCGAAGAGCACATGGCCCCAGACCTCGATATTCCGCGGGGCCGACCACCGGAAACGCGGGCCGCCACCACCGAAAACGAACCAAGAGCAAGCCCCATTCAGATTCCCATGCGTGGCCGCGAATTCGCCATCGGCTGCCAGCCAGTCCTTGAAATAATAAGCCATGGAGTAGTTGAAGCCGTTCTGGTTTTCCGTAGCGCCGGGATAGATGTAAAAGCGGAAAAATGTGTACCCGATGTATGCCTGCCATGAATAGTTCACGAAGACGCCCTGCACAACCTGAGGATCAGGAGATGCGGCGCCGGCGGAGGCGCTGCTTGCTGCGGTGGCCATAGTGCCGGGAGCAATCGAAACCGGAGTCGCAGGGGCGGGCGAAAGGGCACTCGAGAGAGAAAGATTGGGAGTAGTGAGCAGGAGAGGCTGCGTAGAATTACTTTGCGCGCGCGCGGCCGATGTCAGCAGAAATACGAAGCCAAGCAGAAAAAAAGACTTTCGCATCGCCTATATCCCCCAGTGGGCCCCAACTACCTCGTTCGTACCCCCATAATTTGAATGATGTGGCAAGGAAATGTCCACTGCTTTCAAATCCCTTGCGACGGGTAAATAACCATCTCTGTCCCTAACCCACAGATGCAGAAATTGTTTCAAGGGGTATCCGCTAGGAAGTGTGGCGCTCGAGCCCCCGACCTACAAAGCCGATTGACTCCCGGAAGTTGTTGACACCGAATGTGCGTCTGCTATCCTTTCCGTGCTGCCTTACCAGCAGCGCTTATCCAGAGTGGCCGAGGGGACAGGCCCGACGACGCCACAGCAACCTGGTGCAAACGCCAAGGTGCTAACTCCTGCCCACTGGGGAGAGATAAGATCCTCAACTGATCCCGCAGCAGCGGGACGATTGAAGATTCAACTCCCAAGCTGAAGTCGAAGAAGGCACGCGACGATTGGTCTTTCGGGACCATTCGCGGCGGCGCCCAAGACAACGCATCGAGCGTTCGGTGGGCCCGCATTTTATTTCCGGGCATCCGGTCGCCCGTTGCGACATGCAGCGCTATACCACCACCCGGGAGTTGAGGGTGCAGCAAAAAGGAGAGGAGCAGGAAAATGAAGTTCGCAACGAAGACGATCCATGCGGGACAGCCGTCGGAGCCAGAGACCGGCTCGTTGATCGCGCCAATCTTCCAGACGACCACGTACGAGCAGGCCGCACCGGGGCAGGACAAAGGCTTCAATTACTCGCGCACGAATAATCCCACGCGCCAGCGGCTCGAGGCGGTGCTGGCCGAACTCGAGGGCGTTAGCCACGCGGCGGTGTACGCCTCGGGACTCGCGGCGGAGAACGCAGTGATGCAGGCGTACTTGCGGCCCGGCGATGAAATCGTCATCCCGATCGATACGTACGGAGGGACCTACCGCATCCTGAACAAAGTGTTTCAGCCCATCGGCGTGGGAATCCGGCAGATTGATCTGGCGGACGACGTGGCGCTGGATGCGGCCGTCACTTCGCAAACGCGGCTCGTGTGGATCGAGTCGCCTACAAATCCGCGGCTGCTCGTGTACGACATTGCGGCCATCAGCCGGCTGGCGCACAGCCGGGGCGCGCTCGTGGTGGTGGACAATACCTTTGCGACCCCGTACTTTCAAAAGCCGTTCGAACTGGGAGCGGATATCGTGGTCCACAGCGTCACGAAATACTTGGGCGGCCACTCGGACTTGATCCAGGGCGCGGCGCTGGCCAAGGACCCGGCGGTCTTTGAGCCGATCAAGTTTTTGCAGAACGCGACCGGAGCGGTGCCTTCTCCTTTTGATTGTTGGCTCACGCTGCGCGGGCTGCAAACGATGGAATTGAGAATGCAGCGGCACGAAGAAAACGCGGCCGCGATTGCTCAGGCGCTGAATGGACATCCGCTGGTGCGGCGAGTGTATTTCCCTGGCCTGCCGGATCATCCCGGGCACGACATCGCGCGGCGGCAAATGAGCGGGTTTGGCGGGATGGTTTCGTTCGAGCTGGACGGGACGGCGGAGGAGGTCGCGGCGTTCGCATCGTCACGTAGGTACTTCACATTAGGCGAAAGCCTGGGGAGCGTGAAGTCGCTGCTGTGCCATCCGGCCACGATGACCCATGCTTCGATTCCACCGGAAGCTCGCGCGGAACTCGGACTGTCGGACTCGTTGATTCGCCTCTCCACGGGATGCGAACATTCGACAGACCTCGTCGAGGACCTGACCGACGGACTCGCCGAGCTGGAACGAGCCCGCGCAGAGCGAAAAGTTGCGAGTGCCCGGGCATGAAAGGCAGCGCAGCTTGAAGCCCAACAAGAAAATCGAAGTCGGGATTCTGGGCGCTACGGGTACCGTGGGGCAACAGTTTGCGGCGCTGCTCGCCGATCATCCTTGGTTCCGGTTGACATGGCTGGCGGCGAGCGAACGCTCGGCCGGCAAGCGCTACGGCGAATTGCCGTGGCGGTTGCCGGCGCCGCTGGCCGACGATTTTGCCGCGCTGCGAGTCGAGACGCTCCGGCCGGGCGCGGCGCCGAGAATCCTGTTTTCGGCGCTCGATTCCTCGATTGCGGGAGATGCCGAAAGAGAGTTCGCCGCGGCCGGGCACTTCGTGGTGAGCAATTCACGCAATCATCGAATGGACCCGCTTGTTCCGCTGCTGATTCCGGAAATCAATGCGGATCATTTAGGGCTGGTGCCGCTGCAACAAAAGAAGGAGGGATGGCGCGGGGCGATTGTGACGAACCCGAATTGCTCCGCGATTGCGCTCACGCTGGCGCTTGCGCCACTGCGGGCGTTTGAGCTGCGGCGGGTGATCGTGACAACGCTTCAGGCGCTTTCCGGAGCTGGTTATCCCGGCGTGGCTTCGCTCGATGCCACGGCAAACGTCATTCCGTACATCGAAGGCGAAGAAGAAAAAATCGAGGTCGAAACACGCAAGATTCTGGGGCGATTTGCGAAAGGAGGCATCGAATTGCATTCGGCGGCGATCAGCGCCACCAGCACGCGAGTGCCGGTGATCAATGGGCACACGGAGAGCGTTTCCGTCGAGCTGGGAAAAAACACGGAGCGAGATGACATTCTCGCCGCTTTCAGCAAATTTTCGGGCGAGCCGCAGAAGCTCGGCCTGCCGAGCGCGCCGGCGCAGCCGATTGTGTATCTGGATGCGCCCGACCGGCCGCAGCCGCGCCTGGATGCGGACCGTGGCGGCGGGATGGTTGTGTACGTAGGCCGGCTGCGGCACTGCCACGTGCTGAGCTATAAGTTTGTTGTGCTCGGGCACAATACGATTCGCGGTGCTGCCGGCGCTGCCCTGCTCAACGCGGAATTGATGGTTGCGAAGAAATTCGTCGATTGAATCCCATCGCTCTTCTTTATAGGGGAGCCCGCATGACATCCGCCCTTAAAAGAGCCAGGCATCGCTCGTATTACGAATGTTTTCTTCGTCCGTGGGATTTGACCCGGCGCCCGGCAACTTGGCGGCGGCCGGCGGGTCCCTCTCGTGTGAAATGGATCATGGCATTCCGCAGCAGCCAGTTCGCTTTGGTTTGATAGCCGCGGCCGGTGGACTTAAGCCAGGCGATGACGTCGGAATCGAGCCGCATCGTTACGGGCTTCTTCATTGGCCGGTAGAATTTCCCGATCTCGGCGGAGCTCCAGTCGAGCACTGGAGGCATATCGGAAAAATCAATCTCTTCGTCTCGCTTTGCGGCGATGGCTTTGACGTCTCGCTTTTGTGCCTTTGTGAGCTTCTTCATAGGCCCTCCTTTCATGTGACTCGGCGGCGCGGGCGGAGATGATGCGGATGATTTCATCGTCATCTTCAACCACCGTATGCACTACCAGCAGAATCGATCCCGGCCCAATCGCTCCGATTGTGATCCAGCGATCCTCCGGCTCGAACGTGAAGTCACGCTGGGTGAGCGCGTATGGGTCGTCAAAGACAAGAACGGCAGTCTCAAAGCGAACGTCGTGTTTGCGAAGGTTTTGCCGGTTCTTTTGCTCGTCCCATTCGAATCGCATCGGAAGCGCGACCTAACAAATTTAGGGCGATTTCTCGTTCTCGTCAATACATTTGTATGTACATTCGTATGCACCAAAGGAAAATCGATTAGGCCGAGGAGGGCGCCGCCGGTGCGGCGACAGCCACAACTGGCGGAGAGGGTGGGATTCGAACCCACGGTTGAGTTTCCCCAACACACGCTTTCCAAGCGTGCTCCTTAAACCGCTCGGACACCTCTCCGCGAGATGGTTAGATAGAAGCGTAACAAATTGAATGCAGAGCGGCAAACGGGCGTCAACGCTGAGAGAAAGGGCAGGGATGCAGCGCCCCGGCGGTTGAAGAGGAACTTCAGGGGCTGAAGCCCGGCGCGACGACCGCTCGGGACGTCGTAGCTAAAGCTACGACCTACAAACCCTGAAGCCCACTTCGGCCGACGCAAGGTCACAATTTGTCCCGCTTCAGGAACTTCAGGGGCTGAAGCCCGGCGCGATGACCGCTCGGGATGTCGTAGCTAAAGCTACGACCTACAAACCCTGAAGCCCACTTCGGCCGACGCAAGGTCACAATTTGTCCCGCTTCAGGAACTTCAGGGGCTGAAGCCCGGCGCGACGACCGCTCGGGATGTCGTAGCTGAAGCTACGACCTACAAATCTTCGGGCTCGCTCAGATCCACGCACGATCGCAAGCTGACCAACCCAAAGAAGCTCAGCGGCTGAAGCCCCGTTAGGCTGGCATTCGGTGTGTCGTGGCACAAGCCTCGACCTACCAAGCTCGGTCTCCGCTCACAGCGCCGCAAATTCTTCGGGAATGTTTGCTACACTTTCGGGAGCTACTCCGGGGTAGTGCAATTGGTAGCACGCCAGCCTTTGGAGCTGGTTATCCTGGTTCGAGTCCAGGCCCCGGAGCCATTCCGCCGCGCCCGGCATTTCTGCGCGCGACGAGAGGGACGCGCAGAGCGAGACTACGTCCTGCCGAAACGGAAGATAATCCCTGCATTGTAGAGGAACGGGGTCAATTCGGTTTGTGGCGCGGGGTGTGCTTTCCGGGTTTCTTCGTCAGCGGCACGGGAGTAGCGGCGGCGGTGCGTAACAACTGAAGGAAAGTCTGCGCATCACGCGAAAGTGGGCGTGTGCGCGGATGAATCACGTCGAGGCTGCGATGCAGCGGCTCGGCGTCCACGATTTCGATGGCCACAAGCTTGCCCTCCGGCAGCTCGTGGGCGACGGCGATCTGCGGCAGAAAGCTAAGCCCCAATCTGCGTTCCACCATCTTTTTGGCGGCTTCGATGGTTTCGACTTCGAGAACGACATTGGGCAGGAGTCCGGCCCGCCGAAACAGCCCTTGGCTCAACGTCCAGTCACTCGAACCGCGATCGTAAAAGATCAGCGGCAGGGATTCGACATCCTCGAGGCGGAGGCGCTTCTGCCGGGCCGCGGGAAGCGAGGGATGGCCAACGAGAATAAGCGGGTCGTCGCGGAGAGTCATCGTTTCGACTTCCGGGTGAATCAGCGATCGCGCGATCCCGATATCGGCTTCGCCATCGAGCACCATTTTCAGCACCTGGGCGGAATTGCCCGAGCGCAACGTGACCATCACCTTCGGATTCTCCACCTGGAATTCCTTCATGACGTCCGGCAGAAAATAGGTGCACACCGAAAGCGCTGCCGCGATATTGAGCGCGCCACCGGCGGACGGCTGAAGCTCGTGAACGGCCTGGCGCGCCAGAGCGACGGCGCGCAATAACTGCTCGGCGTGCGGACGCAGAGTCTTGCCGGCGTGAGAAAGCGAAAGCGTGGAGCCGGAGCGGGTGAAGAGCTTTACACCCAGGGAGTCTTCGAGCGCGCGGATCCGCGCACTTACGGCGGGCTGGCTGACACGGAGGGCCTCCGCGGCGCGATGAAATCCGCCGTAGGTGACGACAGCCAAAAACGTTTCGACCTGATCGAGCTCCAAAAAGGCCCTCCGGTGTCCTGCTGTGAAACGCGAGCGAACGCAAATGCGCGGCTCGCCCTTAGCACGAGCGGAACCATTGTACCGTAACCGATAAGGATTTTCTATCAACTTGATAAAGACAATCAGTTTGACTGATAACGTGTTCCACGGCACACTCTCCCCGTCGAGCCGCGCAGCTCAACGGCAGCGCAAAGGAGACGCCCGCTATGGAAGGTTCCTCAACGAGGATGTTCCCCCGGACGGAGCTGGACAAACCGGTGGAGCTCCGGGTGGGGCAAGAAACGCTTCGAGTGGAGAGCCCGGCGAACAACCTGAGCATCGGCGGGCTATACCTCCGCCGCGGGAATCTCCCCAAGGGCGCTCCGGTGCACGTTCGAATCCCAGTCAATTCGCATTACTTCGAAGCCGACGGGCAGATTCGCGAAGCCACGGCCGCGGGCACGGGCATTGGGTTCACCTCCATCACGGACGGCAATCGCCTGGCCCTGGATGAGTTGATTGAAGAGCTGACGCTGCGAGGTTTGCCGGCAGCTTAAAAAGCGCCGGTCCTGCCGGCTGTCCAATCGTCCTCACGATTGAGACATTGAAGTTTTCAAGTGCAAGGCATCTTGCACGGGCGGGGACGTGTGTACCCCGGTTTCGGTGAAAGGGAGAAACAAGAATGTTGAACAGAAATGGAAACGGCCACGCCAATCTGAAGGGGCTCGAAAAGGACTGGCATCTGAACCCGCGGTGGGAAGGCATTTCGCGCCCCTACAGCGCGGCGGACGTGGAGAAGCTGCGGGGGACCATCCGCGTGGAACACACGCTGGCCCGCATGGGCGCCGAGCGCCTTTGGACGTTGCTGCACAGCGAGCCCTACGTGGCGGCTCTGGGAGCAGTGACTGGCAACCAGGCCGTTCAACAGGTGCAGGCGGGATTGCAGGCCATCTACGTGAGCGGATGGCAAGTGGCGGCCGACGCCAATGAAGCGGGGGAAACTTATCCCGACCAGAGCCTGTATCCGGCCAACAGCGTGCCGCAATTCTGCCGGCGCATCAACCGCGCGCTGATGCGGGCCGACCAAATCCATCACGCCGATGGGCGAGACGACTTCTACTGGTTTGCGCCGCTCGTGGCCGATGCGGAAGCGGGGTTCGGAGGCAATCTCAACGCGTTCGAGTTGATGAAAGGGATGATCGAGGCGGGCGCCGCCTGTGTCCATTTCGAGGACCAGCTTTCTTCGGCCAAGAAATGCGGGCACCTGGGCGGAAAGGTGCTGCTGCCGGTAAATGAGAGTATCCAGAAGCTGGTGGCGGCTCGCTTGGCGGCAGACGTCATGAATGTGCCCACGCTGGTCATGGCCCGCACCGACGCCGACAGCGCGAATTTGCTGACGAGCGACGTGGACCCGCGCGACCGCGAATTTGTCACCGGCGAACGGACCGTCGAAGGCTTCTACCGCGTGCGAAACGGAATCCAGGCTGCGATCGCGCGCGGACTTGCCTACGCTCCTTACGCGGACCTGCTGTGGTGCGAGACGGCCAAGCCCGACCTGGCCGAGGCGCGGGAATTCGCCGAAGGGATTCGCGAGAAGTTTCCAAAGAAAATGCTGGCCTACAACTGTTCACCATCGTTCAACTGGAAGAAGTATCTCGACGATGCGACGATCGCGCACTTCCAGCAAGAACTTGGCGCGATGGGCTACAAATTCCAGTTCATCACGCTGGCAGGCTTCCATTCGCTCAACCTGTCTATGTTCGAGCTGGCGCGCGGTTACAAGACCAGCGGCATGACCGCCTATTGCAAATTGCAGGAAACGGAATTTGCCAGCGAGCGCGAAGCCGGCTACGAGGCGGCCAAGCACCAGCGATTTGTCGGGACCGGATATTTCGACGCAGTGCAGCAGGCCATCACCAGCGGGAGAGCTTCCACGACGGCTCTCGAAGGCTCCACGGAAGCGGCGCAGTTTTCTTCTGCGACGCCGCTGCGCGGCAGCGAGACCGGCGAGGCGCGTCGCGCCGTTTCGGCGGACTGAACTCACCGGCACAGAGCGGCTCAGGAGAGGCCGGCGCTTGCGGAAGGCAGCCTGAACCCTTAGTCTATGCGGCGGGATGACGCCGGATTTCCTGATCCTCGGCCTGATCTGGTACATCGTTTTCCTCTTTTCCACCACATGCCATGAAGGCGCCCATGCGTTGGCTGCGCGGCTGGGAGGCGACCCCACGGCCTCGCTCCGCGGGCAAGCTTCACTGAACCCGCTGCCGCATATTCAGCGGGAACCATTTGGCACCGTGATCGTGCCGCTCCTGACGTACCTGCTTCCCCCGCATTTCATGATTGGCTGGGCGAGCGCGCCTTTCGATCCGCACTGGCAGCAGCGGCACCCGCGTCGCGCCGCTTGGATGGCGCTCGCGGGGCCTGCGGCGAATTTTACGTTGATGGTGTGCGCCGGGATTGCGATACGCATCGGCATGGCCGGCGGTTATTTCCGCATTCCGGAGACGGCCGGCTTCACGCACGTCACCGAAGCAGCCGTGCCGGGAACCGCCGGATTCGCCGCCACTTTTTTGAGCATCCTTTTCGTGCTGAATCTGCTGCTGGGCACTTTCAACCTCCTGCCCGTTCCGCCACTCGACGGCAATACCGGCGTCACGCTGCTGATGCGCGAGGGGATCGCTCTGCGGTTCCTGGAGTGGTCGCATAGCGCGGGATTCGGGATGCTGGGATTGCTGATCGCCTGGGTGCTGTACGGGAAGATATTCAATTTTATCTTTGAGTCTTCGCTGGCGCTGCTTTATCCGGGATCGAATTGGTATTAGGCCCCTCCGAATAGATTGATCGCTCCCCCACACCGGACAGGCCGGGAGGCCTGTCCTACTGGATGATTCAAGCGAATACAGGTGTGCTGAATCGAGGCGGAGGGCTTCCCTGCTCTGTGCAGGACGACAGCTAAGTCCCCGGATTTGAAGGGCCCACGGACAGGCGATTGGCACTCCTTCTGCTGAAGCCCTGGCGGAGGTTCGAGCATGGAATTCGATTTGGAGAGGGCCAGCAGTTATCGCGTCGAAGTTTCCGGGTGGGACGCTTCGGAGAATTTCTTTGTCGAGAAGACGGTGCTGGATTGGAGGGGCGAGGGCAAGAAGCGCATCGCTCTCAAGTCCAAGCTGCGCGAGGGAAGTGTCGTGTTCGTCAGGCTGCTCCAGCCGCTGGCGAACAAGAACAATTTCCCGATCGCCTACCAGGCGGCGGAAGTAGGAGCCCGTGACAATAGCGGACGTGTTCCCGTCTCCCTGGAACGCTTGCGCCCACGCGAAGCCGGGGCGAACGGGATCGGGCTGGCGGGAGACCACGCGATCCAGGTGGCATGAAATTCCGCAGGAGCGTTGGAAATGAACGGTTGGCGCCCACGGTGCGGAGATTAAAGCGCTTTTAAAAAAATCCGCCTTTGGGAAGTGAGTGCCAGTTCGACAATGCTTTTGCATGCTTTCGCGGGCACAATCTTCCACTTCAAGAACTCATCTCCCGATTCCTCCTTTCAACCGAAGCGAATAAAACCAACAGCGGATAGCGGTTTACTGGTGCCTCCGAGAATCTGAATCTCCTACCCCCAATTGCAGCCTTTCCAAGCAGGAATGAAGCATTGTGGCACTGGCATTGCCTGACGATACCTGCCCATGGCCACTGTGGATACGAAACCCGTAGTCAATCTAGCGCGGAAGTGTCTGCCCATTTGTGTCCTTGATGATGAAGCAGATCTGGTCGAGTTGGAAACTGACCGGCTGACGAAAGCGGGCTTCCCAACCGTCGGGACAACAAATGCGCAGGAAGCGCTCCAGAAGATCCGCATGGGGGGCAGCCGAGTTGTGATCGCAGACTACAAAATGCCGGGGATGGACGGACTGGCGTTCCTGGATAAAGCGCTCCAGTGCGACCCCGGAACCTACGTGATTCTGGCGACCGGCTACTACTCGGTGGAGTCGGCAATCGAGGCCATCAAACATGGAGCCTACGACTATCTGTCGAAACCGATTGATTTCGCGCGGCTGACGAAGACTCTCGACGACCTGGCGGACAACTTCTCGCGGCGCTCCCAGATTCGCGATCTCGACGAGAGGCTGCTGAGCAACTTTCAATCGCAGGGAATTGTCGGGAGAAGCCCCGCCATGCTGGAAGTGCTGGAACTGGCGAAAAAAGTCTCCCGGCATTATTCGAATGTGCTGATCAGCGGCCCGACGGGCTCGGGCAAAGAGCTGGTGGCACGCGCGCTACACCAGATGAGCCCGGTGGGGCAGGAACGTTTTGCCGTGTGCAATTGTTCGGCGCTGGTCGATACGCTGCTCGAGAGCCAGCTCTTCGGGCACATCCGCGGCTCATTCACCGGCGCGACGGATACACGGCCCGGCCTTTTCGAATATGCGAACGGTGGAACCGTTTTTCTCGATGAAATCGGCGAAACTTCGTTGCAAATGCAGGCAAAGCTCTTGCGCGTGATTCAGAACAGAGAAATCCAGCGAGTCGGGTCGCCGGAAGTGAAAAAGGTGGACGTGCGGCTGATTGCGGCGACCAACCGCGACCTCCGCGCCGAAGTGCTGGCCGGGCGGTTCCGCGAGGACCTCTTTTACCGGCTGAGCACGATTGAAATCCGCGTGCCGGGCCTTACAGATAGGCCGGAAGACATCCCCATCCTGATCCAACACTTCCTGAAAAAATACGCGCAAGCCTACGGGAAAACGTTTCAGGGGCTCACGCGCCGGGCGCAGATCGTGCTGCTCCAGCACGATTGGCCGGGAAATGTCCGCGAACTGGAAAACGTGATTTCGAGCGCCGCCATCACCGCGAACGCTGATTTTATCGACGTCGGGGATTTGCCCGAGCACCTGCAAAAGCCGCAGCGGGCGCCCGTGATGACCGGTGAAAACTGGCGGCCGATTCCGCTGGATGAAGTGCGCAGCGTCCACATTCAGCGCGTGCTCGAAATGTGCAACGGCAATCGAGTTCGCGCGGCCCAGATGCTGGGAATCGGACGCACCAGTCTTTACCGCTTCTTGAAGCGCACGAACCGGATGGCAGCAGCCAAGGGCGCGGCCTAGGCGCGGGGGCGCGCCCGCTCGCCCGTTGTTTCGAAGACGCACAGCGTTCCATCCGGTGGCAGTTCACTCCCTTCCCGGTTTCACTAACTCCTCTCGATTGATGCGATTGGCGATTGGCCCGATGGCAAGCCGGGTGCATTAGAAGAGAGCGGACGGATTCATGCTCAAAGAAAGCACCGCTTTCGGAAAAACCAGCTTCGAGCCGCGCGCGCTGAAGCGGGAATCGCGGCGCACCTTGAGCCGCCCGATCGAAGTTTCCGGCTTCGACCGCAACGGCCGCTTTTTTTCCGAGCGGACTTTGACGTTCGACATTAGCGACAACGGTTGCAAGTTCAATCTCCAGACGGAAGTCGATCGGCAGTCCGCGCTCGCGATTCGAATGATCCATCGCCGCCACGGCCTGGAACTGGATTCCAGGCCCGTGCTCTTTGAAGTGGCGCGGATGGAGCCCCAGCCGGGCGGCTGGACAATGGGAGCATCACTGATGCAGCCGATTGGGCCGTGGTGGATCGAGCTCCCCGATCACATCAAGAGCAAGACCCAGGATTCCTGATCTCCTCCTGCACCTGCCCCCCGCGGCGCGTGGTTCGACCGAGCGGATCACGCGCCGCACCCCCCCCCCGACTTCGGCAGCCCACTCACCGTTCCCTTGAAACGATCCTGCGGGGCGATGCCTACGGATTGTTCGACGTGTATGCCGTGTTGTGCAAAAGCGATCCCGGCAAGGCCACCGACGAATCCATGCGCACGAGCATGCCGGTTTGCGCGGGAAGCTCCACGTCTTTGCCCTTCTTCGCCACGATATAGACGCCGCCGCCGACGAAACCGAGAACCGTTCCGCGCACCACGTTGCTAAAGATTGCCCCGACCACGGTGCCGCCCGCGCCGCCGATGCCGACGTCGGTGATGTCGCGGACCACGTCGCGCTTTTCCTGAATCACGACGCCCTCGACGGTCTTAACGTCTTTCCGTTTTTTGCCGTTTTCAGTGCCGCCGGAATAGACGGAGAGAATGCTCATTTGCGCCGGAAAGATGCGGCTTTCCACCTCGATGGAGTTGAAGACCAGGTTCATCGAGGCGCCGCCGCGAAACATGGAGAAAAACTTCGGGCGATTGATGGACGTCACCGTGCCGTGCACTTTGGCGCCCGCGGGCAAGACGAGCTGGTTCCCGAAAAAGACGGGCTCAGCTACGATTGCGGTAAAAGGGTCGCCGTCATGGGCGACGTTCGTGCTGAGCCCGGTGAGCAGAGTAAGCCGCACCTGGGTGCCCGGCTGGATCTGGTTGGATTGGGCGATGACGGCCGGGGCCAGCCACAGTGCAATCGACACCACGGCGCAAAGAATGATCAGACGCTTCATTTCGTTCCTCCTGTAGTCCCCGTGTCGTGGGGTTTCCCGCTGGCGCCGCGGTGGGGATGGGGAGGTGCCACCCGGGCGATAAGATACCCCAGGGGATGCAAGGGTTACACGGAAATCAAGCTCCGAGGTTCCTATTTGCCACGATCCTCAGGTGCAGGCCGCCGCGCCGACGGTCACCCTACTTCGCGCCAAAAAGTCATGTACTGGCTCGACACCGAGCGCCGGATTGCCCGCCTTCCCCGCCAGCCGCGGATGTTAGCCTTGGAATCAGGCGGGCGTCAGAGGCCCTGCCGGCTCCAGAATCCTAAGACAGAGTAGCCAGCCGATGCGAAGCCGATTGTTGATTGTCTGCGCGTTGCTGATGGGTGTCACGTCACTCGTATTTGCCACCGATTTTGCCGTAATTGTTCATCCCTCGAATCCAGTGCGGTCCATGGCGCTTGCCGAGCTAGGGAAAATTTTCAAAGGGAAGTCCGGCTCCTGGCCCACCGGCAGGAATATCACGTTGATCTTGCGCGAGCCGAACTCCAGCGGAATGAAATTCGTGATCGAAAGGGTGATGGGCACTGGCGCCGAAGAGGGCAAAGCGATCCTGAACGATTCGACCAAGAAATCCGGAGTTTCCGTGGTGTTCGTCGTCAGCGATGAAGAAGTCGTAAAAGCCGTTGAAGCCAGCCCCGGCGCCCTCGGGATCGTGGACGTGTACAACATCAGCGGGGGCGTGAAGGTGATCAAGATCGACGATAAGCAGCCCTTTGACCCCGGGTACGTCCTGAAAGGCCACTGATCGAGGCAGTCAAATTCCATGCGAGGAACTATGACACCCCGAACCTTCCATCGAATTGCTCTCTTCACAGTTTTCATGGCAGGCGCAGCCGGCACACAGGCGCAAACGCAACCGCCCGTGCATGCCGAAGTGCGGGATGCCTCCGCCAAACCGGCAGCTCCGGCAGGCCTGCTGCCCGTGACGACTTCCTCGCCCGACGCGCGCCAGGACTACGAGATGGGCATGGTGCAGCGCGAAGACCTGCTGTTCATGGATAAGGGGCTCGACTACTTCCGCAAAGCCGTGAAAGCCGATCCGCGCTTTGCGCTGGGCCATGCGGCGCTCGCTTACTTCACTGTGAACGCGGTGGAGGAACACCACGAAGAAGCGCTCGCGAAGCAAAATCTGGCGCATGCCTCGCCCGACGAAAAGCAGCTGATCCGTTGGATGCTAGGCGCTCGAAACGGCGAGCTTGTTCCCGCGGTGGCTTCGCTCAACGACCTGCTCAGAAAGTATCCCGATGATAAGCGGCTGGGAAACCTCGCCGCGGAGTGGCTCTGCGCGAACCAGGAAGCCTGGGAGCGCGGCGAATCGATTCTGGAAAATCTGCTGAAAAAGGACCCGAATTATTTTCCGGCCCTCAACAATCTTGCGTATTGCTACGCGTTGAGCGGAAGACCGTCGCTGGCGCCCGCGCTGATGGATCAATACGTCGTCGCACTCCCGAACCAGCCGAATCCGGAAGATTCTTACGGCGAGATCAGCCGGATACTGGGAAATTTTCCGACCGCGCTGGAACACTACGGCAAGGCGCTGAAAATCGATCCCACATTCACCACGTCTCAGCTCGGGATCGCTTCCACGTTCGCTCTCATGGGCGAAGAAGAGCGCGCCCGCGCGGAATACTTGAAAGCGATTCCCATGGCGAATGAGCGCCAGACGCAAACCGATTACCGCATCTTGTGGGCCATGACGTACTATCGCGAAAATCGGCTCGAGCAGGGTCGCGCGGAGCTTACGAAGATCGCGGCCGATGCGCACGCCGCCGGATTTGGGCTTCAGGAGGCGGAAACGCATCGCGATATGGCGCTGTTCAATCCCGATCCGAAGGGTGCGCTGGCGGATCTGGAGGCAGCGCAAGCCGTGCTTTCCGAGCACCATGCGATATCTCGGCAGGACCGCGAAAACGAGTTGGCGACGATTCTTCAAACGCGGGCATTCATTGGCGCGCGCGCCGGCTTCGCAGACGTGGCACAGAAGGCGCTCGAGCCGCTCAGCGCGGTGGCCAAAACCAGCCGCAGCAATCCCATTCAGCACTCGTTCCATTCCGCCAGCGGCGCGGCCTTGCTGGCTCAGGGAAAATTCGAGGAAGCCATCGAGGAGCTGCAAGAGGATCCGCGAAACCCGCTCTCGCTCGAGTTGCTCTCCGAGGCGCAGAACAAAGCAGGGCACACAGCGGAAGCGCAAAAAACCCTTGAAACCCTCGCCGCCATCAATGATGAGCGCGTCGAAACAGCCTTCGCCGTGCCTCAGGCGCGTGCGGCTTTGAAGCGCAATCCATCGGGCAGCGCGCCAGGCGGCGCAAGCAACTAGCGAGTCCTCACACCACGAATTGGCATTCAGTCAAAGAAATATTTCACCGGCGCGTTCAATTCCACGACAGCTGAGACGTTACGCGCTCAACCCGCGAGTTTCTTTCCGGCGTGTGCGAGCGTGTGCTAGACTCCGCGAAGCGGGAAAAATTTCCTGCCGATTGGTGGAACTTCGGGCTCTGTGCAACGATTCCCCGTGAACCCCGCCAGGCCCGGAAGGGAGCAACGGTAACGGGTCCGCTTCGTGTGCCGCGGAGTACCCGAAGTTCCATTTATCGCGGAGCGAAACGGCCCGGAGCGGCGGAATCGACACTCGATGACCTACAAAGTAATCGCGCGAAAGTATCGCCCGCGATCATTCGCGGAGGTTGTCGGCCAGCAGCACGTGACCCAGACTCTTGCGAACGCCATCCGCACGAATCGCGTCGCCCATGCGTACATTTTTTCCGGCGTTCGGGGAGTCGGAAAAACCACCACCGCGCGAATCCTCGCCAAAGCGCTGAATTGCGTGAAAGGACCTACGCCCGAGCCGGATAACACCTGCGATTCCTGCCGCGAAATTTCCGCCAGCACGTCGCTCGACGTGCTGGAAATCGACGCGGCCTCGAACCGAGGCATCGATCAGATTCGCGAGCTGCGCGAGATGGTCCGCTACGCGCCGGCTTCGAGCCGTTACAAAGTGGTGATCCTGGATGAAGCGCATCAACTCACCGACGAAGCCTCCAATGCCCTGCTGAAGACGCTCGAAGAGCCTCCCGAGCGCGTGATTTTCATTCTGGCGACAACGCGGCAGGAAGATCTGGTCGAAACGATCAAGTCACGCGCGCAGCTTTTTCAATTCCGCTCGCTCTCATTCAAAGAGATCGCGAGCGAAATCGAACGAATTGCCAAAGCGGAAAACCTGAAGATCGAGCCGGGGGCTGTGGCCGTGCTTGCGCGCGCGGCCCAGGGAAGCCTGCGCGACGGTCTTTCACTGCTCGAACAGGCGATCGCTTACTCCGGCGACGAAATCAACGACGCGCAGGTGCGCGAGCTGCTGGGTGTGGTGGCTGAGCGCGTGCTTGACGAGCTTGTCGAAGCAATCGCCTCGCAATCGGGCGAGCGCGTGCTGACGCTCGTTCACCGGCTCATCGGCGACGGCCAGAATTTGCAGCACTTCTGCCGCGAAGCGATCCGTCATTTCCGCAATTTGCTCGTGGCGCGTGTTTGCGGCGCCGATTCCGACCTGGTGGCGGCCCCGCAAGATGAGCGGCCGCGCCTGGCCGAGCAGGCGGCGCGTTTCAGCGAGGAAGATCTCACGCGGTTTTTCCAAATCCTGGTTTCCACCGACAACGATTTGCGGCACGTGCCCGACCCGCGCCTGCATTTGGAACTGGGGCTGCTGAAACTCGTCAACGCGCAGCGGCTCGCGCCGCTCGAGGAAATTCTGGCGGACTTGCGCAACGAAACGGGCGGCGCCGCGCGATCCACGAGGTCCGCCGCTTCGCCCGAGCCGGCCCCGCGAGCGGCGGCAGCAGGACAAACTGTCTCAGCCTCTGCGGGCCCTGCGGGAGCAGCGACAGCGGCGCGGATGGCGCCCGCGCCTTCCTCAACCTCATCGCCGGCGAAGACGGCTCCCCCTGCTGCGCCGCCTGTTCGCAACGCCGTTCCCATTCCTGCTTCGCCCCCGCGGATCGTGGCGCGCGCCGCCGAGGACGCGTCGAGCGGGCTGGGTTCGGCGCAGCTCGACGCCATCAAGGCCGCGTTGCAGGGATCGAAATTGCTTTCGTCGTTTCTCGAGCATGCGACGCGCTGTGAAATCGAGGGAAGCGAGTTGCGGCTTTTTTTCGCCGCGGAAAATCGCGCGATTGCGGATATGCTTCCGCGCGAAGCGATGGAGCGATTGCGCACAGTGACGCACCAAGTGTTGGGCCAGGCGGTGCGCGTATGTGTTAAACTGGAAAGTGGTGGAGCGGCACTTGCGCGCAGCGCGGAGTTACGTGCTCGCTTCGAAGAAGATCCAATCGTTAGGGCGATGCTGGAAAGATTCGGGGGCCAGATTTCGAAGGTCAAGCGCCCGGGCGAGGAATGACCCATGGAAGTGAAAGCTCTGCAACAGATGCTGTCGCAGTTCCGCCAGGTGCAGGAAAAGCTGGAGAAGCAACTTGATGAACTTTCGGTGGAAGCTTCGGCGGGCGGCGGAATGGTTGCGGTGAAGATGAACGGCCAGAAGCAATTGATCGAAGTGCGCATCGAACCGGACGTCTTCAAGAGCAAGGACCATGAAATGTTGCAGGAGCTGATCCGGTCGGCTGTGAACGAAGCCACGCGGCGCGTGGATGAAGAACTTTCCAGGCACGTGAAAGACATCGCCGGCGGCCTCCCGGGCATGGCGGGATTGAAAATTCCCGGCCTATTCTGACCGCTTCCGTGGCACAGGCACTCATGCCTGTGCTCTTACGAACGAAAATCTTGCCAGGGCGCCTCAGATGCTCGCTCTGAAATTCACGATTTTGAGGCACCGCTGCGTATTTTCTTTCCGCAAAGCCGTGATACCCTCACTCGGGATGGATTTACATGCCTGATTTTGCGCCTAGCGTAAATCGCCTGATCGAGGAGCTGAAGCGCTTGCCCGGGATCGGGCAGAAGACGGCGCAGCGGCTCGCCTTTCATCTGCTGCGGGTGGACCGCGAGCAAGCGCTGAATCTTTCCGATGCGATTCGCGAGGCCAAAGAAAAAGTCCGCGAATGTTCGATCTGCAACAACATCACCGACACCGATCCGTGCCTTTTCTGCACCGGAGCATCGCGCAATAAGCGGACGATCTGTGTGGTGGAAGAAGCCACCAATATTCAGGCGGTCGAAAAGACAAGGCAATTCAACGGCCTTTATCACGTGCTGGGCGGCGCGCTTTCGCCGTTGCAGGGCGTCGGGCCCGACCAATTGAAAATCAAGAGCCTCATCGAGCGGCTAAAAGGCGGCATGGTGGAAGAAATCATCATCGCGACGAACCCGACCGCCGAAGGCGAAGCCACCGCCGTGTATCTCTCGAAGCTCATCAAGCCGCTCGGCGTGCGCGTCACCCGCATCGCCATGGGCATCCCGGTCGGCTCCGACCTCGAGTACGCCGATGAAGTGACCATGCTGAAAGCCATGGAAGGCCGCCGCGATCTGTAGCCGATCCGGCGTTCCCCGTGGCACAGGCACTCCTGCCTGTGCTTTTACGAGCGCCGCTCGCCCCAGCATCTCCTTTGCGCTCGCTCCATAATCGCGGCCCACACTTGTTTCGCTTTCGCTGTCGCGGTATATATCGAGCAGGAGACCTCCAATGCTTTCGCTAGAGCAATACATGGCGCAGTACGACCACGAGCACACCAACCCGTGGAACAAGGTGATGCACGGTATCGGGATTCCGATCATTCTGACCGGCGTGGTGCTCGCTGTGTTGACGTATTGGCGCCTCGGGCTGGCTCTCTTCGTCACAGGCTGGATTCTGCTCTTCGCCGGCCATCGCATCGAGGGCAATCGGCCTGCATTTTTCCAGGGGCTGATTTACTTGCTCGTCGGCCCGATCTGGATTGCCAAGGAAATCAAGGAAGCGCTGACGCGCCCCTCGCACACCTCCAAGCCTGCTCACTAAAGACTGCCACGCGGGACAGGCCGGAGGCCTGTCCTAGGACTCTCGAAAAGTTTGAAGTTACCCTTTCGCACAGGCGAGTCACTCCTCTCGTCGAGCCTTCCATGGGATGCTAGTCTTAGAAATTGACCCTTCTCGGAGGACTGTTTGAACGAGTCGTTGCTTTCGAGCGAAGCGGGCACGCAAAAGCGCCGCAGCACCCGCATCGTGCAGGCCGTGCCCATCACCGTCACGGGTGTGGATGCGCTCGGCCAGCCGTTCAAAGAACGCACCACCACGGTGATGGTCAATTGCCACGGGTGCAAGTACCAGTCGAAGCACTACGTTCCCAAGAATTCGATTGTGACGCTGGAGATTCCCCGTCCGCAGGTTTCGCTCCCGGCGCGTGCAGTGGCGGGGCGTGTCGTGTGGGTTCAGCGCCCGCGAACAGTCCGCGAGCTTTTCCAGATTGGATTGGAATTTGAAGTTGCCGGGAATGTCTGGGGCATCGCGTTTCCGCCCGAGGATTGGTTTCCGTATCCGGACGAGGCCGGCGCGGAAATCCCGGCGCCTTCCGAATCCGCCGGGACTGCGGAGACAAAACCCGGAGCTTATCCACAGGAGTCCGAAGCATCACTAGCGCCTTCCGTATCAGCCCCCGCGCCGCCCGTTCAAGCTCCGCCATCGGCGGAGAGCAAGATTCACGTAGTGCCGCCGCCGGCGCCGCCATCTTCACAGGAAGCCCAACTAGCGCTCGCGCGCCAGATGGCGAAGATGGTCACCGACGCCAAAGAGAATCTCGATAAGAACCTGCGCAGAGGCGCCGAAACGGCCATCGCCGAAGAAATGACCGTGGTGCGCCAGCAGCTCGATGCGCAACTTCATGAGGCCGTCGAGCACGCCATCAAGGTCTCGATGGAGCGCGTCTCTGAATCGGCCGTGAAAAAAGTGGTGCAGGAAGCCGCCGACCGTACGGCCACAATCGTCGACCAAGCGCGCAAGGCCGGCGAAGTAAGCGCCGAGCAGCTCGACGCAAAGGTGCGGCAGGCCGTGGAAGCCGCGGTAAGCGGCGCAGCAGAAAATGCCGCGCGGCAGGCGGCGGAACAAACCGCAGCTTTGGGCCTGAAGCAGTCCGTCGAGCAGGCGGTAGAGCGCGCGCTGACGGAACGCGAAGCTCGCACGCCTTCGCTTGAGATTCTCTCTTCGCCCGAAGCGGCCCAGAAACACCTCGACAATTGGCGCAAGGATCTCGAAGACGCGGCACAAGGAGTGCGCGCGCAAACGGTGGAACAAGCGCGCGGCGATATCGCGGGAGCCAGCCAGCGCTGGCAGGAAGAGTTCCAGGCAGCGCTTTCGGGCGCCACGCAAAAGCTCGGCGAAACTCTGAGCGAAGTTTCGCAAGTGGCGCTTTCGCAGGCGGAGAAAGATATTGCCGCGCGCAGCTCGAGCCTGCGCGCCTCACTCGATGAGGCGATCGCGGGCGCGCAATCCACGATCGACTCGCTCGGCGCCGGCATCGAAACGCAGCGCGCGCGCGCGGAACAGTCCAAGGCGGAGTTGCAGGAAGCCGCGCGAACGACGCTCGAGCAAACGCGCCAGCGGCTGGAGGAAGTCCTCGCCGCACAGTATCAGGAGATCGGCCGCAAAGCCGACCAAGTGATCGCCGATCGCGCCCAGCAAATCGAGCCCACGCTCGAAGCTGCGGCGCAGAAAGTGGCCGAGCGGCTCTCCGGGCAGCTCGATCAGACCCTTGCCGAGAAACTGGGCCAGGCGCAGAAAACCGTTTCCCAATTGGCGGACGCTGAGCAGCAAGCCGCGCGCGCGCAGAGCCTGATTCAAGACCAGGTTCAACAAGCGCAGGTCCGCGCCGAGCAGATTCAGGAACGTCTGCAAGCCCAAGTGCAGCAAGCTTCGGATCAGGCGGTGCAGGAATCGCTCGACCGGCTGCGGCAGGAAAGCGCCAAAATTCCCGCCGAAGCCGAACAGAAGTCGCGCGAGGTGGTGGCCAAGATTGAAGCCGAGCTCGAACAGAAAAGAGTCGAGACCGAGCACACCACGTATGAGGCCCTGCTCAAGGCTTCCGAGTGGTACCAGAAGAAGGCCCACACCACAATGCAGTCAACGCTCGAGAAAGCCGTGGAGCAATCCACCACGGCGCTGCGCGATCGCGCTGCCGAGATTTCAAGCCTGCTGGCTTCCGAGCTCGATCATTACCGCCGCACCTACGTGGAACACAGCCAGGCGCAAATCGAAGAAGCCGCCAAGGAAGTGGTGGAGCGCGAGCGGGGACTGCTCCATCAAACCGCCGATCAGGCGACCGGGAATTTTGCCGATCAGGTCCATCGCATCACCGGCGAATCGCTGCGCCGGTTCGAATTCGTCTCCCGCGATGCGCTGGAAAAAGCCCGCTCGGATATGGAGTACAACCGCGAAGGCTCTCTCGCGGAATTCCAGCAGAGGCTCGACGAGCGGCTCCAGGACGGCATCGAGGCGGCTCGCGATCAGCTTCAAGCGCAATTGCTGCCGCTGATGCAGGGCTGGGACGCGCAGCGAGAATCGCAACAGCGCGAGTGGATGGAACAACTGAAAAAATCCACCGACGAATCCATCGAACAATACAAGGCGCGGCTTGAAAACGCGTCGAATTCCTGGCTGCTCGCTTCCGCCACCACGCTGGGCCAGCATTCCCAGACCGTACTCGACACGATCGCGAAAGCGGCCGAAAAGCGGCTCCGCGACACGTGCGCCGACGTCCTCGCCGGGATGGGCGACACTCTCAAGCAACGGCTGCTCGGAATTTCCTCCGACCTCGGCACCGAAGAAGACGACGCGCCAAAACACAAAAAGTAATCTCCTTAGTGCAAATCGCCGCACTGCTTTCGATTTCCTCCGAGCTCGGCGCTGCCGGTATAATGCCCGCCGTGTCGAATTACGCATACCTGAGCGGGTGGTGCCCGGAATTCGGCGAAGAAAAAATTCTCGAGCGGTTCGGCGAATTTCTCGCCACGGTTCCCTTCTCGGAATCGCGCCCGGGCTTCCGGCATCTGGTGATTCGCGCGGTTGATTCTTCGGAGGCACCGGTGCTCGAACAGGACTTGCGCGCGGTGCCGCTCGACGCGGCAGGCGTCATCGAGATCGTCAAGGATCACTTGCATAGCGACTCTTCGTATGAAGTGCATGCGGATTGGGATTTGTGGGTGTTTGAGAGCGATACTGCGCGATGGCAGCTCCGGCCGCAGGGCTTGCAGCTTTTCTGCCACGGCGAGGATTACGACGGCGGCTTCTGGGAGGAAAACGGCCACCTCCAAGTGTACTTCGGATTCGAGCACCTCTTCACGGGCCACGCGCGCCTGCTGGGAATCCGCCAGATGGGGCAAGCGCCGCCGCAAAGCCCCGAGGAAGCCCGGTTTCTTGCATCCATGGCGGAACCGTCCAATCTAAGGATGTATCAGGAGAAAACGCGCGAAAATATCCGGAAGCTGTTCGATTGGGTCGGCCGGATTGAAAAGGCAGTGCCGGTGAAGCGCTTGCGGCTGTGGTCGGAGGGAGAAGAGAATTTTGAGGCTCGGCTGGAAGAGATTCTCGCAGCTCGCTAGCGCGATGGTGCTGCTGATTTTGGCCAGTGCGGCAGCGGCAGGCCCGACGCGGGCCCCGCGCGCCAATGAGCTGACGCTGGCCGGGCTTCGCCCAGGCCGCGATTCTCTCGCTGCGGCCAGGCATCGTTATCGCGAGCCGGCCACTCCCGGAACGAAAGATGATCCCAGCCACTCCTTCTGGACCGATCCGTGCAACCAACGGGTACTGACCGTCGAGGCGGCGGAAGAAGGATTGGTCAAATCAGTGGATGTCGTGCTTGCCCCAGTGGGTGTAGCCGATTGCGTGCCCGAGGCTTATTTTCCCCGGACGAAAGACCACTGGCGGACGGGGCGGGGCCTCGGAATCGCTAATCCGTGCAGCCGCGTGGTTGAGATCTATGGAAAACCCGAATCGGAGAGCCCTTCCGTGAAAGGAAACGAACAGCTAGAATTATTTTTTTACAGCTTTGATTGGGCCGGTGCGGACGTGCCGCAAGTGATGGAAGTGACCTGTAGCCGCGAGACCGATCGCGTGGTCGAGATATTGCTTGCCGCTTCGAGCCTCCGACCGATTCCATGAAAAAAACTGCATTTCTGGCGCTTCCACTTCTGGCCGCGTTTGCATGCGCGTCGTGCGGAGAATCCTCAAAGGCGCCGGCAAAAATCGAAGCCGCCGCGCCTGCTGCCCCGGCCATCGCCCCCGATATTCAAGCCGCGGCGGATGCTGCGCTCGGATCTGACACCGAGGTGCTCGCTTCCGGGGATCTGGCGAAAACGGGCCGCACGCAAGTGCTCGCCGTCAATCGTCTCAAAGGAAATCCGGAGAAAGCGCTCGCCGGGACTCTGGTCACGCGCGTAGCGGTGGTCGAAAACGACAACGGAAAATGGAAAGAAATTTTCCGGTGTGACGAGCATTTGAAAAATCCGAGCGGATACCTCGCGGGCACTCCGCTGGCGGGCGTGTCGGGGTGGCGCCTGCAATACGAACAGGATGCCGCCAAAGGTCTCATCATGTATTTCACGCCGATTGCCAAGCCGGAGGGCGGCTACATCCAAACGATCGGCGTGCGTTGGAATCCCGAAATGAAGCGATATCAATCGCTGAGCCGCGACTATTCGCAATTCATGGGGGAGACGCCCGCGCTCGAGACCCCGCAATCCCAGGTGCGCCGATGAGCGCTGTCGCGCAACCCGTCGCTGCATCGGCCCACCCGGCGCGCCCCTCTTCCGGCTGGGACCATCTCAAGACGCTTCTGCCATACGTCCGCCGCTACAAAGGTATGACTGCGTTGGGACTCGTGATCACAGCGCTGATGGCGGTCATTGGGGCTTTGCCGCAACTGATTATCGGCATGGTCACCGACTTACTGAAGGGCTCGCCCCTGGCGCTTTCAACGCTCACCGGAACATCGCGCGCAATCCTCCGCCCGCTTTTCGCGCTGTATGCGCCGCAGAGCCGCCAGGCGCTTGGGCTGTATTGCGCGCTTCTCGTGGCGGTGATGCTCGTGAAAGGGATCCTCTCCTTTTGGACGCGATGGATTCTGATCGGAGTGTCTCGCGAAATCGAGTACGACCTGCGCAACGACATGCTCGCGCGCCTCGTGCGCCTCGAGCCCGAATTCTACGTGCGCAATCGGACGGGCGACCTGATGTCGCGGGCTACAAACGACCTCAATGCCGTGCGCATGGTGCTCGGCCCGGGAATCATGTACAGCGCCACGACGCTTTCGACCATGATTCTCGCCGTCTTCTTCATGATCGAGCTGTCGCCTTCCCTCACGCTCTGGGTGCTTCTGCCCGTTCCGGTCGTGGCCGTCGCCGTGCGATATTTCGGCGAAACAATCCACCGGCTTTCCGAACAGATTCAAGCGGCCCTCGGAATTCTTTCCACTCGCGCGCAGGAAAACCTCACGGGAATGCGCGTGGTCCGCGCCTATGCGCAGGAAAAGCCGGAAATCGAGCGGTTCGATGCCGCCAACCGCGATTACGTCAATCGCAACATCCAGCTGATTGCCACCTGGAGCATGTTCTTTCCATTTCTTCAGGCGCTGATTGGCGTCACGTTCATGATTCTGCTGTGGGTCGGCGGGCGCCAGGTGGCGGAACACACCATCACGATCGGCACCTTCTGGGCGTTCTTTTCGTTCCTGGTGCAGCTTGTCTGGCCGATGATCGCCCTGGGCTGGGTGACGAACATTTTTCAGCGTGGCGCTGCTTCCATGGGCCGCCTGAATTACGTTCTCACGGCCGAGCCGAATATTGCGGACGCCGCAGAGGCGGCCGCAACGAAACAACCCGGAATCCGCGGCGAGATCGAATTCCGCCACCTCGATTTCACTTATCCGACAGCCACCAACGGCTCCGCCGGCGTGCCCGTGCTGCACGACATCAACCTGCGCGTCCCCGCAGGCTCGACGCTCGCGATTGTAGGCCCGACAGGCAGCGGAAAATCCACCCTTGCGGCGCTTATCGCGCGGCTCTGGGAAGCACCGCCGGGTGAGCTACTGATCGACGGCCGCTCCATCCGTGATTTCCCGCTCGCCGAGCTGCGCCGCTCGATCGGCTACGTTCCGCAGGACACGTTTCTTTTCAGCGACACTCTGCGCGAAAACATCGCTTTCGGCGTGAGCGGCGCGCGGGAGGAGCAGGTGTTCGAAGCCGCCGAAATTGCCAGCATCTCCGGCGAAATTCTGAGCTTTCCGCAGCGGTACGACACGATGGTGGGCGAGCGCGGAATCACGCTTTCCGGCGGACAAAAACAGCGCACGGCTTTGGCCCGCGCCGTCCTGCGCCAGCCGAGGATTCTTATCCTCGATGACGCGCTCTCGAGCGTGGACACGGACACCGAGGAGCGCATCCTTCGCCGGCTCGCCGAGGTGATGCGTGGCCGGACGACCGTGGTGATTTCGCATCGCATCTCGACTGTGAAAAGCGCCGACCAGATCGTCGTGCTGCGGGAAGGCCGCATCATCGAGCGCGGCGCGCACGACCAACTGCTGGCCATGGGCGGCTATTACGCGGACTTGCACCAGAAACAACTGCTCGAAGAAGAGCTGGCACGCGAATGAGCGATTTCCGCGAAGAAGAAAAACTAGGCAAGCTCTACGATTCGCAGCTCACGCGGCGGCTGCTGAAGTATCTCCGGCCGTATCGCTGGCATGTGGCGTTCGCTGTCTCCATTACGCTGGGCGTCACGGCGATGGAGCTGGTGGGTCCCTACCTGTTTCACGTGGCCATCGACAATTACATCTTGCCCGGCCTCGACGGGAGAATCCTGAAGAATATCGCGCTCACCGGCCTGTTCTGGACCGTCGTCGTCTATTTCGGCGCAATTCTCGCGGGCTTCGGTCTTCAATACATTCAGGTCCGCATCATGCAGTGGGTCGGGCAGGAGACGATGTACGACCTGCGCAAAGAAATTTTCTCGCATTTGCAGCGGCTGCCGATGAGCTTTTTCGACCGCAGCCCGGTGGGCCGGCTGGTCACCCGCACGACCACGGATGTGGACGCCTTGAACGATTTGTTTGCCGCGGGCGTGGTGGCGATGCTCAACGATTTTGTCTTGCTCTTCAGCATGGCCGCATTGCTGTTGAAATGGCATCCGTATCTCGCGCTGGCAACTCTCTCGCCATTGCCACTAATGATTGTGATCACCTACTTCTTCCGCAATAAAGTGCGCGACGCCAACCGCCGCATCCGCACGGCCATCGCGCGCATCAACGCGTTCCTCCAGGAGCACCTCAGCGGAATGGCGGTCGTCCAGCTCTTCAACCGCGAGCAAAAATCCCGCGAGCGCTTTGCCGAGCTGAACCGCGTCCACATGGAAGCGTACAAAGACGCCATCGATGCGTTTGCTTTCTTTTACCCGGCGGTGGAATTCCTCAGCATGTCCGGCGTGGCGCTGCTTTACTGGATCGGTGGGATGCGGGTGATTGCGGGCGGAATCGAAGTGGGCGTCCTGCTCGCGTTCATGCAGTATGCGCAGCGGTTCTTCCGGCCGATTCAGGATTTGAGCGAAAAATTCAATATTCTTCAGAGCGCGATGGCTGCTTCGGAGCGCATTTTCCGGCTGCTGGACGAGCCGGTGACCATTGTCTCGCCCGCGGAAACGCGGACCCTTGCCGCGCCCCGCGGGGAGATTGAATTCCGCAACGTGTGGTTTGCCTATCACGGCGGCGCAGATCCAAAAGATGCCGATTGGGTGCTCCGCGACGTCTCCTTCCGCGTCGAGCCGGGCCAGACGCTTGCGATCGTGGGCCACACAGGCGCGGGAAAGACCACCATCATCCAGCTTCTGTTGCGTTTCTACGATATTCAGCGCGGCCAAATTCTCTTGGACGGAGTCGATATCCGCGAAATGGATCTGCAAGGGCTGCGGCGGCTTTTCGGCATCGTGTTGCAGGATCCGTTTCTCTTTACGGGCACGCTCGAATCCAACGTGCGCCTCGGAACCGAGTCGATCGACCGGGCAGCGACCGAGCGCGCGCTGCGCGAAGTGGGACTCGGGCCGTTCGTCGAGTCGCTTCCGCTCGGCGTCGAAAATCCGGTCACGGAGCGCGGCGCGACGCTATCAGTGGGCCAGCGGCAGCTTGTGAGCTTCGCGCGCGCGCTGGCGCACGATCCGAAGTTCATGATTCTCGATGAAGCCACTTCGAGCGTGGACACGAAAACCGAACTCCTCATCCGCGATGCGCTCGACCGCTTGCTCGAAGGGCGCACCGCCGTCGTCATTGCGCACCGGCTGAGCACAATCCAGCATGCGCATCGCATCCTCGTGTTTCACAAAGGACGCCTGCGCGAGCAGGGCTCGCACCAGGAACTCCTAGCGCTGCGCGGAATCTACTACCGGCTTTACCAGCTTCAGTACAAAGAACAGGAGCTGGCAATACCTCTCACCGGCCCGGGCGGAATGGGACGCTCGCAGCCTTTGCCCGCGGATGATTGACGCCGCAGCAACGGCAGCCTGCTCCGCTCCTGCGTTTCACCTCTCAGAACGGTTGACTTCCCCAAACTGTCGTACACTGCGCGCATGACGGCCCCGCAGATTCTGCTTTCCGCCGGCGAGGCCTCGAGCGACATGTATGCGGCGCGCCTCGCCGCGGCGCTTCGAGCCCGCACCGGGGCACACATATTCGGCATGGGTGGCCCGCGGATGGCGCAGGCGGGAGTCGAACTCATTGCCGATTATCACGAAGTCGCGGTGGTGGGCATCTCGGAAGTCATTTTGAAAATTCCCACAGTGATTGGTGTGCAGCGGCGCCTGGCTCGCGAGGCCGCCCGGCGTAAGGCTTCGCTGGCGATTCTGGTGGATTCTCCCGGGACGCACCTGGGCGTGGCCCGGCGGCTGAAGCGAGACAGAATTCCCGTGGGCTATTTCATTGGCCCACAAGTGTGGGCCTGGCGGCCAGGACGCGTGCGGGTCGTGAAGCGCCGCGTCAACCGCATGGTCGTGATCTTCCCATTCGAGGAGCAGATTTATCGCGATGCAGGCGTGCCGGTGGATTTCGTAGGACACCCACTGGTGGACGTCGTGCATCCGTCGAGCTCGCGCGAGGAATTCGCCGCACGCCACGGACTGGACGCCGGTCGCCCGATCGTGGCGGTGCTACCCGGCAGCCGGCGGAGCGAGATTTCGAGGCACTATCCAACCATCGTCGGCGCCTGCGAACGCCTCATGCAGACCCGGCAAGGCGCGTCTGCACCGCAATTTGTTCTTGTGGCTGCTCCCGGCTTGTGTGCGGATTTATTCGCTCGGTGCGATTCGCGGGGCCTTCGTATTCATCGCGTCGAAGGCGCCACCTACGACGCGCTCGCTGCCGCCGATTGCGCGATCGTCGCAAGCGGCACGGCCACCGTCGAGGCGGCTTTGCTTGGAACGCCGATGGTGGTGATCTATCGCGTCAGCCCTGTGACCGCGTTCGTCCTGAGGCGCTTGGTCCGGACGCCGCACTTCGGAATGGTGAACCTGATTGCCGGGAAGCAAGTGGTTCCCGAACTGATTCAAGATGCTTGCACGCCCGCCGCGCTGGAGCAGAAAGTGCGCGCGCTGCTCGATTCCCAGGCCCGGCGCGAGGAAATGAAAACGGCCCTTGCCGGCGTGCGCGCGAAACTCGGGCCCGGAGGAGCCATCGAGCGCGCCGCGGACATCTTCGCCCGGATGCTATAATGTGCGCAGCGTGCAACTTCACGCGCTCCTCCGGTATCTTATTAGCTGGGGCGATTTCGCCGATCCTAGAGAGGGATGTTTCTTGTTCAAATTGCACCGATTCCCAGCCTCGTTGGCGCTATTGCTCACGTTTTCCGCGGCCGCTTTCGCGCAGGCGCCTCGCACATTTCCATTCCGCGCCGTAAATTACAACGTTGAAACGATCCTCGACACGGATTCGCAGACGATCAATTCACAAGCGACCGTCGAGTTGGAAGCCGAGCAAGTGGCAAAGACGGTTCTCGTCGAGCTGCATCCGGACCTGAAGATTTCCTCGATTCACCAGCCCGGCGGCAAGCCGCTGGAATTCGAACGCAATAATAATTCTCCCCTGTACTTGACCGTCGGCTTGCCGGAAGCCGCGACGCCCGGGAAAAAAGTGACGCTGGTTTTCGAATACTCCGGACCGGTCTCGAGCGAAGAGGATAGTCCGACCAGAGGCGTGCGCTTTGCCTTCATCGACAAGACGGCCGCCTATTTGCTTCTGCCCGCGCGCTGGTTCCCGCTCACGAATTATCCGTCGAACCGTTACACCGGCACATTCAAGCTCATCGTTCCGGAAGCGTTTGCAGTTGTGGGCACAGGCAAGGCCGACACGCCCACGATGCTGCCCGGGCTCGGCAAAGGCAAAGCGCAGGCCGCCTACGTATTCCATTGCGACCGCGCTGCGCCAAATGGATCCTTCGTTGCCGGGGCTCTTCAGCTTTCGCCCATCCAGGCGGAGGGCTACAAGATTTCCGTTTACACGCCGCTGGCGCAGGCTTCCACCGCAGCGGCTTACGGGAACTCGCTGGCACGGATGATTTCATTTTTCTCCGACGCGTTCGGCCCGCTCGAGGAAGCGCCGGCGTGGACCATCGCGCAAATGCCCGAAGGATCGCTTCAGTCCTACGCGGCGCCCGGTTTTCTCGTGATCGGCGCGCGCAATTGGAACGCGAACGGAAACGACCGCATCCTCTCGCGGCTCGCGGCGGCGCAATGGTGGGGCAGCGATCGAGTGATGCCTGCAACCCCCGCCGACGTGTGGCTCACCGACGGCTTGCCGCGCTATGCGGAAGCGATGTACGTGGAACAAGCCGACGGCGTTGCGGCTCTTCACAAGGCGCTCGAAGATTTTGCCGTGGGCGCGGTGATGTTCGAGGAGACTTCGCCGATTTCGCAGGTGCAGCGGCTGCAACCGTATTCGGCGGAATATCGCTCGGTGGTCGTGGATAAAGGCGCGCTGGTTTTCCACATGCTGCGCACGCAATTGGGCGACGATGCATTCCATTCGCTCCTCCACGATTTCTACAAAAGGTGCGCCGGCAAGACCGCCAGCATTCAGGATTTCGAACGAATGGCTGCGTCCAAAGCGCCTCCCACGCCGGCGGGCCAGCCTCCACTCAACTTGACGGCATTTTTTTCTCAGTGGCTGAATTCGACCGGCGTCCCGGAATTCAAGCTGGAATACATCGTGTATCGCACCGCGAAGGGCTTCAAGGTGGTGGGCAAAGTCAAGCAGGACCTCGACACGTTTCGCATGCCGGTCGAGGTGAAAGTGGAAACGGAAGGAAACCCGGAGTACAAGAAAATTCTCGTTTCCGGGACGAGCTCCGACTTCACCATCGACACGTTCGGACGCCCCAAGCCGAACGGGATCGTCATCGATCCGAACAACAATCTGCTGAAATCGAGTTCGCGATTGCGCGTCCGCGCTTTCGTCGCGCGCGGCGAAGCGCTTGCCGAAGTCGGAAAATACTATGAGGCGATTCAGGAGTATCAGCGCGCGCTCGACCTGGCGCCTTCGAATTCACTGTCGCATTTCCGCATGGGCGAGGCCATGTTCTACCAGAAGAACTACCAGGCTGCCGCGAATGCGTTTCGCGCGGCCGTCGGCGGTGACCTCGATCCGAAGTGGGTGGAAGTTTGGAGCCACATTTACATCGGCAAAATCTGGGATTTGCTCGACCAGCGGGCTCGCGCCGTCAACGAATACCAATTGGCGCAGCATACCAACGACGACACGGCGGGAGCGCAAACGGAAGCGGCGAAGTGGATGAAGCAGCCTTACTCCGAAAATCCTGCGGCGGACTCTGCCGGTGCGCCCGCCTCGGCTTCCACCGCTACGCCGACTCCGGCTGCGGGGGGATCCCAGCCGGCCAGCGGAACATCCGGTTCGGCGCCGGCGGATTCCAATCCGGATAGACCCGTGCTGAAGAAGCGTCCTCCAGAAAACTAAAGAGGCTCGAATCCCGCGAGCGTGCAGGCCTCGATGCCTTTTCGCTGCGCAAACACTTGAAAAGTTTCGCCCATCCCTTCCGGATGGATGAGAGTTTTGAACAGCAGACGCGCGCGCGTCTGCCCGGGCTCGTCCTTCCCCTCGAAATCAACGTCCGAAAAACCGGAACGCCGCGCGAGGGACAATAAAAAATTCGTTTGCGAGGTAAATCCCGCCCGCTCCAGGCCGCCCGCGCGCCCCCACAAATCGAGCGCCGTAAAATTCACATGCGCGGTCAAATCCTGCTCTCCTGGCGCGCGGTAGAAATCTTCGCTCGCGCGATGGCCGGCATACGCGAGCAGAGTTCCGCGAATGTGGCGGTCGTCATAAAGCTCGCGGGCTTCGTGGCCATAATCGATCGTCAGAACGAAGCCTTTTTGTAATATTCGTCCCGCACGCGCGATCCAATCGCAGGCAGCCGGCCCCGCCTCGGCCTGTTGTTCATCTTGCAAGGCGATTCCCTGCTTTCGGAAATAATCAGCAAGTGCCGGCTTCGAAAGCGGCTTCGCTTCCTCGCAGAAACCTTCGTCTCCAACGCTGACATAAATCTCGCGCAGCTCACCTTGACGCCCGAGCACCCGATGGACCGGGAATGCGTCGAGGAGCTCGTTGGAAAAAATGCAGCCGCACGAGATCGCTTCCGGCAAATCTTCGCGGGATTCGACGCGGCCCCGGGCAAAATGTTTTTCAAGCACCCGCGCATGACCGCTGCGCCGAGCAGCGGAGCTTTCGATTGCCAGATACCGCAACGCCTCCGCGAATTCTCCCAGCGACTCATGCGCGCAATCGAGAATTTGCCGCGCCAGCGCGCCCGAGCCCGCCCCGGCTTCGGCGATCACAAATTCGCCCGGCTTCCCGAGCAATCTCCACATCTGGTCGAATTGCCGCGCGAGGAGCCGGCCGAAAACGGGGCTGACATCGACGCTCGTGAAGTAATCGCGCCTCGGCGGGAAATCGGGCCGCGAATAGTAGCCGAAATCAGGATGATAGAGGCAGGCCTCCATGTACTCTGCGAAAGTGATGGGGCCGGCGGAGCGAATACGGCCTTTCAGAATTTCTGCCAGCGGCGTGGGCGCAATCCGCGCGCGCATCAGTTTTCCCGCTGCGGATTGCGGATGAACATTTCGATGACGTAGTCGTGCAAGCAGTCGTAGAGGTGCTTCTGGAAGGTCCAGGGAAATTGCGAGTGCTCGATCTCGCGCGGCCGGAGCTGAAACGCGTAATTATGCACGTCCTCTCGCGGCGGCTTGAAGCGAATCTCTACTTCCACGCACTCGTTGCCGGGCCGGGCGAAGAAATCGAACAGCGGATGTTCATATTGCGTGAGCTCTTGCCGCACCTTTTCCACCATGGCATCGCTCAAGACGCCGCTGCTCCTTTTGCCTTCAGCTCATTCCAGGCGCTTTGGAAGGCGCCGAGCGCCTCTTCATCGAACAGAACGAATTTTACTTTTTCGAGCGACGTGGGGCCTTCAAAGTGTTTGGCAACTTCTCGCAGCATGATTTCGGCGCAATCTCGCAGCGGGAATCCGGCGATCCCGGTCCCCACAGCAGGAAAAGCAATCGACTTCAGGCCTTTTTGCGCGGCGATCCGCAAAGAGTGAGCGGTGGAGCCGCGCAGCGCGTGCGCGGCCGTTTGTCCGCCGAGCTGCATGCTCGCGGCGTGAATCACGAAGCGCGCCTTCAAATTTCCGCCGGTGGTGATCGCGGCCCCTCCGACCGGTACCGGCCCGATTTCATTGCACTCTTCCTGGATTTTCGGGCCGCCCTTGCGGCGGATCGCGCCGGCCACTCCTCCGCCGAGTTGCAATTCATTGTTCGCGGCGTTCACGATGGCATCCGTGTCCATTTCCGTGAGGTCGCCCTGGAGAATCTCGATGCGGTCGGCTAGCTTCGTCATGAGGTGGATTCCTCCAACACAACCACTTCTTTGCCCATCCGGCGTCCCACTTCCACGCAAGCGGCGACAGTTTCATCCGATGTCTCGCGGGCGCGGACAATTTCCAGCGTTTCCGTATTCGGCGCCGAACGCGGAAAGCGCATGCCGATGCAATTCTCGGCCTGAAAAGTGATCGCCGCAATTTCCGCGATCGGGAGCGACGATGTGTTGCTGGCAAAAATCGCGCCGGGCAGCCCGAACTTGTCGAAGAGCGTGAAGATTTCGAGCTTCAGCTCCATTTCATCCGCGAGCGCTTCGATCAGGAGGTCCGCGGCCCGGCAAGCATCCTCCACCGAGCGCGCCGTGGAAAGATTTTCGAGCGCACGCGCTTTTTGCTCCGGCGTTAATATGTTCCGCCCCACGGCGTCCTCCAGCCCCTCTCGGATATACGCGACGCCTGCTTCAAGCATCTCCGGCAAAACGTCTTCGAGCACGGTGCGGTAGCCTCCCCGAAGCGCGGCATATGCGATCTCGCGGCCTACCGGTCCCGCGCCGATCACCGCGATTGTCCGAATCTCCCTCAAGTGCCCCTGTGTTCGCGCCGCAGGAGAGCCGCGGAACCCTGCCTACAATCTTGCGAGACGGTCTTTGTCAAATCCAAGAACTACGCGGCCGCCACACAGCACCACCGGCCGCCGAATCAGATTCGGTTCTTTCGCCACGAGGCGGATCGCTTCGCGGCGCGGAGGCGGATTCTCCTTCATTTTTTTTCGCCGGTAGAGCTCGTTGCGCGGATTCAGGAACTCGGTGTGATCCCGGCTGCCGATCAGTTTCTCGAGTTCGGCTGAGCTCAGCCGGTGTTTGACGAGGTTTCGAAAGTAAAGCTGAAAGCCGCGCCTCTCGAGAAAGCTGCGCGCTTTCCGGCACGTGACGCATCCCGGCTTCTCGAGAAACTTTGCCGTCTTCCCCGCTCTCTTTCGTGGTCTTCCGGCCCGTGTCGGGCTCATCATTCCCTCCCGTCAGTATCTTGGGACGCGCGGGTCCACTTCGATGGCCCAGCGGTCAATCCCGCCCGCCATCGAGCGCGCGCCTTCCACTCCCTGCGAACGCAGCCAGGCCGCCGCATGCAGGCTGCGGATTCCATGATGGCAGAAGAGCACAACTTCCTCGGCCGCTTCAAACCGGGCGAGATGTGCAGGCACCTCCCGCATCGGGATCAGCGTGGCGCCTTCGATTCGGGCGGTGTCGTGCTCCCATTTTTCACGCACATCCACAAATAGGAATTTCACGCCGCGCGCGCAATTCATTCGCGTCCCGAGGCGCGATTTCAATATTTGCGTAAAGATCTTCCGCCATCAGTAACCGAAATCCGCCGGAGCTGAAAGCGCATGTTCGCGGACGCCGAGCGCTGCAAAACGAGCGCCGCCCACCTGCTGCATGTACGCTCGCCGGTCGGGCAAATTCACCACCCAGCGCTCGAGCCAGTCTTCGAAATCTTCCAGGCGGCGGGTCTGATCGTGATACTCCGCGAAGAATGCATGATCGCGCCCGTAAAATCCTTGAACTGGCGAGGGATGCGCTCCTCCCGGCTCGTGGACCACGGCGCTCACCAATAATCCCGGCACGAGCGTGCGATTGGGATCCGAAGCGATCACGCCCGGCTCGACGATTTCTTCCGCCACGAGAACCACTTTTCGCGCAGCCCTCGCGCCGTCGATCGCCACTCCAAGACTTCCCCAAAGATGCGCATTGCCCTGCGCGTCGGCGCGCTGGACTTGCACGATCGCCACATCCGGGCGCAGCGCCCGCACTGCGACCAATTTTTCTTCGCTCACCGGCGAAGAAAATTCGCGCAGGTTGCCGTTCTTTTTCAGCAGATCGCTCCCCAGCGTGGAGTACGTGGGCATGAACGGGACACCCATCGCGGCAGAATGAAGCGCCAGCGCGAGCGTGAAATTCGAGTAGTCCACGGTTTCAATTCGCCGCGGGATTCCCCGCTCGACCGCTCGCCGGAAACAATATCCTACGCCGGCGGAAACATTGCCCACCCAGGCGGCCATCACTCGCGAGACGCAGCCCGCTCCGATCATCTGGTCGAACAAAATGTCTGAAATCGGCCCGACCAGCGTGAGGTCTCGGCGCCCCTGCCGGATCATTTCATGTCCCGCGGCAAACGGGATCATCGGCTCGAGCTGCGCTCCCAGAAGCACCATCGAACCCGAAGGAACATGATGCGCGATCGCGTCGCGCATCGTCATGAGCTTCGATTCATGATTCGTGCCGGGAGCCATCTCAGCGAGTCCAGAAATGATTGCGATCGATTTCGCGCATCACGGCGAGTTCGGCGTCGCGGGGAGGCAGCGTCTCGAGCAGTTCATCCGCCACACGCAGAGTCCAGCCGGTATTTGCGAGCACTTCCTCGACGCTCACGCCGGGATGAACTGATGCAAGATACGCTTCTCCGTCATGGCCGAACCGCAACACGCCGAGCGTTGTGATCACGGCGGCCGGTCCCGAATCCAGGGGCAGCCCTTGTGTCCGCCGCCAACCATTGCCGGCGCCGTAGCCGGGCGAAGTGATGTGTCCGACGCGCTCGCACAACCGGCTGCGGTCATGGACAAGCAGCACGACCGTGCGCCGCGCAAGGCACGCGATGTCGCACGCACCGCCCGAACCCGGCAGGCGCTGCATCTCCTTGTTCCGATGTCCCCAGCTAGTGTTGAGATTGCCGAAGCGATCGACTTCCGCGGCGCCGAGGAAACCCACGTCCACGCGGCCTTGCTGAAGCAGGCTCATCACGTCGATCATCTGCCCCGATTGGGTTGCGCCGCGGAGGTTCGGCGGATCGCCCATCGTGTAGAGCAGCTCGGGGGCTGGAGTTTCCCGAATTACGCCGTTTTCGAACAGCCCGACCGCTCGCGGAGCGTGCGTCCGGCGCGCGACGATAAAGGCGAGCAGCGGCAAGCGCATCCCGACGAAGACAAGCTCGCCATCGCGAATCTCCCGCGCGGCAGCGGCCACCATCAATTCGCTGAGGGTGTAGCCGCGGGCCGCCAGTTCCGCTTCGGAGCGGTGAGCCACCCTCAGGCCTCCCGGCTTTCCCGGCGCATCCATCTGTTCGCGATTCCCATGAAATCCGCTCCGTGTCCTGTTAATGGCCGCGAAAATTCGGTTTCCGCTTTTCGAAGAATGCGTTCAGACCCTCGAGGCAATCCTCCGAATTGAAACAGTGAATCTGCATGCGGATTTCCTCGTCCAGAGCGCGCTCGAGCGCCGCTTTATCTTCGCTCAGCACGATCCGCTTCACATCGCGGACCGCGATCGGCGGCGCCGCCGCGAGCTGCGCCGCATACTTCCGCGTCTCTTCCTCAAACTGCGCCGCCGGATAAACGTGGCTGACGATTCCAAGGCGCAACGCGTCGTCGGCGGAGAGTATCTCGGCCGTGTAAAAAAGTTCCGCGGCGCGCGTATGGCCCACAATGCGCGGAAGGAAATACGTCCCGCCGAAATCGGGATAAAGCCCGAGCTGCGCGAACGATTCCGCGAATCTCGCCTGATCGGAAGCGATGCGGATGTCCGCCGCGATGGCAAGGTTCATCCCGCCGCCTGCAGCCGGGCCGTTCACTGCGGCGATCACGGGCTTGGGCATCGCGGCGATGGCCATGCAGACTTCTTTACCCGCCACCAGGAGCACCTCGAGCTCATTCGCGGCTTTGCGCAAGCGAAATTCGCGCAAAAGCCCCACGTCGCCGCCCGCGCAAAACCCCCGCCCGGCTCCCGTGATCACAATCGCGCGCACCGAAGTATCCGCGCCGCCGCGCAGCAGCGCCTGGACGAGCGCGCGGCCCAACTCCACATTTAATGGATTGAGCTTTTCCGGGCGGTTGAGGCGGAGCGTCATCACCGCGCCGGCGCGCTCTTCGATCAGCACCGGCCCGGCGGCAGTTTGCTTGGCGGCTTCGCTCATCGCGGCTCTCCTCTAATCTTTCAGGCTCTTCAGCAGCGCGGCGAGTTTCTTGAAATAGCGCATCTTCACGCCGCGCTCGGTGCCGGCATTCTGGCCGCTGGTGGAAGGCAGGACGAACACGTGGGCGCCGTACAGTTTTTCTTTCTGAAGGCCGAGTTTGCACGGGCGTCCGGCAAATTTTTCGTACACCATTTTTCCGTTGAACGCGATTACGCGCGGCTTCATTTCCTCGAGCTTCTGGGCCAGCAGCACGCGGCCTTCGGCGAACTCCTGCCGCTCGATTTCCTCGATTCCGCGCGTGGGCCTCTTCACCAGGTCGGTCATGCCGATTCCGAATTCCACAATGCGGCGATCGTCTTCGTAGCCGAGCGGCTCGGGGATCACGCCGGAATCGTACATCATGGGCCAGAACTGATTGGCTCGCCCGGCGTAGTAGTGCCCGACGCGGGCCGAACGCTCGCCCGGATTTGCGCCCACCAGAATCAGCTTCATGCCTTTACGAAGGTAATCAGGAAGAGTTTTCATTGAGTCCTTTGCGTTGACGCGGAAGCCATTCGCTCGCGCAATTTCGCCCCGCCGCGCTACTTACCCTTGAATTCGGGCGGGCGCTTTTCGACGTAGGCTTTCAGCCCCTCCCTTGCGTCTTCGCTGGTGAAGAGCAATTGCTGGAGTTCGCGTTCGATGCCCAGCGCCTCGCCAAAGCCGACCTCCATCCCGGTGATCACGGCGCGCTTGATGTTTCCCACGGCGCGCGAAGCCTTGTTGGGCGGGCAGAATTGTTTCGCATAAGCCATCACGTCGGGCCAGAACGAAGCGCTCTCGTAAATGTGATTGACGAGCCCGTAGCCGAGCGCCTCTTCGAAGCCGAACGTGCGCCCCGTGGCCATCAGCTCGATCGCGCGCGCGCGGCCCACCACACGAGCCACGCGCTGGGTTCCGCCCGTGCCCGGCAGCACTCCCAGGGTTACCTCGGGGAGCCCGATTTTGCCTCCGTCTTTTTTGGCGATGCGGACGTCGCAGGCGAGCGCCACTTCGAGCCCGCCGCCCACGGCGTGGCCGTTGAGCGCTGCGATCACGAGTTTGGGAGTCTGCTCCAGGCGCGAGAGGGTCTCATTGGCGTGAAGGCAGAAGTAATATTTGTACGTCGCACCGGCTTTCGCGAGCATGGCAATGCTCGCGCCCGCGCAAAAAAACTTTTCGCCTGCGCCGCGCACCACGATTACATGCACCGCTTCGTCCATGCGCGCCCGCAGGATGGCGGCATCCAGTTGCTGCATCATTTCGTAGCTGTACGTGTTGGCCGGCGGATCATCCATCTCGATGATCCCGACGCCGGCTTCGACGCGGTAATGGATCAGCTGCTTCGGCTCGACCGCAGTTGTCGCCATCCTTTGCTCCGTATTGTATTCGCCGGTGGCTGGTTCGGTTCAACGGATTATCCGGCGGGCTGCGCACCAGGGTCAAGCAGCAGGCGAAAACTCCTGCATCTCGAAGCCACTCCAGCGCATCGAACAGGAAAGAGGAGGAGTAGCACGCAGCCGCCGGCCGATTGTGTGCTACCCTTCCGAACCGGACCTCGAGATTGATGGGGACGTCCAAAGCAAATCCGCTCGAGTCGCGTCCGCTGCCTTCGCAGGTGGTGAAGGACGACGAGCCTCTGCTGGTCGCCGCCGCCAAAGACGGCGACATTTCGGCGTTTGAGACTCTGGTTGGCCGCTACGAACGCAAGATTTTCCGCCTGGCGCAAAACATCACTCAAAACCGCGAGGACGCCGAGGACGTGCTTCAGGAATCCTTCCTGAAGGCTTACGAGCACCTCAGCGAGTTCCAAGGCAACTCCCGCTTCTATACCTGGCTGGTGCGCATCGCCGTGAACCAGGCGCTCATGAAGCTGCGGAAGCGCCGCCCCAATCAAATCTCGCTCGATGAAGAAATCGATACCGGCGAGGAACTGATGCCGCGGGAAGTGGAGGATTGGGGGCCTTCGCCGGAGGAGCGCTACAAGCAGTCCGAGCTCTCGCAAATTTTGTCGAGCGCAATTTCGGATCTGGACCCATCTTTTCGAATCGTTTTCCAGTTGCGCGACATCGAAGAATTGTCCACGGAGGAAACGGCCGAGGCGCTGGGGCTTTCCATTCCGGCCGTGAAATCGAGGCTGTTGAGAGCGCGGCTGAAGCTGCGCCAGAAACTGAATCGGTACTTTAAACGGAGTGAAAATTCGTGAATTGCAGATCGATCATCAAAGAATTAAGCAGCTATCTCGACGAAGGGCTGGATACGGCGCTGAGGGCCTCGATTGAAAAGCACCTCGAGCATTGCGAAGATTGCCGCGTCGTGGTGGATACCACGAAGCAGACGATCCAGATTTTTTGCAACTCCGAGCCGGCGCCTCTCCCCGAGGACACGCGATTGCGGCTCCGCCAGGCTCTCGAGAAGCGGCTCCGCCGCGTCCGCGCCTGACCTTTTCTTTACACTCCGCGCGCCTCCCCCATGCGCATTTCCTTCTGCCACATGGGAATCTCTCTCCCGAGTTTCCGCTCGCGAGCCAGCTCGTAGATCTGCCCGGCCACGATCACGTCTTCGATGGCGATGCCGTTGGACTTGAAAAGCGTGATCTGTTTTGAGCTGGTCCGGCCGGGAACCTTTCCGGCGACGAGATCGGCGAGCTCGAGGACTTTGGACCACCGCGCCTCATCTCCCGCGAATGCTTGAATTAGATCTCCGGCCTCGATCCGGGATTGTTCGCGCGAATCAACAGCAATGATGTCGCAGCGCGCCACGGCCTCCGCGTCGAGTTCGCGCTTCTGCGGGAAATTGGCGCCGATGGCATTCACGTGCATGCCCGGCGTGAGCCAGCCGCCCTCGGCAACCGGGTTCGTTGCTGTAGTAGAAGTGATCACGATGTCGGCGCCGCGAATCGCGCCTTCCGCAGACGCGGCCGGCGCAACGGAAATCCCCAGGCGCGCGGACATTTCTCTTGCGAATCTTTCTCGCCTTTGCGGATCGCGGCCGAAGACGCGAATTTTCTCCAGCTTTCTGACCAGTGCCACGGCTTCCAGTTGCGTGCGCGCTTGCAAGCCCGTGCCGATCAGGCCCACGATCCGCGCGTCGGCGCGAGCCATCACTCGCGTGGCCACCCCGCTGGCGGCTCCCGTGCGGAGCTGCCCCAGATAATCGGCTTCGATCATCGCCAGCAGATCGCCGGATTCTGCGCTATAGAGAGGGACGAGGAACCGCAGGCCTTCGCGCGAGCTCGTGTAGATTTTCAAGCCCATGTAACCGCTGGCGGCATCGGCTGCGGCCATGTAATGCAAATAAGTCTTTCCCGGAATCTGAAGGCGCTGGCGCGAGTGCACTCGGGCCGTGCCGTCGGCGAGCCGCCGGAACGAGACCTCGACGGCTTCGAGAGCCAGCGGCATGGTGAGAATCGCTTTTACGTCCGTTTCGGTGAGGAAGAGGGCCATGGCGTTCTCCGGAAGGATGGTACCGCACCGAAGGGAGAATTCAGAAATTGATGCGATAGCGCAGCACTCGGGCGGCGGACTCATCGAGCACCAGAAGTTCGCCGCGGGGGCTTGCCGCAATCGGAGGCGGCCTTCGCGGCGCCTGGCCGAGTTCGGGAGCGAGATCGACATCGAGTTTGGATTGGCCGTCCGGCGTGCGCACGTGAAGCATGCGGCCGTCAACATCCATCACAAACAGAAAATTCTTCGACACCGCAAATTCATCGCTCAATTTTCCGCCCATCGAACCTGTGCCGGCGGTGAATTCGGAAACGAATTGTCTTTCCGTTGTAAACCGCAAGATCCGCCCGTCTGTCGGATCCGCGATATAGAGCGAATAATCGGGGCCAATGGCGACGGCGCTGGGATGGTTTCGCGGGCCGGACGCGTTCATGGGCGGATTCCACGATTGCTGCAAACGGAGACGCGAGCTGAACGTGAAGAGCTTGCCCGCATCGGAATCGAGCACGAAGATGAGGCCATCGGCGGCCACCGCCACGCTCAGCAGATTTTCTTTGCTGGCCCGCAACTTCAATTTCAATTCGCGATAGCGGTCCTTATCTCCGGGAAAACACACGAACACGCTCTCGCGCACCGGATCGGTGACGTAGATCGCGCCACCGGTATCGACAGTGATCGATTGTGGATGTTTGAGTGGATCCTCCTGGAACGTGAGCAGCGGCGTGCCCTGCGGGCTGAACTTGTGGACGAACCGTGTGGCCGCATCTGCAATGTAGATATTTCCCAGCGTGTCGGTGGCGATGCTCACGGGGTCTTGCAGCTCTCCGGGGCCATCGCCTCTTATGCCCCAGGCGCCGAGAAACTCGAGCGCGGCCGCGGGAGGCTTTTCCGATTCCGCGCGCATGCCTTGATAGGAGTGCGCGCCGACGTACACAAGAGAACAGAAAACAAGAGTCGCGCCTGCGACCGATGCCCGCCTGCCCATGCCAATCAATTTATCGCAGCCCTAAAGAAATGAGATAGGAATCGCATCGGAGTGAAACGCGGTGATTAACGTCCCTTCTGGCGCGGCCCGCTGCCCCCTTCCCGAATGCGGCGAACGACGGTCTGATGCATGAAATATTTCCGCTCCTCGGTGCCCTTGCCCGCGAGATTTTGAAACGAAAAGAAAATCTCATCGCCGGGCGCCGCGGCAGGCGTGATTTTTACCGGCAGCTTTCCGCACGCGTTGCTTTCGACGTAGGCGGTTTCATAGCGGCCGCGCTGGATGCCCCAGGTGTACACGCGCAACAGGGTAAAATCGCAGAGCTGGCCTTCCGGGCCGTGCGCGCCCACGACCAGATACTGCGGCCGCGGGTTGCCGGAATCATCCTTCACGCGGCTCAACTCGAACCAAGCGAGAATCCGCATCCCGCTCGAGCTCGCGTAGTCGGGGAGCGGCGAAGGCACTTCGAGATCGATGAAACGGCCGAGAAGCCAGCCGGAGACAGTGACATCGTCTTGCGCGTGAGCGCGCACGAGCCACCAATCCTCTTTTTTCGTCTCGGCAGGCCCGCCGGAATTTTCCTCCTCATCGCCGGCTTTTGCTGTGGCGGCCACCGGGACTTCCATCGGCTGCCTTTCATAGACTTCCACCGGAACGGTCTTGCTCAACTGGCGGATTCGCGGGGTGTCGCGGCCGGGAGCGATGTGCAAATTCGAGAGGACGCGCGTGTGGCCGCGCGCTTCGACGGGCATCGATGCCGCTTTTCCCTCGAGATCTTTGGCTTTCTGCCACAGGTCCGCCGAAAGCAAATCGCGCTCGGCCACCCAGCCGACCGTTCCGTTCGAAGTGCGCACGTTCACTTGATCCTGAAAGCGCTTGAGCACGTCGAGGCGCTCGCCAAAACTCACTGTGGTGACGGCCTGGCGAACCTGGGCAGTCGATCTCCACAAAGTCACCTGGCGATTTCCGGCGTACGCGACTTCGAGGGGCTGCCGGGAGCGGCGCGCGCGAACGTATGCCCCCACGCAGACGATGGCAAGAATGGCAAGCCCGAAGAGAATCTTGCGGTTCAAGGCTCGTCCCCGAACGCGATTCCTACGGCGCGCGCGGCTCGCACGTAATCGCTCGCGGGATCGACCAGCTTCAACGCGTGGATCGCATCGGCGATGGGAACCGATCCGATCTTTCCAGCGTGCAGGCACACCATCCGGCCGTATTGATGGCGCGCGACGAGATCGGAGGCCGCAACTCCGAACCGTGTCGCCAGGATGCGATCAAACGGGCTGGGCGAGCCGCCGCGCTGGACGTGGCCGAGCACGGTGACGCGAACTTCCTTGTTGAGATACTCGCGGATCGCGTAGCCGATGGAATTTCCCACCTGGCCCGGCTGCGGCTTGGGGAAAGGCTTTCCAAGACCGTCGCGCTCGGGCAGCTTCACTCCCTCGGCGACAACCACAAGACAAAAGCTGCGCCCCATCGCGTCGCGCCGGCGGATCGATTCGCAGACGGTTTCGATCGTGAATGGAATTTCCGGGATCAAGATGACGTCCGCGCCGCCGGCCAGGCCCGAGTGCAGGGCGATCCAGCCGGCATCGCGCCCCATCACTTCGATCACCATCACGCGCTGATGGCTCTCGGCGGTGGTGTGCAGGCGGTCGATGGCGTCGGTGGCGACGTGCAGCGCCGTGTCGAATCCGAATGTCAGCTCGGTGGCCTGCAAGTCATTGTCGATGGTCTTGGGCACTCCGACGACATTCATGCCGATCTTGGAGAACTCGTTGGCGATCGTGAGCGTGCCGTCGCCGCCGATCACCACCATTGCGTCGATGCCGAATTTCTTCATTCCTTCCAGGCACCGGTGCGAATAATCATGCACCACCTTCTGGCCGTTCTCTTCGATCGGGAACTTGAACGGGTTGCCGCGGTTCGTGGTGCCGAGAATCGTGCCGCCTCGCGGCAGGATGCCGCGGATGGAATCGAGCGTGAGCTCCTGGGATTGCTCGGGCCAGATCAGGCCGTTGAAACCGTTGGTCACGCCGATGACGCTCCAGCCGTACTCGAGCCGGGCCGTGCGCACGACCGCGCGAATCACCGCGTTCAAGCCGGGACAATCCCCGCCGCCATTGCATACGCCGATCGTGCGAGTTGATTGCGTCATCGGTTCCTTTGCTCCATGATCAACCCAGAATTTTACACCATCGGTCCGGCGAGTCCGGCGAAGGGTTAGCGGGCATGTTCCACGAACCGGCTGGGATTGGGGCGCGGAGCTTTCTGCTACAATGCGGGCCGGCGAAGGCGATTCCGCTCATCTTTCGGCCGGGAGAAACACCGATGCAAAGGATGGAGAATCTGAAGCCGGTGGCGCTGTTGCTGCTGCGGGTGGTGCTGGGAATCATTTTCATTTTTCACGGGTACCCGAAACTGTTCGTCAACATGGCGGGCACGGTGCAGATGTTCGGCAAAATGGGGTTTCCGGGCTACTTTGCGTACATCGCCGGGGTGTTCGAATTTTTCGGTGGAATCCTGCTGATTGCGGGACTCTTCACTCGCATCGCGGGATTGCTGCTGGCGATTGAAATGGCGGTCGCAGTGTTTCGGGTTCACCTCCCTCAGGGTCCAATCACCCAAGTAAAAAATTACGAGTTCCCGCTGGCGCTCATGGCCGGCGCGTTTCTGCTCGCCACCACCGGCGCGGGCTTGCTCTCCTTCGATCACGCCATCTATCGCGGCGGCGGAAGCGCGCGCCCCGCGAAGAGCAAAGACTGACGCCGCTTCCCGTTCAAGCCGTCTGCGCCGAATGCGGAGCGCCGGATGATTGCACCGGCGGCGCGGCCGCTGCGGGAACTGCCGCCGGCACCGGCGCGAGCGGCATGATGATCCAGCCGACGATGTAGCCCACAATCGCCGGAAAAATCGGCACGGGAACAAAAACCGCAATCACCCAGAGCAGCCGCACGATCGTGGAATCGATTTCCAGATACTCCGCGATGCCGCCGCAAACTCCCGCGATTTTGGAATCCTTCACCGAGCGCATCAGCCGCTTGTGCGCGGTGTGCGCGCCCGCGGGCGTCACCACCTGGCGCGCGCCGCAGTAATAGCAAAAATTCGAATGTTCCGTGATTTCTCTCTGGCAGTTTGGACAAATCATTCGAGCCCCCTTGCCCGCGGGCACACACCCGCGGTTTCTGCTCTATCTTGAACTACGTATCGGAGCACTCAAAAGTTCCTTTCTTTCAAAATTTTTCCCGGCGCCGGCTGCTTCCTTTTGCCGGCGCTTCAAGAGGACAGGCCGGAGGCTTGTCCTACTAAAACGCGACGAGCTCGCGGACGGCGCGGACGATATCGTCCGTCTGCGGCAGGATGGCGTCCTCGAGCTTCGGCTGATAGGCGCAGAAAGTGTCCGTAGCGGCGACGCGCCGAACCGGTGCGTCGAGATCGCCGAACAATTCATCGCCGATGCGCGCGGCAATTTCCGCGCCGTAGCCCCAGGAGCGCGAATCCTCATAGGTTACAAGAACGCGATTCGTTTTTCGCACCGTGGCCGCGACCGCTTCCCAATCGTACGGGCTCAAGCTGCGCAGATCGAGAATCTCCACGGAAACGCCTTCGCGCGCGAGTTCAGCCGCCGCTACTTCGGCACGATGCACCACGGCGCCGTACGTGATGATGCTTGCGTCTGTCCCTTCGCGAACAACGGACGCTTTGCCGAATGGAATCATGAAATCGGCGCCCGGATAGGGCGAGCGATTGTACGGCTGGCGGTAAAGATGCTTGTGCTCGAGGAACATCACCGGATCGTCGGAGCGAAGCGCGGTGCGCAGCAAGCCGCACACATCGAGCGCCGTGGATGGCATCACCACGCGCAGCCCGGGAGTGTGCGTGAAAATCACTTCGCCGCACTGGCTGTGGTAAATCGCCCCGCCGGTGAGATAGCCGCCGATGGCCACGCGGATGATCGCAGGCGCTTTGAACTTTCCGCCGGAGCGCCAGCGAATCGTGGCCAGCTCGTCGCGAAGCTGCATCATGGCCGGCCAAATGTAATCGAAAAACTGGATTTCCGCGACGGGCTTGAGTCCCCGCTCGGCCATTCCGAGGGCGCGGCCGACGATATTGGCTTCGGCGAGCGGGGAATTGAAAACGCGCGAGCTGCCGTAGCGGCGCTGGAGGCCCGAGGTGGCTTTGAAGACTCCGCCCTTCCCTTTCACGCTCGCAAGGTAATCCTCGCGGCTGCAATCGGCCACATCTTCGCCGAACACCAGGATGCGCTCGTCCGCAGCCATTTCGTCCATCAGAGTCGCGGAGACCATCTCCACCATGGTCTTCGGGTCGCCCTGGAATTTCGGCGTGGATTCAAATTGCTTGTCCGTGGGATCCACGTCCGGCGAGTACACCCAGTGATAGATGGAATCTGCGGAGGGCAGCTCGGCTTGCAAGGCGCGGTCGGTGGCTTCGATAATCTCGCGCTCCACTTCCGACTCGATGGCTTCGAGCTCGTGCTCTTCGAGAATCCCTTCGCGCACCAGGAAGAGTCCGTATTTCGGGATCGGGTCGCGGTGCGCTTCTTCTTCCCGCTCGGTGGAGGCCTTGTACAGCTTTTCATCGTCCGAGAGCGAATGCGAATACGGGCGCGTGACGTGCGCATGAACGAGCGCCGGGCCTTTGCGCGCGCGGCAGTGCTCCGCCGCACGGCTCAGCGCGGCGTAGCTTTCCAGCGGATCGGTGCCGTCGAATTCCTCGATGTGCAAGTGCGGGTAGTTGGAGACGAGCTTCGAAATGTTGCCGCCGGCCGTCTGGACTTCAACCGGGACGGAAATGGCGTAACCATTGTCCTCGATCAGGTACAGGACCGGCAGGCGCCGATTGCTCGCCGTATTGAGCGATTCGAAAAACTCGCCTTCGCTGGTGTGGCCGTCGCCGCCCGAAACGTAAACGATTTCGTCGTGATGATGGTTGACAGCCTGGCCGAGCGGGGCTTTGCGCGCCTGCTCGAGAGAGTTCGGAAATTCGCCGAAGTAAAGCGACGCTTCCGCGGCGCCCACCGCCTGAAGGAACTGGGTGCCCGTGGGCGAAGAGCGCGTGACGATATTGAATTTCTGGTGGCCCCAGTGCGAGGGCATCTGGCGCCCGGCGGACGCGGGATCGTCTTTCGCGCCCACTCCCTGGAGGAGCATTTCGTAGGGCGTCACTCCCAGCATCAGCATGAGCGCGCGGTCGCGATAGTACGGATAAAACCAATCGTAAGCCGGCTTCAGGAGGAGGCCCGCCGCGGTGAGGACTGCTTCGTGTCCCGCGCCGCTGATTTGGAAGAAGATTCTGTTCTGGCGCTTGAGCTGGATTTCGCGGTCGTCGAGCTTCCGCGAAAGAAACATCGTGCGGTAGATGCGGATCAGGGTCTGGCGGTCGAGCCCTTCGTATTTCGAAGCGTCAAATTTGGCCGCTGTTTTGACCTTTGTTTGCGAGGCCATCCGCTCCCTTTCGGGTGAGATGTCAGCTCCCGAGCGCGGGAGCGAGCCGGGGGATTTGCGATTCAGCCCATTATACCGGAACGGGCGGCGGGCGGCGAAAGGAAGGTGGCGGAGGGTTTGCGTCCGCTGGCCGCGCGCGCCGGATGCGGCAAAGATGCCAGGCGAGAGGGTGAGGGGGGTCGTTTTGAGCCGATTAGAAATTTTCAAAAGGTTGATTTTCCATGGGCTTAGGCGAGCTTCTAATCGCGGATCCGCGATTAGAGCAGTGAGTAGTGAGTGGTGATCAGTGAGTGGTGACCCGCCTACGCCAAGGCTTCGGTGGGCAGGCCCGCTTACGCTGGGGTAGCGATGGGCAAGCCATGGTTGGCGCCTTTCCTTGGAACGCCAACCTGCCCTGAGGCGGGCCGAAGGGTCTCCTGATTGGCGCAGTTCGCTTGAAATCGCGATTTTGTCGCGATTAGAAGAATAGAACTCGTTGGATTTGCAGGCGGTTACTCGAAAATCTAATTCCGGTGTCGCGATTAGAAAATGGAGCGTAAGTGGTTTGAAATCATCGGCCGGATGGAGCCAAGAGCGCCAAAATGCGTGGTCTGTCTCGGCCATGGCGGGATCGCCGGTGTTGATAACGCTCGACTTGTGGAATCCATTCATGCCAAAACAATTTTATCACAAGAGTACCTATATTTCAAGGGTAAAGTGAAAATTCCCATTTTGGAACTGAGGCTCGGAGGGGGGTATGCTGATCCCAAGGCAGAGACAAACGCGCCTTTCAGGACCTTCCCACGGATCGGCAGGCGCGGACCCTTCGGGCAGCCTCAGAGCCAGCTGGCGTTTCCGGGGAAGGCCTTAGGCCAGCGAGAATTGTGTCCTCCGAAGAACAGAGAAAACACGTGCGAAATTCAATTTCCCGATGGCTGCGCCGCAGGAGGGTGGGCCGGGCCGAGCAGAAGACTTTTCTTCATGGGGCTTTCGGGGCAGAACTTCGCGACGCCCTGAAGCTCGGGATACTCGCGGCAAAGCTGCTTCAGGATCGAGTCGGATTTTTCCTGGGCGAGTCCTTGGCCAACCTGCATCATTTCCAGCGCCATTTTCGGACTGGCTTCGAGGAGGCGAGCCCCCGCGGGCGTTTGGTAGAACGCGGTGATGGCCTTGATGTCGTCGTCAATGAAATATTTGGCGTAAACCTGGACGACGCGATCGGTAAATTCGTCCGAAGAGAGCAGCGCAGCGAGTTTTTCGCCGTAGGCATCGAGAATTTTTTCGCGGCTCGGAGTCGGGGGAATCGTCTGGAGCAGCAAGGGCCGCATGGATTCGAAGAGTGAATGGACAACTTCGGCTTCTCTTTCGCGCAAGCGCGAGATTTCGACCAGATGCAAGATATCGGCTTTGAGCTGGGGATCGATGGCCCGCTTCGCGTCGTCTTCTGATCTGGGGGCTTGCGCTGCCGCCGAATCGGCGGGGGGAGGCGAGTTGCCGAGGGTGTAGACGACCGAGATTGTTGTGTCCACCTCGACGGGTTCACCTTGGAGTAGTGTGGGCTTGTAAACCCACTGCTTGACGGCATCGAGAGCGGATTTCATCAGCAAGGGCGGCCCGGACACGTACATGAGATCGCGGACGGTCCCGTCTTTGCCGATGATGGCGTGGAGCACCACCGTGCCCGCAATCCCTGCATTCTTTGCCTCTTTGGGATAGACAGGCATTACTTGATGAATTATCGCCGCCGCCTGAACGTTTCCGCCGATGCGGATTCGCTGGGGCTTGGGGGCTGGCGACTGAGCGGGAGCCGGCGGGACGGATTGGGTGCCCGACTCCTGGGCCTCAATGGCGGGGGCGAAGAGCGCTGCGAGCAAGACTAGGAACGCCGCGATTCGAACGGACATGGCGCACCTCCCAGGAGTTGTTATTCAGGCGCGTACTTGGCTGGCAGTATACGCGGATGGCGGATGCGAGGCGAGGGGCGGGCGGAAATTTCAAAGTTGAATTGAGTTCGGCTAGGTCAGAGTTCAGCCGGTACCACTCGGATGCTGTTTTGGCTCGGCTGTACGGGGTTCGAAGACAAAGCGGAAGCAAGCTTCCGCACTCCAAAGGTCTCGGGAGGCGGCGCGGAGGCTAGTCGAGGGAGTCGAAGAGCTCCATCGTTTTAGAAAATTCGGGGTCGGTGTGGCGGACGGTTTCGGCCTTTGTGAACTTGAATGGATCTTCGGTGGGGATGCGGTCGAGCCAGCGCTGGTGAGAGAGCTTTTCGTGGTCGGAGAAATCGAGGCGGATAAGGAGACGAATGCGAGAGGGTGGCTCCGCGGGAGCGCCGGCGTCGTCCTTCTTGCCTTTTGCGGCGGATTTCTTTTTTGAGGCTGATTCCTTTTCCGCCGCGGCGGCCTTCGCGCGGCTGCCGTCGCCTTCGGCGGCTTCTTCGCGCTCGAATTTCAGGAGAATCTTATTGCCGAGGCGGAACGCTTGTTTCCAGCCTTCGATTTTGTGGCGGGCTTGCTGGGCGGCGGGTTCGTCGGCGCCGAAATCGAAAATCAAGAAGGATTGAGCCATGTAGATTGTATAGCGAGGCACGGGCGCGGGTGTCAAGAGAAGGAGGCAAAGGAAGCATAGGATGCAAAGGACTGGAGACGAGCGAACGCACATATGGGATCTGAATCTGCATGATAGAATAGGTAGGAATAGCGAAAGGCGATGGAGTTCGCCTGAAACGTCCGCGATGGACTGATAACTCCTGGCCGCCCGTTGGCGTCCAGGAGTTTTTTGTTGGGCGCAAGGGGCGCGGAAAAGGATGAGAACGTGCGATTGGCACTGCTGTTGATTTTCGGCGCGGCGGGAACGCTGGCGCGATACGGGTTGCAGGGGATGGTGCAGCAGCGGACGAGCGCGGAGTTTCCCTCCGGGACGCTGGTGGTGAACCTGCTCGGATGCTTCTTGCTCGGCGGGATCGGCGAGTACGGCTTGAGACATTTGACGCTGCCTCCGGAATGGCGCGTGGGAATGACCGTGGGCTTTCTCGGCGCGTTTACGACGTTTTCGACCTTCAGTTGGGAGACGGTGCGGCTGCTCGAAGACGGCGAATGGTTGCGTGCGGGAACGTACATCCTGGCGAGCGTGGCCGGAGGAATTTTTGCTATTGTCGCGGGAATGCGGATCGCCGAGCGGCTGTGAACCAGCAGAAAATAGAAAAGTGAAGACGGAAAATGGAAAGTTCGGCCGCGCGGCGCGATTCCGGAACTGAGGAGAGGTTGACGAGGGAGAAACATGGAGCACGAACGATTTGAAGGCGAGCGCACGTTGATGCGCATTCACATCGGCGAGTCGGACCGCTGGCACGGCAAGCCGCTGTACGAGGAAATCGTGAAGCTGCTGCGGCAGGAGAAATTCAGCGGGGTGACGGTGCTGCGCGGCGTGGGCGGATACGGCGGGTCGAGCATTTATCACACGGAGAAAATTCTGCGACTCTCGCAGGACTTGCCGATCGTGATCGAGGTGGTGGAGTACGCGGAGCGGATTGAGGCGATTCTGCCGCAACTCGACCAGATGATCGGCGGCGGACTGGTGACGCTCGAGAAAGTGCGCGTGATTCTGTACCGTTCCAGCAAGTAAATGCCGAAAAAAAGGCGAAATTGACGGTTGCGCGGAGCGCAGCGGCGTGGTAGTGTGAGCGAACAAAAAGCGAAAGAAGCGCGCGCTCGACAGAAGCCTTTCGCGGTCCATTGGATGCTTGTGCAGCGAGCTGGTTGGGAGGTGCTGGTGGCAGAACAGGCCGGAAGAGCACAGGCAAGAGTGCCTGTGCCACAAAATGTGATGGGGCAATTGGCGGTGAGGGCGCAGGAAGGCCGCAGCATGACTCTGGCGACGTTTCAGGAGGCGCTGGGGGAGCTGGCGGCGCGTTACCGGGCAGAGGAGGTGCTCACGGCCGTAGAACACATCCCGGCGCGCGAGGCGCAATTTCGGCCGCTGCCGGCCTGGGTACGCCCGGAACTGGCGGCAGCGTACCGCGCGAAGGGGATCGAGCAGCTTTATTCGCATCAGGCGGAGGCGGCGGAACTCGCGCGCGCGGAAGAGAATTTCGTGGTGGTGACGCCGACGGCCTCGGGCAAAACGCTGTCCTACAACTTGCCGGTGCTGAATGCAATCCTCGAGAATCCGGACACGCGCGCGCTGTATCTCTTCCCCACCAAGGCGCTCGCGCAGGATCAGCTTGCCGAGCTGCGCGACCTCGGGCGGCGGCTGGACGATTCCTTCGGCGTGTTCACCTACGACGGCGATACGCCCGGTGACGCGCGCCGCGCCATCCGCGAGCGCGGGCACATCATCCTGACAAATCCGGACATGCTGCACACGGGCATCCTGCCGCACCACACGCGATGGACGCGAGTGTTCGAAAACTTGAAGTACATCGTGCTGGATGAGCTGCACACCTATCGCGGCGTTTTCGGCAGCCATCTGGCCAACGTTCTGCGGCGGATGGCGCGCATCGCGGCGTTTTATGGCTCCCAAGCGCAGTTCATTTGCTGCTCGGCGACGATCGCGAACCCCGGGGAGCTGGCGGCGCAGTTGATCGAAAAGCGCGTGGAGGTGATCGAGGAAAACGGCGCGCCGGCGGGCGAGAAGCTGTTTGTCTTTTACAACCCGCCAATGGTGAACCGGAACCTGGGAATCCGCCGCAGCTTTTTGAACGAGTCGACGCGCGTGGCAAAAGAGCTGTTGGCGCGGAAACTGCAAACGATCGTGTTTGCGAACAGCCGGCTGCACACCGAAGTGCTGCTCACTTATTTGCAGCAGGCCAATCCGCCGCAGCCGGGCCAGCCGGAGCCGGTACGCGGCTATCGCGGCGGATATTTGCCGGGGGAGCGGCGGGAAATCGAGCGCGGGCTGCGCGAAGGGCGCGTGCGCGGCGTAGTGGCGACGAACGCGCTGGAACTCGGCATCGATATCGGCTCGCTCGACGCGTGCGTGATGGCCGGATACGCCGGGTCGATCGCTTCCACGTGGCAACGGGCCGGGCGCGCGGGGCGGCGCAGCGGGAGTTCGTGCGCGGTGATGGTGGCGTCGTCGACGCCGCTCGACCAATTCATCGTGCAGCATCCGGATTATTTTTTCGGGCGCTCGCCGGAACATGCCTACGTGCAGCCTGACAATCTCGAGATCCTGGTGAATCATTTGAAATGCGCGGCGTTTGAGCTGCCGATTTCGCCGGACGAAAAATTTGGCGCGGTGGATCTGCCGGGACTTTGCGCGCGTCTGGCCGAAGCAGGCTTTCTGCACCGCAGCGGCGGGAACTGGCACTGGGTGCAGGAGGCGTATCCGGCGGATACGGTGAGCCTGCGGTCGGTGACTTCGGATAACTTCGTGATCATCGACGTGACCGGCGAAGATGACGGCGAGCCTGAAGTGATCGGCGAAGTGGATTTTTCGTCGGCGCTCACGACCGTGCATCCGAAGGCGATTTATCTTCATCAGGGCGAGCAGTATCACGTCGAAAGAATGGATTTTGACGAGCGCAAGGCTTACGTGAAGCGCGTGGACGTGGACTACTACACCGACGCGATTCGCTACACGCAGGTGCGCGTGCTCGAAATCGCGGAAGAAGAGCGCGTCGCCGGACCCGCAGCTCGCGCGCACGGGGATGTTCTGGTTCGGTCGCAGGTGGTGGGATTCAAGAAGATCAAATTTTTTACCAACGAAAATGTGGGCGCGGGAAAGCTCGAGCTTCCGGAAAACGAAATGCACACGACGGCGTTCTGGATCACGCTCGAGCGCGAACTGCTGGAAAAATTGCCGTTTGCGCTTTCGGAGCGGCAAAGCGGAATTTTCGGGCTGCTGCACGCGCTGGAATCCATGGCCACGCTGCTGCTGATGTGCGACCGGCCCGATCTTGGCACGGCTGTAGGCGAGCGCCCCCCAAGCGCCGGAGTCGAAAAGGAATGGCACGAGTTTACGGCGGCGACGGATGATCCGGCCCAGGCGAAGGAACTTTTCGAGCCGAATCTGTATCTTTACGATGCTTATCCCGGCGGAATCGGCTTCAGCGAGCCGCTTTATCGGGCGCACGATTTGCTGCTGCGCCGAACACGCGAGCTGATTTCGGCTTGCCCGTGCGAGCGGGGGTGCCCTTCTTGCGTGGGGCCCGCGGGTGAGAAGAGCGAACGGACCAAGGAGGCGGCGCTTCAGATCCTGGCGCGGCTTTGCCAGCGGTGAACGGGGATTTAACACAGAGGACTCGGAGAAAACCTGGAGGGCACGGAGACTTTTGTGCTGATTCGACGAAATCTCGCCTCTGTGAACTCCACACCCTCTGTGTACTCTGTGTTGAGTGCGGCGTGAATATATGCAATCGATGAGCCACGATCCGTTAGCCGAATTGAAGGCGTTGAAGCCCGCGAAGAGACGCGCGGTGGACGCCGAGCCGCGCGGAATGGCGCCGGACATACCCGAGGGCGCCGCGCGGTTGGCGGAAATTTTGGGCGCGCGGACTGTGCGAAACAAATTCGGCGAGCACCTCGCGGTGAAGCGGTGGTTTTCGGAACTCGATGGATGCGAGCCGCTCGAAGAGCGCGTGAATGCATCGGCTCTGGGGCTGCTCGCTCCGGGAGCGCCGGAGGAAGCAGCGGATCCTCAGCAGTGGCTATTTCTCGATACGGAGACGACCGGACTCGCCGGCGGGACGGGCACGTACGCGTTTCTCGTCGGAATCGCGTGGTGGGACGCAGGCGGGCTCGAAGTGGAGCAGTTCTTCATGCGCGAGCACAGCGAGGAGCACTCGCTGCTGGTGGCGCTCGCGGAACGAATGGCGGAGCGGCGCGTGCTGGTGACATTCAACGGCAAAGCGTTCGATTGGCCGCTGCTCGAAACGCGCTACCGCATGACCCGGACGATCCGGCCGCCCGCTCCGCGCGCACATCTCGATTTTCTGCACCCGGCAAGAAATCTGTGGCGGCTGCGGCTCGGGTCGGTGCGCCTGCCGGAGCTGGAGCGGCACGTGCTCGGGTGGAATCGCGGGACGGATGTGATGTCCGAACTGATTCCTGCGATGTATTTCGATTTTTTGCGCGGAGGACCGCCCGAGCCGCTCGTCCCGATTTTTCAGCACAACCAGATGGACCTGCGCGGGCTCGCCGGGCTATCGAGCCGCGTGCTTTCGCTGCTGGCCGAGCCGGAATCGCACGGGCGTGATGCGCTCGAGCTCTACGGCGTTTCGCGGATTTGCGAGCGGCGCGGGGAGGCCGCACGAGCGCGGACGCTGTACGAGCGCTCGATCGCGGCGGAGCTGCCGCCGGAAACCGACCGCGCCGCCCGCACCCGGCTGGCCCGGCTGGCAAAGCGGGAGGGAGATTTTGCGCTCGCGTGCGGGCTCTGGGAGCGAATGACCGGAAACTCCCGCGAAGGATTCGAGGCCTATGAGGAGCTGGCCATCTATTTCGAGCACCGCGCGCGAGCGCCGCAGCAAGCCGCGGGGTTCGCAAAACGCGCGCTCCTCGAGCTGCGGCGAGCGAATCACCAGGGCACCATTGCGCCGGGGGCTTACAAGCGAGTGCGGGCGCGATTCGAGCACCGGTTGTCGCGGCTCGAGCGCAAAGCAGGCCGGCCCCTGCTCGAACCGCTGGAGCCGGAATCGCCGGGGGAGCCTGCTGAATCCAATAGCAAGACGAAGTGACGCGCCCGGGAGACGATTTCCATGAGCGAATCGGATAGCAGCGGAGCAGGAATTGCGAGATCCTTCGAGCCGGAGAAAATTCCGATGGCCGAAATCAGCGAACCCTATTTACGGGAACAACTTGAAAAACGGCGGGAGCGGCTCTCCGCCGCAATTTCGTCGGGCAGTTCCGCAGCGTCCGCGGCTCCGTTCATGGAGCTTTTGCACGAAGTGGATACGGCGATCCAGCACATCCATGAAGGCACCTATGGGACGTGCGAGGAATGTCACGGAACCGTAGAACGCGAGCGGCTGATCGCCGACCCCCTGGTGCGCGTCTGCCTGGAATGCCTGACGCCGGAAGAAAGGCGAGCGCTCGAAGGAGACCTGGAACTGGCTTCGCAGGTGCAGCGCGGGCTCCTGCCGCAAAAGCAGGCGCGCTACGGCGAGTGGCAGATTCACTACGAGTACAAACCGGCCGGGCCTGTGAGCGGGGACTACTGCGATCTGATTGTGCCGCCGAACGGAAGCGGGAAGCTTGTGTTCCTTCTCGGCGACGTGGCCGGCAAGGGAGTGGCCGCGTCGTTGCTGATGACCCATTTGCACGCTATGTTCCGGAGCCTCGCGGGCGCGGACGCGGGACTCGAGATCGATAAGATGCTCGGGCGGGCGAACCACTTGTTTTGCGAGAGCACGTTTGCGGGGCAATACGCCACGCTGATTTGCGGAAGCGCGCGCAAAGGCGGCGAGCTCGAAATCGCCAGCGCCGGGCATCACCCTGCGCTGCTGATCACCCGTGACGGCGTCAGGCAGCTCACAGCCACGGGGCTGCCGCTGGGAATGTTTTCCACCAGCCAGTACAACATGCTGAAGGTGCGGCTCGATCCGGGCGATTCGCTGCTCCTCTTCACCGACGGAATTTCGGAGGCGCGCAATGCCTCGGGAAATGAATATGGCGTCGGCAGGCTCACAAATGTGGCGGCGGAGCGGCACGGGTGGGTGCCGCAGGAACTGCTGGCTGCGTGCATGAAGGACGTGAACCACCACACGTCGGGCACACGCCAGGCGGATGATCAGGCAATCATGGTGGTCCACCGAAGCGATTCCGCGGGGGCATACCTGGGAGAGTGAGACCCGGGAGCTTCCAACGCTGAAGTTCAGGTTCCTCCACAACAATTCTACGAACAAGAGGACAGGCCGGGAGGCCTGTCCCACTTGAGCGGGCGCTCGAAGCCGAGATGAGTGGTGTGGTGCGTGAAGACCCGCGCGTTCGGGAGGGCGGACAGCTCCAGCAGATGCTGCAATTCGTCCGGGGTGTAAGCGGCGCGGACGGAATCGCGGTAGAGCTTGCGCATGGTTCCGAAATAGCGGCGGCCGTGCCAGCGAATGTGGAAGGGATAGCGGACCCAGTTGGGGCGGCGCAGATCGCGAAGAAGCAAGGCGCCATTCGGCTTTGCCAGACGCGCCATCTCCGAGAACAAATTCTTGGGGTCGTCGAGATGATGCAGCACGGAATTGCACATTACAAAATCAAAGCTGGCCGGCGGGAAGCCGAGGCGATTGCCATCAGCAACGGAAAAATCGACGCGACCGGCGAGCTCTCCGCCGGCGGCGGCAAGATTTGCGCGCGCCTGGTCGATCATACTTGCCGAACGGTCCACTCCCATGAATTTCCAGAGCGTCAGGCGGCGGGCAAGTTTGATAACGATTTGGCCGGGGCCGGTGCCGATGTCGAGTGCGCGGCCACGCTCACGCCCGCGGACGAGGCGCAAGGCATGGGCGACGAACGTGTCGTCAATTTTTTCCAGGTGTGCTTGCGCGGCAGCCGATGCATAGGCTTCTACCTCGCCTGAATCGTCCATAACTTCGGCTTCGGGAATCCGGCGGAGGTCGAAGAGGCCCATTGCAGGGAAACTCTAGCGCGCGGCGGCGGCGGCGTCCACCTGCGGCGAACGCACGACAAACGCAACCTGGCGCGCCACCGAGCGCGGCATCGCTGATTCGGGCGGAGCGGGCGCGGGAGGCCATCCGATGGCCTGATTCACGCTGTCGAAGAATTCGCGGCTCGCGCCTTCGAGCGAGAGGCATGTATTGGCGAGGCAGCGGAGAAATGCGCCGCCGTCCGCGGTCTGGAATTGAAAGAAATTCGGCCGGCGGAAAAGATCCTTGCGGGTCTCGTGCTTGAGCTCGAGGGCTTCGCTGTATTGGCCGAAGAAGCGGGCGGTGTCTTCCTCATTATCGAGCGCGAGGCGGAAGATGAGGATGGTGCGGTTCGTCTTCGTGTCTTCGAACAGGGCGTAGCGATCGCCGGCCCAGGCAGGAGAGAGCGAGTCCGCACGCCCCTGGCCAAGAAACTGCTTCAACACTTCTTCGAGGCCGAATTCTCCCATCACGTTTTCTTCCAGGAGCTTCCACTCGGCCGGGACAAGTCCCTTCCATTCGGGCAAAGCGACTTTCACAGGTTTTACGCCGGTGAGATACAAATCAGGGTGCAGGATTTGCTGCGTCGAGACAGGAGGATTCTCGAAGATCAGGCGCAGATCCGCCCAACCACGGTGAGCTTTGAGAAACTGTTGCGAAAAAGTGGTGCCGGCAAGATAGGGAAAAATCAGCTCGTCGCGAATGTAGGGCGGAGCTTTTTTCAGGTGCGGGTCCTTGTCCATTTCTTCGAGGGCGCCCGAGCGGATGAACAGGGCGACATCCGGGAGGTCGCGGACGCTCACTTTTTGGTCCCGCAACGTGTAGTCAACCATGGCGGCGAGCGCGGAGCCTTCGCTGACAGCCTGGCGCGCGAGCTCGGCGTCGTCATTGGGACGCGCCGCTTTGATCCAGGGATCGATGTGGAAGGACTGGTCCTCGAGGGCGTGGGTCAATTCATGGGACATCACCGCGCGCTGCTCATCGGCGGGAATCCAATCCGCGATGTAAAACTCCTTCGCTTTCGGATCGTAGAGCCCGGCGACTTGATCGGTCAGCACGTCGAGCAGGAAAGAATCGAGAGGAAAATCCTTGGGGATCAGGCCGAAGGCCTCGAGCGCTTTGCGGTCGGCGTAGCGCTGGGCGTCGGTGCGATCCTCTTTTTCTTCCTGGATCAAGTAAGCGCGTATTTCTTGCTTCGAACGCAGACTTTTTTTCAGCGGCTCTTTGATGGGAAGCGCCAGCAGCTCGCTCATTTGGGCAAGCACTTCATCCGCCGCCTTGAGGAATTCGGGGCCGGTCTTTGAAGCGGTCTGCTCAGGGCTCGACGAGGATCGGAAAAGCAGGTGCGGCGCGACACGCCTGCCATGCGCCGAGGCAGCCACGGCGGCCGCCGCCAAAAAAGCAATCAATAGAAGCCGTTTCATGAAAGCTCCCGGGAAAATTGGATGACAACAACAAAGACTAGCAGGTTTCTTGCCCTAGAAGCGGCGCGATTGGCGATTCGGGTTCTGTGGGGGCACTCTCAGGCGGCGGTTATGGAAGCGCGTTCGGCGACGATCAGCCTCAGAACGATGCGCATGTTGGAGAAGAAAAGATCGCGGAGGTAAGGCGGGGTGCCGAGAGGCACAAACAGGCGGAAGAATTCGGATTCGAGCCAGCGGGCAGAAGCCTCGGCGGGAGAGGAATCGAGGCCAACGAAATAGGAGCGCAGGTCCCATTCCTGCTGTTCCAACGAAGCTTCGAGCACCTTTTCAAAAAGCTCTTCGTGGCAATAGAGGAGCGCCTGGTGCACACCCGGCTCGGAATACATTTCTTCGAGGAGCGGATGGTGATAGCGCCCGGTCGACATGTTGCGCAGCATGGAAACGTGCAGGAGGCGGCCCAGGTCGCTGGGAATGTCCGCCAGCCATTGGGAGGCATAGTCCTCGATGATTCGCTGATTTTGGGCGAAGCGCTCGAGCGACTCCATTTACTCTCCTAGCTAATCAAGTGGCGTGAATGGTACCCTTGGCGGGTCACGAAGTCAACCGGCCAGGCCGGGGAGGAACCTGAAACTGAGCGGACGGATGGTACCATTGCGCGCGCACCGGAGGAAACACGGGCCGGACTGAGGCTCAGGAGCAATTGCAGAGCCTTCGCCAAGGTAAACCGTAAAGCAATGACGGCCGTTGTGGCAATTCTGTTCATTCTCTCGGCTTCGGTCCTGATCGCCGCGGCCTGGGCGGGGTGCGCTCCGCTTTTGCAAGAAACCGCGCTGGAAGGGCACGAAGGTATCGAGGGACTTGTTCCGCTGCACACGCAGCATTTCCCGCAATTGCGCCAGGCGCTCGACTTGGCCGACGCCCATTATGTGCGGTGGAAAATCGCCAAGGATGGGCAGCGGATGTGGCGAGAAGAGCGCCGACAAATTCTGCGAAGGTTTCTTGCCGGACTTGCGGGAGATTTTGCGAAGTTGAATCTGTTGCGGCGCGAGATCGACTGCTCGGCCTTTGAAATGAACGGACGCCGGGAGATAGCGCGGCGCTCGACGAATTTTTGTTTTCGGCTGAACACGCGAGTGATTTCGATTCAGATTGCGCTGGGCGGACCCAGGTCGATGCGGCGGCTAGCGCGGCTCACGGAGCGAGTGGCGAGCCTCTCGGCGCAGACTGAGGCAGCCATGGCAAAGCTGGGGCAGAGCGCCGCGCAGTCCGAGGTTCCCTTCCGCTTCAGCGCTTAAGCGTTGCCGGAGCTTCCGTCCGAAGGGCTTTTCGAACGGCTTTCCAGAAATCCTCGATTGCGAACGGCTTTTGCACCACGGCGCAGGGGGTTTTGCGGAGCGCCGAGCTGATTTCGCTTTCTTGCGCGTTGGAGATGGTAAAGACGACGCGATCGGCAAGCTCCGACCGGTGCTGCTCGATCCAGCGATAAAACGCGGAGGGAGTCACCTCGCCAGGCATCTTCATGTCCGTCACGACGGCATCGACCGGCTGAGTGCGCAGCAGTTCAATCGCCTCTTTCGCGCTGTAGGCGAGTTTTACTTGGATGCCGCGGGAGCGTAAGACCTCGCGCTCGAGGTGAAGCACGGCCTCTTCATCATCGACGATCAGCACCGTGCCGGTGACGGAATCCCGTGCACGAGAGGGCTGCTCAGGAGCGGCGGTCTGCGAAGCTTTTAGAATCGGCAGAAGGACGGTGAAAGTGGCGCCGCGAGGAGGAGAATTGCGGACCTGAATTTCTCCGCCGTGTTCTTTGACGATGCCGTAGCAGATGCTGAGTCCGAGTCCGGTTCCCTTCCCCACCGGCTTGGTGGTGTAAAAGGGATCGAAGACGCGATGGGGATTCTGTACTCCCCGGCCGCTATCGGTAAATTCGACGCGGATGCGCTCGTGCGCGAGTTCGGTGCGCACCCAAATTTCGCCCTGGCCGCCGTTTTCGCCCACGGCATCGACAGCATTGTTGAGAATATTCAGGAAAACCTGCTGGAGCTGGTGGAAGTCGCCGCCCGCGGGAGGTAGCGGAGCGAGGAACTCACGGTGGATGCGGATGTTGTTGAGCTTCATATCATATTCGCGAAGCACCAGCGTATCTTCGAGAATCTGATTGATATCCACCGGCGCACGCTCGGGCTTGTGCTGGCGTGCAAAGCTCAGAAGATTCTGGACGATGTGGTGGGTGCGCTGGGCCTGCTTGTAGAGTTTTTCCAGATAGTCGGACCCGCGAGAATTCGTCAGCTCTTCCGATTTGAGGAGCTGGCTATAACCCAGAATCGCGGTGAGCGGGTTATTGAGCTCGTGAGCGACTCCGGAAATGAGCTGGCCGACGGCAGCCATCTTTTCGCTCTGCAAAAGCTGTTCCTGGGCCAGGCGAAGCCCCTCGTACGCTTCGCGCGTTTGCTCAAGCAGCAGCGATTTATCGATTGTCGTGGCGATCTGGTTCCCGACGGCCGCGAGCAGGTTCAGCTCGGCGGAGGAAAATTCGCGCTGACTACGCGTGCCGATCGCGAGCGCCCCGATGATGCGTTCCTTGGACCAAAGGATCGCCACCTGTGCGTCGCGAACGCCTTCGGCGCGCTGCACCTCGCGCAGGGGCTCGGGCACCGCGAGAGCGGATCCTGAAAGCAGCGTGGCGCGGGCCTGGCGGATTTGCTCAAGCAACACCGGGGGGATATCGATTCGACCGAGGCCGCGTGCCAATTCGGAGCGATGGCCGGCGGCGGCGACGCGTTTCACCGTCTTGCCAGCCTCGTCCAAAAGATAGATGGCACTGGTATCGGCGGCAAAAAGTTCGTTCACTTTGAGCAGCGCACGGCCCAGAACCTCCTCGAGGGCGACGGACTGGCTGAGCGTCTCCGCAATCGAGTTGAGGGCCAGCAGTTCACGGTTGCGCCGCCGGATTTCGAGTTCCGCTTTCTTGCGTTCCGTGACGTCCAGAACGAAACCCTGATAGGCCACGATCTCGCCGGCATCGTTGCGCGTCACGAAGCTGGATTCATGCGCGGTTCGAATCTCGCCGTCCGGCCGGCGGAACTGGAATTCGAAATCATTCACTTCGCCGTGCTCGCGCAGCAGGCGCTTCAAACGTTCGCGGTCTGCTGGATTCACATAGAGCTTCGAAGCAACCTCAGGCTTGAGCAGCGCCTCCCTGCTCTCGACTCCGATAATTTCCATGAAGGCTCTGTTGAAATCGAGGAATGTTCCATCAGGAGTGGAGATGAAGATGCCTTCCTGTACGTTCTCGAAAAGCATCCGAAATTTGTTTTCGGCCTGGCGGCGTTCCGTGAAATCTTTGAGCACGTGAACGGTCCCGAGGCGATTTCCCTCCGAATCGTGAAAGCTGGAGCTGGTGACCAGGAAATGGCCGCCGAATGCGGGATCGACTTCCTCGGGCTTGCCGGCGGCTCCCTCGCAGTAGGGACAATTCTTCCACTTCACGTCCCCCTGCCCCAGCAAATCACGCAAACTTTGCTGCTCGATCGCTCCCGGCTCAACCCCCAGGTGCCAGGCCAGCGCCCGATTCGCTCGCACCAGGCGCCCCTCCGGATCGTGAACAAAGATCAAGTCCACGATCGAGTCGAAGGTATCGAGCCACTGCCTGCGCGAGGCCGCCGCGCTCTCGTAGAGAGCAACATTTTGGACGGTGAGCCCGATGAGGTTTGCGACATTGACCAGGAAATGCTCTTCGGCAGTTTGCACAGCCCGTGAATGGTTGGAACCGATCAGGAGAAGGCCGAGAGACCCGGTCTTGCCCGGAACATTGACAACCGCCAAGGAGGCAAGCCCGGCTTCCTTCATCCATTCCCGCAGACTTGAATCTTTCACCGAACTGGAGACGCTCAGCGGATTTTCCTTCGCCATGGCTTCCCGAGCCCAGGATTCGGCAGGAGATATGCGGGCGTGTGATTGCGCAAATCGCTGGTTGAATCCAGCGGAGGCGCGCAAGACGAGAGACCGCGCCTCACCCTCTCCCTCGAGCAAGAAGACAAGGCCATGGCTTGCGCCCAAGCTGCCGACCAAATGACGGAGGACTCCTTCAAGGGCTTCCTGCACTCGCTGACTTTGCGTGGCCTCGGCTGTGATGATCGCCAGGCGGCGCAACTTCTCGTTGAGATCCTCGGTGCGCGCGCGACTCGCCTCCAGGACCATCACGGCCATGGCGATGCCCATCGCAATTCCAAACATCCCATGGAACGATACGCGGAAGAGCCCATAGGGGTGGATGGACCAATCCGCTTGGTCGAATCCGTGCAAACCGCGGAGGAGGAGCACCCCGCCAAGCAGCTTCCAGCCAAACCCGCCCAACTGCCAATTCGCGCGCCAGAGCGCCCAGCCGGCAGCGAGAAACAATACAGATTCGGAGATGGAGGAGAGCCAATGAGCCGCGTCGGGAAGCTTGGCGATCGAGTTCACGCCCAATATTCCAGCGGCGGCGAGCCCGCCGAGGGGCAAGAGCCAACGGAGAAGGCGTCCTCTCCCGACACATTCGATGATGGCGCAGAAAAAGATTGCAGCAGCGCTCAAGGAAAAGGCATGCGCCAGTGGCGGGTCGTACGGGCCGCCACGCAGCAGAGAATAGATTCGCATGGCTCCGAGCCCGAGGTAGACGACCCATCCGGTCATCCAATATCGCAGAAATTTGGCTGGAAACCCGGGCGCCAGCAGCCAGTAGACCACCAGCAAAATGAAGGCGGCGGAGCCCTCCATCAGGGCGACCGCCAGCAATCCCGGGTTGGAATAAGAGGCCATTCCGCTCAGGCTCAGCGAAGTCAGGCTCCTGGGCGACACTTCACACGGTGAGATTGGGAGTACAGGGAAGCCATTACGAAAACTAGCACGCCGGTTAGAGATTCAGCAACCGAGCGCTTTTGTGTGTGTGCCCTGCCTTATAATGCTGAATGGTGGAGGGGAGCTTGGACCAAGAAAAAATACTCGTGGTCGACGACGAGGAGGCGATTCGCGAGGTTGTTTCAACCTTGCTCGAGTCGCAGGGCTATGCCTGCAAGGTTTTCTCCAATGGGCGGCTGGCGCTGGAGGGATTTCAAAAGGACACCTACGATCTCGTCCTGAGCGACATCGTGATGCCCGAGATGGACGGGCTCAAGCTTTTGGGCGAACTCCGCCGGCTCGACCCGGACGTCCCTGTGATCATGGTGACAGCGATGCACGATATCGCCATCGCGCTCGAAGCCATCCGCGCCGGCGCGTATGACTACATCCTGAAGCCATTCGAAAAGGACCAGCTTCACCTAAGTGTCGAGCGCGCCCTGGAACATCGCCGGCTCGTGCTTGAAAACCGGACCTACCAGAGCGATCTTGAACACCTGGTGGCGGAGCGCACACAGCAGCTATCGATCGCGCTCCAGGATTTGGAGCAATCGTACGATCACACGCTCGAGGCGCTCGGCGGGGCGCTCGACGCAAAGGACGCGGAAACGGAAGGCCATTGCCAGCGCGTGACCGCGTTTACGATCCGCATCGCAAAGGCTATGGGTGTGGATAAGGGCCTCCTCCGCCACATCGCTCGCGGCGCATTCCTTCACGACATCGGGAAAATGGGAGTCCCGGATTCGATCCTGCGCAAGCCGGGACCGCTGACCGCCGAAGAGCGCGAAATCATGCGCCGGCACTGCGAAATCGGATTCGCGGTGCTTCAGCGGATTCCATTCCTGAAGGAAGCCGCCGAAATCGTTCTGGCGCACCAGGAGTGTTTTGACGGCTCCGGATATCCGCGCGGGCTGAAAGGCGAGGAGATTCCGCTCGGAGCCAGAATATTCGCCGTGGCTGATACTCTCGATGCCATGATTTCCGATCGCCCGTACCGCAAGGCCCTGCCGATCTCGGCCGCGCGCGAAGAAATCCGGCGCTATTCCGGACGGCAATTCGATCCTCGCGTGGTCGAAGTTTTCCTCGCTCAGCCGGAAAGAGTGTGGCTCGAGTTGCACGAGAAGGTCGGCGACCCGTTCCACTTGACCCAGGCAGAGCGCGCGTAGCTCTGGCTCTTTCACGGTTGGTCCTGCGCCCGAATCACGAATCCGCTTGGCTTGCGCCATGCGCTTGCCGCAGGTAGTATCCAAAATCGGAGGGAAGCCGAATGGCCCTGGTGCCCATCAAGACTGCATCAACGACCGGCTACTGCGATTGCATCCACGGTTGCTATGAGCTTGCGAGCCTGCGTGACGAGGAGACAGGCAAAGGCTATTGCCCGCAATGTGGCAAGGAACATTTGGAGATGAACAAAGGCATCGGCATCCCTCAATTGCCCCCGTCGAAACTGCCCGACTCCAAAAGCACAGGGGAGAAACTCGAAATGCCCGTCACTGCCGACCCGCCGGCGCGCCTGCGCTGAAGCATGCCCTCGCCTTTAGAACGCTGAAAGCAGGAGCTTGATTCCCTTCGCGAAAATGTGCTCTGGTGCAATTAGACTGACAACCAGATATCCATCGGTTTGAAAATCGTAGAAATGGCCGGGATGCACATACACGCCCTTCCTCGCAAGCAGCTCGATCGCAAGGTCTTCATCCGAACGGGTAGCCGGGACGCGCAGGATGGCGTACCACCCGCCCTCGATTTCCAGGCGCGTGCATGATGGCTGCGTGGAAAGTTGCCGGTCGAGTTCGGCGAGATTTTTTCGCACGCGCGCGACCAGCTGCCTTTGAAATCCGCGGCGCCACTTTAAGAATTCCGGGAGGGCTCCTTGCACGATCGCGTTCATCGAAAGAAACGTGTCGGAAATCATTTCGACGCGCGCGCCCGCGGGCGCCTTCCATTGCTCGGGGCCGGAGATGAGGAGCCAGGCGGCCTTCACCTGTGGGAGCCCCGAAATTTTCGATAGCCCGCTCATCGTGAACGTGAGCGCTTCGGAATTGCCAGCGAGGCTCGGCGGATTTTTCGATTGCAGCGCAAAGTCGAGGAAGACCTCATCGGCGATGAGAGCTAGTCGCCGGGCGGAACAAATTTCGTTGAGGTTTTTGATTTCGGCGGGCTTGCAGAAATGGCCGGTGGGATTGTTCGGGTTGACGACAATGACGCCGCGCGTACGGGGTGTGACGGCTTGCTCGAGAGCGTGAAAGTCGATCTGCCAGCCGTGGTCATAGACGAGCGGGTAGCGCGCGAGCCGGACATCCTGAATATCGGCGAGATAAGAGAAGAGGGGGTAGCTCGGCGCGGGCACAAGGATTTCGTCGCCGGGATTGCATAGCGTGCGGAAGACGAAGGAGTAAGCTTCGCTGGTGCCGGTGGTGAGGATGAGGTCGCCCGGTGAAACTTTCATTTTTCGCGCGGCATAATAAGCAGCGACGGCGCGGCGCGCGGGGAGCAGGCCCCTGGGCTCAGGCTTGTAGCGGCGGAAAGCCGATGACCGGATGGCGCGGCGGAAAGCGCGCTCGTCGTAGTGGAAGCCGACGGCTGTCGGATTCGAGGCAGTCAGGTCGAACACTGGCCGGCCGGCGGGGAGGGCGGCGAGCGCCTTGCTCAGGCGATTCGGCTGAAGATCCCAATTGGTACGATCCGCAAACATTCTTCCACGTGCTCCCGCGCAGCCGAGGATTATAGAAAATGTCGGTGCCGGGGGCAGCGAAATACTCGAGAATTGCGTCTAATCGGGCGGCGGAGTCTAGGAGTGCCCGGCGGGTGCGGATATAATCGTGGCCAGCGATTCGGATGAGTCCAAAGGGGAGAGCCGATGAAGCAAGTGGTCAAGGCAGTAGGCGGTGTGGCGCTGTTCATGCTGCTGGGTGCTCAGGCGCCTTCCGCGGCGCAGGAGAAGCCGCCCGAGGCGATGGCGACGACCACCCTGAAAGTGGGCGACGTCGCCCCGGACTTCACGCTTCTGAGCAATAAGCAGGAGGCGGTGAAACTGAGCGACTATCGCGGCAAGAAAAACGTGGTCCTCGCCTTTTACGTGCTGGCGTTTACCGGCGGTTGAACGAAAGAGCTACAGGCCTATCAGTCTGATCTGGCCAAGCTCGATGAAAGCGACACGGTTGTTTTCGGAATCAGCATCGATAGTCCCCCCGCGAACGACGCCTTTGCCAAGCAGATCGGCGTCACCTTCCCTCTGCTCAGCGACATGAACCGGAAAGTCCTGACGCAATACGGGATCCTCAAGAAGTACAACATGAAGGTGGATGAATTCGAATGGGCGCGGCGGACCACCTTCGTGATTGACAAGGAAGGAAAAATCCAGCACATCGAATTCGACGCGAGCGCCGTCAATCCGAACAATGCCGTGGCCGTCTGCACGGGTCTCCACAACAAGCCTGCGCAGTAATCAGCGAGGTAAAACGCCGCGGCCTGACGCGAAGATGCCGGGAGATTTTGGCTAGCGGGATGTGTTGCGGCGGGAAAAGAGCAGGCCGAAGATCCCGAGAAAGATGCTCAGAGTGGGAAGCAGAAGAATCAGGATGCCGTGCCGGAGTGCTTCGCGGCCCTGCGGGCCCGTGGCCGCGGCGTTCTGATAGCACATCGCGCAGCCTTGGGCGGCAGCATGCGGCGCGCATAGAAGCACCACCGCTGCGCCGAGCGCCATTAGAACCAGCCACCGCATTGGGGAGTTCCGCCTCATTTTTGGCCCAAACAATTCGCTTGATTTTCCTATTGTGGCCGGAGCTCGATCAAGCGGCGCGCGTCCGGGAAGAACACGATCAGCATCACACAAATGCAAAACACCATCGCCGGAATGATCAGGAAGAACAGCCCCAGCCGCTCGAAGCGCAGATGCATGAAATAGGAAATGATCAGCGCAGATTTGATCAGGGAAAGTCCCACAAGAATTGTGAGCATGAGCGAAGGGTGCAGGCGGAGATAGGCGAGGAAAACTTCCACCGCCGTGAGCGCCAGCAGCCACACCCAGACCTGAATGAAAAGTTTCGCACTTCCAACTTCGTGCGCCGCTTCCTCCGCATGCGAGGCCATCGTTTCGCTCCTAGCCCTTCAGGTTGACGGACATCAAATAGACCATCGGGAAGATGAACATCCAGACCAGGTCGACAAAGTGCCAGTACAGCCCGCTCACTTCCACGTGATCGCCGGTCCATTTGCCCCTGTTGAATCCCCAGGCGATGACGCCGAGATAGACGACACCGATGGTGACGTGCAACATGTGCAAGCCCGTCAGGCCGAAGAAGGTTCCGCCAAATAGCGGCACCATCGGCGTCCACGGGTTCGACCACGGAGTTACGCCTTCTCCGATCAGCGTGACCCATTCGGTGGCGTGGATGATGACAAAAAGCGCGCCGAAGAACATCGTCCACAGCAGCCACTGAACCGTCTTTTTGCGGTCGCCCCGGTGGCCGGCGGCGACGCCCATCACCATCGTCAAGCTGCTCGAAAGCAGGATGAGCGTCATGAGCGTAGACTTCGCGATTGCCGGCCAAATTTCAAACGGCCGCGGCCAGTCCGGATTCGAGAGCCGCACGTACGCGTAGCTGATGAGCAGCGCCGAGAACGTAAGCGAATCCGAAACGATGAACAGCCACATCCCCAGCTTTTTCGAGTTGATCGCAAACGGAGATGCTCCGCCCGACCACGGCGACTCGATAATTCCCTCGACTTCCGAATGGCTCACGTTTCACCGTCCCATGACGAGGAGTAAGAACAAAAAAACCCACAGTCCATCCATGAAATGCCAGTAGAGCGAAACGACTTCGGTGGCCGTGCCGCGGGTCAGCTTTCGCGTCTCGCGCAGGGCCACCGATAGAAGCGCGAGCACTCCGCCAAGCAGGTGGAGGCCGTGCGCCGCGGTAAAAACGTAGAAAAAGCTGCTGCTCGGATTGGTCTGGAGATAAATTCCAGCAGTCACGAGCTGGCGCCAGGCGATCACCTGCCCAACCAGAAAGAAAACTCCCAGTACAGTCGTGACATTCCACCAATGGCGAAAGCCGTCGTCATCGCCGGAGAGGAAATGTCTGCGCGAGCGCGCCAGCGTGAAGCTGCTCCCGATCAAAATCAAAGTGTTGAGCGTAAGAATCCGAGGAAGCCCGAAAGGAACCCAATGGGCGTTCGGGTTTCCTTTGTGAACGATATAGGCGCTCACCAGCGCCATGAAGAACATCAGGACGCCGCCGAGCGCGATGATCATCCCGGTGATGTACGTGCGCTGCGGCACTGCGCCAGTGTTGAAGGATCCGCCGCCTTCTCCTCCGCCATCTCCGCCCTGGCCCGAGGAAGCTCCGCCGCCGCCTTTGTCGGTGACGATAAGTTGGATTTCCTCGGTTGTGGTGCTGCCCGGCATTCAACGGCTCCAGATTCCGCTTTTACTTGTTGCGCGCGACCTTCGACGGCTCGAGATTCTGCGGGACGAAGTCGTCCTTCGCATCGGGGACGCCGAATTCATAGGGGCCGCGGTAAACGCTCGGGAATTGCCCGCCGAAATTGTCGTGGGGCGGGGGAGAATCGGTGACCCATTCGAGGGTCGTAGCGTTCCATGGATTTTTCACTGCCGGCGCTCCGAATTTCAGGCTCCAGAAGAAATTGAAGATGAAGAAGAGCTGCGCGGCGGCGGTAACGAACGCCGCAATGGTCATCACTTGGTGCAGCGGCTGGAGCGACGCTCCGTAGCTCAACGAAGTGGATTCTGCATAGCGCCGGATTCCGCCCGCGATTCCCACCCAGTGCATGGGCATGAAAATGAAATAGGCGCCCACGAACGTGAACCAGAAATGGATTTTGCCGAGTCCTTCATTCATCATCCGGCCAAACATTTTCGGGAACCAGAAGTACGTGGCCGCAAAAATTCCGAAGATGGCGGCCACGCCCATCACCAGATGGAAGTGCGCCACGACGTAATACGTGGCATGCAGCAGGTTATCCACCGCCGGCTGCGCGAGGAAGAGGCCGGAAAGCCCGCCGCTCACGAAAAGCGAAACGAAGCCGAGCGCGAAGAGCATGGGCGTCTTGAATTGGATCTGTCCGCCCCAAAGCGTGCCGAGCCAGTTGAAGGTCTTGATCGCGGAGGGCACGCCGATCGACATTGTCAGCACGGAAAACGTGAAACCCGACCAGGGGCTCATGCCGCTGACAAACATGTGATGGCCCCAAACCATAAAGCCCAAAAATCCGATCGCGCACATCGCGTAGGCCATCGCGCGATAGCCGAACACCGGCTTGCGCGAGAAAGTCGAAAGGACGTGCGAGGCCACGCCCATCCCCGGAAGAATCGCGATGTAAACTTCCGGATGGCCGAAGAACCAGAAAAGGTGCTGCCACAGAATCGGCGAGCCTCCACTGTGGTTCAGCAGTTGTCCATTGATATTTTCTCCCGCCGGCAGAAAGAAGCTCGTGCCCGCAGAGCGATCGAGAAGCAGGAGCACACCGCCGGCGAGCAGCACCCCGAACGCGAGCAGGCCGAGCACAGCGGTGACCAACCAGGCCCAGCAGGTGAGCGGCAAGCGCGTGAGAGTCATGCCCGGAGCGCGCATGTCAATCGTGGTGGCGATGAAATTCAGCGCGCCGAGCAACGAAGCCAGGCAGAAGAGTGCAATGCTGAGGATCCACATCGTCTGGCCCCAGCCCTCGCCCGGCCCGGTCACTTCCCCCGCGCCGCTCAAAGGCGTGTATGCCGTCCAGCCGCTGATGGGCGCGCCGCCGGGAACAACAAACGCCGCGACGATGCACAGAAACGCGAGGAAAGTGACCCAGAACGACAGCATGTTGAGCCGCGGGAAGGCCATGTCCGGCGCCCCGATTTGAATCGGCAGAAAATAATTCCCGAACCCGCTCTGGGGCGCCGTGGTGAGCACGAAGAACACCATGATCGTCCCGTGCATGGTGACAAGCGAAAGATACTGCTCCGGGGTCATGAGTCCGCCGCTCAAGAAGGGCAGGCGCGCGCTCGGCCACACGAGATGAAATCGCATCAGCACCGAGAGGAGGATGCCGATCACCACCGCCGTCAGCGCCAGCAGGAAATACTGGATGCCGATCACTTTGTGGTCGGTGCTGAAAATATATTTGCTGATGAAGCCCTTCGGCGCGTGCGCTGCGTGCGCGGATGGGGCGTGCGAACTCATGCCTGGCCTCCTCGTGTGCGGTGCGGAGTCACTGCGCGGCCGCCTGCTGCTCTTGCTGCTTGAGGAAATTCTCGAAATCAGCTTCGGAAACAACGTTCAGAACGCTGTGCATCTTGTAATGCCCCAGACCGCAGAGCTGCGTGCACATGATGTCGTATTGCCCGATCTTATCGGCCGTGAAATGCACGGGAACGATCATGCCGGGAACGGCATCCTGCTGCAACCGAAGTTCGCGGACAAAAATATTGTGGATCACGTCCTGCGAACGAATGAGCAGTTCGATTTCGCGATTCACAGGCACCGTGAGCGTGGGAACAACGATATCGTCTTTGCCGGCGGCATCTTTCGGATCGAGTCCGAGCGGGTTTCCGACCGAGGCATCGATCAAAGCCGGATCGAGCTTGCCGAATTTTCCGTCCGGCCCGGGATACCGGAAATTGAAGACGAACTGATTGCCTGTAACTTCAATTTGAATTGCGCTGGGCGCCGCGGGCGTGAACCGCACATCCGCCCAGGCTTTTCGCCCCAGGAATCCGAGGCCGAGGAACAAGATAATCGTGGCCGTGGTCCAAAGGATTTCCATGATGTCGTTGCCTTTGGAAAAATTCGCGCGCTGGCCGCGGTCGCGAAATCGGAAGACCGCGTAAGCAAGTCCCAACTGCGAAAGAATGAAAACCGCGCCCGTCACGTAAAGTGTCAGGTCGTATTGATGATCCACGGCCTTCCCAACGGAATTAATCGGCGCGGGCGCCGGATAGAGATCGGCGGCGAAAACGTACACCGTGACTCCGACGAGAATCACCAGCAAAAGTGCCAGAATGGCCGGCGTGATCGCCGAGCCTCTTTCGCGTTTCCTATCGCCCATCGCTTTTGCTCCCCCAGGCACTCTTCTCCAATGCGTCCGCTTGGGCCAAATCGCAGAGTTAAAACACGCCATCATATATAAGCGCTGCGGAATTTCAAGGACGATTGTCGCGATATAGGCGGACACACGGATCCGTCGAAACCTCGTTCATCCATCGATGGAAAATCCGCCGACGCGAGCTGCGAATCATTTCGCGGCGGAATGGGAGGAGGCCAGCGGGATCCAGACATTCTTCCCTGCGCCTTCGAATGGCACGCATTTCCTGGCTCGCCTGTGATTTTGGCCTGCGTTCCATGCCTGGATCTTCTGCTGGCGAACCGTTGCGCCATGGCGGTCGCGCGCCGGCTCATACCACACCAGCGCGATCGGCCCTTCGCCGGCGGGGCTCCCCGAGCCGTTATTCAGCGAATTCCGCTGGATTTCCTGAGAAAGATTCGAAGAGATTCCGCAATCGTACATGCCATCCGAGCGCACCACAATGTAGCAGCACCACCCGGCGGGAAGATTCGGCAAGTCGAGCCTCGCCCCTGGACTCACAATTCGCGCTCCGGACCACCCCGGGTCAATTGCGCGGCATACTACCAGAATTGCAAGCGCGCGGCTAAATTTTTTCATGAGATGAAAAAGAGTGATGGGATCCCAGGGTTTGAAGAAGAGAAATGCGGTCGAGTGGATTCGAACCACCACGGTATTGCTACCGCCAGCCCCTCAAGCTGGTGCGTCTGCCAGTTCCGCCACGACCGCGCAGAAACAATCCTAAACGGCGAAGATTTGCTTTGTCAAATCCAGCACACTGTTTGTTCACGGCGATGGTGCAGGAGCGCCGCTACTTTTGCTGCGCCGGGGGCTGCGAAGCCGGCGGCTGGCCCTGTGCGGGAGCCGGCTGTAGCGGGACTTGAATCGGCGGCGCGGGCGCGGGATTCGCGGGAGCCGGCCCTTGCTTTTGCGTCTGCTCGAGAACGGATCCGGTCGAAGGGACTTCCGTGGGCGCGCGCTTCACCGAAAGCGTCAGCGAAGTCATCATGAACACAATTGCGCACCACGTGGTGGCGCGGGAGAGAAACGTGGCAGCGCCGCGCGGCCCGAATGCTGTCTGGCTGCCGGCTCCTCCAAACGCGCCCGCCAAATCCGCCGCGGAGCCGCTCTGGAGCATGATCACGATCACCAGCACAAAACAGACCAGCACGTGCAGCGTCACCAGAATGAACATCACGCGCCAGCCGACCGCAATCAGTCCCAGGGCGATCAGCAGCGACAATCCCCATTTTGCCCACGACGGCATTCCCTGCTCCTCTATCGCGCTGCCGGCAACCCGCTTGCCAGCGCTAAAAATTTACGATCGCCGCAAACGATTGCGGCTCAAGGCTCGCTCCGCCAACCAGCGCGCCATCGATCTCCACCTGCGCCATCAGACCCTTTATGTTGTCGGGTTTGACGCTGCCGCCGTAGAGAATCCGAAGGCCTGAGGCGCGGTCGAGCGTGAACCGCTCGGCGGCCAGCTCGCGGAGGTACCGGTGCGCGTCGGCCGCGATTTCCGGCGTGGCCGTGCGCCCGGTGCCGATCGCCCACACCGGCTCGTAAGCCATCAGAATACGCGAGAACTCCGGACCGGTCAACGCGCCGAGCCCGCCTTCAAATTGGCGCTTCAAAACGGCGTGAGTGAGATTCCCTTCGCGCTCGCCCAGCGTTTCGCCGACGCAAACGATCGGCGTGAGGCCTGCTTCGAGCGCCGCTTTTGTTTTGCGCGCCACCCACTCGTCATTGTCTCCGAAGAATTGCCGCCGCTCCGAATGGCCGATGATCACGCTGCGGCAGCCGGCTTCGACCAGCATGCGCATGGAAACTTCGCCGGTAAAGGCCCCCTGGCTTTCCCAGTGCGCGTTCTGCGCTGCGATGGTCACCTGGCTGCCCCGTGCGGCTTCGACCGCCGCAGGAATGGCCGTGAATGGCGGCGCGACCACAATCTCGCAGTGCTGCGCCGAGGCAACCAGCGGCAGAAAAGAGGCAAAGAACGCGCGCGTCTCCGCCTGCGTCTTGAACATCTTCCAATTTCCGGCGATGACGGGGCGGCGCAATAGTTTGTCCTTGTAAGGCTATTTGTTCGTGAGCGCTTCCACGCCGGGAAGTTTTTCGCCGGCCAAGAATTCAAGCGACGCGCCGCCGCCAGTGGAGATATGCGAAATTTGCGACGCCACCCCCGCCTGCTCGACAGCCGCCACAGAATCGCCGCCTCCGATGATTGACGTGGCGCCCGCTTTCGTGGCAGCCGCCACCGCTCGTGCGACACCGAGCGTGCCTGCCGCGAATGCAGGCTTCTCAAACATCCCGAGCGGGCCGTTCCACACAATCGTGCGCGCGCCGGCAATCACACGGTCGAATTGTTCTAGAGTCTTTGGCCCGATGTCGAGTCCCATCAAGCCGTCCGGAGTTTGCGCGATGTCGGTCACTTTCGTCGTAGTGGACGTGGGAGATTCGGCCAGCACATGATCCACCGGCAGCACCAGGCGGAACTGCCGCTTCCGGACTTCTTCCAGCAGCGTGCGAGCCAAATCGAGCTTGTCGTTCTCCACCAGCGATTTCCCCACCGGCAGGCCCTGCGCTTTCAAAAACGTATAAGCCATTGCGCCGCCGATCAGCATCGCGTCCGCCAGCTTCATCAAGTTCTGCACGACCTCGATTTTATCCGATACTTTCGCGCCGCCCAGAATCGCGACGAATGGCCGATCCGGGTTCGAGATGGCTTTGCCGAGATACGCGAGCTCCTTTTCCATCAGCAGCCCGGCTGCGGCCTGGCGCACGAATTTGGTGATGCCGACGACCGACGCATGGGCGCGATGGGCCGAGCCGAATGCGTCACAGACGAAAAGCGAGTCGCAAAGCGCAGCGAGTTGCCGCGAAAATTCCGGATCGTTGGCTTCCTCTTCGGGGTGGTAACGCACATTCTCCAGCAGCAGCACTCCGCCGTCGCGGAGAGCCTTGCTCTTCGACTCCGCTTCCGGCCCCACGCAATCCGTCGCGAACTCCACCGCCTTCCCCAGCAGCTCGCGCAATCGGCCTGCCACGGGCGTGAGGCTGTATTTCGGATCGGGTTTCCCTTTCGGCCGCCCGAGATGCGAGGCCAGCACGAGCCGCGCTCCGCGGTCCATTGCCAGACGCAGCGTGGGGAGCGTCTCGCGGATCCGCGTATCGTCGGCTACTTTTCCGCTGTCGAGCGGGACGTTGAAGTCCACGCGGATGAAGACGCGCTTGCCCGCCATTTCCAAATCGCGAATCGAGAGCTTGTTCATGGTGGAATCAAAGGTTGCGCGCCGCGCAGCCTGCTACATCTTGGCGGCCATGAATTTGATCAGGTCGCGGCAGCGGCAAGAGTAGCCCCACTCGTTGTCGTACCAGGCGAGCACTTTCACGCAATTCGTGCCCACGATTCGCGTGTAGCCCGCGTCCACGATCGAAGAGTTCGGATTGCCGCGGAAATCCACCGAGACGAGCTCTTCCTCGGTGTACTCGAGGATGCCTTTCATCGGCCCTTCGGCAGCGCGCTTCATCGCCGCGTTGACGCTCTCCGCCGTCGCCGGCTTTTCCGTGATGACGGTGAGGTCCACTGCGCTCACGTTCGGCGTCGGCACACGCATGGCGTAGCCGTCGAGCTTGCCCTTCAGCTCCGGAATCACCAGATGCAGCGCCTTGGCCGCGCCGGTGGAAGTGGGAATCATCGAAAGTGCGGCAGCGCGCGCGCGGCGCAGATCCTTGTGCGGCAGGTCGAGCAATTTCTGGTCGTTGGTGTACGAGTGGATCGTGGTCATCGTGCCGATCGTGATTCCGAAAGTGTCTTGCAGCACTTTCGCCACCGGCGCCAGGCAGTTCGTCGTGCACGAAGCGTTCGATACCACGTGATGCTTCGCCGGGTCGTAGGTTTTATCGTTCACGCCGAGCACGAGCGTGTGGTCCGGATCGGTGGCCGGAGCCGAGATGATCACTTTTTTCACCGGCCCGCGGATGTGTTTGCGCGCGTCGGCGCCTTTGGTGAAGAGCCCGGTGGATTCCACCACGATGTTCGCTCCCACCGAGGCCCAATCCAGCTCGGCGGGATCCTTCACGCGGAACACTTTGAAGCTCTTGCCGTCCACGGCGATGCTGTCGTCGGTGTGGGTGACTTGATTGGGAAGGTTTCCCAGAATCGAATCGTATTTGAGCAAGTGCCCGAGCGTCTTCGAGTCCGTGATGTCGTTCACAGCCACGATCTCGATCGACGGATCCCCCAGCGCCGCCCGGTAAATATTGCGGCCGATGCGCCCGAAGCCGTTGATGCCCACTTTGATTGCCATGATTCCTCCGGAAATTTGCGATGGATTTGAACCGGCTTGAAGCGACCGGCGGGTGTGAAGCCGAATGAGTGATGCTAGGGTGGGCGAAGGAAAATGTCAACGCAGGTCAGTTGTATTCCTTCACCCGGACAACTTTGTCTCCTTGAAACGTCACGAAAACCGTTTTGGCGGGCGGCGTGCCGTAAATCCAGTCTTCGGTCTGGTCACCGTTGGGGTCCTTTTCGCGCACCTTGTGGTCCGGGCGTCCCATGGCGGCCAGCACCATTTCGTGATCCATGCCCACCACGGCCTGGCGTTCTTTGATAGCTTCCTTGAACTGCGGGGGAAGCGTATCGACCCAGTTGACCGCGGCGGAATGTTCCTTCGAAAAATCCAGGAAGAACGACAGGTCGTGCATCAGATCTTCCGGGCTCATGTCCGGAAGGTCGCGGCCGTAGTCCAAAATCAGTGTCGCTCCCATCCCTTCTTTGGAATCCACGGGAATCGGCGCCGGGGTCGTGGGCCCCACTCCGACCTGGAGATGTTCCCGCAGGTGGAATTTTTTCTTGCCGCCGCCATTCACCTGCACCACGATTTCCTTGCCGCGGAATTCGATGTTGGTAATCTGCACCGTGTCCCCGGGACTTGCCGCGATTCCCTGAAAGCGGAGCGTGTTCTGGAAGATCTTATCGTCAATCGTCTTTCCGATGGGAATCTTGAATCCTTTCTTCCCGCCCGGAAGGGGTTTCACGACCTTGGCGAACTCGCCGGAGACATAGCGGATGATTTCGATGCGGGATTGCTGTTGCAAACCCGCCGATTGAGACGCCCCTCTTTGCCCGACTGTCATGAACACATCGGGGCGCGATCCGGAGCTCGAAAGGGGACTCAGGTCGGGCTCGCTGAGCAGCGGCATCCGGAATCGGGCGATATCCCGCACGTCGGCGCAAAGCGCCATGGCCGCTAGCACGAGAGTAAGCCGGAATTCCATGCCCGATCGCCTGGGGCAATTTTAGGGCTTTTCGGGTTTCCTGTGAACAGGGATTGCAATTCCCCGGGCGCAGCCAGGGCTTATCTCAGGACGCGTACTCGAACACCGCGGCGGTCGATGCGAACGGGGAGAAGCCTGCCCCCCGCACTTGCCACGGCTTGTTCGATACGCGTGCGCGCATCGGGCTGGGCGAGAATTGCGACGCATCCGCCTCCGCCGGCGCCGCACACTTTGCCGCCGAGCGCCCCGGCGCGCCGGGCATGGGAAATGATTCGGTCGATTGTGGGCGTTGAAATCGTGGGCAGGTTTCGGCGGCGGTAGCTCCATTCTTCGCGCATCAGCCGGCCGACTTCGGCCCAGCCGCTCCGCCGGATTTGCAGCGCCATCTCGCAGGCAATTCGCGAAATCTCTTCGAGATTGCGGTGAATCCGCCGGTCGCCTTCGAGATGGGATTTGAAGACGCGCCAATTGTTGATTCCGGATTTCCGCGGCTTGCCCGTGTAACAGAGAATCAATCGTTGTTCGAGCTCGGCCGGCTCCACGCGAGCCTCCACGCGCTCTTCTCCCGCGGGCAAGAGCCGGATTTCGCTGACGCCTCCAAACGCAGCGGGATAGTGGTCCTGGACGCCCGTCGGAACCCCGAGAACAATCGCTTCAATATCGCGGCTTAAATGAATCCAGTCTTCGCGGCTCCGCCCCCAACCCGTCAAGCGGTCGAACGCCGCCGAGAGCGCCACAGCCAGCGCGCTCGAACCGGAGATTCCCGCCCCGGCGGGAGCTTCCGAATCGGTGGAAACAGTCAGCCCCGTTTCCGGCGCGAAAAATCTCACGAATTGCGCGAGCAAAGGCAGCTTGTGCCGCGAGGCGCGGGCGAGTGCGCGATAGGAAGAAAAATTCTCTTCGCGGCACGTGTCGCGCGAAATCAATCGAATGCTTTTACTGCCGTGATGAGTCTCAATTTGGCAGGATGCGTAGAGGCTGATGGCGCAGTTCAGAGTCACAGCAGGCTGGTGGTAGAGGTACAGCGGCCAGATGTCGAGCGTCCCGCCGGCCAGGTCAATGCGCGTCGGAGCGCGCGCCTCGATTCGCATCTTGTTGGAACGCTCCTCTCCGGCTACGCTTCTCAGCGGCTCGCGATGAATTCCGGAATCGGCAAAACTCCCGCGCATCATAGCAGACGCTCATGACCCGCCCGCCTCAACTTCCCGAAGAAGTGCTCGAAAAATTCATCCTGGGATTCGAAGGCAAGTCACTTCCGGATGAATTGCGCGCCTATCTCGCTCAAGGACTCGGCGGCGTAATTTTGTTTCCCCGAAACTTTTCGAGTCCGGAGAATCTCTGGTCACTCACTCAGGAAATTCGCCGCGTCGCAGGACGGCCCGTGTTGATCGGCGTCGATCAGGAAGGCGGCACGCGATTCTCGCTTCCGGAGCCATTCACGCAGTGGGTTTCGCCCGAAGAGCTCGGCCGGCTGGGCGACACCGATCTCGTCGAGCGGCAAGCAAAAGCAATCGCCCGCGAACTAGCCGCCGTCGGATGCAACCTCAATTTCGCGCCGATGCTCGACCTGCACCTTCAGCCGGAGAGCCCGGTCACAAAAGGCCGCAGCTTCGGCTGTGATCCGGCGAAGGTTGCGAGCTTCGGCGCCGCCTTTGCCCGGGGGCTCGATGAAGGCGGAGTGCTCGCGTGCGCCAAGCACTTCCCCGGGCACGGCGACACCGTGATCGACCCGCATCTGGACCTTCCCGTGTTCCAAGAATCGCGCAAGCGCCTCCGGAAAGCCGAACTCGTCCCATTCGCCGCTGCGATTGCAGCAGAGGTTCCCTTCTTCATGACCGCGCATATCTCCCTGCCGGCCGTGGACGCCGATTGGCCCGCGTCGCTTTCTCGAGAGGTGCTTTCCGGAATCCTGCGCGAGGACATGGGCTGTGGAGGAATCGTTCTCGCCGACGACCTCGGAATGGGCGCACTTTCGAGGCGCTGGGCGCCTGCGGTATCCGCCGTACGGACGTTTCTTGCCGGGAGCGATATGGCGCTGATCTGCCACGATTGGAATTCAGTGCGGCCCGCGCTCGCGGCCGTCGCCATGGCGCTCGACCACGCTGAATTCGACTCCGAACTTTGGAAAGAAAGTCGCACGCGAATTGCTAAGTTGAAAACGCATTTGAAAAATGCAGGAGAGAAAATGCCGCCCCTCAGCGTCGTGGGCTGTGCTGAACACGGAGAGTTGGTGCTGGAAACACGCGCAAAGCTGAAATCTCCGGCTGCGGCTAGCTAGTTGCGGCGCGAGCTTTCGGGGTCGATTCCGCCTTTTCCTCTTCCACTTTTTCGTGGGCGAGCATCGGTTCGAAGCATCGGCGGCAGCGGGCTTCGTACATTCCCGTCGCGCCCACCACGATCAGCTCTTCGCTCGCAACCGTGCGTTGCGTGTGCACCGCGGGATTGCCGCAACGCACGCAGATGGCGAGCAGCTTGGTGATTTCTTCCGCCACCGAGAGCAACTTCGGCATCGGCTCAAACGGGCGGCCCATGAAATCCGTGTCGAGCCCCGCGACAATCACGCGCTTGCCGAGGTCCGCCAGCCGCACGCAAGCGTCCACAACGCTCTCGCCCAGAAACTGCGCTTCGTCGATTCCCACCACTTCGGTCCGCGGCGCCACTTTCAGCAGGATTTCGCTCCCGGTCTGGACCAACTCCGAAGCGATTTCGAGGCCCGAGTGCGAGACGATTCCATTTTTCGCGTAGCGCTGGTCGATCAGCGGCTTGAAAATCTGCACGCGCTGCTTGCCGATCTCGGCGCGGTGCAGGCGCCGGATCAGCTCCTCACTCTTGCCGGAAAACATCGGCCCCACGATCACTTCGATCCAGCCCATGTTTCCTTTGACTATATCCACGCTCTGCCCTCCTGCCCCGAGACTAGCACACTGCGCTGTGGATTTTCAGGCGCCGGCTTGCGAGGCGCCGCCGGAATAGGCCGCGCGGTTGAAAAACAGCGCAAACGCGCTGATCACAGCGAGGCGGAATGCATCCTCGCGCGTGATCAAATCGCGCGTCAGAATGCCCCAGGCGCCCTGCGCATCGCGAATTCCGCGGCCGCCGGCGAATGCATCGATGGCTTCGGAGAGCTCGATGCCTTCATCGACGACACGCCTGGCCAGCGGTTCCGGCACAAGAACGCCGCCGGACCGGCCGAAAGCTCCGCGCCCGCCCGCGTCAGCAACGTAAGCCCAGCTCTCCAGGAACACGAGCCGCTCGGAGCCGTGCTCTACCACGTCCACCCCGCCTTCCAGACCCACAAGATAATTCCACGGTTCGGATTTCTCGCGGGCAAGTCGAGCGAGGGCTTCGGCGCGCTGCCGCGCTCCCCTCATGAGTTCCTCGCGCGAAAGGGGCGTGTGCCGCACTCCGCTCGGCACATCCACCGCGGCGATTTCGAATATGGGCTGGCCGGCGAGGCGCGAGGTGATCTCCGCAAGCGCCGCTCGCAACCCCTCCAGCTTGGGCCGGCGCGTGCTCCCCACCGCGACGATTAGTTTTTCCATTTGAACATACGCAAAGGGTCTTAACCGTCTTTCCAGAGCTGCGTCTGCTTTTCGCGGGCGAACCGCGCGGAGAGAAATTCTTTCAACTCCTCGATGGAAGCAAAAATCTGGTCCGAGCAGCCCAGCATCCATCCGCTGATCTGGTCGTGCGGAAGCGCCGTCACAAGATAAACCGGAATCCCCTTGCGGTGCGCCACCGTCAGCTCCGCCGAAGTGCCTCCGCTCAGAGTGGCGCACGAATCCCAGTAGCAGATGACATAGTCCGCTTTGTTTTCGATCAGGTCGAGATCGAAGGCGATGATTTTCCGCACCACGCGCCGAAAGCGTTCCGGATCGGCGCGTTTCCACTCGCGGAAATGCGCCACTTCCTCATCCGAAAGGTTTTTTCTTTCATCCTCGGCGGGATCGTACACGCGGTGGCCCAGATACTCGCGCAGGAAAGGAGTGAGCTTGCGGCGCCAGAGCTTTCCCCCGTCTTCGGCAAATTCGATCGGACCGCACAGATAGCCAAGCATGAGGATTGGGCGCCAGAAACTCTAGCACGAGAGAGCGCAGCAGCCAATCGGCCAACGAGCGATTCACCGGGCGGGAAAATTCAAAGAAATGGAGCGGGATAAGGGAATCGAACCCTCGCCTCCACCTTGGCAAGGTGGCGTACTACCACTATACGAATCCCGCCCGATCAGACTCTTTTGTCCTTTATAGCACGCGGCTCACGCACCAACAAGGCCTCGGAGCCGAAGCCCGGCGGGGGAGTCAAGCTGGAAGGAGTGGAGCGTCGCGGACGAGGGGACGCGGCGGGTTGCGGGCCCGCCTAGTCCACTTCCAGGATGCGAGTCGCCTTCACCACCGGCGACTTTTTCTGCCGCTCGGCGAAGCGCGAGGCGCGCTCGCGATCGATGTACACCCGGGCAAACTTCTCGCCATCGTGATAATAGACAGTCACTTGCCAGTGGCGGTGTTTGCGCCGGCGATCGCGGTGCAGCCGGGTTGACTTCTCTGCTTTTCGCTTCTTTGTCACGTTGAGTGGCCCCTTGGAATCCGGGACTATGTCAATTTCGAAACAGCCGCGCAAGTGTCAAGTTAAGGGTTAACTTTCCATTACAAATTCTTGCGTTTCTGCGACTTTCGGGCGCCTCCCGCGTCTAATCTCTGAAGACATAATTTAACGGAAATCGGACCCGGTTTGGAACATTTTCAGCGCCCTGCGCGTAATACCAAGCGAGGGCGAATGACGCGGGCAGGGAGGGAATCATGGTGATGCGGTGGCGGCGGGAAGTGGAAATCGAAGATTTGCGGAATCACCCTGCGGAAATGGTGTTGACGCTGCGGCACTTGCTCGCCGGCGGCGCAAAAGCCACGCCAGACCCCAAGCGGCCCGGCTTCTACGAATTGGAAAGCGGCTCGCTCGTTTACTACATTTATGCTTCCCCAACGATGGAGAAGATTCTGCTGCTCGCCACTTGGCCGAGCGAACATGCGCTGGCGGGAGCCTGCGCAGCCGCCTGATTTCCCAGGCAAAAAACTCAATCAATTTTTTTAAAAATTCAGCCAGCCAAGCGATGGGAGGGGTGGATACGTGTCCGAAGCCAAGCCCTTGCAAGCGACCGCGGCTGCCTCACATCGCTAGATCGCTCGCCTTGAAATTCAAATCGTTGGAGAGCTGTTTCCTGAGCTTGTAAACGGCGGAGCCGTCGCTCGTCTGCGCGTAAACGAAGTCGTCCGAGACGGCTGAGACACGCACAGTGATTTTCTTCCCGTTCTTGTCGGTGAACGTCGCCTCGACTGGCGCCTTGGCCAGCAGGGCGAGAATCGCGGCGGAAGGATGATCGATCACTTCTTCGGCCCGCGCCGCGGTGAATGGAGTCAGGATTTTCCACGCGCCGGCGGGTTTTCCCTTCTGATCGCCGGGCGAGTCGATCGTCCAATTCTCTTCCGCTTTGCGCGTCGCGCTCATCGTGCCGTTCGAGTTGCGCAGCTCGATGTGGTTCACGTCGGCGGCATCAAATCGCACCACCCTCTTATCGCGCAGGTCGGAGTAGGTTGACGCGAGACTCTTGTGCACGTTTTCCGCCATGCGGAAAATCATCGGGCGCGAGTTGTCCCGCGCGAAGTATTCTCCGCCGTCTTTCTTTCCCACAATCAGCGTGAGACTCCGTCCCTTTGCGTCCGCCGCGGTAAACGTGATTCCGGGGCTCGTGAGACCGTATTTGGCGGGATTATCGGGTGTCTCGCTGGCGATCGAAGCCATTTTCGCGCCGGTCACCGAACCCAGCAGCGCCTGCACGGCATTCGAGTCCGCCGGACCGCTCGCGGGCTTGATGAAATTCCAATTGTCATTCTGTTTGGCGGCGGCAATTTCTCCGGACGAATTCTTCAGGTCAAACGAAGCAATGTCCGCAGTCGCGAAGTGAAGCACGTTGTGGTCGCGCAACTGATCGAATGATTTCGCGGTGATGCTCAGCAGCGTCATCGGAAGGAGCGTCACATCGGCGCTGCCGTCCGCGACGGCATAGACGGACATCCCGGTGAAATCTTTCCCGCCCAATTTGAGCGTGTGGCTTGAGCCGTTGGCGAGCCGGAACTCGACCGTGACTGCCGGCGGATCCAGTCCGTAGGCTTTCAGGCGATCGGGAGTTCCGGGAAGCTTCGTCTCCACGCGTGCTCCGGCGATGCTGGACACCATCTGCTCGAGCGACGGCTGGTCTGCCTCGGTCGGAAGCGGTTGCGTGATTTCCCAGGTGTCGCCGCGCTTTTCGATTTGAATGGGAGTCTGGTTCAACTCCGCCGGCCGGGCGAGCTTGATCCACTTGATGTCGGCGGCCGAGCCCATCGCGAAGGCGGGCGTCCCCGATTCCGCCGAAAGCTCGAGCGCTTCTTTCTTAAGGCTGCGCTTCCAGTCAAAGAAATAAACCGCAGCGCCCAGCAGAATGGCGCCCAGCAGAATGAACAGAGTCGGCTTCTTGATCATGGTTGCTTCAGTTTCTGCTCAGCCGAGGTGTCGAAACGCAGGCTCTTATCGCCGCTTCCACCAGATGTAAACGCCCGAGAGAATCACCACTCCCGGCAGCAAGACCAGATCCAGCCACTTTAACGCGCTGGCCTGCCCCGCCGTCAGGTTGACGCGGCGGTTCAACTGCGTCTTCGGGCGGATGGAGATCAGGTTCTCGTCCTGCACCAGCCAATTGATCGTATTGAAGAAGAGATCTCCGTTGCGCTGCTGGCTGAGCCACTGGTTGGCGGCGAAACCCGAATTTCCGATCACCACCAGCCGCGCATCTTTCTCGCCTTCTTTGCGATCGGCCGAAACGCCGAGCGTGAGCGGCCCCACACTGCCGGTCTTGGGATCGAACGAAACTTTTTCCTGGCCCGGCTTGATGCCGGGAATCGTGAAGCTCCGCACGGAAGTTTTGAGCAGTTCTACTGTCTGCGGCTGCGCTTTCGATTTATCGGCAACCGTAACCGTCCGGGCCACTGGGAAAAGCGTCATGGTCCGGCCGAAATCCTTGGTGATCGGGCTCGGGCCGTAGTCCGTGACGATCGGGAGAGCCGGACCGGCGCCGAAGTAGCTTCCGATTCCGCTCGCGTCGATCACCAGGTTTTTCCCCAGATCGATGTTCCAGTTTTTGAGAAGTTCGTCGAATTTCGGATCTTTCTCGGGATCCACCATGAGGAAGACTTTCCCGCCACCGTCCAAATACTTGGATACGCTCTCTGTTTCCGGCGGAAAGAATTGCTGCGTCGGGCCGGCAATCACCAGCGCATCGCACTCCGGCGGCACGCCGTTCGAAGCAACCAGATTCACCGGCTTGACAATGTAATTCTCCTTTTTCAGTTCCTTATCCACCAGCGTGTAACCGTTTCCCGTGTCGTCGGAAACTTGTTTTTCGCCATGTCCCTCGGTGAAACAGATTGTTTTCAGATGGTCGCTCGAGACTTTCAAAATCGCGCTGGTGAGCTCCTGCTCGTCGAACAGCCCGTGCAACCCGGGCTCGATGTGCTCTTTGCGCGGGCCGGCGGCGACAAACACTTCGTCCATGCGCCCGGCGCCGTACTCTTTCGCGATTTCCAGCCGAGCCTGCGGATCGACGGTCAGATACTTGATGTGCGGGCTCAGGTCCTTGTACTCGGACATCAAATCGTCGAGGTCCACGTCGCTTTTCTTGGCGAAGCGGATGACGCTCACGTCTTTTTGCAGCCCGCTTACGATTTTCCGGGTCTGGTCGGAGAGCGTGTAGCGCTTCTCGCTGGTGAGATCGAAGCGCTTGTGGTGGCGATAGCCCGCGAAATTCAAAAGTCCCAGAATGGCCAGCACGGCCAGCGCCAGAATCGTGGTGTTCGTACCAAGCTGCGACGACCGCTTGGAAAAATATCCGACGATGTTGCGGAAGCCGAGAACAATCCCCGCCACCAGCAGCACGCCTCCGGTAATGAGCAGGATTTTGCTGAAAAGCAGCAGGCTCCCTTCGTACGAGTAGCGGATGTACCCGGCGAGAAGCAGCGCGATGCCCAGCGTGGTGCTGAAGCGTCCCGCCTCGGCGCGATTCCACTTCATTCTAAATTCCCCTCCCCCGTCGAAAAGCTCGAAGCAATCATGCCGCTAGGCGTGGCGCCAGCGCACGGATTCGAGCGAGCGGACCGTGAGAAACACGAAGAGCGCGATGAAACTCGCGTAATAAATCAGGCTGGAAGTGTCGATCACCCCGCGCGTGAAATCGTCGTAATGCCGCAGCACGGAGAGGTACGTCAAGATATCGCCGAGACTTCCGGCGGCGTTGCGCCCTACATCGATCACCCAAAGAATCAAAATCGCCGCAAACGAGAGCACCGCAGCAATGATCTGGTTCTCCGTGAGCGAGGATATGAAAGTCCCCACGGAAAGCAGCGCGCCGCCCAGCAGGAGCACGCCGAGGTAGGCCGTCAGCAGCAGCGCCCACGGCGGGCTCGGATCGCTGCGGAAATAAATGAAAATCAGGTAGCTCGCCGTCGGCAGCAGCATCAGCACGAACAGCGTGAGCGAAGCGAAAAATTTTCCGAGCACGATCTCCGTGTCGTTCACCGGCGAGGTCATCAGCAACTCCATCGTGCCCCGCTTGCGCTCTTCCGCGTACACGCCCATCGTGAGAATCGGCGTGAGGAAAAGAACCAGGGTCGAAACCAACTGGAAAAACGAGCGCAGGACGATGCCGGTGACGTCCACATCCTGCGGCACTCCGTAGCGCATGCTCTGCATTTCCGCCTGCAGCGCGTTTTGAATCACGGAGGCGAGGATGTAATTGAAAAAATAAGCCGCCAGAACCAGGAACACGCCCACCACCACATAGGCGATGGGCGAAACGAAATAGTGGCCCATCTCTTTCCGGTAGATGGCGTAAATGTTTCGCATCCGTTTCTTCGCTCCTTTAATTCGCCGCCTGAGATTGCGCCGATTCGTCGGTGGTGAGCTGCAGGAAAATGTCTTCAAGGCTCAGGCTCACGCCGCGCAATTCGTAGAGCGGCCAGCCGCGCTCGGCCACCATCGAGGCAATCTGGCTGCGGATGTCCTGGCCCTGCGCGCTTTCGATCGTGGCGACCACGTGGCCGTTGGCGTGCGCCGCATCCACTTGCACCCGTTGCGCCCCCGGAATTTTCGCGAGGGCATCCTGCAAGGCCTTTTCCGGCGCCTGGGCTTCGACGCGGATTTTCAAGCCGCCTTTGAGCTGCGCGGTCAGGTTCTGCGGCGTATCTTCGGCGGCGATTTTGCCTTTGTTGATGATCACGACGCGGTCGCACGTCATGCTCACTTCGGGAAGGATGTGCGTCGAGAGAATGATGGTGTGGCTTCCGGCCAGACCTTTGATCAGGCGGCGCACTTCGATGATTTGTTTCGGGTCGAGGCCCACGGTGGGCTCGTCGAGGATGATCACGTCCGGATCGTGCACCAGCGCCTGGGCCAGCCCCACGCGCTGCTTGTATCCGCGCGAGAGGCGCTTGATCAGCTCGGTGCGCTTGTCCACGATGTTCGTTTTCTGGAGCGCGTCCGCCACACGTTCCCCGCGCTTTTCCGCTGGAACATTCTTGATTCGCGCCACGAAATCCAGATAGTCCCCGACGGACATATCCAGATAAACCGGCGGGTTTTCCGGCAAGTATCCGATGTGCCGCCGCACTTCCAGAGAATCTTCGAACACGTCGAACCCGGCAATGCGCGCGGTGCCGGAAGTGGCGGGGATGTAGCCCGTCAGGATGCGCATCGTGGTGGTTTTGCCCGCGCCGTTCGGCCCCAAAAAACCGAGAATCTCGCCCTTCTTCACGGTGAAGGAGACATGATCCACCGCCGTCACCGGGCCGTAGCTCTTCGTCAGATTTTCGACTTCAATCAATGCCTACCTCCGAATATGTGGGAGCCAGCAGGCTTGCCAGGTTGTCCCGAGCCGACCTTTATACCAAAAATCCGGCAGAAATTGAAAATCGGGGTTTGCCTCGGCCGCGTTCCGCCACAAATTTCATAAGATGCTGAAAACGGATGCGCACGTTGCCGCGCGTTTTGGGCAGGGGCATTGACACTCGCTGCCAACCGGCTTAACGTTCGCCGCCGGTGCTCCCTTGCCCGTGAATTCACGCTCGCGCGTGATCTTTGTCGCGCTGTTCGCGGCGCTGTTTTTGGTGTGCGCGCTCGAGATGCTGGAGCACTCGGGCGCCATCGCTATCCCGCCCGCCGCTATGGCAACGTGCCGCTGGCTTGCGATTGCGCTGCTCGCCGCGTACGCCGGGCTGCGGAAATCTCTCACCGCGTGGATTCTGGTTGGATTGGCCGGCGGCGCCGAGCTTGGATTCGACGCGCCTGCCGTCGCAGTCCACTTTCAGGTTCTCGGCTCGATTTTCCTCCGGCTCATTAAAGTCATTATCGCCCCGCTGCTTTTTGGGACGCTGGTGGTGGGCATCGCCGGCCATGCCGATTTGAAAAAAGTCGGGCGCATGGGAATCAAAGCGATCGTGTACTTCGAGATCGTCTCGACGATCGCTATTTTTATCGGCCTGGCCGCCATCAATATCAGCCGCGCGGGCGTGGGCGTGCACATGCCGGCCGCAGCGGGCGAGAGTTTGCCGGGCGTTGCGCCGCACTCGGCCACCGACCTCGTCCTGAACGTCTTTCCTGAAAACATCGCGAAATCCATCGCCGAAGGCCAGGTGCTGCAAGTGGTGGTGTTCAGCTTGCTGTTCGGACTGGCGCTCGCGATGGTCCCGGAAGCGAAGCGCAAGCCGCTGGTGGCGCTGGCGGAGAGCCTTTCGGAGACGATGTTCAAATTCACGAACATTGTGATGCTCGCGGCTCCGATCGGGGTTTTCGGCGCGATTGCTTACGCGGTGGGCCACCTGGGGCTGGGGATTCTGCTGCCGCTGCTGAAACTGCTCGCCACGATGTACGTCGCGCTCGTAGTTTTCGTCGTGTTTGTCCTGCTCCCCATCGCTCTTCTCACGCGTGTCCCGGTCGCGCGTTTTGCAGAAGCTGTTTCCGAGCCGGTCGCGATTGCCTTCGCCACGGCCAGCTCCGAAGCGGCGCTGCCACGAGCGATGGAGAACATGGAAGCGCTGGGCGTCCCACGTCCCACGGTTGCGTTCGTGCTGCCCACCGGCTACAGCTTCAATCTCGATGGGTCGAGCCTCTACCAGTCTCTCGCTTTGATTTTCATTGCACAAGCGGCCGGCTTACATTTGACGCTCGGACAGCAGCTCGTGATGATGCTCACGCTCCTGCTGAGCAGCAAGGGCACCGCGGGAGTCGCGCGCGCTTCGCTGGTGATCGTCCTGGCCGCCGCCACGCAATTCCGGCTGCCGATGGAGCCGTTCTTTCTCCTGTTTGGCATCGACCAGCTCATGGACATGCCGCGCACAGCCGTCAATGTTCTCGGCAACTGCCTCGCCACGGTCGTCGTCGCCCGCTGGGAGCGCGAATTCCCGTCAAACGTAGGACAGGCCTCCAGGCCTGTCCTCTGACGGCTCCCGGTGCTTCGCAAACAAATGCCACGTGCGGACGGAAACTAGACTCATGTGCCATTCAGAATGTGGCGCGGAAGCCAACTTGCGCTGCGAACGGAATTCCCACCGTCGTCCCCGGCCCAAAAAAATCGCCGAGAGCACCCGCAGGAAAGCGGAGTTGCTTGAGGCTGGTGATAGCTTCAATCGAATTGCAAACGGGCGGGTTGAGGCAAACCGAAGTCACGTCATTCGGATCGTTCACGGGCGTAGGAAGAGCCGCGATATTCGTCACGTAATTCGCCCCGGGATTATTGCGGTTGAAGAGATTGAAGAATTCGATGAACGGCGTAACCCCCCAGCGTTCGTGAAAGCGGAAGGGGCGGCTCACGCGTAGGTCGGCCTGAACGTAAGGGGTCCCGCGGAATTCGTCGAGTGTGGTCTTCACTCCGTTGACCACCACGCGGTCGGTCCCGGCGCTGTTTGTAATCGTAAAAGGGCGCGCGCTTTCGGCTTGCGTCAGCGTGGTCAGCTCGAACCCGCCGGGAAGCCGCAGCGTCCCCGCCAGTACGAATCGGTGCCGGACGTCTTCGCCCGAAGGGCCGTAATCGCCTGGCGCGAACGCGTTCAACGGATTACAAACGCCGTTGACGTAATCAAACAGCTCTCCAAGCACGCAGCCCCACGTTTTCGCGCTCGAAAGCGTGTAGTTTGCTACCAGGTTGAGCCGGCGCGAAGGATTGCCTTGCAAGTGGAGGAGAAGCGCGTTGTAACTCGAGCGATTGTCGCTACCGAACAAGGAGATGTTTGGTGCGTCCACCGGCAAAGGCACCACGCCGGATTGAAATTCATAGCGGCGGTAGGCGTGCACTCCCTGCTCGTGGTTGAAGTCCGCGCTGAGCAACCAGTGCTCTCCGAGCGCCTGCTGCACGCCTGCGCTCGCATGAATGGCGTAGGGAGTTTTGTAACGCGGGTCAATCAGCGCGCCCGCCCCGCCGGCGGGAATGCATCCTGGATCCCCGGGGACCACGCAGGCCGCAGGAGCCGTGTTCACAGCTTGAAACGCGCTCACCCAGCCGTTCTGGGCAAGGTCGTTGTAAAAGAGGCCGAAACCCGCGCGGAGGACGGTGTCGGCCGCTCCTCCCGGTGAATAGACGATGCCCAGGCGCGGCGCGAAATCTTTGCGGTAGTCGTGAGGAATGCCGGTGACCAACGGTATCCCGAGAGCCTCGAGGGTCAAAAGCGCGGGGTTCTCCGATTGGCTGCGGCCGGACGCCGTGAAAAGCCCGAAAGTCGTGTCGTATCGCAGCCCATAATTCACAGTCAGGGTCGAAGCCGCACGCCAGGAATCTTCCGCGTAGAGGCCGAGTCGCTGCACGTTCTGCGCGAAACTCCCGTTGCCGGCGGGTGTGAAGGTCGCATTGGGGCACGGAGGATTGGGCGGCAAATGCGCGGGAGAGGAAGGATCGCAAGCCAGGATCGCCGAGAATGCAGCGGTGTCGCCCAAATAATCGATCGGATCCAGCGGAAACGTGTAGAACTTTTCGGCCGTGGCCGATAGTGCGCCGCTCAAAACCGGCTCGTGGATGAAATTCACTCCGAAGCGGGGCGCGTGCTTGCCGCTGGTGTAGCTCACGTCGTAGCGAAACTGGTACTTGTCCTGATTCCGCAAGACGGGAAACGAGGTGATCGGTGTGACAAATTGATTGTCGCCGAAAGTTTCCAGCCCCGAAGTGGTCTTCGATGTGGAGCTGAATGGAAAAGCCAGCGCAAAACCCAGATCCTGGTTGCGCGCCTCCGTGTGATGCAGGCCGCTCGCATTAAATGTAAATGACCCGAGCCACGAAGGACTGAAAGTGAATTGCTCGTTGATCAGCAGACTCAGATAGTTCGGATGGCCAGTAGCTCCAGTGGAAGGCAGCGTGCCCTGTTGAACCAGGTCATTATCGGTCGTGTAGCTGTCGACCGCGGCCCGAAGGAACCATTGCGAGCGGGCAGACTGCGTCCAGTCGAGCCGCGTGGCGCCTAGATAGTCGTCGAACGGCACTCGCACGCCATTCGGCACCGCAATCGAATCCACGCCCGGAATCAGACCCATTGCCGCGAACTCCGAGAGAGCCTTGAACTGCGCCAGGCTCGCCGGGCTGTAGGCAATGCTGGCGTTCTCGCGAACGAATTCGAGAGAGGAGAACATCCAGATTCGATCCTTCCGAACCGGGCCTCCGAGCGTTCCCACGTAATTCTGCCTGGAGAACGGTTGCTTGGGGTTCGGCGCGGGGTTTTCGATGGGATAGCGGGCGTTCAGCTCGGCCGCGCGTTCGTAAAGAGCGGCGTCGCCATGCCAATCGTCGGTGCCGCGCCGCGTGGTGATGGCTACGGATCCGCCGGTCGTGCGTGAAGTATCCGCATCCATCTGGGCCGTACGCACCGCAAATTCTTGAATTGCGTCCGGCGAAAAATTCTGCAGGAACCCGCCGATGTAATCGTCTGAATTATCGCCGCCATCCACGGAGAGCTCTACATTCAGCCCCGAGCTGCCTCCGAACGACACCGCGGTGATCCGCGCCTTCGTCGGATCGGAAGGCTCCACCGGCTCCGTTCCCGGGACGAGGTAGGCAATGTTTGCAAAGCTGCGATGTGCGAGCGGGATCGTCCGTAGGTCCTGGGAAGTTACGACACCTTCTAGCGTGGGGCCGTCGGTGTCGGCCCGCTCGACTGCGATGGAAGAACTCTCTCCATGGACGCGGATGGTTTGTTGCGCCGCTGCGAGTGCGAGCATCACTTTGATTTCGCTCACCGAGCCGGCGTGGACGCCTATTTCCTCGCGAGCTTCGGCGAATCCAGCGGCGCTCACGATCACACGGTACGGCCCCGGCGAGAGGTCGCCGATCTGGAATTCACCCCGATCATCCGTGTTCGTAGTGCGATCGAGAGTGAATCTGCCGACCTGGACCGCAACCTTGGCTGAGGAAATCCGCCCGCCGCCTTTGTCTTGGACGACGCCGCGAAGTGTTCCGAGAGGATTCTGCGAGCGGGAGGGAGGGGCAAAAGCCGCACCCGCCGCTAGCCCGATAACGAGACCCACGCCGGGCAACGGGGTTTTTATTCGGCGCATCCACATTGGCTGAATCATGCCACTCATTATCGCGGAGCCGGCGGCAGCTGCCGCTGGAGCCCCCATGGGAACAGATGGTGCCTGCCGGAGTTGTGCGTTGACACGCTTCGGCGGTTTTGTTATTCAACTTGTTTCGCTACTCGTGCTCAGGGCTCGATACCAGCGTCTCTCGCTCCAGCGCGGATGCGTCCAATTAGAATTTCAAAGGTGACACGGCGATTTTGAATGCGTATGCCCAATTGACGAAGCGCCTCCCGCCCGCCGCCCGCGATTTCCGGCAGCGAGCATCCGGCCCGCGCAAGCGCCTGGCGCCGCTTTCCCTCATCCCCGTAGTCATGCTTTGTCTTGCCTGGGTCACCGGCTGCGGCGGGGGCGGCACCACCATCATGGTCGGCATCATCCCGAACTCCGCGCAAAAGGTGGATCAAGGCTCGTCGCTGAACTTCCAGGCCACCACGGCTAACGACACGTCCAATAAAGGCGCGGGCAAGGGCGTCACTTGGACGCTGACCGGATCGGGCTGCGCCGGGAACGGCTGCGGCACGCTCACCAACGTCATGCCCAATTCCGTCACCTACACGGCCCCGGCGGGCGACACCGCAACCCTGACGGTGACGCTGACGGCCACTTCGATCACGAACACGCACGCCACGGCTACTGTCTCGATCTCCGTGGAGCTCCCGCCCAGCTTCGTCACCCTGACACTTCCCGGCGGAACAAACGGCACGGCTTACAGCCAGCAGATTGAGGTAGAGAATGGCGTTGCTCCTATCAGTTTCGCACTGGCTCCGGGTAGCACGCTTCCCGCAGGCTTGGTGCTGAATACGTCGGGACTCATCTCCGGCAGGCCCACAGGCCCTGCGCCGGCTCCTGCGCCAAACCCGACATTGTTCAATGTCACGGTCACCGATAGCGCGAATCCGCCGGCCATGGTCACCTCGCCGCAGTACTCGATCGCCATCAATCCGGCGCCACCGCTGGTTGTGACGCAAACTTCTCCCATGCCGCCGGGCACGCTTCACATCGCCTACGACAACATTATCGCCACGAGCGGCGGCGTAAAACCATTCACCTGGACTATGCTCTCCGGATGCTTGCCGGCGGGGCTGCAATTGATTGCGGGCACGGGACACATCACCGGCACGCCGACGAGCGCAACCTCTTGCGCGTTCACTCCTCAAGTGACCGACTCCTCGATTCCGCCTCAAGTTCAATCTCCCGCCGGCCCGCTCACGATTTCCGTGAATGCGCCGCCAGCTCTAAGCATTGTCGGCGGCGCACTTCCTGGAGGATTCGTTGCCAGTCCTTACTCCGCGTCGATCGGCATCACAGGCGGCGTTCCGCCGTATCAGAACATCGTCGTGACCAACGGCCAGCTTCCTTCCGGGCTTTTGCTGAATCCCGCCACGGGCGTGATCACCGGAGTTCCGGTGATCGGCTCAGCCGGAGGAGTCACTTCCACATTCTCCGTGCAGGTGCAGGATTCCGCCACGCCGCCCAATGTCGCCGCTTCGCCGCCGGCCGACCCGCTGACGATCGCGATCACCAATGGCAACACGGATCCGAATTCCCTGCTGAGCGGCTCGTACACCCTGCTGTTCAACGGATTCGACAACAATGGAGCGGTAGCGATTGCCGGCTTCATCAACCTGGATGGCAACGGCAAAATCACGGGCGGGATGGAGGACATCAACAGCGTGGCTGCCATCGCGGTCACCGCCCAGGTCAGCGGCACTTATTCGATCACGGCCGACGGCCGCGGCACGATGGAGATCGACGCCCTGGACAGCGTCGGCCGGCCGTTCAACTCCGCCTACCGAATTGCGCTCGACTCGAGCGGAAACGCGCGCCTCTTCGAGGATAATTCCATTCTGATCGTTCAGCCTCCCGTCGCCCTTCACGGCGGCGGGAGATTGAAGCTGCAACAAGGCAGCAGCTTCGCCGCAGCCAATTTTGGCGGCAACTATTCTTTCGCGTTCTCCGGCCCCGACTTCAACGCCAAGCCCGCCGCGCTGGTCGGCACCGTCCATGCGGACCAGGAGGTCGACCTCGGCCCCGGCATGGCCGATTTCAACGACGCGGGCACTTACAACGGCGCGCTCGCGCTTTCGGGAGATTTCTCGGTGACGAGCACCAATGGCCGCGGCGTGGCTTCCATGGTGTTCCAGCCGGGCAATCAGGCTCAGACCACGCTGGCATTTTCTTTTTACTTCGTCTCGCCCGGCGATCTCTTCTTCGTCGAGACCGACACGCCCGACGCCACTCATCCGCGCCTTTCCGGCGAAATGGTTCTCCAGCAGCCCAACGTGGCATTCAATTCGACCGCGCTGGCGAGCCCGGCGGTCGTCACCGGCACGGGCGTTTCCACCAACGCGAGCGTCTTTGTCGGCCTCCTCACGCCATGCAATCCTGGACCGCTGTGTCTCACTTACACCGAGAACAATGGCGGCTCGATCGCCAATCCGGTCGCGCCGTTTACCGGCGGCGTGTTCACCATCTCTAACAACGGCCGCGTCAGTTTCGCCAATCCCGCCGGATTGCCCACGCTCGGCAACCGTGTCGCCGCCGCCTATCTCACCGGCGTGAGCCAGGGCTTCCTGATCGGCTCGGATCCCGCGGTCACGGTCGGTTTGCTCGAGCAACAAACCGGCGGCACTCCCAATTTCAGCGCCGCTTCCGTTTTTGACGGCTACACGCTCAGCGCGCCGGTGACGGCCGAGAACATGGTGAAAGATATCAGCGGCCAAATCGCCGCCGATGGCGTAAGCACGATGTCCGGAACGCTCGATGAAATCGATCCCGCCGGAAAAACCAACCTCGGCAGCGCGTTTGCAGCCGGCTACCTGGTCGTTGACCCCGTGGCCGGCCAGGGCACGCTCACGACGAGTGCGCCGGCCGGCTTCGACACCAACCTCGTGTTCTACATCGTCTCGCCGTCGAGCATTCGCGCCGTCTCCATCGATTCCACCGACCAGCATCCCGAAGTCGTCTTCTTCGATCACTAGCGCTCCTCTCGAGCCGGCTTCCGTCAGGGCACGACTTCAGTCGTGCCGATCAATTTCAAAAACCTCAGGGGTTTCAACCCCTGAGGTCCGGTAGGTCGGCCAGCGGCTAACCTTTTCCCTTTGCATCCTCCTTCTCAGAATTTTTTTCCACAAGCTTCAGCGCCGCCGAATTGATGCAGAAGCGCAAGCCGGTGGGCTGCGGCCCGTCTTCGAAGACGTGCCCCAGATGCCCGTCGCACCGGCTGCACATCACTTCGGTGCGCGTCATGCCGTGGCTCGTGTCGCGCTCCATCTCGACATTTTCCGCGGCAATCGGCTGCCAGTAACTCGGCCAGCCCGAGCCCGAATGATATTTCGCGTCCGAGCTGAACAGCGGCTGCCCGCAGCAGACGCACACATAGGTTCCCGGCGTTTCGGTGTCCTCGTATTCGCCGCTGAAAGGCGGCTCGGTGCCCTTCCGCCGCGTGACATGGAACTGCTCGTCGGTCAATTTCGACCTCCACTCCGCATCGCTCTTTCGAATTTTTTCGCTCATGGCTCGAAATTATACTCCCTCGGGGAGTTGTGACTGTGAGTGGTGACCCTCCTCCGCCGAGGCTCCGGCGGGCAAGCTCGTGACTTGTGACTCGTGATTCGTGATTAGTAAGTGGTGAGTGGTGAGTAGTGGCCCCCTGGGAACGCCAACTTGCCCTGAGTCCCACCGAAGGATCTCCCGGTTGGCGGTTTTGCGTTGTCTTCGCTTTTGTGCTGTCGCACCCCCCTGTTTTGAGCCGATTAGAAATTTTCAAGCCATTGATTTTCCGTGCCGTTACGCGCATTTCTAATCGCGGATCCGCGATTAGAATGTAGCGATGCTGTCGGCAGTTGATGTAGCTCGCCTCTTTAGAGGCGAGGCCGTCTCTGCGCCCCTCAGGTCTGAAGACCTGAGCTACATTCCCGACTGCCCCGATCGGAGCCGGGGGCAATCCCGATGAAATCGGTGTCAGGCCTGATCGCCAGCATTGTGTCGAGGATCCGCTGTTTTTGTTGCGGTTAGAAAATATGGATATTAATGATCCAGAAGGATTTAAGCCAAATTCTGAATGGGCGACTGTTGCGATTAGAACGTCCGTGAGTAGTGAGTGGTGAATAGTGATTCGTGAAAACCTCGAAAACTGACAGCTTGCGCACGTGGCACGGCGCAAAAGGAAGGAAGCCTCTGGATCGCGCGGCCAATTTCTGGTACCGCGTAAGTCACGGTAGCGGAAACACCGGGCCGGGTTGGCGATTGAAATTTTTTTCCTGCTTTGTTTTGAACAACTTACGTCAAATTTCAATTCCTCCGGTTGGCGATTGAAAAAATCATAGGCGACGGCCCTCGCTCGGTCCCCTCTCGTCTTGTGCCGGCCCATCATAAAGTGAGTATTTTATCATAAAGGTAACACGATTTCAAGGACTAGTACCTTGTAAAGACTGCTCGGGTGGGAACTTGACCTTCGGAACTCGGGCATGTGCACACCGGCATGGCAGATCGGGACCTGAAAGCCGCACCCTCAGGTCAAAAGCTGCGAATCGAGCAGCCCAGGCCGGTCCGAGACAATTGTTTGCCCACAAAAAGCGCGAGTACTTGTGGCGAGGCGATTTATCAACAGTTATCGAATCCAGCCAAGGTTTGAAAGCAGGACCCAGACCAGTATGGAGATGAGAATGACCATAAGTCCGACCGTCACGCGACTGACGGGCCGATAAAAACGTGCTCCCGGCATGGATTTAGTGTATCGATGTCCGCGCTCTGAGTGTAATGGCGATTTATCAAGAGTTAACCGTCCTGATTGACTTGGTCGCGGTCACGAACTAATATGAGCCGCAAGGTTCCTTCCGTGAAACGGTTCGTGTTTCCATCCAAATACCTGCCGGCAGCCGAGGAGGCCCACATGAAGCGAATCACATTCTCTATCGCCCTGCTTGTCGGTATGTGCGCCGTACTCGTAAAACCTGTTTTTGCCCAACATGAGCACCCCGCGGGCGACCCAGGAAAACTCGGCAAGGTGAGTTTCCCGGTCTCCTGCGACCCATCGGTTCAGCAGCAATTCAGCAGCGCGGTGGCGATGCTCCATTCGTTTTGGTACGAGAAAGCCAGCACTACCTTCGCATCCGTAGGGGAGAAAGACCCCGCTTGCGGCATGGCGTACTGGGGAGTTGCCATGACGTACTTCCATCAGATCTGGGAATCGCCTGGCCCCGCTGATCTGAAAGCGGGCATGGCGTCCGTGGAAAAAGCAAAGTCAGCCGGCGCCAAAACGCAGCGAGAACGGGACTACATTGCCGCGATCGAAACCTTTTACAGGGATAGCGATAAGCTCGACCACCAGACTCGTGCTCTGGCGTATGAAAAAGCCATGGATCAACTCCAAACGCGTTATCCTGACGACCATGAAGCGGCCATTTTTCACGCGCTTGCGCTGCTCGCCACCGCGCCTCCAACGGACAGGACGTATGTGAATCAGAAAAAGGCAGGGGCCATCCTCGAACCATTATTTGTTGAACAACCAGAGCACCCCGGCATCGCCCACTACATTATCCACGCTTATGACTATCCAGCGTTGGCGCCGAGAGCCCTGGATGCGGCGCGACGTTATGCCAAGATCGCGCCGGACTCGCCGCACGCGCTGCACATGCCGTCCCACATTTTTACCCGGCTCGGCTTGTGGCAGGAATCCATCGATTCCAACCTCGCCTCAGCGGCCTCGGCGGAGAAAAACAACGCGCCTGGCAATGAACTACACGCGAAGGATTATCTGATCTATGCCTATCTGCAGGGGGCCCAGGATCGCGAAGCAAAAAAAGCTCTCGAAGCACCGCCGGCAGGTAGGTCGGATGATCCGCAGTATATGAACTGGCTCTATGCAATGGGCACTTCGCCTGCACGCTATGCTGTCGAACGACATCAGTGGGCCGAAGCAGCTGCGCTGCCGGTGCCGCCAAACACCTTCCCTGGCGGGCGGTGGGCCTGGACCGAAGCCAATCTGCACTTCGCGCGGGCCCTCGGCGCATCGCATACGGGCAAAACCGAAGCTGCCCGAAAAGAGGTTGAGCTGCTCGCATCGCTTCGTGACACGCTTGTTCAAGGCAACCTTAAATACGGGGCCGACCAAGTGGACATTCAGCGCGAGACGGCAACAGCGTGGATTACGTTAGCGGAGGGCAAGCGCGAAGAGGCTCTAGCGCAAATGCATTCTGCCGCCGATCACGAAGACAAGACCGACAAGCACAACGTCACCCCAGGAGTAATCCTACCCGCTCGCGAACTGCTTGGGGACATGTTGCTGGAGCTGAACCAGCCTGCCGAGGCGATGGTCGAGTTTGAAGCCGCGCTGCGCACGGCGCCAAATCGATTCAATGCGCTGTCCGGTGCCGCGCGGTCAGCCAAGCTTTCGGGAGACAACGAGAAGGCGAAAACCTACTATGCCAAGCTCTTGGCCAACTGCGACCACGCTGACGGAAACCGGCCCGAACTTCAAGACGCCCGATCCCTCTTAGCCCAGAAATGAGCTGGCCCCCGGAGTAGGAAGACGAATCGGGTTAGCAGGCTGACTGTTGTAAACAGGCGTTATCACTCACAACCCCGGTTACTTGTCGAAAGGCAATTTTTCAACAGCTACCCATGTGCAGGTCGGTCCGCCGCGCTCGGTAGCGCGCGTTGCAGCCCAGTGGCTGGTGCTAACCTAACTTTCATGGGAAGTGGACTCCAGGTGCATCGCTCGAAGTCCTGAACCCAGCTCTCCGTGGACGAGAACCCGAAGGCCATTCCAAGCCGCACAGCGACTCGCCAAATTGTTCCTCCAGAGCCTCACTCTAGAGGTCCCGATTGGGGAAAAGCTTGGGCCTATGTGCCCTGCTGGCTGCGAGTCGTCCTGTGGCTGATCCTGATTGCCGCGGCGGTACTAATCGCCATTTACGTCAGAGGGTGAATGTGTCGGGACGAGAAGTTTTTCTTTATCGGGGCAGGAGGTCGCCGGTAGATAGGCGACGGCGAAGAGCAGGCGCGGCGCCAATCAGGAGATCGGCGTTCCCAGGCAATGGCAAAGGCCAGGAGCCGGCCCTTCGGCTACGCTCCCGCCTACGCTAGGGCTTCGGCGGGCGGGCAGGATAAATCGGCGCTACACGTGCCCGGACAAAGGCGGACAGCAGATCCCTCACGTACGTTCGGGATGACGGCAATGTTGCGTGAGGCTACGTCTTGCGGGAGGGGGCTTGGATGGACTCGAGGTACTTGATCAGATTGTCGAGGCGGACGTAGCCGCGGTCCACATCGGATTCGACCTGGTGGAAGATGGGGCCCCAGATGGGCATTTCGCGCGGGGGCGGAAACCCTAGGGGTACACCGAGTGGAGTTCGCGCTCGGCGAGCTCGATTCCGGCCAGGGCATCGGCCGTGCCGCGCGCTCCCAATTCGGCAGCGGCGCGGGCGCGCGCTAGCGCCAGTTCAGCGGTATGTATTGCATCACGCAGAAAGCGGCGGATTTCGGCCTCAAGCTCTCTCCGGCTCTCGAGGAGTCGATCCTCGACTGCGCGGTGTGCCCGCGAACTGTTCACGTCCAGAAGTTGGGCCAAAAACTCCCGCGCGTCCCGCAGAATGCCGCCGCGGAGTCCGGAAATGCCGGCCGCGATGTCGGCCACAAACAGCAAGGGCGAAGCCGGCGCAGCAACTCGCTCGATGGTGTGAAATTCGAATCGCGAACGTCCAACTGTCGCCTGTTCAAGATCAAGCGGCGCCAGCAAATTGGTGGCCTCGGGGAGACCCGTACCGGCAAAGCGGCGCACAAAGGTGTTGCTCAGTTCAATGAAGCGATTGGTCGCGCGGCAATAGGAAGATTCGGCATCGCGCGCCTCCTGTTCGAGCCAAGGCACGATCCGCTCGAAGGCAACATCCTGGGCCACGCGCATCACATCGCGGCGGTAGCGCGCGCCGTTTCTTCGGATGGGCACGTGGGTGAAGCGTTCATCGAGCTCCTTTTCCGCGCTTGGCGTCTGCGCCTTCAGAAATTCTTCGCGCCGCGCGGCCAATTCAGCCGACAGCCGCTGCTGCACCGCCCCGAGTAGCACGCCTAGATCGCCCAACGCTTGCGCCGCTTCCGCGACCGCGCGGCGCAGCGCCTCGATGCGGCGTTCCGACTCCTCGAGCGGCCGTTCCAATGCCCCACGTTCCTCCGCCAGCACGGCTCGCAATTGGCCGGCCGCTCGCCGTAGGGCGCGCTCCGCAGCTTGCCGAACTAGCGCGCTCCCCGACTCTTCCCCCAATTGATGAAGAGCTTCGACCAACCGAGGCCAGTCCCTTTCCGAACCGCCGTGATTCAACTGTTCAAGCGCACTGACTTCGAAAATTGCCGGACGAAATTTTCCCAGGTGAGATTCGAGCACAGCCCGGGCAAACGCGATGGCCCCGGCACGTTCGGCTTCACTGGAGCGGTCCGCTTTGTTCAGGATGAAGATCAAATTGTGCGTTTCGCGAGCGACTTGCTCGACCAGTTCCAATTCGTCGCGTGAAAGCGGCGGGTCCGCACCGATCACGATTATCGCCGCGTCAATGTGAGGAATGAATTTGCGGGTGGCCGCGGAGTGGCCCAAGAACACAGAGCCTAGTCCGGGCGTATCGACGAGGCACATTCCTTTCTCCAAGCGCGGAGTCGGGAGAAAAATTTCCAGCGCTTCGACGCCGAGTCGATTTTCAGGATTTTTCTCTGCGGAGACGTACTGCTCGACGGAATCGAGCGGAATTTTCGTCCAACCGCCGCCCTGCAGCCGCACGCGGGCCGAGGGGCTGGGACCGTAACGAATCAGAGTCGGAACTGACGTCACTGGCGCAATCCCCATCGGGAGTACGGGGCGCTCCACGAGCGCATTCACGAGCGTGGACTTGCCTCGTTTGAACTGGCCGACGCACGCTACGTGGAATCGTCCTTCGGAGGTTCGTTCCGCCGCGGTGCGAGCCGCTGCCCCAATCTCGCGTGCCCCGAAGTTATCGGCGAGTTCCGCAACGCGCAGAAGGCCGGCGCCTTCGACATTGAGCGGTTGAGTTGCACTGCCCGGCTCGCGCGATTCCTCTGTCGGCGGTATGTTTCGCGGCAGCTGCGTCACGGCTGGCTCCGTGGGGCAAGTGGATCTGAGAAGATGCCTCCCCGTTTGGATTCAAACCCAATCAGGTATTCGGTGCGAAGGAGTCGCGTCTTGATTCTGCCGCCCGCCTGGAACCTTGGCTCGCGCGCAAGTGCGCACATCGCGCGAATCGCCCCCGGAATCTTGCCGCTGGCCCGCAGGATCACAGTGCGTGCCTTTTCCAGACCGGGCGCGTCGAGCCAATCGGCCTGCCAGCACGAATCGAATAATTCCTTTGCGGCGAATTCCGTCAACGGTGCGAGCTCGAGCCACCGCTGAGGGTTCCAGTAGAGGTTCCAAGCATGTCCGATTTCCTTCCTTGAGTGCCCGCGCGCAGTGAGGTAGACCGGCGTCTTGCATCGCCGCATGAAATCGCTCAACAGTCGCGCCATCGCGTGTGTCGCCGGGGGGAAATGGTCCAGAACGAGCCAGTAGCCGGTATCCCGCAGGGCCTCCGCGGCAAGGCCGCCAAGCCCTCGGCTTGTCTGCTTCGCGAGCCAACGTTGAAATTCTGAATCCTCAAAAGAGTTCCATCCTGTCACGCTGGTGATCGCGCCATCGCGACATTGGTGCAACGCGCCCACAATCTGACGCAGGATCTCCTTTCGCCCCCCTCGGGCCGTCAATCCAGATGCAGCGAGCCTGGATCCTGTGCGGGGCAGCAGCAATAGCTTCGTGCAATAACGCAGACTTCCCCACTCCAGCCGAGCCCCAGATGAGCAAGCTCTCGCGTCTGTAGATCGCCTGGAGTAAGCGCTCTATCTCCCGCTTGCGCCCGAAAAGCGTCGCCGCGCGCGCTGCCGTCATTTGCGCTCACCCTTGGACATAGCGATGCGCTCCATCTCTTGAAGTACGCCGACAAGCCGCGCGAATTTTTCGCCGAGCGCTTGCTCCAATTCTTCCGACACGGCACCGTACCCTCGAAGCCCAGATCCTCCTATCTCTTCGAGATCGATGATCGCTGAGGAAATGCGCGCCGCGATCGAGCGCTTCCGCGAGCGGACAGCTGGGTCCAGGCTAATTTCCGACTCTACCCGAGCCACTTCCGCTCTCAATTTTTCAGCTAGCAGGCGCAACATCCTGGCCTGTTCCGGCGGCACGTCATCCTCCATGTTATGGAGCAGACCAGATTTCCGGTCCAGGTCCTGGAGGATTCCTTCGCACACTGTTTCGACACGACGCATCAGCACAGAAACAACGCGGCGGTGATTTTCGCTGAGGTGCAATTTCTTGGCGCTTTCAGGCACAGCCGCTCATCCGAAAGAAAGGTGCAACGCACCTGCTTGACTCAATTTTTTCTGGAATCTTGCCGGACACATGACTCCGCGACAAGATCCTTGTCAGGAGTCATCATCTGCCCCGGCACTGAAGGGGACAGCGGTTAGAGGCGAACTCCCTCGCCTTTCACGAAGTGTAACACTCAGGCAGCCGCTTTCAAATTCGAAAGCAGGCGGATGCCGCTGCACGTGCTATTTTTTGGGTCGGTACAAGATCACGCGCGCCTTCTCCATCGTAATCATGCCCGCCCCAATCATTTCGTCCAGCCGCGGCAGTAACGTCTCGAGGCGCTCAGCATACTCCACCACTTCGATCACAATCGGCAAATCTTGCGAAAGTCGAAGGGGGTGCTCGGCGTGGTAAAGGCTCGATGAGCCGTAGCCGCCCACGCCCTTCAGAACGGTGGCCCCCAACAGATGTTCGTCTCGCAGCAGGTGGATGATGGCCTCATGAAGCGGTTTTCCGTGCCATTTGTCGGATTGCCCGATATGAATGCGCATGAGGGTACGCTCGCCCTCAAATCTTGCGTGGGTCAACATTGGCCCCTCGCCACCCAAGAAGGCCCGCTGCGATCTGGCGACTTCTGGCTCGCAGATTGCGGCCAGCGTACCCCACGATTCAGCTCAGGTCAATGGTGCCTGGTTTGCCTCCGCGCAGGCCCACCCGTCGGCTCTGAAAACCTGAGCTAAATTGGCGGCGAGGCGTGCGGCCTATGTCTTGCGGGACGGGGCTTGGATGGACTCGAGATATTTGATGAGGTTGTCGAGGCGGACGTAGCCGCGGTCCACATCGGATTCGACCTGGTGGAAGATGGGGCCCCAGATGGGCATTTCGCGCGAGCCGTGCGAGGCGATCACACCGTCGCCCTGGATGATCCGGCGGACGCGCTCGACCGGGAATTTGCCTCCGTTGTTGGCGGCGATGCGGGTGAGGTCCGGCACGGTCGCTTTCAACGACGGCGCGACGGGGCCGTTGCCGGTGGCGTCTTTGCCGTGGCAGGAGGCACAATAGGCGCGGTAAAGGTCGGGGCCCTCGACCGAACGAATCAGAGTCTGAGACTGTCTCTCGGATTGGGCCGGCGCTGGATGATTGGCCTGCGCGAGCGCCAGCACTGCAAGAGCAATCACCAAAAAAAAGAAGGCTGTCATTCTTCCAAACGTGCGGATTGGGGGAGTTCCAAGTGTGTTTGTCATGGCCTTGCTCGGGCGGATGGAGAGGATTGAAGCATAGTCATCCGTTGCGTGAGTGCAGTGACGGACCGGTTTCGCCAGTTCAATTAGGGAATACGGGGGGCGGCAAATCTGTGACGGGCGTCACGGAAGGGCGAGACGAAGCGCATAGGGTGGGCAAGCCTCGCTGCGCGACGCCGCGGCGGGTAACACCGAGCGCCTGGCAAGGCGCCAATCGGGACGCTTTGGGTCATGTAGCGGCCGCCTTCAGGCGGGCCCTTTCTTTTGTTGGAGGGATGACCGGCCGGGTCCCGAAGGATCGGGATGGAAACCCCTTCTCTGAGGCTCGTCCCTACGACGGAAAAGCCGAAGGCACCCCAAGAGGGATTCTTCGCTCCGCTCAGAATGACGGGCTGCCGGGAGACCCTCCGACTTCGCCCCCGCCTTCGCCAAGGCTCCGGCCGGCAGGCAGGGCGGGTCGGCGATCCCGGAGCCAGGCAAAGGCCGGGCACAGTCCGCCAGAATTCTGGCGGATGCCCCGACGAGAGAAGACGAAACGGCGCGCCACCCCAGAAACTGCGGTTTCAATAAAATTAAATAAATTGAAAACGTGGAAACGCGCGGAGGATGTGGTATAAATGCGGCACGACGGGGCCGTCCGGGGCGCGCGGAAATCCAGTTCGGAGATCGACTCGATGTGAAGTTTCGAAGCGGGCGGCCCGCGGAAGATTGCAGCGATGCCCGGGGAGGTGGGAATGCGGGGAAATAATAAAACAAGGAGCGCCATTTTATTCGTGTGCCTGCTGGCGGCGGCGACGGCGTGGGCGAGCATCACCGGAAGCATCTCGGGGATCGTGACGGACCCGAGCGGGGCGGTGGTGCCGGGCGCGAGCGTGACCGCGATCAACCTCGCGACCGGAGTGAAGTCCACGGTGAAGACCGACGGCGCGGGCTTCTACAATTTTCCGAACCTGTCCGTGGGAACCTATGACGTGGAAGTCGTGCAAAAGGGATTCAAGACCTACCGGCAGACCGGAATCGCGCTCAACGCGAATGACGTGCTCAAGGCGGACGTGAAACTCGAGCTCGGGGAAGTGGCAGAGAAAGTGACGGTGGTGAGCGAAGCGATCCACGTGGAGACCCAGAGCACGCAGAACGGCGAAGTGATCAACTCGCAGAAAATCGAGGCCGTTCCTTTGAATGGCCGCGATTTCACGAACTTGCTCTCGCTTCAGCCCGGCGTCGTCCCCTTCCAGTACGCCAATGCGTTGCAGGACTCGAATCTGAGCGACCGCACCGTCGGCGGCAGCGACGCCCTCAACGGGGGGAACCAGTCCATCAACGGCCAGCGCGAGACTTCGAACGGATTTATGGTGAACGGCGCGAACGTGGAAGAGGGGAAAAACAACGGGACCACCGTGATTCCCAATCTCGATTCGATTGATGAATTCCGCATCATCACCAACAACTATGACGCGGAGTACGGAAATTTCAGCGGCGGCCAGGTGAACGTGGTGACCAAGTCCGGGACCAACTCGATTCACGGCAGCGCGTTTGAGTTCAACCGCAACACCGCGTTCAATGCCCGCAACTATTTCGCCGGGCCCGGCCAGGCGCCGAAGTTGATTCAGAACCAGTTCGGCGGCACAGTCGGCGGGCCGATCAAGCGCGAAAAGGTTTTCTTCTTCGTTGACTATCAGGGTACGCGAAAGGTATTTGCGCCCACTATGACTTCTCCCGCTCCCTCCGCCGCGGATCTCACAGGGAATCTTTCTGATCAGGCCGTTGGTGCACTGACAGGAGTGGTGTCCACTTCAACCTGGGCGACATACCTCAATTCGAGAGGGGTGCCGGCCACGGTGGGGGAGGCGTACTCGACGCTGTTTCCCATGGACATGATTCCGATGAGCGCATGGTCGCCCGTGGCAAGAGCCATGATTGCCGAGGGTCTAATTCCGACGGGCACCATACCTATCCCGAATTCATCCGGCCTGGACTTCTCGACTTCGGCGTTCGAGGAAAACCTGCGGGATGATCGGGGTGGTGTCCGAATGGATGCGAATACGCGCTTCGGGATGCTTTCGGCTTACTACCACGTGGACGACGACACCTTTACGAACCCATATCCCAATTCTGGAGCCACCGTTCCTGCTCCCAGCCTGGGCGCTTACAGCGCGTTGAGCAGGGATCGCGCACAGCTGTGGGTACTCAGCGACACGAAAACTCTCGGCTCCACGGCGGTGAACGAATTCCGATTTAGCTACCTGAGAAACGGCGCTCACCTGTTTACGCCGCAGGGTGGGCTTACGCTGAATGGCCAACCCATCACGCTCGCCGGCGGGCCGCCCAACGGGCTTGGCTTTACGGCGGCGGCTGGGTCGGGCGCCACATTTAACGGCGGAATCGCGCCGATCGTGCCGCAGTTAGAGGGTGTGCCAAACGTTGTATTTGCGAACCAACTGGGCCCAACAGCCTTCGGTGTGCCGGCGGACTCGCCAAATCAGTTCAACAACACTTTTCAGTGGCAGGACAATTTCTCCAAAGTAATTGGCCGGCACAGCCTGAAATTCGGCGGGCAGTTCCACTACGACCAGATCAACGATCGAAACCTATTCGGCGAAAACGGAAGCTTTACCTTCAATGGCACGGAAACCGGCTCCGATTTCGCGGATTTCCTGTTGGGCGCACCTTCTGCCTTCATCCAGGCCACCCGGCAAATTCTGGATTCACGGACAAAGTACGTGGGGCTGTATGCGCAAGACAGTTGGCGCGTCACACCGAACCTGACGCTCAACTATGGCTTGCGCTGGGAGGTGATCCAGCCTTGGTACGACACGCAGGGAAAGATTGAGACGCTGATCCCGGGAGAACAATCGGTGCTCTTCCCGGCCAGCAATAACCCCGCTTGCAACGGGTGCATCGGCGCGCCAACCGGATGGGTGGTCCCCGGCGACCCAGGCGTTCCAAAGACACTGGCGCCAACCCGCTACAACGATTTCTCTCCGAGGCTCGGACTGGCGTATTCGCCGAGTTGGGATTCTGGGATCCTCGGCAAGCTGACCGGAGGTCCTGGCAAGACGAGCATCCGCATGGGCTATGGGATCTTCTATACCTCGGTGGAAGATCTGACGCAATTCCAGGAGCTTGGCGACGCCCCCTTCGGTTTGTTCTGGTTCGATGGGAACTCGATTTTCGAGACGCCGTTCGAAGACCGCACCTCCCTGATGCCGGTTCAGCGGTTCCCGTTCGTGGGACCCGTCGTTCCCGTGAAGACCCCGGATCCGACTTTCAACTGGGCCCAGGTGGAACCGATTTCCGGTTCGCCGGCGTATGAACACACAAACCGGACACCGTACGGCGAGCATTATGAGCTCTCGGTACAACGTCAATTCGGCCCGAATACTCTGCTGTCGGTCAGCTATGTGGGGACGCAAGGACACAAGCTGCTTACATCCATCGAAGCGAATCCCGGGAATGAGGCTCTGTGTTTACAGTTGATTGCGGATGGCGCCTTATCGAACGGCGCTCCTTGCGGCGCCGGGGGCGAATCAAACGTATATACCTTGCCCCTGGGCGTGAATTATCCGCAGGCTGCCATCCCGGCGGTGCAACTGGTGCCGCCCGCGAACTGCGGCACCCAGAATCTGGCTAACGCTTGCATGGTGAATGGGACGTACACAGTCCTGGCGCCGCAGAACGGCAATCAGGTTTTCGGCAACAATCCGTTCGAGGCCACGATTGCCCAGTCGTCGTACAACTCGCTGCAAGTGAGCGTGCGGCACTCCGGAAATTACTCCACATTCCTGTTCGGTTATACCTACAGCAAGTGCATGGACGACGCCTCGGAATTGATCGAGGGGATCAACCCCTTCACTCCCAAGGCCAGCATGGCGCTTTGCGCGTTCGATGTGACCAACAATTTCGTAGCCAGCTATGAAACCAAGCTGCCGTTCGATCGCCTCTTGCACACCAGTTCCGGATGGCGCAATCGGCTGGCAAGCGGATGGGCGATATCGGGGATTACGTCGTTCGCGAGCGGGCTCCCGGTGAGCCTCTCGTTTCCCACGGACAACTCCTTCACCGGAACCCAGAACACTTCGGCGCCGATTGACTTGCCGGATTATTACCCCGGCGAGGGGCCGCTCATCATTAGCAGGAACCCGAGATCCGGGCTGGCCTACTTCAACAACACTCCGGTCCCTTCAAATCTCATGCCCACTCCGGCGTGTGGCACTCCCGTCCCGGGAGTTGTGTTCGGCTGCGAAACTATGGGACAAATCGGCACCGCCCGGCGCCGATTCTTCTACGGACCCGGGCTGAATAACTGGGATATGGCGCTCCTGAAGAACACAAAGATAACTGAATCGAAGAGCCTCCAGTTCAGGTTTGAGGCGTTCAACGCGTGGAACCATACGCAATTTTCCGGCCAGCTTTCCTCAGGATTTGGGGTATTCGGGTCGGGAAACTTCGGCACAATTACCGCCGCGTATGACCCGCGGGTGCTGCAAGCGGGACTGAAGTTCCTGTTCTGATTTCGGGACGCGTTCTCCGCGAATAGACACCTGCGCCACCGCGAGGTAAAATTTGTCTCGCGGATGGCGAATATCACGCAAATCAACGTGAACGGCGCGAGCCGGGCGATTGACGCCGATCCGCGCGCGAGCTTGCTCAGCGTCCTGCGCGAGCAGCTCGACTTGACCGGCACGAAATACGGCTGCGGCGAGGGCCAGTGCGGCGCCTGCACGGTGCTCATCGGCGGAGTGGCGCGCCGCTCGTGCCTCACGCCGGTCGGCGCGGTGGGCCAGGACCCGGTGATCACGATCGAAGGGCTTGCGAAAGGCGACGAGCTGCATCCGCTCCAGCAAGCGTTTCTCGACGAAGGCGCGATGCAATGCGCCTACTGCACGCCGGGAATGATCATGTCGGCGGCCTCGCTGCTTGCGACCAACCTCAAGCCTTCCCCGGCGCAAATCCGCGAATTCATGGAGGGAAACATCTGCCGTTGCGGCACGCATGCGCGCATTGTGGCGGCGATCGAGCGCGCGGCCAAGCAAATGCAGGAGCGGCGGCCATGAGCCGGGGGCGGCGGATTTTGGAAATGTGGGAGCCGGAACGCTACGAACTTGTGGCGCCCGCGCGATACCGCTTCGATACGGACCGCCGGGAATTTTTCAAAATCCTCGGCGCGGGGATTCTGATTGTCTGCGTGGCGAAAGAGGCTGCGGCCGTCCAGGAATCGGGCGGCGGCCATCGGCAAAGCGGCCACGACCTGCCGCAAGAAATCAGCGCCTGGCTGCACATCGGCGAAAACGGCGTGATCACGGGCTACACGGGCAAAGTGGAAGTAGGCCAGAACATCCGGACATCGCTGGCGCAGGGAATCGCGGAAGAATTGCGCGTGCCGGTGGGCGCCATCCGGATGGTGATGGGCGATACGCAGCTCACTCCGTTCGATATGGGGACGTTCGGCAGCCGCACCACGCCGACAATGAATTTGCAGCTTCGAAAAGTTTCTGCGGCCGCGCGGGACTTGCTGCTTGACCTGGCAGCGGAAGAATGGAAAGTGGACCGCAAGCGCCTGGTGGCAGCCGGCGGCAAGATCACCGACCGCGAAACTTCGCGGTCGATCGAATATTCCGCGCTCGTGAAGGGCCGGCAGCTCGCGCAAACGCTCCCTGCGGAAGATCCACTGATTCCTCCCTCCGAATGGACGGTTGCGGGCCGGTCGCTGCCGAAAGTGGATGGCCGCGAGTTCGTCACCGGGAAGCACCGTTATCCATCCGACCAAAAACTGCCGGGGATGTTGTACGGGAAAATCCTGTGGCCGGATGCGTTCGGCGCGCAGTTGGTTTCACTCGACTCGCGCGAGGCGGAACAGATTCCCGGAGTCACCGTCGTGCATGACGGAAATTTCGTCGGGGTGGCCGCTACGAGCGAAGCTCTCGCCGGTCGCGCGATCCAAACGATGCAGGCGCAGTGGAAATCGGATGCGCAAACTTCCAATCAGGAGCTGTTCGAGTTCCTGAAAAAAAATAAGTCTGCGGAAAAACCGCGCGGCGAACCGGGCGATCCGACGCCCTACGTAGTGGGCTCGATCGAGCAGGGGCTGGCCGCCGCTCAGCACCGGCTGAATCAGACGTACACGGTGGCGTACATCGCGCACGCCCCGCTCGAGCCGCGCGCGGCGCTGGCAGAATGGTCGGGAGACAGTTTGACGGTCTGGACCGGCACGCAACGGCCATTCGGCGTGCGCGAAGAGCTCGCCGCTGCGTTTCGCATTCCCGAAGAACGCGTGCGCGTGCTGATGCCGGATACCGGCTCTGCCTACGGCGGCAAGCACACGGGCGATGCCGCTGTGGAAGCGGCGCGGCTGGCTCGCGCGGCGGGGAAGCCGGTGAAGGTCGTGTGGACGCGCGAAGAAGAGTTCACCTGGGCGTATTTCCGGCCCGCGGGCGTGATGGAGATTTCGGCGGGAATTTCGAGCGACGGAAAAATCACGGCGTGGGAGTATCACAACTACAATTCCGGCGCATCGGCCATCCGCACCTACTACGACATTCCCAATCAGCACATTGAATTTCATCTTTCTCGCTCGCCGCTGCGGCAGGGTTCCTATCGAGGACTCGCGGCTACGGCCAATCATTTCGCGCGGGAATCGTTCATGGATGAGCTGGCGCACGCGGCCGGCCTGGACCCGCTCGAATTCCGGATGCGGAATCTGATAGATGAGCGGTTCCGGGCCGTGTACCGCGCCGCGGCGGAGAAATTCGGCTGGGGGCGCGCAAAATCGGGGCCCGGGATCGGATTCGGGATCGCCGGCGGGTTCGAGAAAGGAAGTTACGTGGCCACCTGCGCGGAAGTCGTGGTAGACCGCGCCTCGGGCGATGTGAAGGTCACGCGGGTGGTGACCGCGTTTGAATGTGGCGCGATCGTGAATCCGGATAATCTCAAAAACCAGGTGGAGGGATCGAACATTCAAGGGCTGGGCGGGGCGCTCTTCGAGGCCGTGCAATTCGAAAATGGGCGCATTTTGAACGCGCGCTTCTCGAGGTACCGCGTGCCGCGCTTCAGCGACATCCCCGCGATGGAGACCGTACTGCTGAACCGCAAGGATATTCCTCCGGCCGGCGCGGGCGAGACTACGATTGTCGGGATCGCACCCGCGGTGGGCAACGCAATCTTCGATGCGACGGGCGTGCGGCTGCGGGCGATGCCGCTCGTGCCGAATGGGTTGAAGAGCGCCTGAAACACACACTTGCCTTCCTGAAAGTCCAGCTGCGCGCCAAACATTCATGCGAGAGCATGGCGCGGCGTGCATCCATATCGAAAACAAAGCGGGAGCAAGCTCCCGCACTCCAAAGGTCTCGCGGGCGGCCCGGAGGATGTGGGCAGCGGCGCGGGAATTGGTGGCGCGGGCACGGCGTGCCGTGCCCCTACGATAAAAGGAGGCGGCGCGGCGGAGAAGCAAAAGAATCCCCAGTCCCTTGAGGGACGGGATAGCCTTTAGCCCGGCACGGGAGTGCCGGGAGCGAGAGCGGGTGAATATTATTGAGTCCCTTCAGGGACGGCACATCTCAAGGGGCAGCCTGCTTGGCCTCTCTCACGATTCACTCTGGCTGCGTCGTCGGCGCCCGGAAGTTGTGGCAGAGTAGTGCGCGATGAGCGCATCGGATTCGAGTGGGCCGCGCGGGGGAGTTGCGTTCACCCATCCGAGCTTCCGGGACTTTTTCCTTGCGCGGTGCTTCGTTGTCAGCGCGGTGGAGATGCAGTCGGTTGCCGTTGGCTGGCAGATTTACGAAATCACCCGCCGGCCCCTGGATCTGGGGCTTGTGGGCCTGGCGCAATTCCTTCCTGGAATTTTGCTTTTTCTGATTGCCGGGCACGCCGCGGACCGGTTCGACCGCAAGCGGCTGATTGTGGCCTGCTATGCGGGCTATGCGGCGTGCTCGGCGTTTCTGCTGGTTTTTGCGCTGCGCGGCGGACATTCCGTGGCCCCGATTTACGCCGTGATGGTGCTGCTCGGAATCGTGCGTTCCTTCAGCGGGCCGGTGACGCGGGCGATCATGCCTCAGCTCGTGCCGGAGGAACATTTCCAGAACGCCGTGGCCTGGAACGCGAGCGCATTTCAGGGCGCGACCATCTTGGGACCGGCGGCGGGGGGAATCATCTACGCGGCGTTTCAAGGGCCCGCGGGCGTGTATGCCACGGCGCTCGCGAGCGGCGTGATCGCTTTCTCGTCGATGGCGCGCGTGAGGCCGGAGAGCAAGCCGCGGCCGCGAAAGCAGTTCAATCTGGCCGAGGTATTCGCGGGACTGCGCTATATCTGGCGCGAAAAAATCATTCTTGGCTCGATCTCGCTCGATTTCGTTGCCGTGTTGCTGGGCGGTGCGGTGGCGCTCCTGCCCGTGTATGCGCGCGACATTCTGCGCACAGGGCCGTGGGGACTCGGGCTGCTGCGCTGCGCGCAAGGAATCGGCGCGGCGACGATGGCAGTGCTCATCGCGCACCGGCCGCTTCGGAGGCGGGCCGGCGCAGCGATGCTGTGGTGCGTGGCGGGATTCGGGGCGTTCACCGTGCTGTTCGGGATTTCGCGGAACTTCGTGCTTTCGTTTTGCGCGCTGTTGCTGGTGGGCGCGGCGGATACGGTGAGCGTGATCGTGCGAGGGATTCTGGTGCAGGTGGCCACTCCGGATGAAATGCGCGGGCGCGTGAACGCCGTGGATATGATTTTCATCGGAGCTTCGAATCAGTTCGGGGAATTCGAGTCGGGAATTACGGCGCAATGGTTCGGCACCGTGCCGGCAGTGGTCATCGGAGGAATCGGCACTCTGGTGGTGACGGCGCTGTGGACCTGGATTTTCCCTGGGCTGCGGAAGATTGATGATTTAAATAATTTCGAGGGCTAGGAAAGCCTGCAAGGTCTCTCGGCGGAACATGGGATGGCGGAGCGGGTGTGGAGCGCTGTGCCAAAATCGAAAACAAAGCGGGAGCAAGCTCCCGCACTCCAAAGGTCTCGCGGGCGGCGCGGGGGATGTGGGCAGCGGCGCGGGAATTGGCGGCGCGGGCACGGCATGCCGTGCCCCTACGATAAGAAGAGGCGGCGCGAACAAGGAGCAAAGGAATCCTCAGTCCGTTTAGGGACGGCACAGCCATCGTGCTGATCGTGTTCCTTTTTCTCAAGGGGACGATGTGGGAAAGGTTCATCATTTTCCCTGGAAACATGCACCGAACTGGGCCGCAAATGGCTGATAATCAATTTCTATCGGCTCGATAAGGACAATCAGTTTGACTGATAGCCCTTTCCCCGGCAGAATCTAGGCGTTACACCTCGCCGGGCGGCGCGACGCCGGCGAGCGGCCCTTCCAGACCTGAGACGGAAACGGCCTGTTTCCGCCACTCTCCCGCTCTCAGAGCGTCTGAGCAACTGTTGCGCGCCCGAGGGGCGCGGGCCGATGCAGTTATTTCGGGAGGCGTCATGGAACTTCAGCAAGTGCCCGGGACAATCAGCCAGGCAATCCGGCCGAGAACGCCGCGAAAGCATCATCCCCGTTTCACACATCGCGTCTTTCGCGCTACAAGGGACGCAGAGGCCGCGGCCGAGCACGATAAAATGCAGTTGATGGCCCCTTCCCCGTCGACCCTTCTGGAAATCCTGCAACATGCCGACCCGGATCGAACCGCGATGGTTGTTCCGGAGTTCGGAATCCGCGTGACGTATGCCTCCCTTCTCAAGCAAGTCGTGGCCATGGCCGACGCTCTTGCTGCCGCAGGCATCCGCCGGGGAAACCGGGTGGCCATGGCTTTGCCGAATGGCCTGCCAACCGTGGTCAGCTTTCTTGCCGCTTCAATTGCGGGGACAGCGGCGCCGCTGAATCCCGCATACCGGCATGATGAATTCGCGTTCTTCCTCGAAGATACGAACGCCCGCGTGCTGCTCTGTCCCGCGGAAGGGATGGAAGAGGCGCGACGGGCCGCTGGGGAACGTGGGATTCCGGTTTTTACGGTGCAGATGACGGGAGAAGGCAGCGTTGAGCTGCACAACGTCCCGACGGGGTTCGCGAAAGCAATGGCGCCCTCGGCTGAGGATGTCGCGCTGGTCCTGCACACCAGCGGCAGCACCGGGCGGCCGAAGCGCGTGCCGCTGACGCACCAGAATCTCGCGGTGTCCGCGGGGAATATCACGCACACCTACGATCTCACTCCTGAAGACGTATCACTGTGCGTCATGCCTTTATTCCACGTGCACGGACTGGTGGCTTCCACGCTGGCGCCGCTTTTTTCAGGCGGCGCGGTGGTGCTTCCTTCAAAATTCGAGGCGCTGAGTTTTTGGCGGCTGGTGAGGGAATACAAAGTGAGCTGGTATTCCGGCGTGCCGACAATTCATCAATTGCTGCTGGCGAGAATCGGCGGCAAAGGCAGGCCGGCGGGAACCGAATCGCTCAGGTTCGTGCGGTCGTGCAGCACTCCGCTTTCGCCGGAAATCATCCACCGGATGGAAGAAGTGCTTGGCGTGCCGCTGCTGGAAGCCTATGGCATGACGGAAGCCGCGCACCAGATGGCTTCCAATCCGCTGCCGCCGCACCCGAACAAGCCGGGATCGGTGGGCGCGCCGGCAGGCGTGCACATCAGCATCGTCGACCCGAATGGAAATCATCTGGGCGTGGACCAGCGCGGCGAAGTGGTCATCCAGGGCCCGAATGTGTTCAAGGGCTACGAAAACAATCCCGAGGCGAATGCGAGCGCGTTTGTTCACGGCTGGTTCCGCACGGGCGATGAAGGCTATCTCGACGAAGACGGCTATCTCCACCTGACGGGACGCCTGAAAGAGCTCATCAACCGCGCGGGAGAAAAAATTTCCCCGCGCGAAATCGACAAGGTGCTGCTGTCGCATCCGGGCGTCGCGGAAGCGGTCACGTTCGGATTTCCGCATCCGAAGCTGGGAGAGGAAGTGGCGGCAGCGGTGGTGCTGCATGGGCCGCTCAGCAAGTCCGAACTCGACGATTACTGCCGCGAGCGGCTCGCCGAATTCAAGTGTCCGAAGAAATTCTACATTCTCGATAGCATTCCGCAGACAGCCACAGGAAAAGTGCGGCGCAACGCCGTTGCCGCCGCGCTGGTGGACGGCCAGCATTGAAATTCCTGATCGCGGGCGCCGGCGCGATCGGAGGATACATCGGCGCGCTGATGGCGCGGGCCGGAGACGACGTCACGCTGTTTGCCCGCGGGCCGCACCTTCGCGCGATGCAGGCGCATGGCCTGAAGGTGAAGAGCGCCGGCGAGGAGTTCGTAAGCCATCCGAAGATCGTCGGCGCGCTCGACGAAGCCGGCTCCCCGGACGTGATTTTCCTCGGGGTGAAAGCGCACGCCCTGCCGCAGCTTGCTCCGCAACTGAAACCGCTCATCGGCGAAAACACCACGGTAGTGAGCACGCAGAACGGCGTGCCGTGGTGGTTTTTTCAGGGTTTCGCCGGGCCCTGGGAAGGGACGCGCATCGAACGGGTGGACCCGGGCGGCGCGATTACGGCGGCGATTGAGCCGCGGCGCGTGCTGGGCTCGATCGCGTATTTTGCGACGGAGATCGTCGAGCCGGGCGTGATCCAGCACATCGAAGGCAACCGCATTTCGCTCGGCGAGCCGGATGGCACGCGTTCGGAGCGAGTGCGGAAAATTGCCGAGCGGCTGATTGCCGCGGGATTGCGCGCGCCCATCACGACGCGCATCCGCGAGGAAATCTGGGTGAAGCTGCTCGGCAACGTGGCCTTCAACCCCACCAGCGCGCTCACCGGCGCCACGATCGTGCGCATGGCGCGGGACCCGGAAGTCTCCGTGCTCGCGCGCCGCATCATGGAAGAGACCGAGGCCGTGGGCGAAAAACTGGGAATGGAGCTGCCCATTTCGATCGACCAGAGAATGGCAGGCGCCGAAAAAGTGGGCGAGCACAAGACTTCGATGCTTCAGGATCTGGAGACTGGCCGGCCGATGGAGATCGAGGCCGTGGTTGGAGCGGTGGTCGAGCTGGGCGAGAGATTGCGGATCCCCATGCCGCACACGCAAGCAGTCTACGCGTGCACAAAACTGCTTGCGGAGGCGCGCGCCAGAGCAGCCCAGTAAAGGTATAACCCGCAGAAAAAAACCGGCTACACGGAAGCACAAAGCAGGGTGCGCCCGAAGTGCGCACCTTGCCAGGCCATCCAAAATAGCCCGGGCTTCGTTTACCTTCCGGCAGCCATCCTCTGCACCTGCTGGGGTTCCGGGGCGGGGGGCGGTGGAATCACGTCCACTTGTTCGCGAAGCGGAGCTTTCATGCGCCGCAGGACAAAATAGGCCAGGATCGCGGCCATGAAATCAAAAACGATCGTAATCATGAACACGCCGATCCAGCCGATCTTCGGGACGGCATAATTGGCTGTAAACGGAGTCCAGATTTTGCCCGGATTGACCGTGACGATCGCTCCGTAGGCAACCAGCAATCCGGCAGCGGTCAGCAGCCCGGCCTTCAGCGAGCCGCCGAGCTTGATTTGGAAGACCGTGGGAGCCAGGAAGACACAAAACAGGACCAAGGCTCCGCCGAGGAGGAGCAGAATGTCCGCGCGGAAATCGAAGGCTTTGCCCAGAACGAGCGCAGACCCGATCGGCACAAACATGGAAGCAGTGCCCTTGGCCGTGTAAAGGAAGCCGTAGTTAGCCGTGGCGTTCCTGCGGCCGAAGAAGTCTCCGCACAGGGCCGGGAAGAGCGAAAAAATTTCACCCCAGCCGAAGAAGGTGAAGGCACTGAAGACGACGAACATCATGGGGTTCGAGGCGAACCGCAGGAGCCCCAATTTCGCAACGCCCTCGAGGCCGAACGCGAGCGTCATGGTCCTTTCCCGCCCGATGTGGTCGGAGATCCAGCCCCAAAATGGGCGGCAGAGACCATTGAGGAGACGGTCCGCTTGGAGAGCGAAAACCAATGCCGGCGTGGCCCAGAAGAGCAAGTTGACCGCGATCTTGTCCACCTTGAAGTCCTTAGCCATGGGCGCGAGTTGAGCCGTCGCCATTAACCCGCCTGTGGCGACCATCGCCATCATCGCGTACATCAGCCAGAAGTGCGGAGTTGCCGCCATTTCGCCGGGGCCGAAATCGGTCAAGCTCTGACGCCTCTTCACCTCGGGGCTGCCCTTCAGCCTCCACGTCTTCGGCAGCCAGCCGGCCGGCGGCGCCTTCAGGAAAAGCGCCGCAATCACGACGACGGCACCCTGAATGATTCCCCAAACGATGAAGGTGTGCTGATAGCCGGAGCCTGCGGGCTGTCCAGCCGGATTGATCATATTTGCGAGCGGCGCGACCGTCGCAGCAGACCCGGCGCCGAAACCGGCGGCGGTCAGCCCAGCGGCAAGGCCGCGATGGTCCGGAAACCACTTGAGAGCGCTGCCGATCGCTGTGCCGTACACCACTCCGGCCCCGATCCCGCAGATGGCATAGGAGATGTAGAGGGCGGAGAGCGTTTCGGCCTTGCCGGCTCCGTACCAACCGGAGCCCGCCAACAGGCCGCCGAGCATTACCAGCAGTTTCGGCCCGAACTTATCAACCAGCGCGCCCTCGAAGGGAACAAGCCATGTTTCCAGAAGAACAAAAATAGAAAAAGTCACTTGGATCAACGCCGCTTCTACGCCCAGGTGTTTTTTAAGTGGGTCTACGAATAGTGTCCAGCCATATTGGAAGTTCGCAACTGCCACCATGCTGATGATGCTGAACAACAGGATGACCCAGCGGTTGTCGAGGAGAGAATCCGCGTAATCCTTTTGGTCCACAGGAACAGTAGCCACAGGTGCACCTCCTCATAGGTTCATGCAGCGCGAGAACGAAATCGCTCTGCCAATCCCCCATGAAAGTGCTTCCCGCTCCCGCGGGGACGCGAGGAGGAATCAACCGGACCTGGGGCTCCAGGCAGCAGGCTCAGGCCGGCGGCTTATCGCCTTCAATTTCCTCCCGGAAGGGAATCACACCGGGGATTAGCCACTTCTCCCACATCAGATCGATCTTGTGCTGGAAATAGTCGATGTCGTCATCGACAAAGTGCGCGAAGCGCCCCTGCTTCAACAGATAATCGCGCACCGGAAGGCGCCGGGTGCGGCCTTCGGCAATCTCCCTGGTTTTTCCAGTCAATTTGACAACGTGATCTTCGACTTCGTAGAGGGGCCAGATCCCGGTGGTCACCGCGAGCTCACCCAGCTCGTGAGAAAGAATGGGATCGTAGTCCCATCCCTTGGGGCAGGGGTCGAGCGAATGGATAAAGGTCGGGCCGCCGATTGTCAGCGCCTTCCTCACGCTGTTCATGGCCGCCAGCCCGTAGGACATGCAAACAGTGGCGACGTACTTGCACTCAGGGTGGCCGGCCGCCATCATGCCGGCCATATTCTTCTTCCAGCGGTGATGCATGATGCGTTTTACTTTTCCCGGCGGGCTGAAAGTGGTGTTGGCGCCGTAAGGGGTGCTGCCGGAGAGCTGGATATCGGTGTTGGCGTACGACTCGTTGTCGTACATCAGAATCAGGCAGTTGTAATTGGGGTGCGTAAGGGTGGCGGAAATGCCGGAAAGGCCCATGTCCGCGCCGCCGCCATCGCCGCAGAAGGCGATGACGTTGATGGGCTCCTTCTTCATTTTGCCCTTGCGCATCTGGGCCTTGAGGCCGGCGGCAGTGCCGAGAGCGGCCGAGCCGCTGCTGCCGAGCTGAGTGTGCATCCACGGAATCACCCACGCCGTGCTGTTGTAGGTGGTGTTCGCCACGTACATGCAGCCGGTGCTGCCGAGCACGATCGTCCGCGGGCCCGCAGCTTTGGCCATCATCTTCATCACGAGAGCCGATTCGCAGCCCTGACAGGTGCGATGCCCCGACGTGAAGAATTCATCGAGCGGGATCTTCTTCACGCCTTTAATGGGATCGAGCTTCGCAATCGGATAGTCGATAGTCGCCATTTCCACATCCTCCTCACTGCCCTCGATGGGGCAGGCTAGCTAAGCTGCTATTCGCGGACTCCAATCCATTGGGTCAAAGGCTGCGATTTTCCTTCCGCCGCCTGGAAAACGCTCTCGCTGATCCTCACCACGTCGGGAACGGTCACTTCGCGCCCGCCAAGGCCGCAAATGAAGCCGAGCACGGGCGGACGCTTTGCGCTCGGATAGAGCGCGGTGCGGGTTTCGGTTGCAAGCACGCCGCTCATGTAGGGCGAGCCGAGCGAGAAATCGCGGTCGATGACGCCCACGGCCTTGAACCGGCTGAGCGTCCGGGCGAGGTCGTCGGCGGCAAACGGCCGGAACCAGCGCACGCGCACGAGGCCCACTTTCTTGCCTTCCTTGCGCATCTGGCGGATGGCCACTTTCACCGGGGTCGAGAGCGTGCCCATTCCTACGAGCACGATATCCGCGTCCTCGGTCATGTATTCTTCAAAGAACGGATTGCCGTAATTCCTCTGGAAGATTCTGGAGAAATCCTGATAAGCCTCGCGGATCACCGTGGGCGATTTCTCCATAGCCGCGGCGGTCTGGCGGCGGATTTCCATCAGCCAGTCTTCGTTAGCCTGCGGAGCCACAGTGATGGGATTATCCGGGTGCAGCAGCAAATTGCCGCGGTTGTAGCGCGGCAAGAAAACGTCCACCTGCTCCTGCGAGGGGATTTTTACGAGCGCCTGTGAGTGGGTGAGGAAGGCGCCGTCGCAGCTGATCGCGCAGGGAAGAAACACGCGGCGATCCTCGGCCACACGATAGGCAATCAGTGCTGTATCGAGCGCTTCCTGCGGGCTATCGACCCACACGAGCTGCCAGCCGAGGTCGCGCACCGCGAGAGCATCGTTGTGCTCGACGCCGAACGCGCCGGGATCGTCGAGCGCGCGATTGCCCACCATCGCGATCATGGGGATGCGCAGCGCCGGAGTGACGGTCAAACATTCGAAGGCATACATCCAGCCGACGCCGCTGCTTCCGGTGAAAACGCGGGCGCCGACAGCCGAGGCGTGCTTCACGACTTCGAACTGCGAGTGCTCGCCTTCGGCGAGGATGTATTCGCAATCGAATTCGCCGTTAGCAACCAGCTTTGCGACGTACTGCATCACCGTGTCGTACGGGCGGATCGGGTAGCCAGTGATCACGTCGACATCCGCCAGCTTGCAGGCCACGGCGATCGCTTCGCTCCCGGTGATGAGCGCGGTCGTATCGGTTCCCTTAATTTCCACTGCTGCTTGGGCCATGACGATTCTCCCCTTTGAACGGGCTTAGGCGTTCCCTTTTGCGATTTCCAGCATTTCGGGAACCTGTTCTTCATATTGCCCGCGATAACGGAATCCGTGCGAGCGGTCGTGCTTGTTCGAAATCTTGTCCGCGAGCCAGGTTTGGTAGCTGGACTTGTCTTTCCGCCACGCTTCCCACTGGCTCGAGTTGTCGCCGAAAGAAACTTCGTTGACCATCGTGACGCAGTCTTTCACCGGGCACACGGCTTCGCACACTCCGCAGCCGCAGCAGGCTTCCATGTTGGCGTCGTACAAGCCTTCCGGCGTGACGTCGAAGCAGGAATCCGGGCATTGCAGCCAGCAGAGAGTGCACTTGATGCAGGTATCGAAATTCACCACCGGCCGCATCGTGCGCGTGGTGAATTTTTTGAAGGTCGGATTGCGGGCCGGCTGATATCCGCCGGTCGCGTTGCTCTGCTTGTCCTTCATCGTGTGGCCTTGAGGGATGCATGGGAGGGTGACGCCTTCGCCCATCTCATACCATTTGGCAAGCTTGAACTCGTACGGCTTCTCCGGATTTCCTTGGTCCGGCCGGACGGGAACCGAGCCGGCCCGATCGTAGGAACGCATCGCAGAAGTCACCTTCACCGGATCGTTCCATTCTTCCATGATCATCTTCTCGACCGAGTCGAGGCTGAAAAGCTCGGGCAGGAACTTCGGCAGCGCGCCCAGGATGCGCACGTCGGTATGGTCATCCTTGTAAACCCAGAGTCCCGAGAAGCTCGGTGTGCCCATCAGGATCGAGAGGTTATAAGGAGTCTCCTTGCGATGCGCCATAGCGATCAACGTGTCGGGCTTTTCGCGCGAGGTGACGATGAGGGTGCCGTTCGGCTTGGTCAACCGATTCACGGGTTGCAAGCCGTACCACGCCCAGGACTCCACGCCCTTGAAAAGCGTGTCATCCACCACAATGGTGATGTCGACTTCCTTGGGCTCGTACTTCGCCATTCCTTCTTCAAGCGTAATGTCGTCCGTGGCCACGATGGCGAAGGCTTTCGCCGGGATGCCGTTGCGCTCCGGGCTGTCTCCATACCGGCCAAAGGAAATTCCGAGCCTTCCTTCGTGGTGAGCGGCCAGGACGATGCCGCGGGTAATGTTCTTCGCCAACGTCTTTTGAAAGATGCCGCGGTAAATCACCTCCACTGCAAACAGACGGCCCATGGTCGTCCTCCCTTTCGGCTAAATCTTTGTCAATACGATTCCTTCGATTTCTTCAATATGACGCCGCATCGCAATCTCGGCGGCGTGCGCATCGCCACGTTTGATGGCATTCAGGATCCTGCGATGACCGGCGAATGACTTTTGGAGACGTCCCTCGACCTGCAAGGACCGCTCCCGGCTTTCCTTCATAAGATCCATGAAGACGTCGAGCACTTTCAGGATGATGCTGTTTCTGGCAGCGCGCGCGATCCCGTAGTGGAACTCGCTGTCTTCTTCCACGGCGAGCTCCCCTCGATCCACCTTCTCTTTTTGCCGCTTTAGGATGGCTTCCAACGCTTCGTGCTCGTCCTCGGTGGCCCGCTCGGCAGCGCGGGCGGCCAGAGGGGGCTCGAGGATCTTGCGCAAGTCCAGCAGCTCTCCCAGGAGCTCGCGCCTGTGAGCCAGGATGCTGGCGAGGGGTTGAACCAGGGATTCAGCGGACAAGTCCTTTACCACCGTTCCCTCACCCTGGCGAGGAGCTACCAGACCCATAACCTCGAGGACCCGGATCGCGTCGCGGAGGGAACTCCGGCTTACCTGAAATGTCTCCGCGAGCTCGCGCTCCGGCGGGAGGCGGTCGCCCGGCTTAAGAAGGCCGTCCCGGATCAAGCCGTGGATCTGCTGGGCCACTTTTTCATAAACCTTGGTCTTTTTGACCGCTTCGAACTCGGCACGAGCTGTCGTCATCGAGTCGCCTAAGGCTCGGGATGTGGTCCGACCACTGGGCCAACTGGTTGGACTTCTATACCTCCCACCCCTCCAATGTCAAGGAATTTCTTATCGCGCCCATCGAAATTTCGAGTCGATGAATAATTTTTAACAAGTTTCTTGACACGGCTTCGAGAACTGTGTTATCCCCCGGCACCATTCGGGCTAAAAATTTGCCTGTGAGAGGAAAAATATGCGCTGGCCAATCGTGTGGTCTGTGCTTCTGGCTGTCTGTCTGATGGCCCCGGGCTCGGTGGTCTATGCCCAGTCCGACAAACCAGCCAATGGCGGAACGACTGCCACCTCCAAAGCCGCCTCGGAAGAGGAGGTCGAACAGCTCCGCCGCGAAGTGGCGGAACTGAAGGCGACCATCCAAAAATTGGTAGAGGCGAAAGCGGAGAAAGGCGCCGATGGCGCCCATTTGGTCGAAGCCAGCGTGTCCCAGCCATTGAGCGCGGATTCAACTGCTGCTGCCGCTGCTGATCCGACCGCTCCGGCGACCGCGGCGGACGTCGATGCACTCCAAAAGGAGATCGACGTCCTCCAAAAGAAGGCAGACAACGGCCCGCCGGCGACCTCCGGCTGGAACGGCGAGCACTTCTACCTGAAGAGCTCAGACGGAAACTTCACGCTGATGCCAGTGGGCTACTTGAACGCCGGCTATACGTTTTACAGGGGCGATGGCGCGCCCGCCGATACCTTCGCAATCCAGCGCGCGCGCTTCGGCGTGCAGGGCAACTACGGGAAGCAACTCGACTATGCCTTCCTGTTCGAGACAGCCTCTTCGCTGACAATCCGCGATGCATACGTGGACTTCAAGCCCTGGAACGGCCTCAAATTCATGGGCGGGCAATACAAAGTGCCGTTCTCGATGGAAGTCGGCACCGGCGACACGGCGGTTGAATTCGCCGACCGTTCCATTGTTACAGTTCTTTATCCCGATGCTGGCGGTGGGTTCCGCGCTCCGGGCGTGGACGTTCACGGTGACTTGTATGACGGCCGCTTCCAGTATTGGGGCGGGGTGTTCAATGGCAAAGGTCTCCTCGCGGCAAACACAACCAACGAAGTCGAGACGGTGGGAAGGATCCGATTCGCTCCCTGGTCGAAATCTGAGGATTCCATCCTGAAGGGGTTTTCGATTGGTGGCTCGGCCGAGCACAGCCGATCCAAGGCCCTTGCAAACGAACTGAGCTTCAGCGGTAACTTGAACGATGGCACCTATACTTTTTTCCCGCAGTTTCGGATCAACGGTGGAATCGAGCGATATAACGGGTTCTTCTCCTTCCTGAAAGGCTCTTTGGGAATTCGCGGTGAGTACACACAGCTCTTGGAGAAGCGCACCGGCATCGGCTCGTTTGTGCCGAGCGGGGTTGGGTTCAACACGCTGCCGGGCATTCAGGGGAAGGGCGGCTACGCGGCAGTCTCATACTTGCTGACCGGCGAGAAGGAGCCGGAAAATGCCCTTCCGCGCGTGAAGCACCCTGTGATTGGACCCAACTCGCCAGGAGAATCGGGTGGCCCGGGTTGGGGCGCGTGGTCAGTGAAGTTCCGCTACTCTTGGTTGGAGGGCAGAGCGCCGGGCATCACCTGCGATGCGACCACGGTTCCTGCCTGCCCGATCACGCCGGGAATCGTCCCGTCGTTCAGCGACCACACCGACCAGTTTACCGCTGGAGCCAACTGGTACCTGAATTATTGGGTTCTGGTGAAATCCGATTTCAACCTGGATCGGCTCATAAACCCGAGCGTGCAGGGTATCAACCCGAGGAATTACTACGTTTGGTTGGAAGGGGTTCAGTTCCGGTTCTGAGAGCGATCTCAAGCGGCCCGAGTTCGCCGCAGTGCTGGTTACCACGGGGGTCGGCACGAGCGAATCGGGGAGCGCTGGGATCGAGAAGCAATCCTGATAGAAGTTGATGATCGGCCCCCGGCAAAAATCGCAGGAGGAATTGAGATGAGACCGAAACTGTTGCCCCTTCTGGCCCTCGTTGGAGTGTTCGGAGCGGTCGTGTTCGCGAACAGTTGCGGCAATGGAAACTCGACCTGCCCCGTTTGCGGCACGGATAAGAATGGGACGATCGGGTTGATTGACGTCATGCTCGTGCCGGAGCACAACCCCAACGGCGAGCCCGGCGGCCCGTTCAATATCTTCGACATCAGTTGGGTGGATTCGGTCAACCACCTCTATTACGTGTCGGATCGGATCGGTCTCGACGTTCCCGTATTCAGCACCACCTCGAATATCGCGCTTTGGGCCATTGGAGGTCTGAACTCCGTTGCTGAAGCGGGAAACAACGCCAGCGCATGCTGGGTTGACGCAACTGGGACGGCAACGAACGGAGAGACACTCCCTCCGCTCACGACGAGCATGGGCAATTACACGCGGTTTGGTTGCAGGTCCAATACCTTTGCGCTTCCGGGGTTCGGCGCCAACAACATGTTCGGTGGATTCGTCGGCGGCCAATGTTGCGCGGCCCGCGCGAACAACTTGAATCCGCTCTCCGGGCCGAATGGATTGGAAGTGAGCGCCAATGGGGAATTTCTGTTCGTGGGGAATGGCAGTTCGGTGATGTTCGTTTTCGACATGGCCGCGCAACTTGCAAACAACTTTTCGTCGCCGCCGACACTGACAGCCACGATTGCGACAGGCACATCACCCGACTATGATGGTCCCGCCGGGATCGGACCATGCCAAGCGTCAGCAAATGGAAGAGCGTTCTCGGATCCGACTTGTGGAGATCTGCGCGGCGATGAAATTGTCACGACTGGCAGTGTGGTCACGTTCCCCCAGGACGGTTCCTCGCGCTATTTGGTTTCCATCATCAATGGCGACCCCGGATTGCCGTTTGTCACGATCATTGACGCCACTAACATCGTGAACAGAACTGGAACCAATCAACAGCAGCACTGCTTGCCCTATGGGGATACGATTTTCGCCGGACCCGGCAAGCAACCTCCCTACGCTCCTGGTCCTGGTGCTCCTATTGGCGTTCCAGGCGTGGCGTTCGCGCCGAACTTCTCCTCGTGCATCCTTGGCCAGATCTACTACGATGGCGCACCCGCAAATAACAACACGGACACCGTAGTTGACGATGGCAATAACGGCATTCCTGGCGACTTAAATGCAGGCATTCCCTGCCCCGATCCGTCGATCTTTTACTTCACCCCTGGATTCCCGGCCGTCCCGTCGGGCGAATCAGGCCGTGCGGCTGGCCAGAATCCGAACGACGTTGCCTGCCATCACGGGCCGATCATCGACATCAACACAGGGAATTATGATCCAACTTGCAACCCGATCCTAACCCCAGCCATTTGCACGGGTGCGATTTCGCCGGCGGGGCTGGGCGGGATGATATTTTACCCCCCGACCAGCTCGATACTGCTGACGAACGGCAACTCGACCGGTAACATTACGGTTGGAAACGTGGATGTAATCGATCCCCTCCACGAGGTGACAGTCGGCGGGAAGATCTTTCACGTACCGGTGGTCGTCAACAGTTTCCCGGCTCCCAATTGCATGTCTACGGGGTTGAATCTGGGACCCGGCACGGATGTGATGGTAGGCTGCGCCGACCATGATGGCCGAGCGTTCGCGCCGTCCACGATTATCATCAACGGCACGACCGGCCAGACACTGGCGACCATCAACTACGTGGGGTTTGTGGACGAGACCTGGTTCAACCCCGGCGATGGAAACTATTACCTCGCGGCGCGCGACATGCCTACCGGCCCTGTGCTCGGCGTGATCAATGCCAACACGCGGCAGTGGCTGCAAAACGTACCGACCAACGGGAACGCCCACAGCGTGGCGGCCGATGCGGGCAACAACCACATCTTCGTGCCGCTGCCCTCGGGCAGCAGCGCGAATTGCCAATCGGCGGCTGCCGATGGGTGCGTGGGAGTTTACGCGTCGCAGTAGTGCTCAGCGAAGGACGGGTTTCAAACGAAAAGCCCGGGCTCGCAAGCGCGAGCCCGGGCTTTTACTTTTCTGGGCGGCGGATTACTTCACGTAGGTTTCCTGATAGCGCATCATTTTCCACTCGCCGTCGCGCTTGGTCCAAAGCTCGCCGATGAACACTCTGCGGAAGCGCGTCGCTGAGCCCCGTGGAAACTGCATGCTCGATTCGTAGGTGACGAACGCATAGTTGGCGCCAAGCGGCTGCACCTGAAATAGCTGGAGCAAGTAATCGGTGTACATGCTGTGCTCCACTTCCCTAAGGACGTGCAGCTTGGGCCGCTCGCCATCGCCATCGGCTTCCACGGCCTGGAAATCATCGGTGAGGAATGCCGCATAGCCTTCTTTATCCCTCTTCTTGAACGTGGCCCAGGCGGCCCGCACTTTGGCTTCGAGCAATTCGCTCAATTTCGTCTCGGCCGTGGCGCTCTTTGGCGGCGAGGCGGGCGCCGATTTAGGAGCTGCCGCGGGCGGCGGCTGCTGCGCCAACGCAACGCCGGGAATCACAAGCAGAAGACAACAACCCGCCAGATACAATTTCATTCCGTTCCTCCTCGAAAGAAATCGCGGAGTGTTGCACGAATCGCGCGAAACCGCAACCAGTCGTCTTATGCTCGCGGAAATCACTCTCGTGTCGCTTGCTCGACCAAATGGAGGAAGGAACGGTAGATGCGCCCGGTGGCGCGCGACATTCCGATCTCGCAGGTGCGGCTGCTCGAAAAATATCCTTCTGAATTTTCCGCGGCGGCTTCGGCGGCTTCCAGGCGCGTGGCGGAGGCGGTCAATTCCGGAAGCAAGAAGCCGCGGTCTCCTGCGAATCCGCAACAGCCCGTGTTAGCGGGAATTTTGACGCGGCCGCTGCAAGCGCGGGCGACGGCTTCCAGCTTCGAGCCGAGGCTCATCTTTTCAACCGAGCAGACCGTGTGCAGCGTGGCGCTCGCAGATTTCCTGCGAATTTTCAATTTCGGCAGAAGCGTGCCGTGAACAAAGGCAATGCTGTCGAGAATGCGAAGCCGGTCGAACTTGCCCTGGTTCATCGGAGTGAGATGCAGACGCGACGTCAGTAGGCCGTAGGTGCACGGGCTCGTGTCGATGACGATGGGAAGCCCGCCTTCGCCCGACCACTCCCAGAACCGCTCGATCGCGCGATTACACGCGAGCGCGTGCGCGGGCTCAAAGCCTTTCGAGGAAAACGGCACACCACAGCACAGGCCTGCGACAGATTCGGGAATATGGACAGGCACTCCCGCGCGCGCGCCGAGGCTCACGAGCAATTGCACCGCCGTAAAATCATCCGGCTCGCCCGGGAGGCGCCCCATCACGCGTGAAATACAGCTCGGGAAATAAATCGCCTCGGCATTCTGCCGTTGCGTCTGGGGCAGGCGATGAGCCGCGGAGGGAACATCCCGAGCCCAGAGCGGAATCGCCTGGCCGGCAAAGAAACGCATCAACCGCGTGATTCCGATCATTGCGCCCGCGCCAAAAACGGATTCGATTGCGTGGCCTGCGCGCAAAGCCATGCGAACGCCGCTTTCCACGCGGCCAAAATTCTCCGCCAGGTAGGACGCGAAGCTCTGCGCCCGCGCGGAATGGCGCATGCCGCGAAGGCGCTTGGTTAGCTGCCCGGTATCGATCGCCACGGGACACGCCGTGGCGCACAATCCATCGACGGCGCAGGTGTCGAGCACATCGTAGGGAAAATCAGCCTCGAGCGCGGCCAGGAGTTCGCGGCCGGCGCCGGTTTCATTCTGCAAGCGGGCCATTTCGCGGCGAATCACGATGCGCCGCCGCGGAGTGGTGGTGAGATCTCGGCTGGGACATTTCGACTCGCAATAGCCGCACTCGATGCACTTATCCACTTCCGGTTCCACAGCCGGCATCGGCTTCAAGTGATGGAGATAGGCCTTCGGATCGGAATTGATGATCACGCCGGGGTTAAGCAGGTTTTCCGGATCGGCGAGCTGTTTGAGCCGCTTCATGATCGAGTATGCTTCCCAGCCCCACTCGGTTTCGACAAACGGCGCGATATTGCGCCCGGTGCCGTGCTCGGCCTTCAGGGCGCCGTGATAGCGATCGACCACGAGCTTGACCAGCTCCTCCATGAAGCCCGCATATTGATCGACGGCAGCCTGGTCGTTGAACGACTGGGTCATGACGAAATGGAGATTGCCGTCTTTGGCGTGGCCGAAAATGATGGCGTTGTCGTAGCGATGCTTGGCGAAGAGCTTCGTCAGATCAAGAGCGGCATCGGCAAGATGCTCGACCGGGAAGGCAACGTCTTCAATAATCACGGTGGTGCCGCTCATGCGGACCGCGCCCACCGCCGGATACATTCCGGCGCGGATTTTCCACAGCAGCGCCTGCTCAGCGGGTTCGTGGGTGAACAGCGGCGGCTCGACGAGTTTCAATTTGCCGACGATCGCCCGGGCTCGAGACTCGAGCGTTTGGCGATCGGATTCGCTTTCGCTCTGGAACTCCACCAGCAATCCGGCCGCCGCCGGAGACAGCTTCCGGATCGAAGCAGGAATTCCCGGCTGGTCCTCGACTGAGCGCAGCGATGCGCGGTCCATCAGCTCGACGGCTTTGGCGTCCGCTTCGCGCAGCGGCACGATGGCTTCGCAAGCGGCATACAAATCGGGAAACAGCAGCAAGCCTGTGTATTTTACGGGCAGGTCAGGAACCGTGTTGAGGACAGCCTCCGCGAGGAAGGCAAGCGTGCCTTCCGAGCCGATCAGCAAGTGGGCGAAGATGTCGACGGGGCGCTCGAAATCAATGAAGGCGTTGAGCGAATATCCGGTGGTGTTCTTGGTGCGGTATTTGGCGCGGATGCGCTCGAGCAGAGCCGGGTGCGCGAGAATTTCCCGCCGGAGCGCGAACAAGCCTTCCGCCAGGCGCGGCTCGCGTTCGCGGAAGAGTTCATTCGCATTGGGGTCGGCGGAATCGATCGCGGTGCCGGAGGGAAGCACGAACGTGAGGGAATCGAGCGTGTGATACGCGTTCAGCGCGACGCCGCAACACATGCCGCTCGAATTGTTCGAGAGGATGCCGCCGATCATGCAAGCGTTGATGGAAGCGGGATCCGGGCCGATCTTGGCGCGGTGGGGAAGCAAAGCCCGATTGACGTGCGCGCCGATCACGCCCGGCTGCACGCGGACTTTTTTCCCGCCGGCTTCGACCGAAACCGCCTTCCAGTAGCGCGCCACTTCCACGAGAATTCCATCCGTCACCGCCTGGCCGGACAAGCTCGTGCCCGCGGTGCGGAAGGTGAGCGGAATTCTCGATTGATGGCTGAAGCGGAAGAGCGACTGAATTTCCTTGGTTCCCTTCGCCAGCACCACTGCTCGCGGAATCAAGCGGTAGAAGCTGGCGTCGGAGGCGAAGGCAATCCGATCAATCGGGCGAGTGAGAACGCGGCCGGGTTCAATGAATTTGCCGAGAAGTTCTTTGAGCTCGTTGGGAGCAGTACTGGCGGTGGAAATCTCTTGGGCGATGCCGGCCATTTGCGAATTCCCGGGGCAAAGATAGCGCAGGCGACCTGAGGGTGCAAATCCCTGTCAGCGAAATTGTTCGGCGCGGCGCGAGCCGGGCGCGAAGGTTGCAGACAACCGAACTTCCATTGCATCCCTGCGGGCCGGCCGCCAGCTCCGCGCGCCGCTCTCGCAGGCGGCTCGATCGAATCTCGCGAAAGGCCGCTGAGGGCATGCTTACTTCAACGAAACTGCTTTGGCCCTCACTTTCGCGAGCAATTGTTGCGGCAGCTCGGAATAGCCTTCCTGCCCGGCCAACTGCTGACCGTCGGTGTAAATCCAGTTCAGGAGGTCGGCCAGGCCGCTGGCGCGCCGCACGTCGGAGATTCCCGTGCGGACATAGAGCCAGGTGAAGCTGGTGATGGGATAGGCATCGGCGCCGGAAACATTCGTGAGCGGGACCGCGAACTTGTCCCAACCCGGAGCTTCGACGGATTTGCAGGCCGCCGCAATCGTTTCGGGCGAAGCCTTGACGAATCGCCCGTCGGCATTCTGCACTTTGCCGTAGGCGAGATCGGCCTTGACGGCGAACTGAAGTTCGCCGTAGCCGATGGCGCCAATCTCATTCTTCACTTTGTCGGCCATATCGGAGCTGCGCTCGGCAGGATCGCCCACTGGCCACTTGGGAGAAGCGCTGGTGCCGACGCGCGTGCGGAACTTGGAGCTTGTCTTGGAAAGGAAATCGGTGAAAACGTAGTTCGTTCCCTTGCCTGCCGGGCGGTAAACGACCTGGATGGGCAAGTCCGGCAGAGCCGCATTGGGATTCAGCTTGGCGATCTGAGGATCGTTCCATTTCTTGATGTCGCCCAGAAAAATTCCCGCCAGCAACTCTCCGGTGAAGCGGAGCTCCTGGTGCGGGCTCGGCAGATGGTAGTAGGGAACGATGGCGATCATCACGCTGGGCAGTTCCACCAGGTTTGCTTCCGCGCGCTCGGATGTGGTGAGCGGAACTTCCCCCGCGCCAAAATCGCCGCTGCCCTTGGCAATTTGCTTGATGCCTTCAGTGGTGCCGATGGCAAGGTACCGGAATTGAAGGCCGGGGTTGCGCTTGTTGTATTCCGCCGCCCAGCGGTTGTAGAGAGGAGCCGGTACGCTCGAGCCGGAGCCGACAAGAACGACCGCATTCTGCGCGAAAGTGTTCCGACTTGAAAAGCCGGCGAGGGCAAGAATTCCGGCCAGCAAGAGACAGCACATGCACTGGATTGGACGAGGAACTCGAACCCGAGGCCGAGAGGTTAACTTTTCGGACAGGAACGTCATCGCACACCCCCATTCTATCAATGGTAGGCGGAAGAAAATCCAAGTCAACGCGGGCAAGCGGAGGTGTGCTCGGGAAAGAAACACAGCGGTTGTGTAGTGGAAAACCAAGGCTCGATTTCTCCCGAGCTAAAAAAATGGGAAGCCGAAGCGAATCCGAACCAGCCTACCCCTCCCCCCTAAAAAGTGACGAGTAGAATGAGAGCCGGTCCTTTGTTTTCATACACTTAGGCCGGTTTCTATTTGGAAACGAGTGACGAATAGAATGACGCACGCGCCAGAGACCGACGCTCGAAACAAAGGAGTTGCGGGATCGCAAAGACGGGAAATTGTGAATGGATCAGCTTGGGTAGTCCGTTTTGTTGGGTAGCTTTCACTCATAGACTTTGGCTCCGATGCGTTACGGCAAACCTCCCCGAATACCATGGCACGGTGCGCGGCTGAATTCAAACGGTAAAAACTGTGGACTTTTTTCGAGGAATCGCGGCCGGGGCGGGACAGGCCGGAGGCCTGTCCTACAAAAGCCCGGATGCTTGCGCTGGGGATGCGAGGGCGGTAGTCTCTCGGCACGATGGGCGCTGCGAAAGAGACTGCTTCCATTCATCTCGGCACTTCGGCGTTCACGGCGGCGGGGTGGGAAGGGTCGTTCTATCCCCGGGGGATGAAGCCGGCGGACTACCTGACCTACTACGCCACGAAATTCGATACGGTCGAAGTGGATTCAACTTTCTACCGGATTCCTTCGGAGCAGACCGTCCGGGGCTGGGATCGGAAGACTCCGGAACATTTCATATTCTCGGTAAAAGTTCCGCAAACGATCACCCACGAAAAGATGCTGGCCGATTGCAAATCCGAGCTAACGGAATTCGTCAAGACAATGGAGATTCTGGGAGAAAAGCTCGGGCCGATGGTGCTGCAATTTCCGTATTTCAACCGGACGAAATTCAAGAGCAGCGGCGAATTCCTGAAGCTGCTCGACGCGTTCCTGAAAATCTGCCCCAAAAACCACAAATTCGCAGTCGAAATCCGAAATAAAAACTGGCTGGACGAGCCGTTTGCGGAGACTCTGCGGAAGCACAGCGCAGCCATGGTCCTGCAAGACCAGTCGTGGATGCCGCGGCCGAAGGCGGTGTTCGAGAAAATCGATCCCATCACCGCGGATTTCACCTATATTCGCTGGCTCGGCGACCGCAAAGGAATCGAGCAGCGGACCGAGACGTGGGACAAGGCGATCGTCGACCGGAGCGCGGAGCTGGCTGAATGGGTTGAGATTGTGCGCAAAGTGCACAAGCGCCGGATTCAGATTTTCGCGTATGCGAACAACCATTACGCGGGGCACGCTCCGGCGACGGTAGAGATGTTTCGCGAGCTGTTGCGGAAGGAGGGGCTCTCGGAGGGCGAGCGGCCGGCGCCGGTGCCGGCGCGGCAGGAGCCGCTATTTGGGTGAAGCGCTCCGGACAAAGCAAAAATCGAGAGCCGGCCTTCTCGGTCCGCGCGGCCAGTACCCGGGCACGGCATGCCGTGCCCCTACGGGAAGAGCGCACCGATCAGCCGGTCAGCTCTCTCATTCAGCCGCCGACGCGGACGCGGAGGGATTTGGGGATGAAGAAAAATGTCAGCAGGGCGCCCACGATTAGAATTCCGGCGATGATGTAAAGGGCCGCGGATTTATCCGAAGAGATGGCTTTCGCCCAGATCGGGACATTGGGCCCGATGTAGCCGCCCAGGTTGCCCACTGAGTTCACGATGCCGATGCCGGCAGCCGCGGCGGTCCCGGCCAAAAAGGCCGAAGGCAACGGCCAGAAGAGCGGCATCGAACCAATCACGCCCAGCGTGCCGATGGACAAAAAGGCGATGGCCAGAACCGGCTGCGACGCATAAATTCCGCTCAGAATCAGGCCGATGGCTCCGGCGGTAACGTTGAAAACGTAGTGAAGCCGCCGCTCCCCCGTTTTGTCGGAATGTTGGCTGAGGAGAATCATTCCGATCACGGCGACGCCGTAAGGAATGGCCGTGATCAGGCCGACGCCAAGATAGCCCTTGATGCCGAAAGCCTTCACGATGGTGGGCAGCCAGAAAGCGATTCCGTACAACCCGATCATGAGCGTGAAATAAATCGCGCACAGGACCCAAACTTTTCCGCTGGCGAAGGCGTCAGCGAGGCTGTGCTGCGTCTTCTGCTGGTCTTCAGCGGCGAGATTGCCGGCGAGCAGCGATTTTTCTTCCGGCGTCAGCCATTTCGCTTCTTCAATGCTGCTATCGAGATAGAAGATCACCCAAAAACCGACGAGGATCGAAGGGATGCCTTCGGCAAGGAACAGCCACTGCCAGCCTGCCAGATTCATTGCGCCGGAAAGCTTATCCATGATCAGGCCGGAGATGGGATTGCCGATCACTCCGGAGACCGCAATCGCGGAGACGAACCAGGCGGTGCGCACGGACCGGTGTTTCGAAGGGTACCAGAGCGTCAGATAAAAAATGATTCCGGGAAAGAATCCGGCTTCGGCGAAGCCGAGCAGGCACCGCAGGGCGTAAAACGACCATTGGCCCTTCACGAACAACATGCACGCGGAGATGATGCCCCAGGAAATCATGATGCGGGCAATCCACAGGCGCGCGCCGAATTTTTTCAACAGGACGTTGCTCGGAACTTCAAAAAAGAAATAGCCGATGAAGAAAATGCCGGCGCCGGTGGCGAAAGCAGCGTCGCTCAGGGAAAGGTCCTTGAGCATCTGGAGCTTGGCGAAGCCCACGTTGACGCGGTCGAGGTAAGCCAGAATGTAGCAAAGGAAAAGGAACCACAGCAGGCGAAGGTCAACTTTGCGGTACGTGTTCGCTTCGAAGCTATCGGCGGCCGCCGTCATGGATCCACCTCTTTTTCCGGAATTCTCAGCTTGTACAGCGAAGGGGGACTGATCGACTGCGCATCCTACACTTCTATCCCCGCAGAAACAATGAAATTACGGGAGAGCAAGGCGTTCGAACCTTCGGTTGGCGATCCAGAACAGGCAAGCCGCACAGGCAGGAGTGCCTGTGCCACTAAGCTGAAATAAGAAATAGCGGGTCGCCGAGCTTGCCGGTGTAGTGCGGGCGGTAGCGCTTGGTGTTGTAGAGCTTGGCGACGTCGACGGTGCGCGGACCAAGAGCCGCATCGGGCAGAGGGGCCTCGGCGTAGCGGCCCTGGCGGACGGCGACCATACGGCCGAAAGCGTTTGAGGCAAGCAAGTCGAGCGCGAGATTGGCGAAAGTGGTGGCCACGACTTGATCGACGGCGTCGGGATCGCCGCTGCGCAAATCGTACGTCAGGTCGGCGGCCATCGTTTCTTCTCCCGTTTGCTGCCGAAGGATTTCGGCGAGCGCGTGGCCGATATCCACTTTCTTGCGATGGCCGTACGCATCGGTTTCGCCGAAGTCCGCCACTTTCTGGCCTTGCCACACGGCGCCTTCGGACGCGATCACGAAAGAGTAGTTGCTGGGGTTGTTCCGCTTGTCTTCGACCAGAAGGCGCGTGAGCAGTTCGAGGTCGAAAGGGTATTCGGGAATCAGGCAGCGAGCCGAAGTGACGTAGGCGGTGTAAAGGGCGGTGAAGCCGGCGTCGCGGCCGAAGATGCGGAAAACTCCGATGCGCTCGTGCGAGCCGAGAGTGGTGCGCAGGCGCGTGACCAGTTCTTTCGCGCGGGTGATGGCCGTCGAAAATCCGACGCAATACTCCGTGCCGCGCACGTCGTTGTCCATCGTCTTGGGGATGGCGACGAGCGGGAAGCCGCCGGCGTAAAGCGTAGTGGCAAAGCCGAGCGTATCGTCGCCGCCGATCACGATGAGGCACCCAACGCCCAGGCGCTCGAGATTTTTGAGCACGATGGGTGTGAAATTGAAGGTGCTGCCGTCGCTTGAAAGCCTCTCAAGGTCGGAAGGCTGCAAGTGCGCGGGAAGACCGCCCTTTTTGATGCGCAGAGGATTGGTACGCGAAGTGTGGAGGATGGTGCCGCCTCGGCGGTCGATGGCGCGCGTATTTTCGCGCGTGAGCGGAACAATATAGCGGGCGTCGGTTTCCAGCGAGGGGTCCAAATGCGTGAGCCCTTCCCAACCTTTGCGGATGCCTACGACGGAGCGTCCCATTTCGCTGGCGCGATAGACGACGGACTTGATGACGGAATTCAAGCCGGGAACGTCGCCGCCGCCGGTGAGGATTCCGATTTGGTTTGCCTGGCTCATAGCCCCGATTTCTCCTCCGCGCGGCATCAAGGATTCAGCAGATTGGGCGCGAAGTCAAATCGGCGAGAGGTCATCTGGCTCTGCTGGGATCCAATCGGAAAGGGCTCGGCCAGATGCTGGCGGGCGGTGTGCCGGATTTGAAAACAAAGCGGAAGCAAGCTTCCGCACTCCAAAGGTCTTGGTGGGCAGCGCTCAGATAAGTAGGATTTCAACAGAGCCAGATGGGTTTAAGAGGTTCGGTCCGGCCGGGCGCGGGTGATAGAATCCCCAATCTTTTGGATGCGCGAGAGGCGCAGGGCTCCTACTTGAGCGAACCATCCGATCACCGGGAGCGGCCGTGTCCGCTGTGCGGCGGATTCGAGCGCAAGCGCGTGATGGAACGCGACGGCTGGCAAGTGGTGCAGTGCGAGTCGTGCGGAATGGTGTTCATCGGCAATCAGCCGCTTGCTTACGACGCGCAAGCCGCCGACCATGACTGGGTGGAGGATCACTCGAAGGAAGCCTCGCGGAGAAAAAAGGACCGGCCGCTGCTGATGTTTTTTTCGCTGCTGACGCGTCCTTTCTTGCGCGACGCCACCACGCGGCAATACGAACACGCAGTGCGCTGGGGGCGCGGCGGGAAGCTGCTCGACCTAGGATGCGGGGATGGACGTACACTGGCACTGGCCGCGCGGAAATTCGAAGTGATGGGAGTGGAATTGAGCGCGCAGGCCGCCGCAGCGGCGAAAGCGCGAGTGCCGGACGCAACGATTCTCGTGGGCCCTGTGACGCAGGCGGCGGTACCGGAAGGTGCGTTCGATATGGTGACGCAATTCGGGTACATCGAGCACGAGTGGCAGCCGAAGGCGAGCCTCAAACTGGCGTGGCGCGCACTGAAGCCCGGAGGAATTCTGCTGACGAAAACACCGAATTACGCCAGTTGGAATCGCAGCCTGATGGGGGCGAATTGGTGCGGATTCCACATTCCGCAGCACGTCAACTATTTCACTCCGGCGACTTTCGGCCGGATGCTGCGCGAGGCGGGATTTGAGCCGCTCCGGAGGCCGCTCCTCGATTCATTGCCTACGAGCGACACGCTTTGGATGGCGGCGCGCAAACCTGCGAAGGAATCGTGCGCGGAACGCGGAGGTGGTGAGCCGCCCAGGACTTGAACCTGGAACCCGCTGATTAAGAGTCAGCTGCTCTGCCAATTGAGCTAGCGGCCCACAAACTTAAAATTTTAACACGAGAAGAAATATCCCCCAACCGCGCGCGGAAACAATCGACCACGCTCAGCGGCGCAGAGCAGCGGCGATATCTTTGGCCACCTGGCGGGCGCGGACCAGGTCGCCGGGGCCGAAGGAGATGGCGGCGACGCGGGCGTGGCCGCCGCCGCCGTATTTCTCGCAAAGCGACGCCAGGTTCACTTCCGCCGACGCTTCCTTCCACGGATTGGTGCCGACCGAAACTTTTGCGCGGGTGGGCGAAGCGCTCACGCCGACCGAATAAAGCGCGCTGGGATAGAGGAAGTAAGGAATGAATTTGTTGTAGCCCTCGAGGTCGAGATCGCTCACGTCGAAATAGACCACGCCGCCGCGCTCCTCGGCGCGCTCGCGGAGGATTTCCATCGACTTGTGGTGGCGCTCAAGCAGCGGACCCAGATGCTTTTTCACGATCGGCAATTGGATCATCTCGGCGAGCGAAAGCCGCGCGAGATCCGGGATGATTTGCGGGACAAGTTCCGGCTCGGGAGCGGCTTCGATCACCAGCGCGAGCTGCGTGGCCGGCTCGGCGAGGCCTACGGCGGACTCGGGCGAGGCAAACTGGGCGCCGTCGATGATATCTCCCCATTGGATCAATTCGGCGAGCGGCTTTGCGTCGAAGCCGAATTTTTCGGAAGCGATCGTGGCAAGCAGCTTGGTGCAGGATTTGTAGGCCGGGTCGTAGAATTTTTTGCCGGAATGATCGTGGCGGAAATGCTCGGCGTCTTCGGGCTTGAGGAAAGCGCTCTGGTGGTGGTCGAACCACCAGGTGAGGCGCGGCGAACTCGAATACTTGAAATCGACGATGGCGTTTTCGTCGCCGTCGAAGACGCCGTCTTCGAAAGGCTGGGAAGCTTTGTGAGTCATGCCGCGGAACAGGAACACGGCCTGAGGATTGATGCGTTCATGATAGAAGCGCGAAAAAATGGCGGCCGAGGACGCGCCATCGAAGCATTTGTCGTGGAAACAGACGCGGACCTTCAACACGTTCTCCGGCTCCCCACAGGCAGGCTGGGATCCGCCGCCGGGGAAAGCCAATAAAGATGGCCGTTGGGGTAAAAGATGTCAAGGCCAAAGGAAAGATAGGTTTGCCGCGGAACGAGCTGTCAAGTTGGCGCGCCTTGTGCGACACCAAAAACAAAGCGGCAGCAAGATGCCGCACTCCAAAGGTCTCGGTGGCGACGGGGGAAGTGATTCTAACGGTCAGGACTTGCCGAAGAGCTGCTCGGCGAGATCGGCGGCGAAGGGCACCCGGAAGCGTTCGCCCTGATACGCCTTGACCATTAGAAGAATCCAAAGGACAACGCCCACGAGCTGGATCAGGCGCAAAATCGCAAGGCCCGCGGAGAAGCCGGCCACTCCGCCGGTGAAAAGGCTTGCGCCCAGAAATGTGCCGATGATCAGGCTCACAATGTGGAGCGCGCCGAAAACAATGATCGATTGCTTGGCGTGAAATTGGACGGTGGGGCGCTTGTCGATGAAAAAGAAGATGAGGCCAGTGACCCACCCCAGGGCGTAAGCCAGCGTAGAGGCGACGTTTTCCGCCATTTGCGGCTGCGCGCCGGAAGCCGGCGCAGCCGAGGATTGGGCCGCCCCGCAGCTTCCGCAATGGGCGGCGTTCTCAGCAATCAGGGCTCCGCATTTGGTGCAGTGAGGCATGTCCATCCTCCGTCGGGCGTCGTGAACCGGGCGAGATGGCTGCGGAGACTAGCAGAATGAGGATGGCTCGGGCAAGCGCAATCGGAGATGCGGCGGAGCGGCGGTAAGGGAGGGGCTGAACATCGCAGCCGCAGAGCGATGCTATACTTTCGTCAACATGCGGAAGTGGCGGAACTGGCAGACGCGCAGGACTTAGGATCCTGTGGCCGCGAGGCCGTGGGGGTTCAACTCCCTCCTTCCGCACCACAATCGTTCCATCTCATCGGACGAGCATGCGGCCGGTTCCCGGACTGCTGGAGACAGCAGCGAATTCGGAGCGGGCGCGCTTTCTTCCTGCGATTGTGACGCCGCTCCGGGCGCGGTTGACGCGCTCGGAGCAATCTCCTATACTGGAATTTCACTTGCGGTGCAGGCCAGCGGTTCTTCCCTGCCCTCTTCCTTCTCGTACATTGAACCGGCGAAAGGCAGATCGGATTCGGGGCCTATCGAATATATGCGGGGGCCGGACGCCGGAGTGAGAATTCCACTGCAACCCAACTCATGAACGAAGTGAATTGCAAGCGCGAGCTCGAGCTGGAAATTCCCGCCGAGAACGTGCAGAAAGCCGCGGAAAAAATCACGCGCGATATCGCGCGGGTCGCGCGGATTCCGGGCTTCCGTCCCGGCAAAGCCCCGGTCACCTTGATTCGCCGCCGCTTTGCCGACGATATTCAGGGCGAGGTGGTGCAGTCGCTCGTGCCGGAATATTTGGAGCGCGCGCTGGGCGAGAAGAAGCTCATCCCGGTGACGCGGCCGGAAGTGGACCACGTTGAATTCAAAGAAGGCGAGCCGCTGCGGTTCCGCGCCGTCTTCGAAGTCCTGCCGGAATTCGAACTGGGAGATTACAAGAATCTCGAAGTGCAAGTCGAAGCCGTCGAAATCGGCGATGCGCAAGTCGACAAAACGATCGAAGAGCTGCGGGAGCGATCGGCTTCCTTTGTTCCTGTGGAGGGCCGCCCCGCCCGCGACGGCGATTACGCGCTGATCAAGCTGACCGGCGTGCCGGAAGGCGGCGGCGAGCCGGTCCATGCCGACAACATTCTCTGCCACCTGGGCGCGGAAGAGACGCTCGAAAGCTTCACCGAAAATTTGCGCGGCGCCAATCCGGGCGAGACCAAGCGATTCACTTCGCGCTACCCGCAGGACTACCCCGATCCGAAGCTCGCGGGCAAGGCGTACGACTATACGGTAGACGTCCAGGCCCTCAAGGAAAAGAAGCTGCCCGAGCTGAACGACGATTTCGCCAAGGATGCCGCCGGGGAAGCGGGCGGGATAGCGACACTGGCCGAGCTGCGCAAGAAAATCCGCCAGGACCTCGATGCAGCGAAAGACCAGCAGCAGGCGGCGCAGGCGCGCGAGAAGATTCTCGAGCTGCTGATCAAGCGCCACGATTTTCCGGTGCCCGAAGCGCTGGTGGAAAATCAAATGGACGTGCGCCTGGAGCGCGCCGTGAGGTCGCTCGCTGCCCAGGGGGTAGATCCCCGCGCCGTGAACGTGGACTGGGTGGCGCTGCGGAGGCGCCAGCGCGAGCGGGCCATCGACGATGTGAAGGCCGAGCTGCTGCTCGACCGCATCGCCACCGAAGAAAAGATCGACGCGGCCGAGGAGGACGTGGAAAAAGAGATCGCGCAGCTTGCCGAACGCAGTGGCGAGTCGGCAACGGCGCTGCGGGCTCGCTTGACAAAGCAAGGAGCGCTCGATAGGATGAAATCGAAGTTGCGAAGCGACAAAACAATTGAGTGGCTGTACCGCACGGCCCGGATCGAGACGACAGCCAGACGTGAAAAGTAGCTTTCGATCAGGGTTCCTCAGCGCGCATACTAATCCCGATGAGACAAACTGACGACGCGACTCCGCGTGCCACAACGCTCGTTCCCATGGTCGTCGAGCAGACGAACCGGGGCGAGCGGGCCTACGACATTTACTCGAGGCTGCTGAAGGATCACATCATCTTTATCGGCACGCCTATCGACGATCACGTCGCCAACCTCGTGACCGCGCAGCTTCTTTTCCTGGAATCGGAAGACCCCGAGCACGACATCTCGCTGTACATCAATTCGCCCGGCGGCTCGATTTCGGCAGGCATGGCGATTTACGACACGATGCAGTTCGTGCGTCCCGACGTGGTGACGTACTGCATCGGACAGTCGGCTTCGATTGCGGCCCTGTTGCTCTGCGCCGGGGCGTCCAAAAAGCGCTACGCCCTGCCCAATTCGCGCGTCCTGATTCATCAGCCGTGGATGTCCGGACTGTCGGGCCAAGCCACCGACATCGACATCCATGCGAAGGAAATTCTGCGGACGCGCGACTCGCTCAACAAGCTCCTCGCGATGCACACGGGCCAGCCGCTCGACCGGATCGAAAAAGACGTGGAGCGCGATTTCATCATGACCGCGGAGCAGGCCAAGGCATACGGCATCGTGGATGAAATCATCTCGAAGCATCGCTGACCGTAGTGCGGATGTTCAACGGACCCGGATGCGAGAGCGAGACTCGGATGGGCGGAGAGATTTCGAGCGGGCAGCGTTCCAAAGGGTTAGTATCAGGGGCGAAGATTCCGAGTCGCGAGGCCGATTTCCATTCTAGAATGAGGACAAGTTTCAAACGGGGTGTGATGATTTCCCTCGGGAGGGGGCAAACGCATTGAAACGGTTCCCACAGGAAGAGCCGTTGCGCTGTTCCTTCTGCCATAAAACGCAGGAGCAGGTGGAGAAGCTCATCAGCTCTCCATCGGAATACCCGCGGTCGTACATTTGCAATGAATGCGTGGTTGTCTGCCAGCAGATTCTCGAAGATGAGAAGCGCGAGCAGGCCAGCCCGGCGAACCGCCGGTTGCCGCGCCCTCCGGAGATCAAAGCCTTTCTCGATGGCTACGTGATCGGACAGGAAAAAACGAAGAAGAAGCTCGCAGTCGCCGTTTACAACCACTACAAGCGGATTTTCCTGAACCGGCAGCCGGGCGACGTGGAACTCACGAAATCCAATATCCTGCTGATCGGGCCCACGGGCACCGGCAAGACGCTCCTGGCGCAGACGCTCTCGCGGATGCTGGAAGTTCCGTTTGCCATCGTGGATGCAACGACGCTCACCGAGGCGGGTTACGTGGGCGAGGACGTGGAAAACATCATCCTGAAGCTCCTCCAAGCAGCCGACGGAGACGTCCAAAAAGCCCAGCAAGGCATCATATATATCGACGAGATTGACAAAATTTCGAAGAAGGACGAGAACCCCTCGATCACGCGCGACGTTTCGGGCGAGGGCGTGCAGCAGGCCCTGCTGAAGATTCTCGAAGGCACGGTGGCCAACGTGCCCCCGCAGGGCGGCCGGAAGCATCCGCACCAGGAATTCACGCCGGTGGACACCACGAACATCCTGTTCATCTGCGGCGGGGCTTTCGTGGGGCTCGAGAAAATCATCGAGCGGCGCGTGGGCCAGAAGTCGCTCGGATTCCAGGCGGATACGCAGCCTTCCACGGCGACGCGGCGGAATATCGAAGTGCTTGAGCAGGTGCAGCCCACCGACCTGATTCGCTACGGCCTGATTCCGGAATTTGTGGGCCGGCTTCCGGTGGTGGGCGTGCTGAGCGATCTGGATAAGGCGGCGCTGGTGCGCATCCTTACGGAGCCGAAAAACGCGCTTGTGCGGCAGTACCAGCGGCTCTTCGAATTTGAGAATGTGCGGCTGCGGTTTACCGACGATGCGCTGGAAACCGTCGCGGATCTCGCGCTGCAAAGAAAAGTGGGAGCGCGCGGCTTGCGCATGATCCTGGAAGATTTGATGCTCGAGATGATGTACCACTTGCCGGCGCAGCGAAAACTACGCGACTTCGTTGTCACTGCGGAGATGGTGAAGGGACGCGAAATCAATTGGAGCCTGCTCGAAAAGGCAGGCTGAGGACCGGAGACAAAGGGGCTCGATGTTCAATCGGGAAAAAGGCGAAACCAAGCGCGTGCCGATGATGCCGGTGCGCGACATGGTCATCTTTCCGGAGATGATGCACCCGTTCATCGTCGGGCGCGAAGCGTCGGTGCGGGCGCTGGAAGAAGCGCTGGCCGGCGACAAGAAGATTTTTCTCGTCACGCAGCATGATGCTTCGGTGGACGATCCCAAGCCGGAAGAAATCTACCAGGTGGGGACGCTCGCCAACATCGTGCAGAGCGTGAAGCTGCCCGATGGAAACATCAAAGTGCTTGTCGAGGGCACCGAGCGCGCCAAGATCGTCCAGGTGCAGAGCGAAGAGGGCTTCTTCCGCGCCACGATCCGCTCGGTACCCGTGAAAGCCGAACCTTCGCCGCAGCTCCAGCAGGCATCGGAACGCGTCACCGGGCTGTTCGAGCAGTACGTGAAGCTTTCGCAGAGCCTGAATTACGACACGATGATTGCGGCTGTCCGCGTGGAAGACGCGAGCAAGCTTTCCGACGCGATCGCCGCGAACCTCCAGATCCCGGTGGAAGAAAAGCAGGAGCTGCTCGAACTGTTTGAGCCGCTCGAGCGGCTGACCCGCATCGCCGATATCCTCGAAGTCGAAATCGAAAAGCTCAATGTGGATCGCTCGATCAATACGCGCGTGAAGCGGCAGATGGAGCGGGCCCAGAAAGAGTATTACCTCAACGAAAAGTTGAAGGCGATTCAAAAAGAGCTCGGCCGCGGCGAAGCCAACGAAATCGAGCAGCTCAAAAAGAAGATCGAAACTTCGGGCATGCCCGAAGGCCCGCAGGAAAAGGCTCTCCAGGAGCTGAAGCGGCTCGAGATGATGCCGCCGATGTCCGCCGAGTCCACCGTCTCCCGGAATTATCTGGACTGGCTGCTGGCCGTGCCGTGGAAGAAGCGCTCCAAGGAAATTCGCGATATCAAGCGCGCGGAAACGATCCTCTCCGAAGACCACTACGGCCTGGAGAAAATCAAAGAGCGCATCCTCGAATATCTCGCCGTCCGCCAGCTCGTGAAAAATCCCAAGGGCTCGATCCTGTGCTTCCTCGGGCCTCCGGGGGTGGGCAAGACTTCTCTGGCGATGTCCATCGGGCGCGCCACGGGACGCAAGTTCGTGCGCGTCTCGCTCGGCGGCGTGCGCGATGAAGCCGAAATTCGCGGCCACCGCCGTACCTACATCGGCGCGCTTCCCGGCCAGATCATTCAGATGATGCGCAAGGCCGGCACAATCAATCCGGTTTTCGTGCTCGATGAAGTGGACAAGATGTCGATGGATTTCCGAGGCGACCCCTCGGCGGCGTTGATGGAAGTGCTGGATCCGGAGCTGAACCACTCCTTCACGGATCATTACCTCGATGTCGAATACGACCTCTCGAAAGTAATGTTCATCTGCACCGCCAACGTGCTCCACACGATCCCGCAGCCGCTGCAGGACCGCATGGAAGTGCTGCGCCTGCCCGGCTACACCGAGCAGGAAAAGCATCAAATCGCGCAGCGGTTCCTAGTAAAAAAGCAGCTCGAGGCCACCGGCCTGGCTCCCGACAATCTGAAATTCAGCGACGACGCGGTAACGCACATTATCCGCCACTACACGCATGAAGCGGGCGTGCGCAACCTCGATCGCGAAATCGCCAATGTGTGCCGCAAAGTGGCGCGCAAAGTGGTGGCCGACGGCAAGGATTTCAAGCTGAAATTGACGCCGGAGAACGTGAACGATTATCTCGGCATCATCAAATTCCGCGATTGGTTCGCCGAAAAGAAAAACGAAGTCGGCCTGGCGACCGGGCTGGCCTGGACGGAAGTCGGCGGCGAAGTGCTTTCCACCGAAACCACGCTCATGCAGGGCAAGGGCCGGCTGACGCTGACGGGAAAGCTCGGCGACGTAATGCAGGAATCGGCGCAAGCGGGAATGAGCTACGTGCGCTCGCGGAGCCATCTCTTCGGCCTGCAGAAAGATTTTTATCGCCACCTGGATATCCACGTGCACGTTCCGGAAGGCGCGATCCCGAAAGACGGCCCTTCGGCCGGCATCACCATCTGCACTTCGATTGTCAGCGCGCTGACGCAAATTCCTGTTCGCTGCGACCTGGCGATGACCGGCGAAATCACGCTTCGCGGCAAAGTGCTGCCCATCGGCGGTGTGAAAGAAAAGCTGCTCGCCGCGCACCGGCTCGGCCTGCACACCGTGGTTCTCCCGAAAGACAACGAAAAAGATCTGGCGGACATCCCGCCGGAAATCCAGGCGCAGATGTCCATCCATTTTGTGGAGTCGATGGACGAGGTGCTGCAACTGGCGCTCGAGCATCCGCTGCCGGTTCCCGGCCATCCGCCGGTCGGCGCGGTGGATTCCAAGTTCGGCGCGGATGTCGCGCAGGACAATGAATTGACCAATTGACACCCTTCGGTTTTCCCGCTCACTGCCACGCAGGGCCCGGCTCTCAACCGAAGGTTAGCGATTGCCCGTAGTCTAGCCCGTTTCGGATTCTGGATTGAGTGGCTGGTTGGTAGGCGTGCCCGCCCGGAGTCCTGCCAAATCACAATTTCGCCTGAAGGATTCAGGCTTGAGAAGGAAAGAAATCGATGAGCATTAGCCTTGCAGAACTGAAAGATAAAAACATCACCGACCTGGCGAAGATCGCCAAGGAATTGAACATTCCGGGATCTTCCGGCATGCGCAAGCAGGAGTTGATTTTCCAGATCCTGCGCGCGCAGACGGAAAAAAACGGACTGATCTTCTCCGAAGGCGTCCTCGAGTGCCTGCCCGACGGATTCGGATTCCTGCGCGCGCCCGAGTACAACTATCTGCCCGGGCCGGACGACATCTACGTTTCGCCGTCGCAAATCCGCAAATTCGACCTGCGCACGGGCGACACCGTCTCCGGACAGGTGCGGCCGCCGAAAGACGGCGAGCGCTACTTCGCGCTGATCAAAGTGGAAGCGGTGAATTTCGAAGATCCCGAAGTGGCCCGCAACAAGATTTTCTTCGACAACCTGACGCCGCTCTACCCGCAGGAGCGCATTCGCCTGGAAACTACCAAAGAAAATCTCACCGGACGCGTGCTCGACATGCTCTGCCCCATCGGGAAGGGGCAGCGCGGCTTGATCGTCGCTCCGCCGCGCACCGGCAAGACCATGATGCTTCAGTCGGTCGCCAACTCGATCACCGCGAACCATCCGGAAATTGCGCTGATCGTGCTGCTGATCGACGAGCGACCGGAAGAAGTCACCGACATGCAGCGCACCGTGAAGGGCGAAGTAATCAGCTCAACCTTCGATGAACCGCCGCAGCGCCACATTCAGGTCGCGGAAATGGTGCTCGAAAAAGCCAAGCGCCTGGTCGAGCACAAGCGCGACGTGGTGATTCTGCTCGACTCACTCACGCGTCTGGGACGCGCCTACAACGCCGTCACGCCGCCTTCGGGCAAAGT
>DASPSD010000059.1:0-42057 GCA_035624115.1 Candidatus Sulfotelmatobacter sp. | reverse complement strand
ACGCAATCCAAGGTTTTGCGCGTGCTCGAAGAACAGCGCGTCGAGCCGCTGGGCTCGAACCAGCCCGTCACGGTCGATGTGCGCGTGATTGCGGCGACCAACAAAAAGCTGGAAGAAGAAATCGGGCGCAATTTGTTTCGCGAGGACCTTTTTTACCGGCTCAACGTGATTCCGTTCTATGTTCCCGCGCTGCGCGAGCGCACCGAAGACATTCCGATTCTCGCCGCTCATTTTCTCGCGGAATTCTGCGAATCGTACGGCAAGAAGCCGAAAGAATTCACGCCCGCCGCGATGGACATGCTGCTGGCCTATCCGTGGCCGGGAAACGTGCGCGAGCTGAAGAACCTCGTGGAGCGTCTCGTGATCATGTGTCCTTCGCCGCGGATCGAGCTGCACCATTTGCCCCCGGAACTTTTTCGCGGCGCTTCGAAAAGCCCGCAGAAGCCGTACGAGAGCCTGCAAGAGGCGCGCTGCGCCTACGAGCGCGAATTCGTCCTGCGCAAACTCGAAGAAAGCCGCTGGAACATGACGCGCGCAGCCCAGGCTCTGGGCCTCGAACGCAGCCACCTCTACCGCAAGATGCGCTCACTCGGCATCGCTCCTTCGAAAGCTTGAATGGCCGGGCACGGCATGCCGTGCCCCTACGAAGAAAAACTACTGCCGGGTTGTGTGGTCCAACTAATCCTGGTAGTTGGCGAGCTGCTCGAGCTGGCGGTGCCAATCGAGCTGACGGACGAGCGAGGGATTTTGGCGCCAGTTGGGCTGAACGCGGACGAAGAGTTCGAGGAAGACGTGCGCGCCCAGGATGGATTCGAGTTCGTGGCGGGCGAGCGTGCCGATTTTCTTGATTGTCGCGCCGCCTTTCCCGATCAGAATTCCCTTCTGGCCTTCGCGCTCGGCGTAGAGCGTGGCGCGGATGCGCACCAGCTTGGGCCCCTCCTCGAAATTATCAACGAGCACGGCGACGGCATACGGCACTTCCTCGCGCGTGGCGAGAATCGCTTTTTCGCGGATGATTTCGGAGGCGAGGAAGCGAGTGGGCTGGTCGGTGAACTGGTCGCTTGCAAAGTATGCTTCGTGTTCCGGGAGCCGCGCGATCCAGCCTTTCACGAGATCGAAACAGCCTTCGCCCGTCAGCGCCGCCATCGGGAACACCTCTGCAAATTCGAATTCATGGCGGTAGCGGTCAATCAGCGGGAGCAGGTGGGGTTTTTTGACGCGGTCGATTTTGTTGAGCAGCAAGAACACCGGGCCTTTGAAGTGGCTCACCCATTCGAGGGCGAACCGATCGCCCGCGCCGAATTCGGCGGTGGCGTCGACAATCAGCGACAGGATATCGAGGCCCTCGAGCGCCTGTTGCAGCTCGTCGGCCATCTGGCGGCCAAGCACGCTATCCGGCTTTTGAATTCCCGGGGTATCGACGAGGGTCACTTGCGCGTCGTCGCGATGCAGGATGCCTTGAATGCGATTGCGCGTGGTCTGCGGGCGCGGCGAGACGATCGACACCTTCTGGCCCACCAAGGTATTGACGAGAGTGGATTTTCCCGCGTTGGGGCGGCCGACGATCGCGACGAAGCCGGATTTGAATGCCATGAAAGTGCAATTGTACGCCGCTTCCGCAGGAATCAGCGGCGTTTCTCGAATTCCAGCGCGACCATTTTCTTGGCGTCGAGAACCTCGCGCGCGGAGGAATGCGCGAGTTTGAAGCCATGACGTGCGAATTCGGCGACGACCTCCGGCTGCGGAACCAAATGCGGGTTCAGCTCCGTGAATACGCGCATCGTACCGATCGCCGGGCGGCTTGGCGTCATGGCGGACGGCATGTTGGCAGGGTTCTCTTGAAGCACGACGAAGACGCGGTGAGAAGCTAGGCGGCACATTTCGGCGATGGCCTTGCGCCATTCCACATGCTCGAGCACGAGAATCGCGACAACCAATTCGAACGCGCCGTGCAACTGGCTCGCTTCGATATCGTCGACCACTGTCTCGAACTCAAGCTGGGTTTTGCACCTGAGGCGCGCCGCGAGCCGCTTCAAGTATTCGGCGTTGATATCAGTGAAAGTCACGCCGCAGGGGTTCAAGAATTCGGGCGAGATGTAATCAAAGAGCTGGCCAGTGCCGGCGCCGGCGAAGAGCACTGCGGATCCCTGTCGGGGCGGATGGCGCTCGAAAAGTTCGGAGAGCAACGCAGCGTTGGCCTGCACCTGGCCGACAGCCGCCATGTGCGCATCGTAATCCTCCGCCCGGATCAGTTTCGTCCAGGCTTGGCGGAACCCGCTCTTCATACTGTGCGGGCGGAGGCGGCAGCGCCGGCTGTGGCGGGGCGGGCGCGGACGCGCAGGACTTTGCGTTGGTTGGCTTCGAGAACTTCGAAGCGGATGCCGCCGGCCTCGATGGTTTCGCCAATGCGCGGGACGTGGCCGGCCACGCTATTGAGCAGGCCCGCGATGGTGGCGGCGCCGAATTGTTCGGCGGTGGGTTCGAGTTGCACGCCGAAAAGCTCGCCGACTTTGTCCACCGAGACGCTGCCGCGCATCACGAGGCTCCCGCTGGCTTCGCGCACGACGTCCGGCGCGGGCCGGCGGTCCTCTTCCCCGATTTCGCCGACAATTTCCTCGACCAGATCTTCTACGGTGACGACGCCGGCCATCAAGCCGTACTCGTCGATGACGATGGCCATCTGCTGATTCTTGCGCTGCATTTCCTTCAAGAGCTCCGATCCGAACTTCATCTCCGGGACGAACAGCACCGGGCGCATCAGCTCGCGCACGTTGCGGTGAGCGGCTTCGCGCTCGGGGACTTCGAGTACGTCACGGGGGAAGACGATTCCGACGATGTCGTCGAGCGATTTTTCGTACACGGGGATGCGGGAGAATTTCGTTTCAATGGCGAGATCGCGCAATTCCTCGAGCGTGGCCGAAGCGGGGATGGCCACGACGTCCGGACGCGGGGTCATGACCTCGCGGACGCGCTTATCGCCGAATTCGACCACTTGCTCGATCAACCGGGCATCGTCCTGCTCGATGATGCCCTCTTCGGTGGCCGCATCCACAAGCGCCTCGATGGCCTGCTGCTGCTCGACTTCGGCCGGCGCGGCGGTCTCTTCCTCGGAAAGATGCAAAATCGAAAAGAGGCCTTCGAGGATCGCCAGCCCCGGCCAAATAATCCACACAAAAATGCGGACCGCCGGCACCAATGGGCCGACCCAGCTTCCCCGGACGCCGGCCAGCAGCAGATAAGGCAGGAGCTGCATGGCGATCACGACTTCGGCGCTGAGAAAGAAAACCATTTCCACGGCCGCTTCCCACGTGCCGGGAACGAAAAAGATCACGCCCCGCGCCGTGACTGCGGCGACCAGCACCAGCCAGAGCAGCGCCAGAAGGCTGAAGGCAAGGTTGGCGCGCGGGCGATCCATCTTGAAGCGCGGCTCGATCTCCGTTTCGAACTGGTCCAGATGATCGTGCACGCGCCCGGTCGCGACCCGGCCGAGCTCGCGGTACACGCGATCGAGATAGGAGAAGACAACGAGGCCGGCGGAAAGGCCGAGGACGCCGAGAGTGTAGATAAGAATCGGCATGGGCTAACTCAGCTTCAAGGCCCGGCGAAGTTGCTGTTCGCGCCGATCCATTTGGCCTTCGTCGGTTTCGTGGTCGTAGCCCATCAAATGAAGAATTCCGTGCAGGATCAGGATGCGCATTTCTTCTTCGAACGTGCGGCCAAAACGGCGCGCATTGCGGCGAGCCACTGCGGGCGCGATGGCGATATCGCCGAGATAGGGCGCCGAGGGCCGGGGAAAGGCGGCAAAATCCTCCCGCCTCAACCAGCGACGCGCATTCTGCCTGCCCCGCGTCCGCTCCGAGCGATCCATGGGGAAGGACAATACATCGGTTGGCCCCGCTTTGCCACGGTAGGCGCGGTTCCAGCGGGCGATTTCCGCGTCTGTCACAAGGCACACGGTGAGCGCGCGGGCGCCGATGCGCAGCCGCCTGCCGACGCGGGCCAAGAATTTCTCAAGTTCGGGAATGGAAACACGAACCCGCCGCTGGCGATTGATGATCATAAATGCGGCACGGATGCGCGGGCGAGAGCGAAGTCTATTCCCGCCTCCAGATGAAATCGTCCACCATGATCCACTCGCCGTTGGGGAGCTGTTGTTCGTTGACGGCGTAGAGATCGACGTCGCTGATCTTCGTGATCGTGTGGCGGAGGTCGCAATCCGCGCCGAGCATGGTGACGCGCCCGGTGAACACAATCGAATCACCCGCCCAACCCGGGGATTGAAGAACGCCGAATCCGCCTTCGATCATCGTCATCATCCAGCGCTCGCTGAAGGGATCCCAGGTGAGGTAGGGGCGGAACTTGGCGTCGGGGCCGGCGATGTAGATGCGCGTGCCGTCGTCGCGGAGCTCGAAGGTGTAGCGATAGGTGTCCTCGTAGGCAGGAGTGGTGGGAGTGGCGCGCACACGATTCTGGGCGGCCCACTTGCCCACGAGCCATTTGAATTCGTCCATCTTCGTTTTGCGAAGCGCGGGGAACTTGGAAAGCACGTCGCGATTGAAAGTAAGGACTTTCCGCTGGGGATCGAAAACGAGGAAGCCCTTGCGAACGATTTCCTCGAACATCAGCCTGGGTTTGGAAGACTCGGTAACTTTCGGTCCTGCGGGCATGGCTTACTCCCTTGAAGGGCGATGTCGCGGCGAGGGAGTGCCGGGCTGGGTGGCGCGCTCGTCGTAAGCTTTGATAATCCGCTGCACCAGGCTGTGGCGGACCACGTCGCGCTCGTCAAAATAGATAAACGCGATGCCTTCGATCTTGCCCACCACGTCGATGGCTTCCACCAGGCCGGAGCGGCGGTCGTTGGGGAGATCGATTTGCGTGATGTCGCCGGTGATGACGGCTTTGGAATTGAAGCCGAGGCGCGTGAGAAACATCTTCATCTGTTCGCTCGTGGTGTTTTGCGCTTCATCCAGAATTACGAACGAGTCGTTGAGCGTGCGGCCGCGCATGAAGGCCAGCGGGGCCACTTCGATGATGTCTTTTTCCAGGAAGCGCTCGAGCTTTTCTGCCTCCAGCAAGTCGTGCAGCGCGTCATACAGCGGCCGCATATAGGGGTCGACTTTTTCTTGAATCGTCCCGGGCAAAAAGCCCAGGCGTTCGCCGGCTTCGACCGCCGGGCGCGCCAGGATGATGCGGTTCACCTGCTTCGATAGCAGCGCGGAGACGGCCATGGCGACCGCAAGATACGTCTTGCCCGTCCCGCCCGGGCCGATGGCGAAAACCATGTCGTACGTTTCGAGCGCTTCGATGTAGGCGCGCTGGTTCGGGCTTTTCGGCGTGACATTTTTCTTGCCCAGTGAGCGCGACCGATGCGGGGAAAATGCGCCGCGAAGTTCGGTGACGGGAGCGGCCGTGGCCACGCGCAGAAGAGCTTTCACCTCGTCGCTATCGGGAACCCGGCCGCCCTGGACGCGCTCGTTGTATTCGCCGACAATCCGCGCAGCGCGCTCCACCTGGGCGGGCTCGCCCTCGATTTCCAGGTCGCGATCTTTCAGGTGTGTAGTGACGCGAAGCGCGGATTCGAACAGCTTGAGGTTTTCGTCCAGGGTACCGAAAAATTCGTTGATGCCCCCAACGATTCGAACGGTTTGTTTCATCAGGTTTGGCAGCCGCGATTCGGCGGCGTGCAGGTCCCATCACTCCCTGAAACAAGCGTAGCGCGGAGGGGGTAGGGGGTCAAGGCGGAGGGCGGAAGATTCATCCAGAAGTAACATTCGGCCGGACGGCAGAGGCTCCTATTGACGCTTACTTCGCACGAGAACCACTTCGCCGGAAAGCCTCGGAGATTCAGTGTAGACTGGAAATTCAGCCCTGCCGCGAGGGCTCGTGTAGCCGTCTTCCAGCGCGTTCCACAAACGGGAGAATTGCATGGCTGAAATCAAAGCATCCCCGCCCGGCACTCCAAGCGAGAGCGTTCCCGACCGCCGGCGCACGCAGCGGGTTCAAATCGCCATGCCGGTGCTGGTGCGAGGGACGCACGGCAGCCACAAATTCGAAGAGGAAGCGCTGACGGTTTCGATCAATGCCAATGGATGCATGCTGCGGCTCGCGGCGCAGGTGACGCGTTCGCAGCAGCTTTCGATCATCAACCCGAAGACGGCCGAAGAGCTGCCTTGCGTGGTGACTTTTCTCGGGCAGAAAGACTCGGGCAAAACAGAAGTAGGGATCGAGTTTTCCGAGGCGTCGCCGCTCTTCTGGCGGATCGCATTTCCACCGGAAGATTGGGACCCTTCGGAGCGCAAGCGCGCCAGCGCGCCGCGCCCCCCTGCGCCGAAGCCGCATAAGTAGACGCGGCCAGGGCGCCGCTGCCGCCTTCTCTCCATCTACAAATCAGCGATTCGGACCCGGGAACTGCACCTTGGGGGCTTCGCGCGCGCCTTCGGCTGCCTGGAAGTACGCATCGTTGCGGTGAAAGCCGGCCCAGGCGGCGAAGATGTTGTTTGGAAACAGGTTGATGTAAGTGTTGTAGGCCTGGACCGAATCGTTGTAGCGCTTGCGTTCGACCGCAATGCGATTTTCCGTGCCTGCAAGCTCGTCTTGAAGCCGCAGAAAATTTTCGTTGGACTTGAGCTGCGGGTAATTCTCCACAATGAGCAGCAAGCGGCCGAGCGCGCCATCGAGCTGGCCGTTCGCGGCGATCTTGTCTGCGGGAGTCTTGGCGCCGAGTAAAGCAGCACGGGCCTTGGCGATATCGCTGAACACCGTTTGCTCTTGCGCAGCGAACCCCTTTACAGTCTCGACCAAATTGGGAATCAAATCGGCGCGGCGCTGCAAGACAACGTCTACCTGCGCCCAGTTGGATTTCACCTGCTCGTTCAACGTCACCATCTGATTGCGGCGGCTGACGTACATCCCGCCGAAGATTGCGGCAAAGAGCAGCACCACGATCAGTACCGCGGCAAGTGCTTTCATTGGGCTCCTCCCAAGACGTTGCGCTTTATCAACGTGCCTTCGCCTCCAGGCGGCGATCCACTTCATTCGTCACAATCTCGACAAACTCGAGGTATGCGTGCAGCTCAGCCTCGACGTCGATCCGGTCTTCGGCCGTCTTCCCTTCCCTCAAGTCCAGCAGCGTCTCGAAGGCGGAAGGATCTGCGCCGGTCAGTTGTGCCATCGCGGCCACCGCTTCGCGCTTGCTTGCAGGCATCGGCTGGCCCAGCGCAACCAGCGCATGGCGAAAAAGCGCGCAGAAGGGCGAGACAGAAGCCAGCATGAGGTCCAGATGGACCCTGATTTTGCTGGGAGCCGCCAGAATCGCCTGGCGCAGCCGCAGCCAATTGGTGCGCAGCTCGCGCTCCACCTGGAGCCTGTGGAAGTTCATGGGCACTTCGATGGCCGCGAGAAAATCCTCGCCGTAGAGCATGCGATGGCGATGTTTCATATCGAGCAGCTCGATCGCGAAGACATCCGCCGAGCGACCCAGCTCGTCAAGCGTGAAAACGATCGGCGCGGGATTGCCATCCCGCACCCACCAGTCCGCCACGCTGTGGAGCGCCTCGAGCTCGCCCGATCCGGCCTGCCCGACAAGACACAGGATGTTCAAATCCGAATGTTTGGCGGAAAATTCTCCCGTCACTGCCGAGCCATACAACACGATGGCTTTCAGGTTGTCGCCGGCCGCAGCCTGCGCGCGATTCACGAATTCAGTCAGCTTTGCTTCCATCAAATCGCTTTCCGCGGTCACCAACTCCCGCTGGCGCCGCCGCCGCCAAAGCTCCCGCCCCCAAAACCGCCGAACCCTCCGCCGCCACCGCCGAAGCCGCCGCCAAAGCCTCCGGCGCTAAATCCACCGCCGCCCCACCCGCCGCCGATCATAGGCCCGATCCACCAACCGCTCCCGCCACGGCGAGCGTAGGGAGAATGAAAACGCCTGCGCAGCGAGCGAATCCACCCAACGAAGAGCGCCAATCCAATCAGTAGAAACAACAATACGGTCAACCCTGCGGGAGCCTCACGGGTGGGCGCGGCGGCGGGAAGACCAGCGCTGCCTGTGAGCGTCACGCCGCGGTCGGCAGCGATTACGTCCGCCACGCGGCGGGTCATCAGCAGCAGCGCCGCATCGAAATTGCGATCCCGAAGATCCGGGACAGCTTCCCGCTCAAAACTGCCTACTTTGCCGTCGGGAAGAATCGGCTCGAGCCCATAACCCACTTCAATCCTGTCCTTGTGGTCCTCGATCGCAAGGAGGATAAGAACTCCGCGATCCGATTTCTTCGGGCCGATTCCCCACTGCGTGGCCAGGTCAATGGAAAAATCTTCGATCGAGCGGCCGTCGAGCGACTTGACGGTTACGACGGCGATCTGCGCGTGCGCCTTCTCATCCACCTCCGCGCAAAGCGAGGCGAGTTGCTCCTTCGCCGCAGAGCTCAGGACGCCCGCGAAGTCGTTGACGTAGCCCTCCGGCTTGACCCCTTTCGTACTCTGTGCTTGCGAAGGGACCGCGGCGACCAACAGGAGCGCCAGTGCAAGCGCGGTTGCGGCCGGGATGAAGGCGCGTGGTGTGACGGAGCGCATCAGGAGGTAAATTGTCCGGGCCATGGTAGAACCCCGCCGAGGCAGGTGTCAACGCGAGCGAAGTATCAGCCGCAAGCGAATTAGTCATATTCCGCGCGACCCCCAACGGCTGACGAACAGCGGGTGGCTTTCAAAGGTCTGCGGAAGGCGTCAATTGTCTCGGGCGGAAGGCGATGTTACACTCGCCGCGCCGCATGTTCGGATGCGCACGGCACTGCCCGGATACGAACAGTCCGAGTGGCCGAATTCCCATTTAACCGTCTGAATTCAAGAGGATACACATGGCCGCTCTGTTGCACCCGATTCCAGATTTGAAACAAAAGTACGCGCTCGGGCGTTTGTATCGCTTGGGGTCTCGCACACATCGGAAATCCCCTGCTAGGAGAGGATAAACCATCATGACCGGAAGGCTTATGCACAGTGTGCTCGTACTTCTTACGGCCGCTTCGCTGGTGGTGTCACCAGCCATCGCGCAAGCTCAGGAGCCGCAGCCCCCCGCGCAGCCGGCACCCAAGGAGCCGGCGCCGACGCCCCAGGCACAGGCGGCGGTGGCCAGCGCGGAAAAGGCTCGCAACTTGAAAGCCACGCTAGGGCCCGACTATTCGCACGGGCCCGGCGCCTTCCCGAATTTCATTTCTCCGTACCGCGCGATCAAGGTGTCCGAGCCCATGCTGACCAACACGCCGCGGCTCGATCAGTTGATTCGCGATGGAAAGCTGATGCTCAGCCTGGAGGATGCCATCTCCATCGCGCTCGAGAATAATCTCGATATCAGCGTGCAGCGGTTCACGCCGTGGATCGCGCAGACGCAGTTGCTCAAGGCGCAGGCGGGCGGGATTCCGCAATCGGGGTCGTCCCAGCAGGTTGTTCTCGGGGCAGGCCCCAGCGTTCCTTTTGACCCGATCCTTACCTCCAACCTGAATTGGTCGCGCTCGGTATTTCCCGTGAACAACCCGTTTCTTTCCGGAACCGCCACAACCACTATCTTCCAAGTGACGACCTATAGCGCCAACGCGAATTTCGGCTATTCCCAGGGGTTTCACACGGGCACCGATATCTCGCTCACCATCGATAACAACCGGTCCACAACAAACACGGGAGAGGTTCTCTTCAATCCCGCCGTGCAATCAACGCTTACGTTTACGATCACCCAGCCGCTGTTGAACGGTTTTGGGATCCTCCCCAACACACGATTCATCATCGAAGCGAAAAATTCGGTCAAGGTGGCCAATTCGCAGTTTGCGCAGCAGGTGATCTCCACGGTCGCGGCCGTCTCTACCGACTACTGGGAGCTGGTCTACGCGCGCGAAAACGTCAAAGTGGAGCAGGCCGCCGTCGGGGTATCCACGAAACTCTACGAAGACAACAAGAAACAGCTCGAAATCGGCACGATGGCTCCGCTCGACGTGCTCACCGCCGAATCGCAGCTCGCTACCGACACCCAGAATCTGATCGTGGCTCAAACAAACCAGTTGCAGCAAGAAACAGTTCTTCTGGTGGCCATTACAAAGAATCCGCTCGCTGCGAATCTGACCGGGGTTGAAATCGTTCCCACCACTCCGATCGCGGTACCGGATGTAGAAGCCATGAATCTCGAATCAGCCGTGAACGAAGCTTGGGAAAAGCGCCCGGAATTGCAACAGGCAAAACTCAATTTGAAAAACGCTGAGATCGAAGTGAAGGCCACGAAGAATTCGCTTCTTCCTCAATTGAATCTCTTCGGCCAATACAGCGCCACCGGCCTGAACGGCAACAAGATCAATACCACGGCCACCGGGGCATTCATCGCCGATCCACAGGCCCCGGTGGTGAATGCAGCCGGCGTTCCCATCAGTCCGCCCCCGATCTTCGTGGGCACGCCCGTAACAACAACGAACATTACTCCGGGAGGAATCGGGGACGCAGTTTCCGACATGTTCGACGCCAAGTATCCCACCTACGCTGTCGGCCTGAACCTCACGCTGCCGGTTCGCAACCGTTCCGCGCAAGCCGATAGTGCGCGCGCCATCCTCGATCAGCGCCAGCTCGAAGTGCAGTACCGGTCGATTCAGAATCAAATTGTCCTGGCGGTGCGCAATGCGCTGATCGCATTGCAGCAGGACAAAGCGCAAGTGGCCGCGGCAGCGAAAGCGCGGGAGCTCGCTCAGCAGACGCTGAACGCGGAACAAAAAAAATACCAGCTCGGCTCCTCGACCAGTTACAACGTGGTGCTTCGCGCCCGCGACCTCACCGCCGCGCTCGGAACCGAGTTGCGCGCCAAAGCCAATCTCGAAGAAGCGGTGGTGAATCTCGATCAAGCCCTCGGACGCACTCTCGACACGAACCACATCATCGTCGCCGATGCGTTGCGCGGCAACCTCACTCACGAGCCGAATATTCCCGGCACTCCCGGTTGGGACGCCGGCGCCGGAAAATAGGGCTGTGGCGACAGGGCTGCCGCTTCCCTGCTTGCTGCGGAAATGTCCATGCCCTAGAATGTAGCAAGCGACGACGTGCGCATTTTCCTGACTCCGACTGCCGGAGACCATCGCCCATGAGCAAAGAATTGAAGTCACAGCCTTCCGCCACCGCCGAAGCCGGGCGGAAGCCTTCGGCCGCTGAGCGCGAATGGGAGGAGAAAGTTCTCGCCCCCGCTTTGCAAAAATCGCCGGAGCGCGCCGCTGAATTCACCACCGTTTCGAGCTATCCGATTCGCCGGCTCTATACTCCGGCAGACCTCGCCGATTGGGACGCGGAGCGCGACCTCGGCTATCCGGGCCAGCCGCCCTACACCCGCGGGATTCATTCCACGATGTATCGCGGCAAGCTTTGGACGATGCGGCAATTTGCGGGATTCGGCACGGCCGAGGATACGAACGCGCGCTTCCGCTATTTGCTTTCCGAGGGTCAAACCGGCTTATCCGTGGCCTTCGATTTGCCCACGCTCATGGGCTACGACTCGGACCATCCGCTTTCCGAGGGCGAAGTCGGCAAGTGCGGTGTTGCGATCAGCTCGCTTGCGGATATGGAAGTGCTCTTCGACAAGATTCCCCTTGCCGATGTCACCACCTCGATGACCATCAATTCGCCGGCGGCGGCGATCTGGGCCATGTACCTGGCGGTGGCGGAAAAACAGGGCGCCGACTGGAAGAAAATTTCGGGGACGATTCAAAACGACATCCTGAAGGAATACATCGCGCAGAAGGAATATATCTATCCGCCCGAACCTTCGATGCGCCTGGTGATCGACACTTTCGAATTCGGCGCGAAGCACACTCCCAAATTCAATTCCATCTCCATCAGCGGCTATCACATTCGCGAAGCCGGCTCGACCGCCATCCAGGAGCTTGCTTTCACGCTGCGCGACGGAATCGAGTACGTCGATTGGGGCATCCGCCGCGGCCTCGAGGTGGACGAGTTCGTTCCGCGCCTTTCGTTCTTTTTCAACGCTCACAGCGATTTCTTCGAAGAAATCGCCAAATACCGCGCGGCGCGCCGCATCTGGTACAAAACCATGCGCGAGCGCTATGGCGCAAAGAGCGCGCGGTCGTGGGCGCTGCGCTTCCACACCCAGACGGCGGGCTGCTCGCTCACCGCGCAGCAGCCTTACAACAATGTGGTGCGCACGGCGCTACAAGCCCTGGCAGCGGTTCTCGGCGGTACACAGTCATTGCACACGAATTCGCTCGATGAAGCCTGGGCCCTCCCCACCGAATTTGCCGCCACGGTCGCGCTGCGCACGCAGCAGATCATCGCCCACGAAAGCGGCGTGCCCAACACGGCCGATCCGCTTGGCGGGTCCTATTTCGTCGAAACGCTGACCGATGAAGTCGAGTGCGGCGCCTGGGACTACATCGGCAAGATCGATGCGCTTGGCGGGATGGTGGCGGCCATCGAGCGCGGCTATCCGCAGCGGGAAATTGCCGAGGCGGCGTATCAATACCAGTGCGCCGTGGACCGCAAGGAGAAAATCGTCGTCGGCGTGAACGATTATGTCGCCCAGGAGAAGCCCATCGACATCCTCCAGATTGACGAGACGGTCGCTCACCGCCAGGCGGCACGCCTCAAGAAGCTGCGCGCCGAGCGCTCCGGCGAAGAAGTCGAGCGGCGATTGAACGCTTTGCGAAAAGCGGCAGCCGGAAGCGAGAATCTCATGCCCTACCTATTCGAAGCGGTGAAGGCCTACGCCACCCTCGGCGAAATCTGCGATGCGATGCGCGAAGTCTTCGGCATCTACGAAGAAGTCGCCATCACGTAGTATGAAGTGGCCGCCTGCTTGGCTCCTCTCCTCCGTGACCTCCGTATTTCCTCTGTGCCCTCTGTGTTAAAGTTCAGCTCCCCAAGATGCACAGTCCCGACGATGGGCTCACCCACCAAATCATAGGCGCAGCTATCGAAGTACACCGCACTTTGGGGCCAGGTCTTCTTGAATCCGCCTATGAAGAATGCTTCGCACGTGAACTAGTTCAAAGGGGAATCAAATTCGAGCGCCAGAAACCCGTTCCGGTCGTTTACAGGGACGTCAAGCTCGAGTGCGGATACAGATTGGATTTCCTGATTGATGGCAAAGTTGTCGTCGAACTAAAAGCCATCGAGGCAATTGCTCCGGTACACGAGGCGATCGTGCTCACGTACCTCCGGCTCTCCGGCTGTAGGCTGGGACTCTTGATCAACTTCAACGTCGCTACTTTGAAAGAGGGCGTGCGGAGATTTGTGTTGTGATGCTGGAATGGCCGCTGGTTTAACACAGAGGACACTGAGAACACCATGAGGGCACAGAGAAGACTGAGGGACATCCTCCTCATCGCTTTCATTTGGGGCTTGATCGCGACGACCGGGCTTGGCGCGGGCGAGAAGAAACCGCCGGGCACGAAGAGCGGGTTTGTCACGACTTCGGACGGGATCCGCATCCATTATCTCGAAGCGGGCCACTCGAGGAACGCGCCCATCGCCGAGGCGGGGAATCCCCTCCCGCCCGGGAAGATTCCGACCAAGGGAAACATCTCCCTCACAAATCCTCACCAAGAACCCGCGATCCTTTTCGTCCCGGGCTGGACCATGCCTGCGTGGATTTGGGAAAAGCAGCTCGAATATTTTTCCAAGGATTTTCGCGTCGTCGCTATGGATCCGCGCTCTCAAGGCGACTCGACGCAGACGCCCGACGGGCTCTATCCAGCAGCGCGAGCGCGCGACATCAAAGCCGTCGTCACCCAGCTCCACATGGCGCCAGTGGTGTTGGTCGGGTGGTCCATGGCTGTCAACGAGCTGCTCTCATACGTCGATCAATTCGGCACCAGCGATATCGCCGGCCTTGTCCTTGTGGACGATGCTGGCGGCGCCACGACGCCTGCTCAGGCCGCCCGCTCGCTCGAATTCATGGGCCAGATTCAACGGGACCGCCGCAAAGTGGTCTCTGAATTCATCCCCAAGATGTTTTTCAAAAAGCCGCAGCCGCCCGGGTACGTCGATCGCGTTGTGCAAGCGTCGTTGCGGGTTCCCGACAACACTGCGATCGCGCTGCTGGTGGGAAGATTGACCGCGGACACCAGCTCCGTCTTTCCCCGCATCGATAAGCCGACGATCGTGTGCGCCGCCAAGAGCTCCTACCTGGCGCAAGTGGTAGAGATGCAGAAAGCCATACCTCAATCGCGGCTCGAAGTCTTCGACGACGCCGGCCACGCGCTCTTTGTCGACGACGCCGACAAATTCAACGCCCTGCTCGAAGATTTCCTTGGCGATTTGCGATTTCGGTGAAGTATCCTTTCCCGGGCCGCGGCAGGCGAAGCCGGACACAAAGCGGTTCGTGGCGCGTGACACAGACAATCCGATGGCAGAGAGAAAAATCCGCGTGTTGATTGCCAAGCCCGGCCTCGACGGCCACGACCGCGGCGCGAAAGTGATTGCCCGCGCTCTTCGCGATGCCGGCATGGAAGTGATTTACACCGGCCTGCGGCAAACTCCGGAGATGATCGCTTCGGCTGCGGCGCAAGAAGACGTGGACGTCATCGGCCTCTCCATTTTGTCCGGAGCGCACAACACCCTCTGCCCGCGCTTGATGGAACTGCTCCGCGAAAAAGGGATGAACGACGTGACCGTGCTCATCGGCGGCATCATCCCCGAAGCCGATATCCCGGCGCTCAAGCAGGGAGGAATCGCGGAAGTTTTCCTGCCCGGCACGCCGACGCAGGCGATTGTCGATTTCATCCGCCAGCGCATTTCCACCGCGCCTCGCGGAATTTGACCCCCCGGTGGGCGCCCGCCTTCTTTCCTCACGGCAAGAAAATATTCTCCTTCTTAGGCTCGACAGCAACGACGGATTCCCACGCCTCAAGCGCGCGATTCTTCGGGAGCTTGGCCAAGAAATCGCCCATCTCGCGCGCAACAACGAGCTCGTCGGGGCAGTCATCACCGGAACCGATCGCGCCTTTGCCGCCGGCGCAGAAATCTCCGAGATTGCGAACTTGGCCGCGGCAGAGGCGTTTGAGTTTTCGCGCTTTGGCCAAAGCGTCATGCGGGAGATTGAAAATTCGAAGCGGCCGGTAATCGCGGCGATTCGCGGTTACTGCATGGGCGGCGGCTTCGACCTCGCGCTCACTTGCCACGCGCGAATCGCGGCGCCGGACGCCACGTTTGCGCACCCGGGCGGCTCCCTCGGAATTATCACCGGCTGGGGTGGGACGCAGCGATGTTCACGCCTCATCGGACACGCTCGTGCGCTGGAGCTTTTTGTTACAGGCACGAGAATCGGCGCAGATGAAGCCCTCGCGTGGGGCCTCATCAACACAATCGCGCCCGCGGAGCAAGCCGTCCCCGCTGCCGTTCGCCTGGCCGCTGAATTGGCTGCTGCGCGTTCTTGATCGCCCGGCAGCACTCATGCAAGCGGCAATCCTCGATCGTCAATTCCATTCACGCATAAACTTCGTCCGCGTATAAACCACACGAAAGCCCTGCCGCTCGAGATTCCGCTGCGAGCCGCTGATGGGCAGCGTCATGCTCATGGCTAAATCGCACCCCGCGGCTTGCGCGTCTGCGAGCCGCGCGTGAATCAAAGCTGTCTGGATCCCGCGCCTCCGGAATTCGGGCAATGTGCTCGTGCCCAGAAGCCCCGCCACTCCATTTCGGAGCGTCAACGTGCCTCCTCCAGCGGCCTTGCCGTCAATCAGAACCAGATACGGCTGGACGTCCTGGCCGGTGAAAAATCCCTGGACCGTGGCGATCAGCTCTTCGGTGACTTCAAAATATTCGGCGAAACCTCGCGCCATGGTTTGGGCAAACAGGCGTTCTTCTCCGACCGCGGGCTTTCGCACGATCATTCCGAGGGGCGGGGATGCGAACTCCTCATGCGACTCGATTTCGCGGATGAGCACGTTTGAGAATTCCGTCACGCGATAACCTCGCGCCCCCAGCTTCTGGATGAAATTGGCATCCGCCAGAGGGCACACCTCGAGAATCACCGCCGAGCCGCGGCTGCGAAAAAAATCTTCGAGCCGCTCGAACTCCTCGTCGGAGAGCGGCCCATTTAGTCCCACGCCTTCCGCCTGCGTCATCGGCGAATGTACGCCGCGGAAAATCGCAATTCCCCCGCCGATTGCCATTCTCGCGTGGCCGGCAGAACCTGTTTCTTCCATTTGCTCCGGCGCCACCGCGGAATGGCCTGCAATTTCCAAACGGCGCACTAAATCCATATCCACAAATTTCACTGGAGTCTCTCCTGTTTTATTTCGCGCCCATTAGGCGGCAAAAGTGGCGAATCCGAGCCCGGCAATCCCGGGCAAGCAAAAATCTGCGCGAGAAATCCAGCCAGGAAGGAAAGCGGGTGCCGTCTCCGGAAGGAACTAAACCGCGCGAGAGGAGGCAGACCCGTCCTTCGCTGAACCATTGCTGCGCATAGGCGCCTCCCAAAAGAAGTGTGGCTCGCAGAAAAACCTGAGCCTCCGCAAGTCTAGCTCAGCCCGGCGGCAAGTCAAAACGAATTGCTGATGGTACAATCTTCCGTTTCGCGCCCTCGGAAAAAGGCTGCCGGCGCGCATTCGCCAAGAAAGGTCCGTGTGTCCGAATCACTGCTTCGTTCCCGCGTCGATGCCAAGTCCGCCGACTATCAGAAGAACAGCCGGCAAATGATCGACCGGCTCACGGAGATCAAAAACGAAGAAGAGCGCATCCGCCAGGGCGGCGGCGCGAAAGCCATCGAAGCCCAGCACAAAAAGGGCCGGCTCACGGCGCGGGAGCGCATCGCCAAACTGATTGACCCCGAGACGGAATTCTTCGAGCTGGGCCTGTACGCCGCCTACGAGATGTACGAAGAGTGGGGCGGCGCGCCGGCCGCGGGGACGATCACCGGTCTCGCGCGCGTTTCGGGCCGACTGGTGATGATCATCGCCAACGACGCCACGGTCAAAGCCGGCGCTTTTTTCCCCATGACCGCCAAGAAAGTGATCCGCGCGCAGAATATCGCCATCGATAACCACGTTCCCGCGATTTACCTCGTTGACTCCGCCGGCGTTTTCCTTCCGCTTCAGGAGGATGTCTTCCCCGACACGGACGATTTCGGCCGCGTTTTTCGCAATAACGCGGTGATGAGCGCCATGGGCATTCCGCAAATCACGGCGGTGATGGGCATGTGCGTGGCCGGCGGAGCTTATTTGCCCGTCATGTGCGACCACATCTTGATGACGGAAGGCAGTGGCCTTTTTCTCGCCGGGCCCGCGCTGGTGCAAGCTGCGATCGGCCAGAAAAGTTCCGCCGAGGACCTGGGCGGCGCCAAGATGCACGCGCAGGTGAGCGGCACGATCGATTTTCGCGAGCCGGATGACGCCGCTTGCATCAAGCGCATCCGCGCGCTCGTCGACAAAATGGGGCCCCCTGCGCCGCCCGCTTTCGACCACAAACCCGCGCGGCCCGCGGCCTTCCCGGGCGAAGACATTTACGGGATTTTTTCTGCCGATCCCTCGAAGCAATACGACATGCGCGAGATTATCGCTCGCATAGTCGATGCGGCGGAATTCGAGGAATACCGCGCTGAGTATGGACAGACGCTACTGTGCGGCTATGCCCGGATCGGCGGCTGGGCCGTCGGCATCGTCGCGAACCAAAAAAAGCACGTCACCATTTCGGCTCCCGGCACGGGCGAACGCCGCATCGAATTCGGCGGCGTGATCTACACGGAGTCCGCAGATAAGGCCGCGCGATTCATTCTCGATTGCAATCAGAACCGTGTGCCGCTTATTTTTCTGCACGACGTGAATGGATTCATGGTCGGAAAAGAGGCAGAGTGGAGCGGCATCATCCGCGCCGGCGCAAAAATGGTGAACGCCGTGGCCAATAGCGTGGTGCCGAAAATCGCCGTCATCTGCGGCGGCAGCTTCGGCGCGGGCCACTACGCCATGTGCGGAAAAGCGTACGATCCTCGCTTCATTTTCGCGTGGCCCACGGCGCGCTACGCCGTGATGAGCGGCGACTCGGCCGCCGGGACGTTGGTCGAAATCAAGATCAAGCAACTCGAGCGCGAAGGCAAAAAGCTGAGCGAAAAAGAGAAAAAGGAGCTGCACGAGTCTGTCCGCGCCACTTACGAACACCAAACAGACCCGCGCTACGCCGCAGCTCGCCTCTGGGTGGATACAATCATTGATCCGGCGCATACGCGTGAAGCGCTCATCGCGGCACTCGAAGCCGCCGGATTAAATCCCGAGGTGCGGGCGCTAAAGACCGGTGTTCTCCAAACCTGAATGGGGAGCTTCCTTGGAATCCGTAACCATCGTTGAATGTCCGAGAGATGCGTGGCAAGGCTTGCGGCAGATCATTCCGACCGACGAGAAGGTCAAATACCTAAGCCAGTTGGTAAAGCTGGGCTTTCGGCATATCGATGCCGTCAGCTTTGTTTCGCCGAAGCATGTGCCGCAGATGGCGGATAGTGAAGCTGTGATGAAAGAATTGAGCGGCATAAAATCGCCCAGCGGAGAGGCGCCTGACATCATTGGAATCGTCGTCAACGCGCAAGGCCTCGAACGCGCGCTTGCGACTCCCGGTGTCACGACCATCGGCTACCCGTACTCGGTTTCAGCCTACTTTCGACGGGCCAATGCCAACATGTCGCGGGCGGAGTCGCGCGAACTCGTCGAAAAACTCCAGCGCGAAACGAAAGCTGCCGGCCGCAACCTGGTCGTGTACATTTCCATGGCGTTCGGCAATCCGTATGATGAACCCTGGGGCCCGGAGATTGTCGAAGACGCGCTTGTGTGGCTGAAGGATCTCGGCCTCCGAACAGTTTCGCTCGCGGACACCGTCGGTACCGCTTCCCCGGAAGACGTCGCGCACCTCTACCGCGCGGTGAAGGATTGCGTTGCGGGCGTCGAGATCGGCGTCCATCTGCACAGCCGCCCGGACCGCGCCGCGGAGAAAGTTCTTGCGGCGTACGAAGCCGGCTGCCGGCGTTTCGATGGCGCGCTCACCGGCCTGGGCGGCTGCCCGTTTGCCGGAGACGATCTTGTCGGCAACATTCCTACCGAAGCGGTGCTTACCACTCTTTCGGCGCGCGGTGTCGCCACGGGGATCGACACGAAATCTCTCGCCGTGGCCTGCGCCATGACGCACGAGCTGCGCGAGCGCTACACTCACGCGCCGGCAGCCGCGAAACCGAACTAGATGGCCTACGAAACTCTTCAGCTCGAGCACGACGGCGCAATCGCCACGATTACTCTCGCGCGCCCCGAGAAGCGCAACGCCATCTCCGCAAAAATGACCGAGGAAATTGCCAGCGCGCTCGAGGAGGCGGAAAAGAACGCCGCGCGCGTGGTGATCCTCACAGGCTCGGGAAAAGCATTCTGCGCCGGGATGGATCTCGAAGGCCTGCGCGGGATGGCGGATCGCTCCCCTCAAGAGCACATCGAAGATTCGCGGAAAATGGCGAAAATGTTTTACAGCATTTACAGCCATCCACGCCCGGTCATCGCCGCAGTCAATGGCGCTGCAATCGCGGGCGGCTGCGGCATCGCCACTCTCGCGGATTTCACGCTGGCGGTCCCAGAAGCAAAATTCGGATATTCGGAAGTTCGGATCGGATTCATTCCCGCGCTTGTGTCGGTGTTCCTGCGGCGGCAGATCGGAGAAAAGCGCGCCCGCGACCTGCTTTTGATCGGCCGACTGATTGACGCGGCGGAAGCCTTCCGGCTTGGTCTTGTGACCGAAATCGTTCCGCCGGAATCGCTCCTTGCTCGCGCCCGCGAAATCGCAAACACTCTTCTGGCGGCGAGCCCTACGAGCCTCCTTCGGACCAAGCGCCTCTTACTGCGCTATGATCGCGCTGCCGTGGTGGCCGAAATCGAGCTGGCCATCCACGAAAATGCGGACATTCGCTCGACGAAAGATTTCCGCGAAGGAGTCACTTCCTTCCTTGAAAAGCGCGCGCCGAAATGGACCGGGGAATAGCAAAGTGAAGAAACTTCGAGACGATGGCCGCCGCCCGCGGAACGCATTCCCAGATTCAATGAAAGACTATGCGGAGACCTCGATCCGCGTCCGCTATGCGGAAACCGATCAGATGGGGGTGGTTTACCACGCGAATTTTTTCACCTGGTTTGAAATCGGCCGCGTGGAGTGGTGCCGCCGGCTCGGCTTCGATTACAAGAAAATGGAGCTGGAAGACGACAGCCACATCGTGGTCGCCGATGCGCATTGCCGCTTCAAGCGCCCGGCCCGCTTCGACGACGTTCTTCTGATTCGCACGCGCGTCACACAATCGCATCGCCGCACCGTTCGTTTCAATTACGAAATCGTGAATCAAACGTCCGGCGAACTCCTGGCGATTGGGGAGACGCTTCACGTGATTTGTGATCGCCGCGGACGCCCGAAATCTCTCCCCGAAAAGTATCGGCAATTCTTCGGGTTGGACGCTCACCAGCCGTCCGTACACACGGCCAAGAGCCACGGAGATTCCTGACGAGGCAGAAATGACGCAGATGGATCCAGCCAAACTCGAAAAGCTGCGCGAACGCCTGCACCGGGAGTGGACGGATGAGAAAACCGTCGCGGCTTGGCGCAAGTGGTATGCGCACATTGCGCGGTTCACGCGCGGCGCCACAGATGCAATTCTCGAAGCCGCTCAAATCCATCCCGGCATGAAGGTTCTCGATCTCGCCAGCGGAGTGGGCGATCCCGCGCTTTCGATCGCGGCCGCGGTGGGGCCCTCGGGCCACGTGACCGCGACGGACCTGGGCCGCGGCATGATTTCGCTCGCCGAAGAGCTGGCGGCGAACAAAAAACTCGCCAATATCGACTTTGAGGAAGCCGACGCCGAATCGCTTCCCTTTCCCGATCAGTCCTTCGACGCCGTCACCTGCCGCTTCGGTGTGATGCTGTTCCCTGACCCATTCCGAGCGCTCCAGGAGTGCCGCCGCGTGCTCAAGCCCGGCGGACGGATCGCGCTGGTCGCGTGGGGAAAAAAGGAGCAGCCGTTTTTCCAGGTGACTGCCGGAATCGTGCTGAAGTACGTCTCGATGCCGCCGCCGGATCCCGATGCGCCGAACCTGTTCATGTTCGGCGAACCCGGCCGGCTCCAGCGCGCGCTCGAAAAAGCGGGGTTCTCCAATGTGCGCGAAGAAGTCCGGACCGTTACCGGCAAGTGGAAATCCACGCTTGAACAGTACTGGCAGCAGTTCACCGAAGTGGCGGTGCCGTTTCGCCCGGCCATCGAAAAGCTGACGCCCGAAGCACGGACACAAGTGGTCGCCGAAGTTCTTGCGGAGCTGCGAAAGTACTGGGATGGCAACGAGCTGACCCTCCCGCTCGAAATCGTGATCGGCTCAGGCGTTCGCGAATGAAGCGCCTCGAAATCGACGGCGAAAGCCTCACCCTCGAACAACTCTACGACGCCGTGTTCCATGCCGCGCCAGCGCGAATTTCACCGGCCGCGCGAAAGCGAATGAACGCTTCGCGTGCGGTCGTCGAGCGGCTGGTGGAATCGGGCGCGTCCGTCTATGGCGTGAATACGGGCTTCGGCAAAATGGCTTCGGTCCGAATCTCGCGCGAGCAAATTCGGGAATTGCAATTGAATTTGGTCCGCAGCCACTCCTGCGGGCTCGGGCCTCCGCTTGCAGAACACGAAGTTCGCGCCATGCTGTTGCTCCGCGCGAATGCCATCGTCAAAGGATTTTCCGGTGTCCGGCCCATCGTTGCCGACACGCTGTGCGCGATGCTCAATCGTGGAGTCCATCCCGTGATTCCCTCGCAAGGATCGGTCGGCGCATCCGGCGATCTCGCACCGCTCGCGCACCTGGCGCAGGTGGCGATTGGTGAGGGCGAGGCAGTCTACAAGGGCAAGAAATTGCGCGGCGGCGACGCGATGCGAAAAGCCGGCATCGCGCCGCTGGCGCTCGAGGCCAAAGAAGGGCTTGCCCTGCTCAACGGCACGCAGGGCATGCTGGCGCTTCTGGCGCTCGGCCTGCGCGACGCGGAAATTGCCGTGGATACTGCCGATGTTTCCGCTTCTCTTTCGCTGGACGCTTTGCGGGGAAGCCCCGCGGCTTACGATGCGCGCATTGCGAAAGTGCGGCCTCACCCGGGCCACACCATCTCGGCAGCCAATCTCGCGCGGCTGAATCACGGGAGCCAGATTCGCGCTTCGCACCGCTCTCCGATCAAGGACCCTCGCGTGCAGGACCCGTACAGCCTGCGCTGCGCGCCGCAGGTGCACGGAGCCGTCCGCGACGCGCTGGCGCAGGTCCGCGCCACCCTCACAATCGAACTGAATAGCGCGACCGACAATCCTCTGGTCTTCGCGAAATCAGGCGAAGTCCTCAGCGGCGGAAATTTTCACGGCCAGCCCCTGGCGATGGCCGCGGATCATCTCGCCGTGGCGCTCACCACGCTTGCGGGCGTCTCCGAGCGCCGCGTCGAGCAGATGACGAATCCTCAAACCAGCCGATTGCCTGCTTTCCTGGTTCGCGAAGCCGGAGTGAATTCCGGTTTCATGATTTTGCAAATCGCGGCCGCGGCGCTTGCCAGCGAAATGAAAGCGCTCGCCGCTCCTCATTCGGTGGATTCGATTCCGACTTCCGGCAATCAGGAAGATTACGTTTCCATGGGGATGTCCGCGGCGCGGAGAATTCAACCGATGCTGGCAAATTTACGCCACGTGCTCGCGATCGAATTGCTCGCTGCCTGCCAGGGCATCGACTTCCTCGCGCCCTTGCGCACCGGCCATCTCGCGCAAAAGGCCTACGACATCGTCCGTTCGCTCTCGAAGCGGGTCGATGCCGACCGTTCGCTTGCAGGCGATATCGAAGCCGTGGCGCAAACCGTCGCGGCGGCGAAATTCAGCGCCCTTCTCCGCCAGCCTGCCTCGCGAAGATTCCCGCAAGATTGATTGCTGTCGCTTGAGCTACGATCCCTTGCGCGCTCCCGCGGTCTGATTCGCCAGTTGCTGGCTCTCGACAGACGCTTGCTGCGCCTGATTCGCCTGCTGTTGCGAAGAGAGCGCCTGGGCCTTGCTATCCCCGGCTGCCTTCTTGGCAGCCAGCGCCGCAGCTTGCGCCTGCGAGCTAATCGTCACCGAATCGTTCACTTGTGGCGCTGCTGCCTGCTTGGGAGCTGAGCTTTTCGGCTGCGCCGCCGGCCGCGTTTGTGCCGCTGGTTGCACCTGCTGGACTTGCGACACCCGTTGAATTGCGTTCGCCATGATGGATGCCTCCAATTCGTTCTATCGGCAGGGGGCGCGGAAGCTTGAGTGAATTCTCCGGGGGTAAATAAAAGGGGAATTGGACCGGCCGGGCTGTACCGAAGCGGAACAACTTGTCCAAAAATAAAATGAGCCCCGCATGCTGCGCACACGGGGCCCACTTTTGCCAGAGTCTGATGGTTGCCTGGCGAGGATTGCTCTACTAGTGATTGCCGCCGTCGTGATCGACGTCGCCGGCTGTCAGTTGGGGTTTGGCGGCGGTCTGAACCTGGCTTGCGGCTCTGCCCGCAGCGCTGATGTTGACCGTGTCTTGCGGAGCAGCAGTGCCCGCCTTCGGTGCCGGCTTCGCTGTCTGGGCCTGGTTCTGAGCTGCCACTTGAGCTACCTGCTGGTGGTTCGATACACCACTAACGTGGTTCGCCATGAATACCTCCGGCTCGCGTATCGGCAGCGGCCTGGAAATCTTTAGCGATTTTTGGAGATTCCTGATACGAAACGGTCAAGCCAGCGATTGCGAGAGAAATGTGCCGAAGCGGTAGCCCGCGGCGTGCTTGAAAGGAGTAACTCCGAGCGAATAGTGCCCGCATGGGAGCGACATGCTCTCGAACTGCACGCCGTCGCTGCGAATCGCTTGGAAAAAGGCCGCCGTAAACTCGGGCCAGAAGGTGGGATCGTACCGGCCGGTAATGGCGAGAATCCTTTTCGCTGAACCGTGCAGCTTCGAAATGTAAGGATAGGGGCTGATGGGCGACCAGTAGCGCTGCAGCTCGTCGTGCGAAACTTGCGTTTGAAGCGACTCCCACACGTTCATGGTGGTCAATCCATTGGCAACCACGTCGCCGAAATAGCGGGAGACATGCAGAAATGCTCCGGCGCGCAGCGCGGGTTCGTGGCACGCCGTGATGAACGCGACGGAGGAGCCGATGCTTGTTCCCAGGATGCCGAGCCGGTTGTAGCCCTGCCGCTCGAGCCAGCGTAGCGCGCGGCGCACATCCAGCACGGCCTGCCGGTTGGCCTGCAGCGTGAGTCCGATGTTCGGACCCACCAGGTGATCGCCGCGGGGATGCCCCGGGATGGCGCGGCGGTCGTGATAGGGCAGGCTTATCTTCATCGCCGTGATACCGAGGCGGTTCAGCCAGCGGCAAATATCCTGCTGCTCTTCCCATCTTGCATTCCACTGCGCCAGCACCACTACGGCCGGCCCTGCCTTCCGCGCCGGAAAAAACTGGCCGTAGACGCGATTGTTCTCGGGCCAGGGCGAGGCAATTTCGCTTGTGAAGGTGAGAACACCATCGGCGAGCCGGTAGTCCTGCGCGGGCGTCGAGGCATACCACCGATCGCTGTAGCTCAAGACGTTCTCAACGAACCGTTCCAGGTACGCGCGCGGCTCCAGATCGCCTGCGCTCCCGCCGATGTGTTCGATCCCCCAGGCAAACGGCAGCACGCGGCGGTTGGGCTCCTGTGCCCAGCGCATATGTTCGTAGGTGCGGATCTTTTGTTCGAGCCAGCCCATAATCATTTCATCGTCGCATAGAGCGCAAAAGCTGGCAAACGGCACGAGCGCGATCGGTTTAAATCCGGGGTTGAACCGCAACCTTCCGTCGCTGAATAGCGCCGGCAATCTTGGGGACGCCTCACCCTGCATCTTGCAGCCCCCAGGGGTAATCCCGCGTATAAGTATGAAACGAATTACGCCCCTCTCTCACTATCCATCGGGGCAGGGGGAAGTGCACCGATTTGGCTGCTTGCCCTTATGCCCACCCGGGAGGATTCAACAGCAATCCCGAATTCCCCAGGATAGATGGAGGAACGATATGAAGAGTCGCTTATCCAGGCGGCAGTTTCTTGCGACCGCGGGCGCGGCCGCTTCCGTCACCCTGTTTGGACACCCCCTGTTTGATTCCGGCGCGGCCTTTGCCGCCGCGCCGCTGGTCCGCCGCGACGTCGGCAATATGGACGCCGACGATCCGACCCTCCTTGCCTATCGCAGGGCCATCAAATTGATGCAGCTCCTGCCGACAACCGACCCTCTGAGCTGGACCTATCAGGCAGCCATCCACGGCACCACACTTTCAAACAACCTGACAGCGTGGAACACGTGTGAGCACGGCACCGATTACTTCTGGTCCTGGCACCGCATGTACCTCTACTGGTTCGAGCGAATCATCCGCAAGATGTGTTGCGAGCCTTGCTGGGCGCTGCCCTATTGGAACTGGGCTCCCGGCTCGGAGCTGCAGCTTCCGGCCCCGTTCCGCGACACGAGCAGCGAGCTGTACACTCCCAACCGCAACACGTCGATGAACAACGGCACCGGCTCGCTGAACGCCGGCGCGGTGGACATCACCTTTGCGTTCAGCCAAACGAATTTCCTCACCGCCAACAGCATCATCCAAGGTCCTCACGGAAGCGTGCACGTAGAAACCGGAGGATGGATGGGCTCCGTGCCGACTGCCGCACAGGACCCCATCTTCTACCTGCACCACTCGAACGTAGACCGCCTGTGGAATCTGTGGCTCGCGCAGGGCAGTGGGCGCACTGATCCGCTCTCCGACACCACATGGAAAACACGCCAGTACACGTTTTTCGACGAGAACGGCAACCAGGTGCAGATGGATGCGTGCCAGATCCTTCGCTGCGCGCAGCAATTGAATTACGTGTACGAGGGCGAGCCGCCGGAGGTGAACGAATTCTGCATCCGCTTCCTCCCGCTGTGGCAATTCACCACCGAAGTCCTGGCGAACCTCGCGATTCAGCCTCTCGAGCTCGGCCCCGAACCCGTCACGTTTCCCATCGAGTTGAAGGAGCTGCGCGAACGCGTCTCGCGGATCGTCGAAAGCAAGAACGAAACCCTGTTCTTGAATCTCGACGACATCGAGACGGAGACTCAGCCCGGAGTTGTGTGGCAGGTATTTGTCGGCTTGCCGCCTCACGCCGAGCTGGACGCGAAGAGCCCGCACTACGTCGGCGTCATTTCCTTGTTTGGAACCGGCGTGCGCGACGAGGCCCACCACGAATTCGTGCCCGCGCACTTCAATTTTCCGCTGAATCGCGCGATGCAAGCAGCCCTGAAATCGAAGGACGAGCGCATCACCGTTACAATCGCGCCCGTGGGTATCGTCATAGACGGCAAACCATCGCGCCCCGAGGTCAAATCCAAGGTGCGCATCGGCAAAGCCAGCCTTATCGTCGAACGCGCCAAGGAGAACGAGAAGAAAGAGGGAGACTAGAAGCCACCTGGCTCTGTTGAAATCCTATCTATCTGTGCGCTGCCAACCGAGATCTTTGGAGTGCGGGAGCTTGCTCGTCCTGAGCGAAGTCGAAGGGCTCCCGCTTTGTTTTCAATTCCGGCACAACGTGCGCCAGCGGCGGGGCTGAGCCAAATTCGCGAGGATCTCCACAGAGCCAGATGACTTCATTTCAGCTCGTGGGTGCGCCGCCTCTCGGCCGGCTCCACTCGTGTTAGAAATCGGGCATCGGGCAACCGGCGCGCCTTGAGAGCCTGCCCGCGATGTGGCAGATTCGAGTCGTGGCTCCCTCGACCCTGATTGCCATCATCGTTTTTCTGTTCGGGCTCATCATCGGCAGCTTTTTGAACGTCTGCATCGTGCGCATCCCGGGCGGCAAATCCATCGTCCAGCCGGGTTCGGCCTGCCCGAAATGCGGCGCCGCGATAAAGCCTTACGACAACATCCCGGTTCTGAGCTATCTGTTCCTCGGCGGGAAATGCCGCAGGTGCAAAAACCCGATCTCGGCGATGTATCCGCTGGTGGAATTTCTTGCAGCCTTGCTTTTCCTCACCTGCTACGAAGTGTTTGGGCTCTCACTCGACGCGCTCAAGTGGGCCGTGTTTTCCGCCATCATGGTGGTTTTGGTCTTCACCGATTTGCGCGAGCGCCTGCTGCCGGACGCGGTGAACTACACCGGCCTTGCGCTCGGCCTTGTCCTCAGCTTTTTCACGCCGCCGGCCGACGGCACCGCACAATGGCTCGCCAATCGCATGTTCGAGTTCCCTCCTCCGGCTCCGGTGCTTTCGTTTGCAGACGCCGTGTTTGGCGCGGCATTCGGGAGCGCGCTCCTCTGGGGCGTTTCGGAAGCGTATTTCAAGCTGCGCCACCGCGAAGGAATGGGCCTCGGCGACGTCAAAATGATGCTCATGGCCGGGGCGTTTCTCGGGGTCAAGCGAACTCTGCTCACGATTTTTGCCGGCTCGCTCCTGGGTAGCGCGCTCGGCATCGTCTTCATTTTGGCCCGCCGCAAGGGGTCGGATTACGAGTTGCCGTTTGGAACATTTCTCGGGATGGCCGCATTGCTCGTGGTTTTTTTCGGCACCCCGGTCGTAAACTGGTATCAGTCGCAGTTCACTTTGCGGTGAAAAGCGCATGGCCACGCTGATTGCAATGATTCCGCCACGCCCAACCGGGCTCACGCCGGGCAGCATCGGATTAGCCGCAGGTCTTCTTGTCCTTTTCGTCGTTGCTATCCTCGGCTTGATCGCCCTGGCGCGAAAATTCCTTGGAGCCGATTCTCCACGCGGCCGCAGCGAATGGGCCGCTCCCGGCCCCGACCCCGATAACGCCTCGGCGTTCATGACGGCCTCCATGCAGGGCGTGATCGAAAAGCTGCGAGCGCAGGAAAAAGAGCTCGCGCGGCTGCACACGCTGGCGCAGGAGCGCGCGCAGGAGTCCGAGCGCCTCACCGAGGAAGTGACGCGCAATATGCCTACCGGCCTGTTGCTCGTCAACGCCACCGGCGCGATCAGCTCTACGAATCCCGCCGCCGAACAAGCTCTCGGCATCCGGCCCTTGCGCTATCGCTCGTACCGCGAAATTCTAGGTCCTGACGCGGAGCTCACGCGCATGCTCACGGCTTGCCTGCGCGATGGCCAGACTTTCCACCGCGGAGAAATCGAGCACATGACTCCCGAAGGCGAGGTCCGCCACCTGGGCGTGACGATCTCTCCGATCTACCGCTCGGTTCGCAACATCGCCCGCAGCCTTTCCGAGCTTCCCGCATCCGCCACCGAAATGAAAGTCAGCGGCGCCCTTTGCCTGATGAGCGACCTCACCGAGCTCACCGCGCTGCAAAAGCAGATGCGCTGGAAAGAAAACCTCGCCGCTCTCGGCGAGATGTCCGCCGGCATCGCGCACGAATTCAAGAATGCCCTCGCCACCGTCTCCGGCTACGCGCAGATGATCCACAGCGAAGCCGAGCCCGGAGACATCCGCGAATCCGCCGAGCGCATTCTGGACCAGACGCGCGCGCTTACCCACGTGGTCACCGAATTCCTCCGATTCGCCAAGCCGCTGGAAATTTGCTACGAAACGATCGCCATGAAGCCGCTGATCGAACGCGTCGCCGAAGAGCTTCACGAAGCGAATCCGGATTGTGCCGTCGAATGCGAAGGCACCTTTCTGGAATTGCCGGGCGACGAAGCGCTGCTCCGCCAGGCTCTCGTCAATCTGGCGCGCAATGGCGCCGAAGCCGCGCGCGCTTCCGGAAATCCGGCGCGGCTCTTAATTTCCGGGACGATTGAAGAGCTGGCCGGACGCAAATGGCAGCGCATCTCGGTGGCCGATAACGGCCCGGGAATTCCCGCGCAGGATTTGCCGAAGATTTTCCTTCCGTTTTACACCACGAAATCCGACGGCACCGGCCTCGGCCTTGCCGTCGTTCAAAAAGTCGCGCTCCAGCACGGCGGCAGCATCGAAGCCCGCAACCGATCCGGGGGCGGCGCCGAGTTTCTCCTGTGGTTACCTTTGCGGCAGGAGCCCACACCATCCCCGATTGCCTCCAGTGCAGCCCGCATCTAAACTGATAGCAGGCCTAACCCAGCAGTGCCTCGCGGGAGGCGAACTTTATGCGAAGACTTTTTTGGTGGTCAGTCCCAGGGGCGGTTTTGCTGTTCGCAGCGGCCGGATGGAGCCAGCAACAGGCTCCGGCGCAGCAGCCTCCACCGGCCTCGTCGCAGCCGCAAGCGCAATCCTCTGCCCCGGCGCCTGCTCAACAAGAATCGCTGGCGGATGCCGCCCGCCGCGCGCGCGAACAAAAGAAAGAGGCCACGAAACCGGCGAAAGTGTTCGACAACGACAATCTGCCGGCCCAGGGCGGCATCAATACCGTCGGCAGCGCGTCCGGGGAATTAGGTGCTGCCGAGGCGCCGGCCGCGCCCGGCGAAGAGAAATCCGCCCAGGCAGCGCCCGGCAAGAATGACGAGAAAGCCTGGCGCGACAAGTTCGCCACCCTGCGCGGAAAACTCGAAAAAGACAAGGCCGATCTCGACGTCATGCAGCGTGAACTCGGTGTGCTGGACGTCCAGTATTACCCCGACCCGGTGAAAGCCATGCAACAAAGCGTCACGCGCACCGATATCAACGACATGACCGCGAAGATCGAAGCCAAGAAGAAAGACATCGAAGCCGACCAGCAAGCCATCGACAACGCGGAAGAAGCTCTTCGCAAATCCGGCGGCGATTCCGGCTGGGCGCGCTGACCCTTCGGCCGATGGAACCCATCCTCCTCGTCGAAGATAAACCCGAGCTGCGGGCCATGCTCCGCAAGGCGCTCGAACGCGCAGGGTACACGGTCGAAGAGGCTCCCGACGGAAATTCCGCCATCGAAAAAGTTCGCGCTCGCCGCTATCTCCTGGTGCTCTCCGATTTGAAGCTCCCGGGAAATTCCGGCATCGACGTGCTCCGCGAGGCCCGCAAAGCCGAGCCGACGCTTCCCGTCATCCTCGTCACCGCCTATGGCTCGGTGGAAGAAGCGGTCACCGCGATGAAGGAAGGCGCCTTTGACTTCATCCAGAAGCCCGTCGATCTCGACCATCTGAAGCTGCTGCTCGAGCGAGCCGCGAAACAGCAGGAACTGCTCCGCGAAAATCTTTTGCTGCGCGAAGAATATGCCGCGCGTTATGGCTTCCCGCAAATCGTGGGCGAGCATCCGGCCATGAAAGAAGCCAGCCAGATGACCCAGCGCGTGGCCGCCACCGATTCGACCGTGCTCCTGCTCGGCGAAAGCGGCACCGGCAAAGAGCTCTTCGCGCGCGCCATTCATCATCTGAGCCCGCGCGCCGAGCATCCCTTTGTCGCGCTCAATTGCGCCGCGATTCCCGAAGGCCTCGTCGAAAACGAGCTTTTCGGCCACGAACGCGGCGCTTACACCGGCGCGGGCGCGCGCAAGCTCGGCAAACTCGAGCTCGCGCATCGCGGCACTCTTTTCCTCGACGAAATCGGCGACCTCCCTCTCGCCATCCAGAGCAAGCTGCTCCGCGTGCTCGAAGAAAAGAAATTCGAACGCGTCGGCGGCACGCAATCGATCGAAGTAAACGTCCGCATCCTCACCGCCACGAATAAAGACCTGCGCGAGGCGGTGGCCAATAAATCTTTCCGCGAGGACCTCTACTTCCGCATCTCCGCCGTTCCCATCACGATTCCTCCGCTGCGCAACCGCGGCGACGACGTGCTCGCGCTGGCCGATTTCTTTCTCGAGCGCTTCCGCCTCGAATTTCGCAAGCCCGCTCTCGCGCTCACCGACGATGCGCGCACCCGCTTGCTCACCTATTCCTGGCCGGGCAATGTCCGCGAGCTTCAGAACGCCATCGAGCGCGCTGCAATTCTGGCGACTTCGGGCAAAATTAACGCAGCCGCCTTGCAATTGCCCGCGGCGCGGCCCACCGCGGCGGATTTGCCCGCCGGAATGGTTGAAGACAAATTTCTCTGGGAAGGCCCGCTCGATGAAGTTTCGCAGCGCGCCCTGGCGCACGTCGAGCGCTTCAAGATTCAAAATGCGTTGCAGGAAACGAAGTGGAACAAGACGCGCGCCGCCGAAAAGCTCGGCGTCTCCTACAAAACGCTGCTCCACAAGATCCGCAGCCTCGGCCTCGAAAACTAATCCGTCTCGCCGCTCGCGGGATTCCAGCGTACCTCGCGCTTCGCCGTGTGCAGCACCACACTTCCAAAATTCCACGAAGTCGTGCGCACTCCCGTGAATCCGCAGCTTTCCATCATCCGGGAGAGTTCGGAAACCGACGGAAACTTCGAGACCGAGTCCGGCAGGTACGAATAAGGTTCACTCGTGCCGGATATCATCCCGCCGATCACGGGCAGCACCCGCCGGAAATAGAGCCGATAGACCGCCGCCATTGCGCCGCGCCTCGGCATGGAAAACTCGAGAATGGCAGCCATGCCTCCCGCTTTCAGCACCCGCGCCATCTCCCGCAGCCCCTGCTCGTAATTTGCAAGATTGCGGAATCCGAACGCGACGGCCACCAGATCGAAACTCTCGTCGGCAAACGGAAGGTTCAGCGCGTCCGAAGCAAGAAACGTCACGCCCCGGCTTTCCTTGCGCGCTTTCTTTCGAGCGCGCGCGAGCATCGGCTCGGCGAAATCGCTGCCAACAATCGGAAAGCGATGTGCCCGCGGGTCGCGGATGGCCCGCAGCCGCACTCGTTCTAGCGCCAACGCGAGATCGCCCGTCCCGCAGCAGATGTCGAGCGCCCGCGCATCCGTGCGGCGAAGAATTTTTGAAAACCGCTGCGCCGTTCGCCGGCGCCATTTCTGGTCCTGCGAAAACGAAAGCAGGCGGTTCAGAAAGTCGTATCGCGGCGCGATGCGGCTGAACATTCGCCGAACACTGGCAGATGTCTCGCGCTCGTCCCGCGCACCTTTGAGCTGCGTTCCCGATGGTGTCTCGCGCTCGAGTGCGCCCATGGCCATACGCCCTCTATCGGACCGCGCTCCCGGCCTTCGCGAAAATTTCAGGCAATTCGGCGATTGCCCGTTCGACGAGCGCCCACGGCACTTCCACGCCCGTCCGGGCCTTCCCGATTTTGGGCGTCATCACCCATCGGACTCGGCCCTCCCGCGATTTCTTATCGGCGGCAATGATCGATCGAAGGCCAGCCACACGCACGCTGCGAAGCGGCGGCAGCGGGCCCACGCTCGCGATGACACGAATCATCTGGTTTGCCTCCGCTTCACTCATGCGCCCCATGCCGACACCCAGCAACGCCGCCGCGATCATTCCCCACGCGATCGCTTCGCCGTGCAGGAATCGGCGGTAGTCCGTCGCCGCCTCGAGAGCGTGCCCGAGCGTGTGCCCGAAATTCAGAATTTGCCGCAGGCCGCCCTCGTGTTCATCCTGGCTCACGACGCGCGCTTTGATGCGAATTGATCGCTCGATAGCCCGCGATAATGCCTGCGGATCCCGCCGGAATAGCGCAGACATTCGACGTTCAAGAAACTCAAACAGTTGCCTATCGGCGATGGCGCCATACTTGACGACCTCATATAGCCCTGAGCGATATTCCCGGTGCGGCAGCGTGCGCAACACTTCGGGATCGGTGATCACCAGGGCCGGCGGATAGAAGGCGCCAACTAGATTCTTCCCTTCCGGCAGATTCACTCCGGTCTTGCCGCCAATCGAGCTGTCCACTTGTGCGAGTAGCGTGGTGGGCACGTGGACGAGGCGAACGCCGCGAAGATACGTCGCAGCCACGAATCCCGCTACGTCGCCGACTACTCCGCCTCCGGCGGCAACGAGTATCGAATGCCGGTCCGCGCCGGCCCGCACGAGCTCTCGCGCGAGCCGTTCCACTGTGGCCAGTCGTTTCGCCGATTCCCGGTCGTCGAACAGAATCACGCCCCGGTAGAGCGCTCCTCGGAAACTCGCGCGAAGTTTCTTGCCCCAGTGCTTCCACACGCGCGGCGAAGACAGCAGAAAAATCCCGCTCGATTCTCCCAGCTGCTTTGTCAGCGCTCCCGCCCGCGCGAGCGCTCCCCGCGCGCAGTGCACTTCGTAGGCTCCCGCCGAGCTTTGGATGCGAATCCTCGCCATATTCGGGGACGCAAATCTAGCACGAACTCATCCGCCAAATCTCCAAGGGGACGGGCCTAATCTCTGAAGCGATGATGGTGAGACCTTTGGAGTGCGGGAGCTTGCTCCCGCTTTGTTTTCAACCGCGCGATGACGCCTGCTTGCTACACCTTTGCCGCATGCTTGGCCTCTTGCATTCCGGATTCATCTCTGTTTTTTCTGCAGCTCATTCACGCTTTCCAAAATCACGTGGCCGACAATCGCGAGGCTGCGCGGGCTGATCTTATCCAGAGTATCCAGAGGAGTGTGCCAGTAGGCACGATATCCATCCAAATCGATGATGTCGATGGCGGGAACATCGCGGTCGAGAAACGGGTCGTGGTCGTCGCTGATCACGGTTTGCCGCGGGAGGAAGATTGTCGCGTAGCCGAGGCGAGCGGCCGTATTCCACACCAGATCCGTCAGCCACTTCGTCGAATCGCCTTCCTTCACGATGGAAAGATCCGTTTGCCCGATCATATCCGCTAGAATCACGGCCTTAATCCGCTTCAAATCGCCCGAGAGCGCCATGCGCGCGGCAAGTTCGCGGCTTCCGTAGGTGTGGTCGTCTTCATTCTGCCAATTGACGAACGCCTCTTCGCCGTCGAGAAACGCGATCCACACCGCATTCGGTCCTTTTGTGCCGCACAGCGCCCGCGCCATCTCCAGCATCAGTCCCGTCGAGGATCCTCCGTCTTCCGCGCCCACGAAGCCTTTCAATTGAATCGTGTCGTAGTGAGTGAGCAGCAGAATGATTCCGCGCCCTGTGCCCGGCGCCTTCGCGATGATGTTTTTCATCTCCACGGTGCCGATCGGCGTCTGCGCGTGAAAATCATCTTCGTCCACCGTGCAACCCAGACCCTGCAATTGCCCGCGAATGTAATCCTGCGCGCGGTGGATTCCCTCCGAGCCCGGCGGGCGCCATCCGATGGCTACGATCTTTGCCACGTGGTCGTACGCTTTTTGCCCGTCGAACCCGCCCGTTTGCGAGGCGGGCGGCGCCTGCTCGCTGGTTGGCACGATAGGCAGTGGTTGCGCCACCGCAGCCTGGCCCGGCGACGGTGCACTTCCGCTGGCCGCGCTCTTGTCCTGCGCCGGCTTCGCTGCATCGTGGCCGCAGCCCGCGATCGACACCGCGGCCAATACCAGCCAGGCAATCATGGCTCTGCTCTGCTCGGCCCTCATTCTAGTGCGCCTCCCCGCTCGCCAGCGCCCGGGCGCGCTTCCGGCGCACAACGAAATACGACACGATGACTCCAACCATATAGAGAAGCACCATCGCGGCCATAAAGATCAGCATGGTGGTTGCATCCGGCGTAGGAGCCGCAAACGCCGCGAGGATCGTAATCACGAGCATGGCATAGCGGAAATTTTTCAGCAGCATTCGCGGCGTCACGATTCCGAAAAGCGAAAGAATAAAGATCAACACCGGCAATTCGAAAATAATTCCGAGTCCCACGAGCACGATGAGGATGAGGTCGAAATACTCGTTGATGCTGATCAGCGGCTTCACCGGCCCTGTGAGCGTGAACGCAATCAGGAACTTCAGCATCGTGGGCAGCACAATGAAGTACCCGAACGCAATCCCGCAGAGAAATAAAAACATCGAGGGGATGATGAAGCCCGATACGGCCCGGCGCTCGTGCCTGTAAAGCCCCGGGGCCACGAACTGCCAGATTTGAAACAGCACCCAGGGCATCGCGATCACGATGCCCAGATAAAGCCCCAGCGTAAGCACCAGGCTGATGTAGCCGGCTGGGCTCGTGGTGTAGAGCTTGTCATCGAGCTTATTGGCCCGGAGCGCCCCCTGAATCGGCTTCACGATGTAGTCGATGAAGTATGGCGAGACGATCAGACCCACCACCATCCCCACGCCGATTCCCAGAAGCGAGTTGATTAGCCGTTTGCGAAGGTCAACGAGATGCTCGAAAAAAGACATCCGCGCGCCGGCTTCTTCCTCGGCGCGCGCGGTCGACGTGCCTTCAGGCTGCGTGGGTTCCGCCATCGCTGCCTGTCTCGGTATCCGCGTGAGGTGAATCGGGTGAGGCTGGTGCGGCGCTTGTTCCTGGGGAACTGGCAGACTCCGTGAGCTTGGGAGGCTCCGACGTGACGGTACCTGCGGGTGCCGCTGCAGCCGGGGAGCTGGCGCCGATGCGCCTCTGCTCGGTCTCCCGCTCGAGGTCGCGCAGATGGTCCTCGAAATTCATGCGCAAGTCGCCGGTCGCCTTTCGGAATTCGGCCATCACTTTTCCGAGGTTGCGGGCCAGTTCAGGGAGCTTTTCCGGCCCGAATACCACCAGGACCACAACGAAGATGATAATCAGGTGCGGAATACTCAACATTCCAGCTCTCCCATGCCTTTTTTGCATCATAGAAGAGGGTTGGTAGCGTGTCAAACCGCCCCTCGGGAGTATGCTATACTGAATTTTTTGGGGGCAAAGAGAGGCCTCATGGCAGAACTCCATTCATCGAGGCGGGGCATCGTGGTAATGGTGCTCGTGCTGGCTGTATGTGCAATTGTGGGCGGCCTTTACGGGCCCACCGTGCGCGCCACGGCGGCGGGATCCAACGACCTTCAGGATTCCATCAAGAGTTTCACCCGGGTTTTGTCTATCGTCGAGCGCAACTACGCCGACCCCGTGGATGTGGACAAGGCCATCTACGACGGCGCGATTCCCGGAATGCTGCGCGTCCTCGATCCCCACTCGAACTTTTTCGACCCTCGGCAATACTCGCTCTTCAAAGAAGAACAGCAAGGCAAATATTACGGCGTAGGAATGATCGTGCAGGCCCGCGAAAGCCAGACGGTCGTGCTGGCTCCTTTCGTCGGCTCGCCTGCCTATAAGGCGGGAATTCGCCCCGGCGATGTGATCATCAAAGTGAACGACAAGCCCTGCGAAGGCCTCACCACGGTCGAAGTGGCCGACATGCTGAAAGGCCCCAAGGGCACGACGGTCCACATTTCGCTCGGCCGCGAAGGCTGGGAGAAGCCGATCGAAGTCTCCGTCGTCCGCGACGAAATCCCCCGCCCCGGCGTGGAATACTACACGATGGTGAAACCGGGAATCGGCTACGTGCGCGTCTCCACTTTCAACGAGACCACCGACAGCGATCTCTCCGATGCTCTCAAGCGGCTCGATGTCTCCAAGCTCGACGGCCTCATCATCGACCTGCGAAACAATGGCGGCGGCTTGCTCAATCAAGCCGTGGGCATGGCCGACATGTTCCTCGACAAGAACGAACTCGTCGTCTCCCATCGCGGCCGCTCTTCTCCTGAGCGCCGCTATTTCGCGCTGCGCGGCAATCAAGGAGTGGCGGTTCCGCTCGTGGTTCTCGTGAACGGACAGAGCGCCTCGGCTTCCGAAATCGTTTCCGGGGCCATTCAGGATCACGACCGCGGATTGATTGTGGGCGAAACGAGCTTCGGTAAAGGCCTGGTGCAAACGCAGTATCCGCTCAGCGAAGATACGGCGCTGCTTCTTACCACTGCGCGGTATTACACCCCCAGCGGCCGCCTGATTCAGCGCGATTACAAAAATATTTCGCTGTACGACTATCATTACAATCCCAAGCCGCCGCGCGCTCCGGAAGTGAAGCTCACCGATAGCGGCCGGCAGGTTTTCGGCGAAGGCGGCATCACGCCCGACGACATCGTCGCCGCGCCGAAGCTCAACGATTTTCAGCAAACCCTGCTCCGCCGCGGCGTCTTCTATCCCTACCAGGTGAGCCAGCAGGGAGTGGGCGATTTCACGCGTTTCTTCCTCGCTTCCAAGCCCGAAGTGACTCACGACTTCACGCCGGACGACGCGGTGATCTCCCAGTTCCGCCACTACCTGGATCAGCAGCACATCAAATTCACCGAGCCGGATTTGCAGGACAATCTCAACTGGCTCAAGTGGAGAATCAAGCGCGAGGTCTTCACCAGCGTCTTCGGCCAGAACGATGGCTATAGAGTCGAGTTGCAAGACGACGCGCAGGTGCAAAAAGGCATCGAGCTGATTCCTCAAGCGAAGGCGCTCTATCAGAACGCCAGGAAAATCCTGGCCGAGCGCGAAGCCGGCCAGTCCGCGCGCCCCTAAAACACGATCATCAACGTCCAGTTCACTCGTTCGCGCATGGGTAGTGTCTGGCTTGCGCCCGGGTGAGCGCCTTGCAATTACTGTTGCTTCCCATGGAACCATCCGCCGTTTCCCCTTCGCCACCCGCTGCTGAAAATCGTAATCTAGAGTTTTGCTGAGGTTTTTGCTCCGCCAGCGCCATGAACAGCCCCGACCCAGCGCTTGGGATCGTGTCGCGCAAATTGCCCGCGTGGAAATGGGCCATCCTGACGGCCTGGGTCTGCTTCGTCGGCACCTATACTGTTGTCTCGCTTACAGTTAAGAACGGCCACGCGCTCACGACCTTCGGCGACGTCTTCCAGACTCTCGTCGCGGTGTTTGGCTGCGTCGGGCTCGCCATCAACGCTTATTCGCTCGAACGCCGCACTCGCGCTTTCTGGCTGCTGCTCACGCTCGGCTGCGGCATGTGGTTCATCGGCCAGCTCATCTGGACCTACTTCGAAGTCGGCCTGCGCCAGCCGGTCCCGAACCCGTTCCTCGGCGATGTCATTTTGTTCCTGCATCCTGTCCCCATGATGTGGGCGCTCGCGCTCAAGCCGCATCATCCGGGCAGAGATCTCGGCTCTCACGTCGGCTTCATCGATTTCTCGCTGCTCCTGGTTTGGTGGGTCTATCTCTACCTGTTCGTCGTGATCCCCTGGCAGTACGTCGTCCCCGACGTCCGCGGCTACGGCTGGAGCTACGACCATCTCGCCGCCATCGAAAATATCCTGCTCGCTTCCGGCTTCGCGCTTCTCGCCGGCAAATCCAAAGGAGGCTGGCGCGAAGTCTACGCGCATCTGTTCAGCGCGTCGCTGCTTTACGCCGCAGGTTCTTACATCACCAATCGCGCGATCGACCGCCAGGACTACTACACCGGCAGCCCGTTTGATCTCCCGCTCGTTGCCTCCTTCGTGTGGTTCGGCACCGCCGGCATCGTCGCCCGCCGCTTGCAGCCGCGCCGCGATGAAGACGCCGTCCTCGCCGAACACGCCGGCGCCTGGCCGGCGCGCATCGCCATGGCGGCCGTCGTTTCGATTCCGATCATGGCGCTTTGGAGCCTGGTGGTCAGCAAAAACCCGCTCGCCGTGCGCCAATTCCGCGTCGGCGTCACGCAGGTGGCTCTGCTCGTGGTCGCCGTGCTCGCGTTTTTCCGTCAGCGGCTCGTGCATCGCGACCGCACCCGCCTGCTCGAAGCCTCGCGCGAATCGCTCGAAAATCTCAAGCGCTTCCAATCGCAGATGGTGCAGACCGAAAAGCTCGTCTCGCTCGGCCAGCTCGCCGCCGGCGCCGCCCACGAAATCAATAATCCGCTCACCGGAATTCTCGGCTACTCCGATCTGCTCGTGGACGATCCCGCGCTCGGCGAGCGACAGCGCATCGTCGCCGACAAAATCCGCACCCTCGCCCGCCGCATCAAGACGCTGGTGACCAGCCTGCTCAGCTTCGCGCGCCGCGTCCCCTCGGAAAAAACGCATCTCGACCTCAATCAAATCATCGCCAGCGCCCTGCACCTGAGCAACCTCGATCTCCGCGGTAAGCACATCGAAATCGAAACGCTCGCCGACATGTCGCTCCCGCCCGTGCGCGGCGACTCCAACCAGATTCTCCAGGTCGTCTTCAATCTCATGAGCAACGCCGTGGACGCGCTCGAAGAAGTCGGCGGCGGCAAGCTCGTGATTCGCACCGCGCATCGCGACGGCGTCGTCTCGGTCGAGTTTTCCGACACCGGCCCGGGCATCAAGTATCCGCAGCAAGTGTTCGACCCGTTCTTCACCACCAAGCCCGTGGGCAAAGGCACCGGCCTCGGCCTCAGCATCTGTTACGGCATCGTGCAAGAGCACGCCGGCCGCATCGAATGTTTTAACCGCCCCGATGGGGGCGCCACCTTCCTCGTCGAATTCCCCGCCGTGCCACTTCCCGCAGCGCCCATCGAGCCGCCCGCCCTCGTCTCCTCCAAATCGGATTAGCTTTGGGTTTTTCTCGTTGGGGCATCCCGATCCATCGGGACCGCGCCCGCGCCGCCTATTTCCGAATCGCCGCCCAATTCCGAAGCTCCGCAAACGAGACCTTTGGAGTGCGGCAGCTTGCTGCCGCTTTGTTTTTAATCTCGCTACACTCCCGCCGCTCACTGGCCGCGAAATTTCCGCACCCGCTTTTTTCCTCATTTGAAATTTCAAATTTCGAATTTGAAATTGCCTTCCTCCCGCGCGCCAATTTTCCCCGTCCGCCTTTGCCTTTCCTGGGAACGCCGATGTCCTCATCGGCTCTTTGCCTTTGATTTTCTCTGCCCCGATGCTACATTCGCGCACTCCACCGAGGTGAACATGCTCCGATTCCGCTTGCCTTTTTTCCTCGCCCTCGCGATTTTCACCCTCGCCTCCCGCGCCCGCACCGCCGACGAGCCCGCGAAAGCCCTGCGTTTCGCCCGCGTCATCGACGGCCGCGGCAAAGTCTGGCCCGACGCCATCATCCTTGTCCGCGGCGACCGCATCGCCGGCATCCTCTCCGACGCCTCCAAAATCCCCGCCGGCGCGCAAATCATCGATCTGCGCCGCTTCACCGCCATCCCCGGCCTCATCGACGTCCACACGCACGTCACCTACTATTGGGACCAATCCTCCAAAGTCCCTCCCTTCGACCAGGTCGGCGGCCCGCGCCTTCCCGCGGTCACCGTTTTTCTCGCGCGCGAAAATGCTCTCCGCACTCTCGAAGCCGGCGTCACCACCGTCCGCGATCTTTCCGCCAACGATTGGGACGACATCGCCATGCGCGACCTCATCAACCGCGGCGCCATGCTCGGCCCGCGGATGTTCGTCGCCGGCTACGGCCTCGCCGTCGCCGACGCTCCTCCGCATCCCGGCTACGTCCGCCCCGCCGGCCGCGCCGATAGCGAAGACGAAATCAAGCGCGTCATCCGCGAACACGTCGCGGCCGGCGTGGACGTCATCAAAATGTTCGCTTCCACCGGCACCGACAAAGACGTCACCGGCTACCAGACCTACACCTACGACGAAATCCGCACCGCCGTCGAGCTCGCGCACAAATACGGCAAGCGCATCGCCGTCCATAGCTACGGCCCCGATGGCGCGCGCGATGCGGTCCGCGCCGGCGCCGATTCCATCGAGCACGCCACCGACATGGACGACGCCACCATCGCCGAAATGGCGCGCCGCGGCACTTTCTACGTCCCCACGATCGACCACAATCGCTGGTACGCCGAGCACATTCAGATTTTCGGCTGGGACAACGAAAAAGAAATCGCCGCTGGCCTCAACGATTACATCCGCCGCAATTTCGAAACCGCTCGCCGCGCCTTCAAAGCCGGCGTGCGCTTCGCCATGGGCTCGGACGCGCTATTCACCATGTGCGGCGAAAACACGCGCGAGCTCGCCTGGTTCGTCAAGCTCGGCATGACTCCCGAGCAAGCCTTAGCGACAGCCACGACGAACGCCGCCAAGCTCCTCGGCAAAGAAAACGAGCTCGGCGCCATCGCCCCCGGCTATTTCGCCGACATCGTCGCCGTCGAAGGCGACCCCCTCTCCGACGTCAACGCCACAATCAACGGCGTCCGCTGGGTCATGAAGTCCGGCGCCGTCGTGGTGGACAAGACAAAGTGACCCGTGATCAGTGACTCGTGACTAGTGACTCGTGAAAATGCCGGACCGTCTTTGCCTTTGTAGCGCCGGCATCTTGCCGGCTCGTCTTTACCTTCCGAACGTCGTCATCCCGAGCGCAGCGAGGGATCTGCTTTTGTCCTTTTCTTCGTAGGGGCACGGCATGCCGTGCCCGGCCTTTGCCTTTCTCTTGGCCTTTGTAGCAGCCACCAACGGTGGCTGTCCCGAGCGGTGCCGAGGGGCGCCGGCATCCTGCCGGCTCTTTGCCTTGCTCTTTGCCTTTGTAGCGCCGGCATCTTGCCGGCTCTTTGCCTTGCTCTTTGCCTTTGTAGCGCCGGCATCCTGCCGGCTCTTTGCCTTTGGTTGGTGAGATCTGTGTAGCGGCCATCTTCAGATGGGCGCCTTTGCCTTTCGGTGGCACAGGCACTCGCTTGTGGTGAGCGCAGCCGAACCATGCCTGTGCGTTTTTCCGCCCATTCGGCACAACCCACAAACCACTTGCGCGAGTGAACCAGCGCAATCGGTACTGCCCCGAAGCCGGTGCCTTTCGGCGGGGATGAATCCCCGCCCTTCCAATGCCGTTCCGTCCCTTTCCTTTTCTCGGCCTTTGTAGCAGCCACCAACGGTGGCTGTCCCGAGCGTAGCCGAGGGGCGCCGGCATCTTGTTTACCCTGAGGAACGAAGGGCCGGCTCTTCGCCTTTGCCTTTGCCGTTGCCCCTCTAGCGGCGGCCTCCTGCCCTGACGAAGGAAGGGTCAGGCCGGCGCTTTTGCCCTTCTCTTGGCCTTTGTAGCGCCGGCATCTTGCCGGCTCTTCGCCTTTCCCTGGGAACGCCAACTCGTCCTGCCTGCCCGCCGAAGCCTCGGCGAAGGCGGGAGCGCAGCCGAAGGGTCTCCCGATTGGCGCCTTCCTTCGTAGGGGCGGGTCTCAGACCCGCCCGGCCTTTGCCGTCGCCTATGTAGCGGCGACCTTAAGGTCGGCCCTTTTGCCCTTTTCTCGTCATTCTGAACGAAGTGAAGAATCTCTCTCCGCCTTTGCCTCTCTCTTGGCCTCTGTAGCGCCGGCATCTTGCCGGCATCTTCTCCTTTGCCTATGTAGCGGCGACGTTTACGCCGGCGCAGCCGGGTTTGTTTCCCGCACACCGACAAACCCCGCCCGCCGCAGCAGGGTCCGCCTCATCAAAGGAGGACCTTGGCGTCACGCCTTTTGCGTTCCGATGCGTTGTACGGAAAGGCGCGCCGTTTGCGTCCCGGCGTTCCCTGCCGGGGCGG
>DASPSD010000056.1:0-28149 GCA_035624115.1 Candidatus Sulfotelmatobacter sp. | reverse complement strand
CGGCCCTCTGTGTTCTTCCGCGCGGACCACGGCCGCCAGCGCGCGGCGTCCGATGTCGAACGCGCTTCCTTCGTCGCTGAACCAGGGGCCGCGTCCTCCCGCGCGCGCGGTGTGCCCTTTGGCATCACGGCCGTACGCGCCGGAGCCGGTTCCAACCACGAGGATAATTCCCTCCCCATCACCGACGGCGGCATCGAGCGTGATGGCCAGGTCTGTGGTCACGTTCACGGCCGCTGCTGGAAATCCGCGTTCGAGAAAGGTGGCGATCCGTTTTGCCACCGCCTCGCGCCCCGCGCCGCCAATCCCCGCGCAAATTCCGCGAATGTCGCTGGCCTTGATCTTCTGCCGCGCAAGAACAAAATCGGCTGCATCACTCAGCGTGAACCAAGCCCTGGCGTATCCGGCGCGCAGGGGATTGGATGGACCTGCCGTGGCCTGCGCGAGAACATCTCCGTTTCCGTTGACCAGCACGCAATCCGTCTTGGTGCCGCCTCCGTCGAATCCGAGGAAATATTCGCAGTTTTCGCTCCGTTCATCTGCTGGCATAGCTCTTCGCTCCGCTTGACACTCTCCGAAGCCCGCGGTTAGCATCCCGCCACCCGCCGGGCGCGGCGCAATGCAGATCAGCCCAACCGACCTCGCCATTCTGGTGCTTTATCTCGCGGGTATCACATTCTTCGGGGCCCGCTTTCGCCGCGGCCAATCAACCCTCCGTGATTACTTTCTCGGTGGCCGGACCGCCCCCTGGTGGGCCCTGGCTTGTTCCATCGTGGCAACCGAAACTTCCGCCCTCACAATCATCAGCACCCCGGGCATCGCCTATGGCGGAAATCTCGGGTTCTTGCAAGTGGCGCTGGGCTATCTGGTCGCGCGGGTGATTCTCTGTATTGTCCTCATCCCGCAATACTTCCAGGGCGAATTCTACACGGCCTACCAGCTATTGGAAAAGCGATTTGGAATGCGCATGAGGCAGGCCGGCGCGCGCGTTTTTCTCGTCACGCGCGCGCTCGCGGAAGGCGTTCGCATCTCCGCCATCGGTAAAGTTGTCAGCGTAGCATTCGGCACCGGCGACCGCCTCTCCGTCCTGATCGTCTCCGCGCTCACGATTCTTTACACCCTCGAAGGGGGCATGCGCGCGGTGATCTGGACAGACGTCGTGCAATTCTCACTTTACCTGATAGGCTCCCTCGCTGCCTTCATCCTTCTTCTGCACAAGATTCCAGGTGGCTGGCCCCAGGTCGTCCAGGTCGCCGCAGCCGCGGGAGGAAAACTGCGGGTCTTCGACTTCACGTTCAGCCTGACGCAGAGCTACACATTCTGGTCGGGGCTAATTGGCGGCGCATTCTTGACTATGGCGACTCACGGAACCGATCAGACTCTCGTGCAGCGGCTGCTCGCCGCGCGCAGGCTGCGCGACAGCAACCTCGCCCTGCTCACAAGCGGCGTTGTCGTGTTCATCCAATTCGCGTTGTTCCTTGTGATCGGGGTCATGCTCTTTGTCTTCGCGCGCGAGGCCGCGTTTCCCGTGCCTTCGGGCGACCCCGATCGCATCTTCCCCTCGTTCATCGTCCACGAAATTCCCGCCGGCCTTGCCGGGCTCGTGCTGGCCTCCGTATTCGCGATGGGCATGTCCAATGCGAGCGGTTCTCTGAATTCACTCGCGGCTTCGACCGTGATCGATCTTCGCGGAGCTTCTCAAAACGCAGCTCATCCTCTTCGCCTTTCCCGCGGAGTCACTCTGATGTGGGGTATCGTTCTCGCCTCGCTCGGAATGATTCGCTGGGGGCCCGTCCTCGTCGCCGGGCTCACAATTGCGTCTATTACGTATGGCGGCCTTCTCGGCGTGTTTTTGCTTGGTACCTGGATCCGCCGCGCGAATGAATACGGCGCGCTGGTGGGGATGTTCACGGGCATCCTCGCGGTGGCTGCCATCGCCATTTTCAGCGTGAAGAAATTCATGACACCTGTCGCCTGGACGTGGTACGTCCTCATCGGCACGCTGATATCCTTCTCGGTCGGCGCGCTTGCAAGCCTGCTGCTCTCCAGAGCGGAGCTGCCGGCCGCGGCGCCGCGGCGGACGAATTCAAGCTGAACGCACGGGAGAAAAAGATCGCTACACCATCAAAGCCCGTAGAACGCCTGGATCTTGTTCGTGGATTGGGAGGCTGGGCTGTGGGCGCAATTGTGGTCGGCACGGTGATCGGCACCGGAATTTTTTTGAAGCCCAGCGAGATGGCCGCCGACGCGGGCTCGGTTTCGGTTGTCTTTGCCGCATGGATTGCCGGAGGCGTCCTCTCCATGTTCGGCGCGCTCAGCTTTGCCGAACTCGGCGCCTCGATTCCCGAAGCCGGCGGGGAGTATGCCTATCTTCGCCGTGGATTTGGCCCTATCTGGGGATTCCTTTTCGGCTGGATGCACTCAATTGTTGGCCGGCCCGCTTCCGCTGCTTCGATTGCGGCTGGTCTGGCGCGCTTCCTCGGTTTCTTTTTCCCGGCGCTTACAATTCCGCTTCACACATTTCATTTTCGATTGCCCTTTTTCGCGGGTCACGAAACGCATTTCGCCTTTACGTGGTCCCAGCCCGTCGCTGTCGCCGCTCTCATTGCGATCACCTGGATCAACTACTACGGAGTCCGTCTGGGAGGCCAGGTGCAGGTCGGCCTCACGCTGATCAAGGTGGCTTCCGTATTTGCCATCATCTTCTTCGGCTTTGCTCTCGGACAGGGAACTTCGCAGAATTTTCAGCCGCTCTGGCCTTCTCATCTCGGATGGATGACGTTCAAGGGTTTTCTTGCGGCTCTCGCGGCGGCTCTGTGGGTGTACGACGGCTGGGAGGATGTCAATCTCGTCGGTTCCGAAGTCCAGGATCCCGGCCGGAATCTCCCGCGCGCTTTGATCGGTGGCGTCGCGTTTGTCGCCGTGGTCTTCACACTTTTCAGCGCCGTCTGCTTTTACGTTCTGCCGTTCGGCGTTGTGGCCGCTTCCCGCTATGTCGCGTCGGATGTAGTGCAATCTCTCGCCGGACGTGGCGCGGCGCTGTGGATCACGCTGGCGATGGTGATTTCCGCCCTCGGCAGCATGAACTCTTCGATCCTCAGCGGGGCGCGTGTGGATTACGCCATGGCCCGCGACGGCATTTTCTTCCGCTTTGCCGCTGCGATTCATCCGAAATTTCGTACGCCGGGCAACGCGCTGGTGTTTCAGTGCTGCCTCGCGAGCGTGATGGCCCTCACCGGCTCGTTCGAAGACCTCACTTCCCTCTTCATCTTCGCAAGCTGGATTTTTTACGGTCTCGCGGTTGTGGCGATGTTTCGCATGCGCCGTACTGAGCCGGAGATGCCGCGCCCCTATCGCACGTGCGGATATCCGCTCGTCCCTGCCGCGTTCGTTTGCGGTGCGCTCGCTCTCACTTCGAGCATCTGGTTCGACCGCCCCGTCCGGTCTTCCATCGGGATGCTACTAATTCTGTCCGGCCTCGTGTTTTATCGTCATTGGAATAAAGCAGGCTGACGCCAAAACAGACATCGCGCAGGCCCTATCTATGGATGCTCTTCCGCCCGGGCGATGCCCGCGAGACCTTTGGAGTGCGGGAGCTTGCTCCCGCTTTGTTTTCAATGTGCCTCCACCGCGCGACAACCATGCGTGCGGAAAAATGGAAACGAATGCGCTTTATTCACAGCCTACAAAACGAGCCTGCAGAAATATGCAACGGGAATATCTCCGGATGTAAAATGTGCGCCAGCAACTCGACGCCATCTGCCAATCGCGGTCCCGGCCGCGAAAAATAACCGTTCGCATCCACGGAATAAACTTGCCTGTCGCGGACAGCCGGAAGTCCCGCCCATCTCTCGGCCAGCCCCTCCGCGCGAAAATCTCTCGCATTTCGTTCAGCTGCAAATCCGCACTGCATCACGATGATCACTTCAGGTGCGCACCCTCGAATCTCTTCTTCCGTTACGCGGAACGACGGCTTGCCGGCGCGCCCGAGCACATCCTCACCTCCAGCCTTCGCAACCATTTCCGGCACCCAGTGCCCGCCGACATAGAACGGATCGAGCCACTCGAGGCAAAGCACGCGTGGCCGCTCCGGTATTTTCTGCGCAAGTTCCTCGATCTTCTTGACGCGCTGCGCAAGTCTTGCCGCAAGCGTCTCCGCCGTTTGCGAGGTGTGCGTCGCCTCCCCGACGCGGCGAATGTCATTCCACACATCCGCGAGCGAATGTGGCGGGAGCGATAGGACGCACGGCTGCTTTTCCAGCCGCGTTAATGCGCTTGCCAAATCTTCCGGCGACGCCGCGCAAACATGGCAAAGGTCCTGCGTGACGATCAGATCGGGAGCCAATCGCGCGAGCAGCTCGGCATCCACCGCATAGATGCTTTCCTCGCGTGCCACAAGTTCGGTCACCTGCCGATCGAGTTCAGCCAGCGGCGCTTTGGGATCGACTCGCGGACGAATCAGCACAGGCTTCCTCGCGGCCTCCGGTGGAAAATCACACTCGTGCGTCACTCCGGTAACGGAATCTCCCAGATGAAGCGCGTACAGAATTTCCGTTGCCGATGGCAGGAGCGAGCAGATCTTCATTCGTCGGACTCCGTCAATCCCCGCTCGCGGCCAGCGCCTGCGGCAAGAAATCGGTGAACAGAAACCCATCTCTTTCGACGGTCTGCCCTTGTCTAACATCAATCGGCTCTTGAAACATCGGCCCTGCGGTCGCGAGAGTGTGAAACTCCCCATTCTCGCCGCACGGATCAACGCTTTCCGGCAGCGCCTTCAAGAAGTCCGCATCGAATGTGCGCCCGGCGAAGCTCGCATCCAGCTTGCGCGGGTCGACGCACGCCACGCGCGCAGAAAGCCCTCCTGCAATCATCTCCTCTGCGAGTTTTCGCGTGTCCTTCCGCCAGAGTGGAAAAAGAGGAGCCATCCCGCACTCGCTGAGCTGCTTTTCCCTGTACGCGCGAATATCTTCAAGAAAGAGATCGCCGAACGCGACGTGCCACACTCCTTCGGCTCGCGCCTGGGCCATCGCTGCGCTCATCGCCTGTTCGTACTCTTCGTTTCGGCAAGGCGACGGGATCGGCACCTTCACGAGCGGAAGCTCCGCTGCCGCGGCTTGCATTTCGAGCACGCTTTCTCGAACGCCATGCATCGCCACGCGCCGGAACTCGCGGTTCACAGTGGTCAGCAGCGCAACGACTTCGTATTCGCCCGCCTGCCGGATCGTGTGAAGGGTCCACGCGCTGTCCTTCCCGCTGCTCCACGCAAGCCACACTTTGGGTGCGGTGTTCTTCATCACTCTTCGCTCGCCTTCCATTCAGCGCGTCAATGGTAGAGCAAGTACTTCTCCCGCATAATCCCGAATCTCGCGAGATCATCCTGCCAGCTCTTTTCAATTTCAGCCAGCTCCTCTCCGCGCTCGAGCCGCTCGACCGTGTCTTTTGAGCCCACCAATTCGATGATCTTTCCGAGATGAAACTGCGTTGGGTAAAGCCGTTGCAGCGCCGCGGCAATCTCGAGTCCCATCCGCATCGCGCGCAGCGCGGCGCGATCTGTGATCGCAATCGAAATCCCCTGGCAGTATTCCCCCTTGTAAAGCCCGTCGCGCGGCGTGAAAAGCGCTGGCGCGAATTCGACGCCGGGGATTTTGCGCTTCCCCAACTCGGCCGCGAGTTCCGGGCCGCGAATCCAGGGCGCTCCGAGAATTTCGAATGGCGTGCCGGTTCCACGCCCCACTGAAACGCCCCCCGCCTGCAAGATTTCGATGCCGGGATAGAGGAACGCCTCGTCAATCGTCCGCAAATTCGGCGACGGCGGAATCCATTTCAAGCCCGTTTGATCGTACGTTTCGCTGCGCTTCCAATTCCTCATCGCAATGACGTGCAGCTCCGCTCCAATTTTGTTTTCCGCGTTGAACATTTGCGCCAGCTCACCCATCGTCATTCCATAACGCACCGGCATCGGAAAGTATCCGGTGAACGACAATCGGTCACGGTCGAGCGTCGGCCCCTCGATCACCTCACCACCGATCGGGTCGGGCCGGTCGAGCACGATGAATGGCATGCGGCGCTTGGCAGCCTCCTCCATCGAGTAGGCCATCGTCGTCACATACGTGTAAAACCGAACTCCGGCATCTTGTACGTCAAACACGAGCGCATCGAGTCCTTTCAGCATCGTCTCCGTTGGCCTGCGGGTTTCGCCGTACAAACTAAGGACCGGCAATCTCGTCGCAGCATCCGTGGCGTTGGCGATTGCCGCGTCCGCATTTCCGCGGATGCCGTGCTCGGGGCTGAAAATCGCAACGAGCTTGACTCCTTCGGCATGCGCCAGCACGTCAATCGTGCGGCGTCCCATGGCGTCCACCCCTGTTTGATTTGTGATCAGTCCCACTCGTTTTCCCCGCAGAGCCGCAAACTGCTCCTTTCCGAGCACGTCGATTCCGGTTTTGGTTTGCGCTCTCGCGGCGGAACAGACACCGGCTGCCAGGCAACTCGCCGCAATCTGAAAAAGAAGTAAACGGAATCGAAACATCGGCGGGGACGCTTGATTGTGCCGCATGAAAGCGTGTGCTATATACAGCCGCGGGATGCAGGCGTCAACAGGGAAGGCCTGGTGCATTTGCAATGCATAAATTCGGGCTTTTCGTGGCGGCGCTGCTTCTTCTCATGACACCTTCGCCTCGCGCGCAGAAAAAATCCTCCGCAACTTCCGCACGGCCGTCCGGCAGCTCCACCTGGGTGGAAAGCACTCTGAAACGAATGACGCTGCGAGAAAAACTCGGCCAGATGCTGATGCCCTATTATTTCGGCGTCTTCACGTCAACAGAAAGCACAGATTATAAGCAGCTCTTGCACCAAGTGAAGGAGAATCACGTCGGCGGCTTCATCCTCGGCACCGTTCGCGGACCTCTCGGCCTCCAGCGCAGCCAGGTGTACCCCACCGCCGTGATCATGAACGAGCTCCAGAAGCAGGCTGAAATCCCCTTGCTCATCGGCGCGGATTTCGAGAGCGGTACGAGCATGCGGCTCGACGAAGGCACTTCATTTCCTTCGGCGATGGCCATCGCTGCCGCCGGCGATCCTAAATTCGCATACGACACAGCCAAAATCGTCGCACTCGAATCGCGCGCCGCGGGGATTCACTGGGTTTTCGCACCGGATGCCGACGTGAACGACAATCCCGAAAACCCGATCATCAATATCCGCTCGTTTGGCGAAGATCCGAGGAACGTCGCCGAATACGTCGCGCAATTTACGCGGGGCCTGGAAGACAATGGCGTGCTCTCAACCGCGAAACATTTCCCCGGGCAGGGCAATGCCGCGTCCGACTCGCACCTTTCGCTCGCCATCGTGCCGAGCGACCGGGCAAAACTCGAAAGCATCGAACTTGTTCCTTTCCGCGCGGCGATCGGCGCGGGGGTCAGCTCGGTAATGCCCGGACATATCGCAGCCCCGGCCATCGAACCCGATGCAGCTCTTCCGGCAACGGTCTCGCCCAAAATTCTCGGTGGCCTGCTTCGCGGCGACATGAAATTTCGCGGCTTGATCGTCACCGACGCCATGGACATGGGCGGCGTCACGTCGCTGTATCCGCAGGGCGAAGCAGCCGTTCGTGCCGTCGAAGCCGGCGCCGACGTGATCCTCCAGCCGCTCGTCCCCGATGCCGCTCTGGCGGGCCTCGAATCCGCCATCAAATCCGGCCGCATCTCGACGAAGCGAATCGACGAATCCGTTCGGCGGATTCTCGCTGCCAAAGCCCGCCTCGGCCTCGATAAGAATCGTCTCGTCGAAGTCTCGAATCTCAATTCGAAATTCGGTCTTCCGGAATATGCCGCCGCGGCGCAGAAAATCGCCGACCGCGGCGTGACCTTGCTGCGCGATCCGCAGCACCTTCTGCCGCTCGACGCCACGCGGCCGCTGCGCCTCTTGCTCGTTTCGCTCTCGGCCGATCCCGATCCTTATCCTGGAGAAGATTTGCAGCCCGAGCTTCGCTGGCGCGCCGATTCTCTGCAAGCGCTCCGGGCTGACACGCTATTCGCCGGCGTCGCGTCGCTCAAGCTTCCGCCGCCCGAAAGCTACGATGTCGCCGTTGCAGCGCTCTTTGTTCGCGTGACGGACCGCAAAGGCAGCGTCGGCCTGCCCGAGGACCAGTGCGCATTCGTGAATCAGCTCCTCGCCGCCGGCAAGCCCACGGTTGTCGTCGCATTCGGCAGCCCCTACCTCATCGAGCGATTCCCGAATGCAAAGACCTGGCTTGCCGAATTCAGCACGAATGAAGTCTCCCAGCTTTCAGTCGCCCGCGCTCTCTTCGGGCAGACGGCAATCTCCGGAAAAATTCCGGTGACCGTCCCGGGCGCCGCCAAACGCGGCGACGGCCTTTCCGTCGCGGCCAACCCGATGACGCTCGAGCAAGCTCCGGCTTCGCTTTCGGGCCGCCTCAAGCCCGCTTTCGATTTGCTCGACCGAGCTGCCGCAGACGGCGCGTTTCCCGGCGGCATCCTCGCCGTCGGGCTGCAAAATCAGCTAGTCCTGCATCCGTTCGGAAAACTCTCGAGCGAGAAAAACTCCAGTCCCGTCAATTCTCAAACCATTTACGATCTCGCCTCGCTGACGAAGCCGATCGTCACCACGACTGCCGCCATGCTTCTCGTGCAGCAAAAGCAGCTTGATCTCGATGCGCCCGCCTCGCGCTATCTTCCCGAGTTCGCCGCCGCTGCAAAATCGGATCCGGATCCTGCCTGGCGCGCTCGCGTGACCGTCCGCATGCTCCTTCTGCATGATTCCGGCCTGCCGGCTCACCGCGAGTATTACAAGACCGCGAAAGGCCACGATGCCGTCCTTTCCCTCGCTCTCGCCGAACCTCTGCTCCATGAGCCCGGCGCACGAGTGGAATATTCCGATGTCGGCTTCATTCTCCTGGGAGAAATCATTCAGCGCATCACCGGCCAGTCTCTCGATGTTTTCGCTGAGCGCGCGATCTTCACGCCGCTCGGAATGAAAGACTCGATGTTCAATCCTCCGCGGAAGCTGCGCAACCGCATCGCGCCGACTGAAGATGACACGACGTTTCGCAAGCAGCTCGTCTGGGGCGAAGTCCACGATCAGAATGCCTGGGCCATGGGCGGGGTGGCCGGCCAGGCGGGAATGTTCTCCACAGCCTCAGACGTCGCCGCATTCGCTCAGATGATTCTGAATGGCGGCATCTACGGACACGCGCGGGTTCTAGCGCGCGCTACGATTTCGCAATTCACCTCGCCGCAAACGATCGGAAATGGATCGCGCACGCTTGGCTGGGATGTCGCGCTCGACCCCGCCGCAACCGGCCGCTATTTTTCGCCGCGCAGCTTCGGACATTACGGCTACACCGGCACATCGCTCTGGATCGATCCCGAGCGCGGCTTGTTCATCGTCTTGCTCACAAATCGCGTCAATCCCACCGTGGAGAACATCAAAATCCGCCAGGTGCGCCCCGCCCTGCACGACGCCATCTTTGAAGCTCTCGGCCTCGCCGCTGGACACGCCGCCGCTCGATAACTTCCTCAGCACATCCAGCAGCCCCGCGCCGTGAACAGGACGAACGCACGCGGCCTCCCGTATAATTAAAATGTGGGCAGGGGCGCGGTGAAACCGGCACAAACGGAAGAGCGAAACCCGCGCTCTCGCGGTCTCGACAGAAAATCCACGCTCGCAATTTTGCGGGTCCTCAATCGCGAAGACTCGCTCGTCGCTGTGGCTGTCCGCCGCGAGCTTCCGAAAATTGCGCGGGCTGTCGAGGCCATCGTCGCGAGTTTTGCGCGCGGCGGCACGCTCTACTACGTGGGCGCCGGGACAAGCGGGCGCATCGCCGTCCTCGACGCGGCCGAGTGGTCGCCCACATTTGGGGCCCGGCCCGGAATGGTTCGAACGGTCATAGCGGGGGGCGCGCGAGCGCTTCGCAGCGCAGTGGAAGGCGCAGAAGATTCCCTTTCGCACGGCGCGCGCGATCTCGTGCGGGCAGGCGTTTCGCGCGGCGACGTGGTCGTAGGCATTTCCGCCAGCGGCGCGACGCCTTACGTTCTTGGCGCGTTGCAGCTCGCCGGGCGGCGCGGCGCCGTCACCATCGGTGTGACATCGAATCGCCACGCGCCCATCGCCCGCCGAGCGCACATCCTCATCGCGCCCGACACAGGCGCGGAAGCTGTCGCCGGCTCGACGCGCCTCAAAGCGGCCACCGCGCAAAAAATGGTCCTGAACCTGCTCTCCACCGCGGCGATGGCGCGGCTTGGCAGGGTCTATGACAACTGGATGATTTACGTGGCGTTGACAAACCAGAAGTTGCGGCGGCGCGGCGCGCGCATTCTCGAAGAAGCTACGGGCGCGACCGCGTCTCGGGCGCGACACGCCCTGCGTCAGGCCGGACACGACCTGCCCGCAGCGCTGGTGATGCTGAAATCCGGTGCGTCTGCGCCGGTGGCGAAACGCATGCTGGCGAAATCAGCGGGCAATGTTCGTGCAGCGATCGAGCTGCTGAGACCTCACAGAAGAAATCCGTGAGCACGGAGCGATAGGGTGGACCGCTTCAAAATCCAAGGCGGACGCAAACTGGAAGGCTCGGTGCAGATCAGCGGCGCAAAGAACGCAGCGCTGCCCGCGATGGCGGCCGCGCTTCTCACCAGCGAGCCGGTCACGCTGCGGAATATTCCTCACGTGCGCGACATCATCACCATGGCCAAGCTGCTCGCTTACATGCGCTGCCGCGTCGAGAGCCCCGACCTGCCTCCGAGCGAATTCACAATTCATGCCCAGAACGTGGCGAACCACGCTGAAGCCCCGTATGAATTGGTCAAGACGATGCGCGCTTCCGTGCTCACGCTCGGCCCGCTGCTCTCGCGATTCGGTTACGCGCGCGTGTCTCTTCCGGGCGGCTGCGCCATCGGCGCGCGCCCCATCGACATTCACATTCAGGGCCTCGAAAAACTCGGCGCGCAAATTTCAGTCGAACACGGTTACGTCGAGGCGCATGCCCGGCGCTTGCGCGGCAATGCCTTTCGCTTTCCGAAGATAACCGTTACCGGAACCGAGAATATGCTCAATGCCGCCACGTTGGCGGAAGGCGAAACCGTGCTCGCGAATTGCGCGATGGAGCCGGAGGTGACCGACCTCGCGCACCTGCTCATCAAGATGGGCGCGAAAATCGAGGGCGTGGGAACTTCTACCCTGCGCGTCGAAGGCGTCGAGCATCTTCACGGCGCCACGCACGCCGTGATTCCCGATCGAATTGAAGCCGGCACTTTTCTTGTGGCTGGCGCAATCACCGGCGGCGATGTGCAGCTCGCGAATTGCGAGCCGCAACATCTGGGCGCTGTGATCGAGAAACTGTGCGAATGTGGAGTTGAGATTAAGTGTGAGGGCGGAGGAAACATCCGCGTGCGCGGCGCGAAGAAGCTCACCGCCGCCGACGTCACCACCGCAGAGTATCCGGGATTCGCCACGGACATGCAGGCGCAGTTCATAGCGCTCGCTACGCAAGCGCGCGGAGTTTCGCGCATTCGCGAAACCATCTTCGAGAATCGCTTCCTGCACGCCAGCGAGATGACGCGCATGGGCGCCAGTATTTTGGTCGAGGGAAATCTCGCTGTCGTCACCGGGCCCACGCAGCTCAGCGGCGCGCCCGTCACTGCTTCCGATCTTCGCGCCAGCGCCGGACTCGTTCTGGCAGGCCTTGTAGCCGACAACACCACCTGGATCGATCGTGTCTATCACATCGACCGCGGCTACGAACGCATTGAGGAAAAGCTCCGCAATCTCGGCGCCGATATCGAGCGTATCAGCGGCCACGAAAAATAAAAAAGGGAGGCAATGGCTTGCCTCCCACCCAGCCTGCTGGATTTCCGGTCATTCTGAGCGCAGAGAAGAATCTCTCTTCGGCGTCGCCCGGCCTCGCTGTCGCCTAACAAAAAGCTTCGGGTCCTGAATCCTCAGGGGGTCGGAGCTTCGGCTCCGACATTCAAGCGCAAAGTCAGAGGGCTTCAGCCCCTGAGGGGCGGCCTTACCCCGCCGCTTCGTGCCGCTGCTTATCGCGCTGGTCGCGCAAGACCGCCTTCCGGCTCAAGCGGATTTTGTTGCCCTCGATGGCCAGCACCTTAACGAGAATCTGATCGCCTTCTTTCAGCTCGTCGCGCACCGATCGAATCCGCTGCTCCGCGATTTCGCTGATGTGCAGAAGCCCGTCGGTCCCGGGAAAGATCTCGACGAACGCGCCAAAATCCGCGATCCGCACCACGGTGCCAAGATACGTTTTTCCAATCTCGGCCGTGGCGGTCACGTCGCGAATCATTTTCAATGCCGCCTCGGCCGACTTTCCGTCGCTGGCGAAGACGTGCACTTTGCCGTCGTCCATCACGTCGATTTTCACGCCCGTCGCTTCGATAATCGACCGGATTTTCTTTCCTCCCGGCCCGATCAGGTCGCGGATTTTGTCCGTGGGAATGTTGAGCATGTACAGATGCGGGGCGTAAGTGGAAATCTCCGGCCTCGCTGTGGGCAGGGTTTTGTCCATGGTGTCGAGAATCTCGAGCCGCGCTTTCTTCGCTTGCGCCAGCGCCTCGCGCATCATCGCGACGCTCACGCCGCCGACTTTGATATCCATTTGCAACGCGGTGATTCCTTCGCGTGTGCCCGCCACTTTGAAATCCATGTCGCCGTAGTGGTCCTCCGCGCCGGCAATGTCCGTGAGAATCGCGTAGCGCTCGCCCTCCACTACCAACCCCATCGCAATTCCCGCGCACGGCGACTTCAGCGGCACGCCCGCATCCATCAACGCGAGCGATCCGCCGCACACCGTGGCCATCGAAGACGAACCATTCGATTCGAGAATGTCCGAGACCACGCGCATCGCGTAAGGAAAATCCGCTTCCGGTGGCAACAGATTCGCCAGCGCGCGTTCCGCCAGCGCTCCGTGCCCGATTTCGCGCCGGCCCGGCCCGCGCAGGAATTTCACTTCCCCGACGGAAAACGGCGGAAAGTTGTAGTGCAGCATGAAGCGCTTGAACGCTTCTTCCTCGAAGAGCAGATCCAGCCGCTGCATATCTTCTTTTGTACCGAGCGTGGCAGTAGCCAGCGCCTGCGTCTCGCCCCGCGTGAAAAGCGCCGATCCGTGCACCCGCGGCAGCACGCCGACTTCGCACGTGATTTGGCGAATTTGGTCAAACGCGCGCGCATCCGGGCGCCGGCGGCGCACCAGCATGTCGTCGCGGAAAATTCGTTCGCGCAGCCGCTCAAAAGCGCGGTAGGCCAGCTTGCGTTTTTCTTCGTCCTCTTCCGGAATCGCCGCGAGAATCTCCTCCTTGACGCTGTCCACCAGTCCGTAGCTCTCGAGCTTCGGATGCTTCGCCGTGTCGAGCGCATCGCGCAGCCGCTCGCCATACTTCTTCGTTGTCTCGGCGTACAGCGCGTCGTCAAACGCCGGCGGAGTCACCGTCACTTTGACCGGATTCACGCGGCTGTGAAGTTCGCGGATTGCGGCGACGATCTTCTTGATTTCCGCGTGGCCGAACTCGAGCGCATCCGCGACGGTTTCTTCGGAAACTTCTAGCGACCCCGACTCCACCATCACAATCGCTTCATCCGAGCCCGCAATCACGATATTCAGCAGGCTCGTCTTCTGCTCCGCCACCGTCGGGTTCACGACGAGCTTGCCTTCGAGCAATCCCACGCGCACGCAGGCAATCGGCGTTGCAAACGGAATCTTCGAAATGAAGAGAGCCGCCGACGCAGCGGTCACGGCAATCACGTCCGGGTCATTCTCGCTGTCGGCCGAAAGCACCATCGCCACGATTTGCGTTTCCGTGGCCCAGCCCTCGGGGAAGAGCGGCCGCAGCGGCCGGTCGGTGAGCCGCGAAGTGAGAATCTCGCGCTCCGACGGGCGCCCCTCGCGCTTGAAAAAGCCGCCGGGAATTTTTCCCGCGGAGTAAGTGTATTCGCGGTAGTCCACCGTGAGCGGCAGAAAATCCTTTTCGGTGGCTTTGTTGTCCATGCAGGCGGTCGCCAGCACGACCGTATCGCCGTACCGCGCCACCACCGCACCGTGAGCCTGGCGCGCCATCTTGCCCGTTTCGAACGTCAGCGTGCGTCCGCCGACTTGCAAACTAACTTGTTCAAACATCAAATCACATCCTTTGGGTCCCGATTCATCGAGACACCTGGTTCAATTCCGAGAGAAAACTCTCGTTCACATGTCGAGGAAGAGAAACCGCGAAGCCACCCAAGCGGACCACTACGAGGCAGACGGACTCGCGCTGCGCCGCGCCGCCGGCCGGCATGCCGCCAGACAACGATAGTTTGTGCGGAGGGAAAAGGTCCTGCCCGATGAAGCTTTCAGGAATTCCGCGCTACTTACGCAGGCTGAGTCGTTCCACAATCTCGCGATACCGATCCGGGTCTCGACGGTTCAAATAGTCCAGCAGACGCCGCCGCTTGTTGACCATCATGATCAACCCCCGGCGCGATGCGTGGTCTTTGGCATGGGATTTCAGGTGAGTGGTCAGGTAGTTGATGCGTTCGCTTAACAACGCTATCTGCACTTCCGGTGAACCCGTGTCTTTCGGATGCGTCCGGAACTGCTCGATCAATTCCGCTTTAGCTTCGCTCAACTCTCCCCTCCCCCGTCCGAATCGTCGTGCCCTGCTCTACGCTTTCTGTCTTCTCTTCGACACTAAAAATCGTAGCACAGTGCCACTCCGGCGCAAAGGAATTTTCGGCCTCTTCGGGCCTGCCGTCCGAGGCGCTTCCTCGCCAAGAAAAGCGCTCTGATTGCGGATTTTCCTCCGATCCTCCGTGTCCTCCGGTTTTTCTCAGTGCCCTCTGTGTTTAGTTCCACTGCCACCCAGCCTCGGCTCGAGCTACAGCGCCGGTGAATTATCTCCCAGCATCGCCCGCCGCACGATCGGGATGGGCGGAAACCCCTGCTTCATGAAGTCATCATGAAACTTCTGAAGTGAAAATGCCGCACCCAGCTTTTTCTTTACGTCCTCCCGCAGCTTCAAGATCTCAAGCTTCCCAAGCGTGTAATAGAGATACGTCGGGTCCGCGGTGCCGCGCTTGGTCTCGACCAGCGCCCCTTGCGCCGACTGATATCCTTCCTTCACGAAGTAATCCACCGCCTGATCGAAAGTCATTTTCCCGCGGTGCATCTGGATGCCGACAATGAATCGCGCGTTTCTGAGCAGCGCATCCTGAAGCTGGCCCAGCCGCACCCATCGAGCATCGGCTGCGTCCTTGGCTCCCGCGCCCGGCTGGCCGTAGCCTTCATCGAGCATCATCTGTTCGCAATAGTGCGCCCAGCCTTCCGCGTTTGTGCTCGCGCCCAGCAATTTGCGCACCTTGGTCGGCGCCTGCGGCACCCACAGGAATTGCACGAAGTGTCCGGGATAAGCCTCGTGAACCGACGTGCTCACGATCGTCCCGCGATTGAACTCCGCCATGCGCCCTTCGATTTCCTCCGCCGAGTCGTGCGGCCCCGGCAGCGTCACATTGAAATAAGCTTCGGTGGCCACTTTCTCGTACGGGCCCGGAGTATCCATCGACGCAAAAGTGGTCGCCCGCTCGAAAGGAGGCGTCTCCTCGAGAATCGGCTGCAGGTCCGACGGCAGCGTAATGATGTGTTTCTCTTGAATGAAGGCGATCAAGCCGTTGAACGTGTCGCGGAAGGCTTGCAGGAGCTGATCGGGCGCGGGATGGATTTTGTATAACATTTCGAGCACCTGCCGCGGCGTCTTGTTCGGGTCCACCTCTTTTGCGATCCGGGTGAACTCCGCCTGATTTTTGTGCAAGTTTGCGAGCCCGATCTCGAGCAGGTGGTCGAGGGGCGTGTCCACCATTTCATCGTAGAGCAGCTTCCTGGAAAATGTCTCCGCGCCGATCCGGAAATCGCCATGCGACTGCGGCAGGAGATCCGAGGTCATCCATTGCCCGTAGCTCCGGAGTGCTGCCATCACCGCGGCGTTCGATTGCGCGAACTCGGCTTTGATCGCCGGGTCGGTGGCATCGGCAAAAGCGGCGGGCACGTCTTTCTCGAAAAATTCGATGATCGCGGGAATCTGCTCGAGCGCAATCTCGGTGTAAATCTTGGGCGGATTCTTCAGATTCTGCCGCGCCTCCGCAAACACGGCCGGCATCTGCTTTTCGCGGGCCACCAGGCGCTTCAATCGCTCGTCGGGCGGCGCGAACCGGCGGCTCATGATGGCAAACGCGCTCCTCGAAATCCCCGAGGAATAAATGTCTGGATTGTTTTCCCACGGGCGGATCACTTCGAGCGTGAGCAACTCCCCGCGAATTGTGCCGAGCACGATTTCGCGGTCCCCGGCTCGTGTCTCGTCGAGCCCTCTGGGGTCGAAAGCGCTGATGCGCTTCTCGAATTGCCGGAGCGCCTCAATCTGGCGGTCGACTTCGGCGCGGGAATAGTCCTCGAGAATGGAATCGTACTGGTGAAATCCGTCGTTGGTTCCTTCGGTCGCCCGGAATTTGAAGTAGGCCTGGTCGAAGAACTCATCGACGAGCGCGTCCCAGGCCGCGGCTCGATCCGCTGCTCGCGCGGCGCGAGGGCTGGAATTCGCTCGCTCCGCAATCGCCGGCATCATGGCCAGCAGGGCCGCAAGCGCCGCGCAAACCACTCCCCTTAATTTCCACACGAATCCCTCACAATGAATCTGGATTGTTCGCCCCGGCTAACTCTACCTCAGGAAGGAACAGAAATCACTCAAGCCGCTAGAATTCGCTGACACACGATCGGCCGTGCGTCATTGGTTTTTCTCGTAGGGGCACGGCATGCCGTGCCCGCTCCGGCGCGGTCGCAAGCTTGTGTCTTGAGCAGGAGTTCAATTCTCGAAGCTTGTGCTCACACTTTGCGATTAGCAATGAGTGACAAAAATTCGTCGCGCGTCTGCTTGTGCTCGCGAAACACTCCGAGCATCGCGCTGGTCATCGCCGCGGAATGCTGCTTCTCGACGCCGCGCATCACCATGCACAGGTGGCGCGCTTCGATAATCACGCCCACGCCCTGCGGGCTCAGTTTTTCCTGAATCGCGTTGGCAATCTGGCTGGTCAGGCGTTCCTGGATTTGCAGCCGCCGCGCGTACATATTCACCAGCCGCGCGATTTTGCTCAAGCCGACGACTTTCTTATTCGGGATGTAGGCCACGTGGCACTTGCCGAAAAACGGGAGCAAGTGGTGCTCGCACAGGCTGTACACCTCGATGTCTTTCACCACCACCATCTCGTCGTAGCACACGCTGAACATCGCGCCGTTCAGCAGCTTTTCCGGGTCCTGGCGGTATCCGCTCGTCAGGAAGCGGAACGCTTTCTCAAACCGCTCGGGTGTCCGCCGCAGCCCCTCGCGATTCGGATCCTCGCCGATCAATACCAGCATTCGCCGCACCAGGTCCGCGATGCTTTCCGAGCCCGCAGTTTCCGGCAGAATGATTTCGGTTGTTTCACTCATTGGTATTCGACCCCTTGTGGCCCGCGGATTCTTCATCGTCCCTCGTACTCAAAACTGTTCTTGCTCGTCTCCTCGATTCGCACACGCTCGAGCCGCGCCGCGGAAAATTTCTCCAGCCTCCGGTAGATATCGCGGCAGAGGTTTTCTGTCGTGGGCACGCGCGAACGAAACTCCGTTACGTCTTCATTCAAGTATTTGTGGTCGAATGCCTCGACCACGTTGCGCTCGACAAATGGATCGAGTTCGCCCAGATTCGCCACCATTCCGGTTTGCGCGTCCACCGGCCCGGTCAGCGTGACCTCCAACACATAGTTGTGCCCGTGGCCGTATGGACTATCGCATTTGCCGTACAGCCGGCGATTTTCTTCCTCGCTCAATGCCGGCGAATGCAGCCGGTGCGAAGCTGCAAACCGGTACCGGCGCGTGATGGAGATTTTCACCGGGCGCTCCCCGAGCCGTTTGCGCTCTCCGCCGTGCAATCGGCGAATAGGTCCGCGGATTCATACAGACGCACGCGGTCGAGTTTTCCGCGCGTGATTCGCGGCTCCAGCAACTTCCAGATCAGAGCCGCGATATTTTCCGAGGTCGGAATTTTCCCGGCGAGTTCCGGCACCTCGTAGTTCAGGTGCTTGTGGTCCATGCGATCCACGATTTCGTGCTGAAGCACATCCTTCAGTTCCTTCAAATCCAGCACCATGCCTGTTGCGGGGTCCGGCTCGCCGGCAATGGTCACTTCGACCGCGTAGTTGTGGCCGTGTCCGTGCGGATTATTGCACTTCCCAAACACGCGCCGGTTCTCCTCCGCCGAAAGTTGCGGATTGTGATAAAAGTGCGCCGCCGAGAATTCCACCCTGCGCGTGATTCGGATCATGAGCTTTTCACCGCGTACGTCCTGCCCTTCCATTCCACCGAGCCGCGCGCATTCTTCCACCACGAGACGATCAACAGGAGCGAGTAAAGGCACTCCGCGGGCACAAAATATCTGATGTAAGAAACGGGGTAGAGATTCCGGTAGAGCGCAATAGCATACCGGTAATGCAGAATCGCGAGCCCGGCCAGTGCACCGGCCCCCACATACCAGCCCGCAACACCCGTATATCTCGAAAACCAAATCCACGGGAGCAGCACAACCGCGAGTCCAATCCAACTTCCTCGAGCGAGCTCCGAAAAGATGCCTCCTGGACTCCCGCCCATCAACGAATACAGGTTTTTTGTCCAGCCCCGCCACATCGCGCCGAACGATCGGTACATCCTTGCTCGCACCACTCCGATTGGCGCCGTAAAATAGATTTTGTATCCCGCTGCTTTCACGCGCCGCGCGAGCGCTACATCCTCGAGAATCTCGCCGGCAACTCCCGCGTGCCCTCCCAGCCGCGTATACACATCTCGCAGGACGAGAAGATACTGCCCATTGGCCGCAGCGTCCGGGCGCGCCGGATCGTTCACTGCTCCGTAGGAGAATTTCGCTGCCAGCCGGCAATACACAAACGGAATCAGCGCGCGCTCCCAGAATGTCCCCACTTCTTGCTCGGGAGAGTATGAAACCAACGCTGCGTCATGATCCACGGCGTCGTTGAGCGCTCGCCGCGCCGACCCGGGATAGTGAAATGTGTCCGCGTCGGTGAAGAGCAGCCACTCCCCTTGCGCCGCCGCTGCTCCGAGCGAAACGGCGTAGTTTTTGCCCGTCCAGCCCGTGGGCAATCCGCGGGTCTCGAGCACACGCAGTTTCGGGATTCGCGATGCCAGGCCGCGCAGGATTTCGCCCGTGCGATCGCTCGATTGATCGTCCACGACGATCACTTCTGCGATTTCCGGCTGCGCCGCCACAGACTCCACGGCGCGGGTGATGGAAGCTTCTTCATTGCGGGCGGGAATGATCGCGGAAATCAAAGGTGTCGGAATCCAATTCGTGTGGAACCGCCAAAACGCTCGCGTTCGGGCCGCTTCAAAAGTATATTATAGGTCTCTTGGATAGAAGATTGAAACGCAACGTCAACACGGGCCTGGTTCTGGCCTTCATCGCCGGCCTGCTTTTCATTTTCGCGCGGCCGGATTACCGCCAGGGCGAACCTAGCATCCGCGGCCGCGCTGCCACAGATTTCGAGCTTACGCTCGATGGCAAGCCGGCGCATTTGACGGACCTGCGCGGCTCAGTCGTGGTCCTGAACTTCTGGGCCACATGGTGTCCGCCATGCGTGGATGAAGCGCCTTCGCTCAATCAGCTTCAGAGACGGATCGCGCCGCTCGGCGGCACCGTTCTCGGCGTGAGCGAAGATGAAGATCCTTCCGCGTATGAAACTTTTCTCAAGACATACAGCCTCGGCTTCCCCACCTATCGCGATCCCGTGAAGGGAAAGATCGCTCTCGAATACGGCACTTCGATGTATCCCGAAACGTACATCATCGATCGCCGCGGCCGCATCGACCGGAAAATCGTCGGCGAGCAAGATTGGTCGAGCCCGGAAATCAATTCCTACCTCGCCTCGCTGCTAAAGTAGGACAGGCCTCCCGGCCTGTCCGATTCGTGCGCGAACCTGACTGAATGTTCCGTGTGAGTCCCTCGCGCGGATGATTTTTTTCACAGCCTGTATCGCGGGCAGCGGGCATTGAACTGGCTGGCGCGGGCTGACCTTCTGCTCTTGAAAAGGACAGGCCGGGAGGCCTGTCCTACTCGACCCACGTTTGACATTCATGAGTACATTAGGGCAACATACCCCCTGGGGGTATACGAGAAGATGTCGAAGCCTCGCAGGCGGCACCGGCTCGAACCTGCCTGCGGCTGCGCCGCGCAGGGACGCAACCGCAAAGCGGCGGCGGTGAGCCCGGAAATCAAAGCCGCGAATCAGAAGCGGCTGCGGCGCATCGAAGGGCAAGTCCGCGGACTCGAACGCATGGTGGCCGAGGATCGCTACTGCGCCGATATCCTGGTGCAGATTTCTTCCGTGCAGGAAGCCCTCCGCGCCGTGGGCCAGGCGCTCATGCGCAATCATCTTCGCCATTGCGCCTCCGAGGCCATTCGCAAGGGCAGCGCGGCGCAGGCAGAAGCGATGTACGACGAGCTCTTGCATTTGATTTACACGCACGCGCGATGACAACCAAAACCATGGAACGCGATCCCGTTTGCGGAATGTCGGTCGATCCGAATTCCGCCAGAGCCCGCGTTGAGCATTCGGGGAAGACTTATTACTTCTGCTGCGCCGGCTGCGCAAAAAAATTTGAGGCCGACCCACAAAAGTTTCTCGCCGCTGAAGAGCATTCAGTTCCATTGGCCGCTCTCTCTCCAACCACTGTTCAAGGCACGTTCATCTGCCCGATGGATCCAGAAGTGAAGGAAGCTCAGCCGGGCGCTTGTCCGAAATGCGGCATGGCGCTCGAGCCTGCGCTGCCCGCGCCTGCCGCAACTCGAGTTGAGTACGCGTGCCCCATGCATCCCGAGATTGCTGAAGCCAAGCCGGGAGCTTGCCCGATTTGCGGGATGACTTTGGAGCCGCGCACTCTCGCGGCGGAAGAGCAGGAAAATGCCGAACTCGTTTCCATGACGCGGCGATTTTGGGCGAGCCTTGTGCTGACGATTCCTGTTCTTGTTCTCGGGATGTCCGACTTGATTCCCCGCCAGCCGGTCCAAAAATTTCTTTCGATGCGCGCAATCGGCTGGATCGAATTTGCGCTCGCGACGCCGGTGGTCGTCTGGGGAGGACTTCCCTTCTTCCAGCGCGGCTGGGCATCGATCGTAAATCGCAGCTTGAATATGTTTACGCTCATCGCGCTCGGCACCGGCACAGCCTATGCATACAGCGTGGCCGCGGTGCTTTTTCCAAGGTTGTTCCCGGCTTCGTTTCAGCGGATGCCGGGAGAAGTTCCCGTCTATTTCGAAGCGGCCGCGGCCATTACGACGCTTGTCCTTCTCGGCCAAGTTCTTGAGTTGCGGGCACGGAGCCGGACGTCCCAAGCGATCCGTTCGCTGCTGAAGCTTTCGCCGAAAACCGCGCGGCTGGTTCGCGCGGATGGAACGGAAATCGATGTCCCTGTCGAGCACATCCAGCCCGGCGACACGCTGCGGGTGCGGCCCGGTGAAAAGGTGCCGGTGGACGGGATCGTCGTTGAAGGCTCGAGTTCCGTTGACGAATCCCTCATGACCGGCGAGCCGCTTCCAGTGGAAAAGCTTCCTTCGAGCCGCGCCATCGCGGGCACATTGAACGGCACAGGAACATTTGTCATGCGCGCAGGACGCGTGGGTCGAGACACTTTGCTGGCACAAATCGTGCGCATGGTTTCGGAAGCGCAGCGCAGCCGAGCGCCGGTTCAGAATTTGGCCGACCGCGTTTCGGGGAATTTCGTGCCAGCGGTGATGATCGTCGCGATTCTCACCTTCGCAATTTGGTCGATCCTCGGTCCTGCGCCTCGCATGGCTTACGCGCTGTTGAATGCCGTCGCGGTGCTCATCATTGCCTGCCCCTGTGCGCTCGGCCTGGCGACGCCAATGGCGATCATGGTGGGCACGGGACGCGGCGCGCTTGCAGGAATTCTCGTGAAGAACGCCGAAGCTCTCGAAACCCTCGAGAAGGTCGACACACTCGTGGTGGACAAGACCGGCACGCTGACCGAAGGAAAGCCGCGGGTTGTTTCCGTTGTGGCCGCTCCCCCGACGAGTGAAACGCAGCTCCTGCGCATTGCCGCGACGCTCGAGAAGGCGAGCGAACATCCGCTCGCTGCGGCGATTCTTTCTGCCGCAAGCGAGCGCGGAATTGAGACGGGCGATCTCGCGGGCTTCGAGTCGCGCCCCGGGAAAGGCATCACCGCGCTCGTTGATGGCCGGCCTGCGGCGCTCGGCAATCGAGCGCTTTTTGCGCAGCTCGGGATTTCTGTTGCTGCGCTTGAACAAGGAGCGGAGTCGCGCGAAGCCGACGGTCAAACAGTTGTCTTCGTTGCGTCGGACGGGAAGACTACTGGCCTCATCGGCGTCGCCGATCCTATGAAATCCTCGACGCCGGAAGCCATCGCGCGCCTTGGCGACGATGGAATTCGCATCGTGATGCTTACAGGCGATACCGCGCGAACCGCGCAGTCCATCGCTCGCAAGCTCGGCATCGAGGATGTGCGCGCCGAAGTCCTGCCGCAACAGAAGGGCGAAATCGTGAGCCAGCTTCGAGCGGAAGGCCACGTGGTGGCGATGGCCGGCGACGGCATAAATGATGCGCCCGCGCTCGCGCAGGCCGACGTCGGAATTTCCATGGGCACGGGAACGGATATCGCGATGGAAAGCGCCGGCATCACGCTGATGCGCGGGGATCTGCGCGGGATTGCACGAGCTCGCGCTCTGAGCCAGGCAACCATGCGCAATATCCGGGAGAATCTCTTCTTCGCGTTCATCTACAACGCAATTGGAGTGCCGGTCGCTGCGGGAATCCTTTATCCGTTTTTCGGCATTCTGCTCAGCCCCATTCTCGCCAGCGCGGCGATGACGTTCAGCTCCGTCTCTGTCATCACGAACGCACTGCGCTTGCAGCGGATTCAACTGTGAGGCGCGGCCTGCCGCGATGCTATAATCCGCGCGATGACACAGATGACCATGTCGTTCGAGCTTCAAGATCGGCTGAAGCCCGAACAGCTCCGAGCCCTCGGAGCATTCGCCAATACCTACGGCCTGCATAAGTTCACCTACGACGAGCAGAAGAAACTTCTCAACGTGGATTACGATGCATCGCGTTTGCGCGAGACGGTTGTGGAAAGTGTGCTTCGCCATGCGAGGATCCCGGTCCTGAGACGCGTGACACCAGCCTGAAATCCACACGATTGCGTTCCTACACCGTTCGGATTTGAAAAAGAAAATCGCGCGCAAAAATAAGTGCAAGGCCGGATGCGGAAAAAATCGAGGCAGAAAAAGGAGAGGGCCTCTGCTTGGGATCAGAGGCCCTCAAAGGTCGCATCCCTTTGACTCGGCCTAGGCGTGACCGAGCCATGGGGTCATCCATCCTAGCTTCCCTCTCAGAGGCAGGTGGGAACGACCTGCACAACCCTGTAAATGGGCCCCTTCCTCCCCACTTACCGGACGGTGCGGATCGTGTAGGGACGCGACCCACGCCCTCCCACTTGCAAGTCGGTTGCCCATTTCTTGGCCTCCTCATGAAATCCACAGACTGATATTTCAACAACTTATGCACACCTACTCCACAGCGCAGGGGCTCTTCCAGCCCAATCCGGGAATGCCCGTCCCGGTTTGGTGCGTCCCCACAAGTTGTTGCTTCGACTGCTACTTTCGGCCCTCCTCCTCGGCCCCAATTTCCGCCACCGAGTCGATTTGGCCTCAAGTCGTCCCATAAATGCCGAATTGCGGCGCCGCTGGGAACCTCACGGGCTGAAGCCCGGCAAATTCGGCCGTTCTAATGTCGCGGTTGAAACCGCGACCTACAAAGCGTTTATGTGGGACAGGCTTCTTTGATTTCCAGCACCCCCTGGCGCTCCGCGCGCTGCCGGCGCGATTCACCATCATCACCGCATACACTTCGATGCGGAATCGCTCGCAGGGTTTGCACATTCCGCAGCCGTGGCTTGTTCCGTGCAAGAGGCTGCCGCATAATGGATTGCGCGGCGCGTCGGACATGAAGCGTTCCTTCCTGGTTACGATTGCAGTTCTCACTGCGCTCTCCGGCCTCGGCATCGGAATCCTTGCCGAGCGCGTGGGCCACATGCGCACCGCCAGGGCTGCCTCGCTGGCCCGCGGATCTGACGGCAGCGACCCGAACAACGCAGGCGGCCCGAAAGTCATCCGCTTTGCCAGCAACCCGCAACCTGCGCCGCCGTTCCTGGGAAGGGATCTCGATGGCAACATTGTCTCGACTGCTGAGTGGCCGGGGAAAGTGGTGTTCGTCAACTTCTGGGCCACTTGGTGCCCGCCCTGCCGCGAAGAGATTCCTATCCTGATCGAACTCCAGAAGAGGTACAAAGACGGCCTGCAAGTGATCGGCGTATCGTTGGACGATGGCTCGCCCGAGGAGGTAAGACAGTTCGCCAAGCTCGCGGGGATCAATTATCCGGTGGTGATGTACATTCGCGAGCTGGTCGCGGCCTACGGAGGCGTGCCCGCGCTGCCTACTTCTTTCCTCCTCAACAAGGAGGCCAAGATCGTCCAGAAGCATCAAGGGCTTTATCCTCCCGAGCTGTACGAGACCGAAATCCGCGCGCTGTTGGGCTTGCCGATTGAGGCCCGGGTCGAGACGTTCGAAGACATCGGCCAGATCTTCCTCAAGAATGCGGCGCGAGCCACCGAGCTTCCCGACGTGGACTTCACCGGACTCACGCCGGAGCAAAAGGCTGCCACGCTCAAGCGGCTGAATACGGAGATTTGCGACTGCGGTTGCCATCTCACGCTGGCGCAGTGCCGAATCAACGACACACTTTGCCCGGTCAGCAAGAGCCTCGCCGCCAAAGTGGTGAAGGACATCCAGGCAGGCGGCAAAGCCGCTCCAGACGCTGTTCCTGCTCCGGGGCCGAATCCTGCGCTTCCTGCGCCGCCTGCGCCGCCCGTGACGAACCAATAGCACCTCAGGGGTTGAAACCCCTGAGGAATTCGCACCTTTCGGCACGGTTGAAACCGTGCCCTGACGGAAGCCACGAGAGTCACAGCTTGATCCGGGGTTCGCGCGCCATCCGCGCGGGTGTTTCAGTCTGAATCACTCGCTCGGCTCTTCGGTTGGGAATCCAGTTCGGTCTCCAAGTTGCCGATAAATCCTCCGTATGACTGCGCCCACGACACACGACGCGGCTTCGGCGCTCACGGCCACGCCCGCATTGCCGCCGACCAGAGACCTGGTGGAAGCGCTGGTGCGCGTCACCGAGCATGTGAGCGACATCTTTCTTTCTCCCATGCGGCCGCCGGAGGTGAAGGCCAAAGGACGAATCATCTCCGCCAGCAAAGCAGGCTTGCCGGCGCTGCTGCCGGAAGATACGCGCCGAATCGGGAACGACCTGATCGGGAACCGCCCGACGATTCTTCCGCGGCTGGAAGCGGAAGGCTCTTGCGCTTTCTCGCTCTTCTTCGCGCGGCTCGGGCGATTCCGGGTGAACATCTTCTCGCAGCGCGGCAGCTACGCGATCACGTTGCGCGTGATTCCCGATCCTCCGGCGCTCACATTCGAGTCGTTGCAGCTTCCGCCGCAGCTTGGGCGCTTGGCGGAGTTGCGCAGCGGGCTGGTGATCGCGGGCGGACCCGCGGGCTCGGGAAAATCCTCGACGCTGACAGCCGTGCTCAGCCGGATCAACGAGGAGAAGCAGGTCCACATCGTGACGATTGAAGACCCCATCGAATTCCAGTTCCGGCATCGAATGGCGACAGTGTTGCAGCGCGAACTCCACCGCGATGTGCCGAGCTTTCCGCAGGCGCTGCGATCGGCGCTGCGCTATCCACCGCACGTGATTCTGTTGAGCGCGATCCCGGATCGCGAGACGCTCGATCTGGCGCTCGAAGCCGCCGATTGCGGCCATCTGGTTTTCGCGTCGTTGCACACGCCCGACGCTTCGCGCACGGTGGACCACTTGCTGCGGATGTTCTCGCCGGCGGAAGCCGCGAGCGCCCGATTGCGCCTGGCGCGGAGCTTGCGGGCGATCGTAGCGCAGCGGCTGCTGATGCGCCTCGACCGGCCCGGAGAAGTTGGCGTATTCGAGATTCTGTTTTCCTCGCCGCGGGTTCGCGAGTGCATTTCCGTGGGAGAAGACAACGTGATGAGGCTGACGCAAGCGATCCGCGAAGGCGCGCGCCACGGGATGCAGTGCTTCGAAGACGAGATGCGCAAGCTCGAGCACGCCGGAGTGATTGCGCCGGAGCCGGACGGCGACGAGCTGTTCGGCGACGGAATTCCCGTTCATCCCGCGCCGCGAGAGACGCTGGGAGCGCCGGCGCGGAAGCTCGAGCCGCCTCATTTCACGGGGCAAAAACTTCCTTGAGAAGATTCCTCCGGTCTCGAGTTCCTCTCCTAAGCAGCGATCGAATGATTGCTGCGCGACGCCCGGATTGAAAACAAAGCGGGAGCAAGCTCCCGCACTCCAAATTACTCTGCGGCAGCGCTTCCGAGACGATTGAATTCGTTTGAGAGCTGAAAAAAATTTGCGAGCGCGGCGGGAGGATTCGGCTTGCAGCGCCCCGGTTAGGACCAGGGCGCTGCAAGCGCGAAGATTCGCTTACTTATCGTACTTGAGGCAGATGTCCAACTGCCGGATTGCTTCGTCGGTGGCCCTGAGAGCTTCGACGCGATGGCCGCCGAAATCGTGGGCGGCGTGTTCCATGTGCTCTTTGGCTCGCTTGAGCGCCGCGATGGCTTCGTGGATTTCCGGATGAGGTTCCGGAGACGCAGTAGCTGTGGCGGCGGGCTGTCCATTGTGAGCCGGCGGCGCGGCGGGAGCCGGAGTGACGACCGTGAGCGCGCAAATGACTGCCAGCAGAGCGAACAATCCTAGAATTCGATGCACCATGCGATGTTTCCTCCTGGTCCGAATTTCGGCTCGGACTGCCGAGAGTGAAATTCCCTGCTAATGCAACCCCCGAACTCCGGAGAAGTTCCGGTGTCGCGCCGGGTTCGGACCGGCGCGGCAGCCGGGAAATATGGTAGCTCCCGCGGCGAGCTGCCGGCGGACCCGGATTTTCCGGCTGTCGCCAATCAGACAATCGCAAAAGTTGCAATCAGGCGGCGCATTTCGAGGCGCTCTTGTTTTGCGGAGACCAATCGCCCGCCGGCTCGCATTTGATGGTGTTGTCGCCCTCCGATTTTCAGTTTGTACCCCCCCCTCCCCCCTCCCCCCAAAAGGTGACAGGTAGAAATTCACTCGACCGTTTCTTTTCAACAAGTTAGCTTGATTTCTACTTGGCAGCGGCTGACGACTAGAAATTCGCATTTTCCGTCTTCTCATGCCGCATCGTTTTCATTGGCGGGGCTGAATTCCGGGTTTATCGCGGGAAGCTCTTTGACCTCAACAGGTGCAAGGAGCTGATTGCCGGGCTCGGCGGCGCGGTCCACTATCACTCGATGCGTGGTGGCCGGCTCGACCCATTCACCGTCATCGTTAATGTGAGCATAGGTTCGGGCGGCGGTGATGATATCCATGGCGTTGATGGAGACATGATCGGCGCACTGGAGAATCGTATCGAGAACGAAGCGCAGATTCTTGCGGCGGCGGTGATAGAGGCCGGTGGCGTGGGCGTGCCGGTAGATGCAGCGTTCACCAACCTTGAAGGTGTCGGTGATGTTCTCTGTGCTGCGCCAGTGGAGAAACATTTCCTCAATTTCCGCGCGTTCCGGATGGTTGCAGATGGTGCATCCTCGTGCGTGGCGCTCCGGATCGGGAAAGGTGGGCTGGCCTCCGCGGGGATTTTTCTTTTTGGTCATTGACGAGCTCCTTTCGGCTCTTGCGACCAAGCTGGCAGATTGCGGAGCGCGGCGCAAGGGTCAATCCCTGTGGAGGTACATTCGGAGGCTGGAAGCTAGAGGCTGGGGGGCTGGACGCAGGAGGTCCGAGCGTGCGGGAGGAGTTGGCACGGGTTTTATTCGTGATACGGTCGGGGACATGTCTGACATTTTAGACCGGGCACATCCCTGACACTTTTGGTTCCGGCTGTTCGAGGGGATGGGGTGCAGGGGAAGGGGATTCTTCCCCTTCACCTGCCCCACGCCCGGAGAAATCTTTTTCTT
>DASPSD010000041.1:0-2168 GCA_035624115.1 Candidatus Sulfotelmatobacter sp. | reverse complement strand
CCCGGCCCCAGGCCCCTCCCCGGAACTGGGGCGGGAGGTTCCACGGACTCCGGGCCGCGCAAGCGGCGTCTTGCACGCTTCAGCTTGGCAGCACGGGCTGCTTTGCCTCGCAACGAGGCCTTTTTCTTGCCAGCTTTTTTCTTCTTGCGGGCTTTCTTCTTTTTCGGCATGAAAGTCTTCCTCCTGTTTTTGCGGCCTACTGTACCGGTTCCATGGGCAGCCCGACGTAATTTTCGGCAAGCGTTTGCTGTGCCGCGCGAGAGCTGGTGACGTAATCGAGCTCGGCCATCTGCCTGCGCCGGTCGAACGCGTTGTCCGTGTCGAACAGATGCAGCATCGACGTCATCCACCAGGAAAAGCGCTGCGCCTTCCAGATTCGTCGCAAGCAGGTCTTCGAATAATTCTCGATGGAGCCCCGCTTCCCGGAAGCGTAGAACTCTTTGAGAGCGCGTGCGAGCACCACGACGTCCGCAGCCGCAAGGTTCAGTCCCTTTGCGCCAGTCGGCGGTACGATATGCGCCGCATCGCCAGCGAGAAACAGTTTCCCGTACTGCATCGGCTCGACCACGAAGCTGCGCATTCCTGTAACGCCCTTCTGCAGCACCGGCCCTTCCGTGAGTTTCCAGCCGCTCTCAGACGTGGCCAGCCGCCTCTGCAGTTCCTGCCAGATGCGATCGTCCGGCCATTCGTTGATGTCTTCGCCAGGCTTGCACTGAAGGTAGAGCCGGCTGATGGCCGGTGTCCGCATGCTGAGCAGCGAGAATCCGCGCTCGGTGTAGGTGTAAATCAGTTCCTCCGACGCGGGAGGCGCTTCGGCCAGAATGCCCAGCCAGCCGAACGGATAGATGCGATCGAAAACCGTCAGCGCGCCCTCGGGAATCGAGGGACGGCAGACGCCGTGGAAGCCGTCGCATCCGGCGATAAAATCGCACTCGACCTCGTGCGGCTCGCCAGTCGCGCGGAAGCGAATCTTCGGGCGCGTTTTCGAGCTCGCGTCCCCGAAATCGTGGACGCTCACATCGTCGGCCTCGAAAAAGATCTCGCCGCCGGCCGCGAGGCGCGCGTCGAACAAATCCGCAACCACTTTATTCTGCGGATAGACGAAGATCGCGCGCCCGCCCGCGAGATCCTTGAAATCGAAGCGGTGCGTGCGTCCGCCGAAGCGGAACTTCACGCCATAATGAATCAGCCCCTCGCGCTTCAGCCGCTCGCCGACTCCCGCCTCCACCATCAAATCGGCTGTGCCCTGTTCCAGCACGCCCGCGCGCACCCGCTCCTCGACGTACTGGCGGGTGCGGGCCTCGACAAGCACGGATTCGACGCCGTGAAGGTGCAGCAAGTGCGAAAGCAGCAGGCCCGCAGGCCCCGCGCCGACAATTCCGACCTGGGTTCGCAAATTCAATCGATTCCGCCGTGAGATTTGGGGCCTATTCTACATTCAACTTGCAATGCCAGAAGATCAATCTAGAATGTCCGCACATCCGGCGCCGATTCCCGCCGATTTGGGCGGCGGGAGCGGCTGTGCGGGGCGCAGAATCGCGCCTGCGCGGAGCGCTCGCAGGGAGGATCCAAATGTCGAACGATCGCCCGTTCTACGGCTGGAAATTGGTCGGCGCGCTGGCGTCGATGGACTTCCTGAACTTGGGCTTTCCGTTTTATATCGGCGCGATCATCAATCCCTACATGCTCCAGCGTATTTCCATGAGCCACGGCACGTACGGATTTGGCTCTACGCTGGTGAACCTTTTCGTCGGCCTTCCTTCCACGCTCGTTGCCATGTCCATTGCGAAGCGCGGCATTCGCAAGACGTACCTCATCGGTTCCGCGCTCGTTTGTCTCGGCTCGCTCCTTCTGGCGTTCGCCACAACCAAGCCGTGGCATTTCCTGCTGGCCTATGGCGTGGTCGTTGGCTGCGGCATCTGTTTCGGAGACATCATTTGTGGCAGCACGGCCGCCGCTCGCTGGTTCGAGCGTTACCGCGGTCGCGCCGTCGGCCTCGTCCTCAGCGGCTCCGGCATTTGCGGGTTGATGGCGCCTCTGATGGACAGGTTTCTGCGCGCGCACGGCGGCGATTGGCGCCTCGGTTGGGAAATCGGCGCGGCCGGAGCGGTGCTTTCCGGAATCATTGCGCTACTTTTTGTAAAGGAACGTCCAGAGGATCTCGGCCA
>DASPSD010000032.1:0-18857 GCA_035624115.1 Candidatus Sulfotelmatobacter sp. | reverse complement strand
ACTTGGGAATTGGGCGTCGAGGCGGGCGGCGGCACCGGGCTCGGCCACTCGGACAATACTCAGTTCTTCATTGCCGGTGGACGCGTCGGCTGGGTGCTGACGGGCGAGCATCTCCCCGGCTTTCTGCGCGGAAACTTCGAGTGGGCCGTCGACCTCTTGCCCGTCTATACGGTATTCCCTCCCAACAGCGCTGTCTATGGCGGCGGTTTCAAGCCCGCACTTTTCCAATGGAATTTCACGAGCGGAAAAAAAATCGCTCCCTATTTTCAGGCGGTCGGCGGAGTTCTCTTCACCACGCACAACATTCCACCGGGCAACACCTCGTATGTGAATTTCACGCCGGGAGCCGCATTCGGCGCTCACTTTTTCACCCGGTGCGGCCGCGCGCTCCAGCTCGAAGGCTCCGTCATTCACCATTCCAGCGCCAGCCTGGGCACGCAAAACCCCGGCTATAACGCTTCGTTTTTCTTCACCATCGGCTACAGTTGGTACAAGACAAAGTGATCAGTTCGGGTCGCGCCCGAGCGATAGCGGCTTGGGTTCAAGGGTTTGACGCTGCCCGCTTCGAGTGCTATAAAAGTTGCAGCCGTTTTTCCTCTGGTGTGGGGCCGTGGCGCAGTTGGGAGCGCGCCTCGATGGCATCGAGGAGGCCGTGGGTTCGAATCCCATCGGCTCCACCAGCCTTCGCTCGCGTGTAATCGGCAAATTGGAAGTGGTCAGCAAATCCGCGAGCTACGGCTCGGCGTGCCAGCCTACCGAGGGGAGAGCGAGCGAAGGCTGCCGCGCCGAAGCCCGCAGGGCGAAGGCGGGCCGAAATTTCGTCCGCGCCCTCACTGTGTCATCCACCCCCCAGGCCCCTGTCCCCGGCCATTCGCAGCGCACCGAAAACTTGCCTCTTGCTGTATAATCCGCTCACGTCCATTCCACCACGCCCCGCGGAGAGGAGATTTGCCAGATGACCATGGAATCCGCCGCTCCGGCTGCCGAACTCAAGTTAGAGCCGGAGAAGAAAGGTCCCACCGAAGTTTTAGTTCGCTGCACGGGCAGAATCGTTTCGAGCACCTCCCCACTCCTGCAAGCTACCATCCGGCCCTTGATCGCTGACCACAAGGTGGTTGTATTGGACCTGACGAATGTCAGCTTTCTCGACAGCTCGGGACTCGGCTCCATCGTGGGGCTTTGGGCCTCTGGGAAGAGGAACAAATGCGATCTGAAGCTTATTAAGCTCAACGATCGCATCAAAGAACTTCTGCGGCTCTCGCGTCTTTCCGTGATGCTCGAGGGCGACCAGGACTACTTCGGCTATTAGCTGCTGGCCACCCCGAATTGCGGCGCAACCGGCCGAATTGGCCCATGCCCCGAGGCACAAGCGTAGGGGATCGCATCTCCAGCCGGAAAGCAGAGTGTGCCCTCCCGTAATCTACTGTAAATAAGAGGCTTGGCCGCCTCGGGGCCGGGCAGGCCCCTCCAGCCGCTCTGGTACTTTCGGTGGATACCGCCCACGTCGAATCGCGCTATCCTTGCAACATATCGGGAACACTCGGTGTCTAAGTATCTATAGAAAGGCGCCCTGGAGGAAACGCGGCGAGAACCATGTCGGACCTGGCGCAAACTCTGGCGTGGGGTCGCGATGAAGCCGAACTGGTGATGGAGCTTCAGGCGGGATCCGATGCGGCGTTCGACTGGCTGGTCACCTACTATCACGCGGGTGTGTACAACCTTGTCTACGGCATTCTCACTGACCCGGCCGACGCAGCCGACGTAACCCAGGAAGTTTTTCTTCGCGCCTTTCGCGGGATCCACGGATTCCGCCGCAGCAGCTCGCTGAAGACGTGGCTCTATCGCATCGCCGTCCGCCAGGCGCTGAATCACCGCCGCTGGTTCTGGCGGCATCACCGGAACCAGGTCTCCATCGATACCGAAGCGGAAGGGAAAAATTCCGCGCTGGATTTGAAGGACGCGGACGCAACTCCCCTCGAGCAACTCGAGTGCCGCGAAAAGCAATCCACCGTCCGGCGCGCGCTCGCGGAAGTCCCCGCGGTATTTCGCAGCGCCGTGATTTTGAGGGATCTCGAAGGCATGAGTTACGAAGAAGTGGCGGAAGTGCTCGAGGTGTCGGTCGGCACGGTGAAATCGCGCATCCTGCGCGGGCGCCGCTTGTTGAAAGAGATTCTCGATCCCATGCTGCGGCGGCCTGAGACCGAATCTGCGGCCAAGGCTCCCGCGTGCGAGCCGGAGCATTTGCCGCGGCGCCACGCAAGCAAACGATTTTTTCCCGCGCACGCTCCGGCGCTCCAGGCTGCCAGGGGAAATGGAGGTGGGCGATGAACTGCCGCGAAGCGGGACGCGGCCTTCCCGGTTATCTTGACGGCGCGATTCGATCGCGTGAACACGCGGGGCTGCGCCAGCACCTGGATTCGTGCTCCGCTTGCCGTGGCGAGCTCGAGCGGTATCAACAGCTTTCTGCGTGTCTCGCGCAGTTGGAGCCCGTCGCGCCGCCCGCCGACCTTGCCGCGCGCATTCGCGTCAAAGCGGCGCACGCGCAGCCGCTGTGGGGCACGGTCGTGCAAAATTGGAGGCGGGCCTTTTTGACATTCGAAAATTTTCTCCGTCCTCTCGCGGTGCCGGCCACGGGCGGAATCCTCACTGCGCTGGTTGCTTTCGTTCTCGTCGTCCAGAATGTTTTGGTGGGCGTGCCGCTTGGCGGCGTGGTGGCGGACGATTTGCCGCTCAATCTTGTCCAGCCCGCGCGCCTCGAGAGCATGGCGCCTTTCGCAATTCCAGGAATGGCGATGGCCGAAGGACGCAGCGAATCGGGCTTGCTGCTGGTCGATGCGACGCTCAATGCGCAGGGCCAGGCGGTCTCGTTCAAAATTCTTTCGGGCCCGCAGGATGCCGCCGTGCGCCATCAGCTTGATCAGGTGCTGTTGTTCTCGCGTTTCCGTCCTCAACTCAGCTTTGGGCGCCCGATGTCGGGCGGCCACGTCCTGTTGAGCTTCAGCGAAGTCCGCGTCCGTGGCTGACGCCCGCGTCGTTCGTCGCCGCCCTCACAAAAATTTTCCAGTCGCCTCGCTTCGAAGCCGCCGCAAGCCGGACACCCAAGGCGAAGGCACAGCGAAAATTTGGGTCAAATAATTTGACCCTAAATGGTCAAAGACTTTGACCCAATATGGTCAAACACTATGACCTAAAACACGTGCAAAACGGTCCTGAACGCCTCCAGAAGCCCTCATTTGGCTCGTTCCGACCGCTCTTGGGGGGCAGAAGGCCCTGGCAGCCGCTCCCGGGCTTCAAATCTCATGAAATCTGGATTCGAAGGCTGGCCCACCCGCCTCCTACTTAAGGTCCTTTCCTGTGCTGGTCACCACCAATTTCCCGTGTTTCACCCCTCGAAGGCTGAGGATTCCATTGGCTAAGTCCCTGAGCTCGACGCCGCGCCCTTTCATGATGATGACTTCTAGGCAATTGTGGTGGTCAAGGTGCACATGCGTCGCCGCCAGCACCCGGCCGCCCGCTCGGTGTTGCGCCTCCACAAGCTTCTCGGTGAGATTGGGCCGGTGGTGGTCGTAGACGAGCGTCAGAGTTCCTAGCACCACTTTGTTTTTGTCGATCTCCTCGGCGACCATCTGGTCCCGGATCAGATCGCGGATCGCCTCGGAGCGATTGTCGTAGTTTTTCTTGCTGATCGCGCCGTCGAACCACTTCAGCAGCTCATGTTCCAGCGAGACGCCAATGCGAGCCAAATCTCCCATCCAAGGTCTCCTGCGTTTGGGATGTCTCATCTTATCGCATCAAAGTACACCGCTTGCAAAGCACTGCCGGCATCTCGCCGAACCGCTGATAGCACGAATCATTAAAACGTGCTATACACTCACGCCCCTTGGGTGGGACTCTAGAAACACCCGGCGGACAGGTAACACGATACATAGATTTTTGTTACGAGATTCGGTGCTGTTGGGGAGTTTGGGAGAACGTGCCATGCGCAGATCCTGCAGCGCCCTCCTGTCGTTTCTATTTCTAATTGCACTGATGCTTACTCCAACCTTGGCCGCCGCGCAGGAGAAGACGCCGACCGCCTCGAGTGATAAGGCCTATCCGACTCAGCTATCTGGAACTGTCGTTGACGCGTCTGGCGCAGCGATTGTCGGGGCCACCGTGCAGGTTCAAAGCGCGAACGGTACTGTGCAAATGACGACCCAGTCGGACGCGAACGGCTCGTTCATTGTTTCTGGACTCTCGGCAGGTAATTATCGAATCGCGGTATCCAGTCCCGGTTTTGAAACCAAGGAAATCCCCGTCACCATAAGGACCACCGGGGAACAGGCCCCGCTGCGCATCTCTCTGGCTGTGAGCGCCGTGAGCACCACCGTAACCGTGCGGGGGCGGCAGGATAGCCTCATCGGAATTGCCGATTCCGCCGGCCAGATAACGGTGGGCGCACCGGAAATCCAGGACCGTCCGATTCTTCGTTCGGGAGAAATTTTGGAGACGCTTCCCGGCCTCATCATCACGCAACATGCCGGCGGCGGTAAGGCCAACCAGTATTTCCTTCGCGGCTTCAATCTCGACCACGGCACAGATTTCGCCATTTTCCTCGACGGTATGCCGCTTAACCTGCCGTCGCACGCGCACGGCGAGGGGTACTCGGACATGAACACCGTCATCCCGGAGTTTGTGGAGCGGGTGGATGCTGAGAAAGGTCCTTATTTCGCCGATGTCGGCGACTATGGCTCGGCGGGAAATGCCTATGTGGTGTTTTACAAGACGCTGCCCCAAAACTTCTTCCAGGTCGACGGCGGCATGTATCAATTTGCGCGGTTCGTTTTCGGCGTATCGCAAAAGCTCGGCAAGGGCAAGTTGCTGTACGGCGGAGAGGCGTATCACGATGGCGGCCCATGGGTGCATCCGGACAATTATTACAAATTCAACGGCCTTGTAACCTACAGCCAGGGCGGAGACGACAAGGGTTTCAGCATCACGGTCCGCGCTTACGATGGAGCGAGATGGAACTCGAGCGATCAGCTCCCCTATACGGCCGTACCCGTCGTCGGTTTCTTCGGCTCACTGAGCCCGTCTGACGGTGGCAGATCACAGCGTTATAGCTTGCAGGGTGAATGGCATCGCCGGGACGAAAATTCCGAAACGACAGTCATGGCCTACGGGTTCTATTACGATCTCGATCTGTTCTCCGATTTCACCTACTACCTGGTTGACCCCTATAAGGGCGACCAGTTTGAACAGCAGGACAGGCGCTGGGTGGCTGGGTTCGACATACGCCATACGATTTTCGGCCAATTCTTCGGCCGCAAGACGGAAACCACGTTCGGCATGCAGCTCCGCAACGATTGGATCCACAACGGCCTTTTCCGGACGGAAGATCGCGTGCGTACGAGCAAAACCTTCTATACAGCCGGAATCGACCCCACCACGGTTCAGCAAGCGGTCTTGCCCGCGGACACGGATTTGAATAAATTTACGGAGACGATAGGAAGTTTCTGGGTAGAAAGTAAAATCCAGTGGGCGAACAAATTCCGCTCGGTCGTGGCCCTGCGCGGCGACGACGGCGAAGGTGTCGTCACCAGCTTTACCAACCCCACCAACCTTCCCTACAATCCGAATTCCAACCGATCGGTCAACAAGTTCCTGCCCAACCCCAAAGCAAGTTTGATCTTCGGCCCGTGGGCCAATATAGAGTTCTATGTGCAGGGTGGATTCAGTTACCACACCAACGACGTGCGGGGCTCAACCCAACTGTACGAACCGGTTTCGCCGGACTACCCCTACATCAATACGCTGAACCCCATTAAAATTCCCTTCCTGGTGCAGACCAAAGGCGCAGAAGTCGGCGTGCGCACTGCGGCCATCCCACATCTGCAAAGCACCGCTGAGATCTGGTATCTCCACAGTAATTCCGAACTGCTGCAGGATGGCGACACCGGAGGCACGACTCCCTCACTTGAGTCGAGTAACCGCTACGGCATAGAAGTTGGGAACTACTACACCCCAACGGAGCATTTGGTTTTTGATGCTGACTTTGCGGACTCCCGCGCCATTTTTACCCAAAACGACCCATACGATTCGACGTTTTACACGTCGACCCCAATGGGTCCCCAGCTTTGCCCAAGAAACTCGGATTGCCTTGGGCTTATTCCAATCGGGGGCGGCGCTTACCTGCAAAATCCGAACGGCAAGGAGGTGCCCGAAGCAGTTCGATGGGTGGTTGCAGCGGGCGCCACGCTACACGATTACAAAGGCTTTTCGGCGAGTTTGCGCCTGCGCTACTTTGGCCCGCGGCCTTTGACGTCCGACGCAATTTATACCTCCCCCTCAACCGCGTTGGTCAACCTGGGAGCCAGCTATAAATTTAACAACAACTGGAGCATTTTCGGCGAAGTTTTGAATTTCCTAAACCGCCAAGATCACGACATTGACTACGCCTATGTATCGCAAATAAAGACAGCAGCCGAGCTGGGGCTGCCAGCAGCACCACCAACATCACTAGCAGGGCAGGAGGCCGTTTCGGCTGCTGTGAATGCTAACGCGGCATTCGCAAGGGTTATGCACCCCGTCGAACCGATTCAGGCGCGATTCGGGTTACGTTACAGTTTCGGTCGCTGAAGCAACAGAGGTTGCCGAGGTGACACGAACTTCCCTGGCGACGGTGGCCCAGTGCAAGCGCCAACGACGGCGGAATTTGAATTAGCAGGTGCATGTGATCGTCCATCCCGCCCACCGCGTGAACGATCATTCCGTGGTTTTTGCAGACGCCCGCCGCGTAGGCCCACAGGCGGGATTGAAAATCTTTTGGGATGAACTTGCAGCGATCCTTCGTGCTGAAAATGACGTGGACGGCATTGTGAGCGTACGTGTGAGGCAACTGTCGCACCGACGGCGCTTGACGCGTTTTGCCGCCGCGCACCCAGCGTTTCCACGCTGGGCTAAATTATGCCGCGCCTACGGCGCTGGAGCCACCAGAGAGGGTTCGGGACGCAGGTGGGAGCCCCCTCATTTATCAGGGGGAGGAGCGCTCCCGATTTTTCGATTCGGGAAGCGCTCCGGAAATGGCGATGCGCTTCAATTGGCGCTTTAGCGCCGGGCATCGAAAGTCCCGGGGCTGAAGCCCCCTTTCGTTGCGATGATTTATTTCGCGGGACTGAAGTCCCGCTCCCCCCGCATGAATGCGGGGGCTCCCACCTGGGCCGAAAATCAATGTCGCCGGAGCGCATCAGTTCTGCTCATATTGATAACAAAGCGGAAGCCCTTCGCGTTCAAGGCGCGTCAGTTGTGCCGACCGAGTCAAGCCTCGGTTCGATTGATTGGCTTTCGGTCGGGCGAACGGTCAAAAAGCGGCGTCAAGCCGCCCCTCGGCTGCGCTCGGGACGAGCCGCACTCCAAAAAAACGGCGCCTCGGGCGGAACTCGGATAAATAGGATTTCAACAGAGCCAGATAGGTTCATTTCAGAACGACGGAAATCAAAGGCTGGCCTGCGCGCCCTTCTGCGAAAGTAGATGCAGCGTCATTGCTTCCCAAGCCGAGTGAATTCCCGATGAGCCGGATCATCGGACATCTTCGGGGTCCTGCGGACGAGCTGGCCGGTCGTCCAGTTCGGCACCTGTCCTTCAGCACAGAGTAGCGCATAGCGCAACCGCGCCATAGCCGCCACAACTTCCGGCTGTGCTGCGGGTTAATCTGATTGTGCGCGCGGTGGCGAACCGCCTGCATGGCTCACACAATAAAATCAGCATCTTGTCAAAATCCACTCAGGGGGAACTCTCGATGATGAAGTCGATTGCCAAAGTTGCACTCTTCGCAGCCGTTGTCGCCTTGTGCTTGGGCCTCGGTTCACGCCTGGCTTCCGCTCAAGGCAGGCATCCCGCTTACCTTCATGCTCTTTCCGATCTGCGCGCGGCTCGCGCCCACCTGGAAGTCCGTGGGGGCGACGGCGAATTGCGCCATGAGGAAAAAGAAGCCATTCACGCGATCGATGACGCCATTGGCGAAATCAAAAAGGCATCGATTGACGATGGCAAGGACCTGAATGATCACCCGCCGGTGGACGCGGGCCTGGACCACACCGGCCGCCTTCACCGCGCCAAAGAACTGCTCGAGAAAGCCCATCAGGACATCGCCCATGAAGAAGATAATGGCTTTGCCCAAGGCCTCCAGCAGCGTGCCTTTGGCCACATCGACAGGGCCATCCGCAATGTCGATGAGGCGATCCGTTGGGTCGATTCACACTCCTAAATCCAAGCTTCTTCCTTGATGGCACCGTGGTGGACGCCGCCGCGGTGCCATCTTCCCTTGTGGTGACCTTCGGACCTGATCCAGCCTGCCTGGCTTCCAAACCTGCTGCTGATTCGTAAGACTCCGATTCCGTCGGCGCCTTGAAAGATGATCCTTCGTCCTCTTCCACGTTGCCTTGACTCTGCTGGAAGCGCCCGCTAGAGTTTAATCGAATGTCCGTACGACCGATTGCGGCGCTGGGATGCGCCCTGGCGATATTTGTGCTGAGCGGCGGCGCGACGCGCGGCGCGCAGACTGCGCAAGCGGAACGGAAACCTCAGGCGCCGGCCGAGGGTTACACCGGCATCTCCGTCGAGCCGAACGAACAGCTCTTCGCCACCCTTTGCGCGCTCGATGCGGCGGGATTTGCCGCGGACGAAAGCACGCTGGCGGAAATGCCTTCGCGCCTCGCGCTTCGCGAAGAACTGCTGAAAATGCAGGGCCCTGCCACTGAAGCCGTTCGCGCGTTCTATCGCGACCATTTGCTCGCCGATCCCGGCCAGACTCTTTCGCGCTACATCACTTTTGCTCTGGTCGTCGGCCCGCCGCCCAATTTTCAGTTCCAGGTGGAGCACGACCAGCTTCCGCCCGACGCGCTGGCGCTCGAAGGCTTCGAGGAGATTCTCGTCGCGTTCTATAAGGAGGCGCGGCTCGAGACGCGCTGGCGCAGCGTCGAGCCCGAGTACAGCCGCTTGATTGCGCGCTACGAGCCGCCGGTGCGCCGCATCGTCATCAGCACCAACGCTTATCTGCGCGAAGTGCTGAAGCCGAAGTACGGCCGGACATTTACGATCTACGTGGAGCCGCTGGTGGGCAGCCGCGCCAATTTCCGCAACAACGGCGATCAATACGCAATCGTGATGGGGCGGGGAACGCAGGCGTCCCTGGTGGAAATTCAGCACGCCTATCTTCACTTCATGCTCGATCCTCTGCCGCTTCAATATCGCAAGGAGGTCGAGGCCAAGCAGCCGCTGTTGCAGATTGCCGCTCGTGCTCCCCGGCTGCCGGTGGAATACCACTCGGATTTTCTTTCCTACGCCGACGAATGCCTGATTAAGGCGGTCGAGCTGCGCCTGCTCCGTCTGCCGCAGCAGCAGCTCGATGCGGCTCTGGCCGAGGACGATCTCTCCGGGTTCATCATGGTCCGGCCGCTCGTGCAGCAGCTTCAAAAATTCGAAAAAGCCGAGCCGGCGATGTCGTATTATTTTCCTGATTTGATTGCCGGCATCGACGTGGAGTCGGAGCAGAAGCGGCTGCAAAACGTCGCGTTCGTGCCGCCCAAGCCGGCTCCCGCGCCGGAACAATCGGATTCCGCGGCTGCGCCGCCTTCGGATCTGGATCGAGCGCTGGCAGAAGGCGACCACGAAATCGCGGCCACGGATGCGGCGGCTGCCACGGCGACATTCGAGAAGATTTTGGCGCAGTATCCGGATGAACCGCGCGCCGAATACGGCCTGGCCATCGCTTCGGTGCTGCGCGGCGATGGGGACCGCGCCAAAGAACTTTTTCTCAAGCTGATTGTACCGGCGGCGCCGGCGGGCTCGGGCGCCAGAGGCCCGCGCGATCCGGTGGATCCCAAAATCGTCGCGTGGTCTCATGTGTACCTCGGGCGCATCCACGATCTCGAGGACGAGCGGGAAGAAGCCGTGGCCGAGTATCGCGCGGCACTCGGCGTTGACGGCGCGCCCGAAGCGGCACGCGTGGCAGCGCAACGGGGCGTGGATTCACCCTATCAGCCACGCGCGCGCGACAACAACGACAGCGGCAAAGCCGGCCAGCCGCAAAACCCTTGAGAGCGCGCCACGGCACGCGCTCGGGGCATCCAAATTCGGAGAGGGTCATGGAAATGAAAATAAATCGGAACTGCAATTCCACGGTTTTCGCGGGAATCCTGCTGACGGCGTTGCTTGGGTTCGCGCCACCCGTTTTTGCGCAGTACGGCGGCGGAGGGGGCATGAAGCAGCAGCCGATGCCGCAGCAGCAACAGCAGCCGTACCCGCAACAGCAGCAGCAACAGCCCGTCCAGGGTTCGCAGCCGCCGGCGGCGGAGACTCCCAAGGTGGATCCCGAGGAAGAAACCGCTTACAAGGCGTTTTATGACGCGAAGGCGGGTCCTTCCGATCAGGTGATTAAGTCGGGCGAGGCATTCGTGCAGAAATACCCCACCAGCCAGCATGCGGAGGGCGTTTATTCCGTGCTCACGCAGGCTTATTTCAACGCGCAGAATTACGACAGGATGCAGGCGGCGGCAGACAAGGCCCTGAATCTCAATCCCGACGACGTCAACGTTCTCGTCATGATTGGGTGGTTCATCCCGCACAATTACAATCCGGACGATCTGGGTGCGGAGCAACGCCTTGAAAAAGCGGAGAAATATGAGACCCATGCCCTGGCCGTTCTGGCGTCGCTCTCGAAACCGGCCGGCATCACCGACGAACAATTCCAGACGACCAAGACCGAACTGACTTCGCAGGCGCACAGCGGCCTCGGCCTTGTCTATTGGCGCCGGCAGCAGTACGACAATTCCGTGAAAGAGCTGGAGCAAGCGACGCAAATCGGCTCACACCCCGACCCGGTGGACTATTACGTGATGGGCGTCGAGCTGAAGCAATTGAATCGGCCGGCCGACGCCGCGGATGCCTTTCAAAAATGCGGCAACATCTCCGGCGGTTTGCAAGGCCGCTGCAAACAAATGGCGGACGAATCCAAAAAGAGCGCAGCGGCGCAGCCGGCCACTGCCAAGCCCTGATCGAGGCCATCGCCACATGACCGACGAGGAGCGCGGAGAACTCGAGGACATTCTCGGTCATCAATTCAAGCATCCCGAAAGGCTCGAGCGGGCGCTCACGCACCGCTCGCACCGGCAGAATTCGAGCGGGATCGATAACGAGCGGCTCGAATTTCTCGGCGATCGTGTTTTAGGTCTGGTGGCCAGCGAACGCCTCTGCCGTTCGTTTCCCGAGTGGGATTCCGGAAAACTGTCGAAGGGGCTGGCGCGGCTGGTGAGCGCGTCGTCGATTCATGGAGCGGCGCGCCGGCTCAAACTCGGCAGCCATCTTCGCCTCGGCCCGGGGGAGGAGAAGACCGGCGGGCGCGAAAAAAAGCGGCTGCTGGCCGACGCTTACGAAGCCATCGTCGGCGCGGTGTACCTCGATGCCGGCCTCGAAGCCGCGACTGCATTTCTGAATCGCACCCTGCTCGAGCCGGCGCTTTCCGGCCACGCGGACGGCCTCGACAGCGCGGATTTCAAATCGGCGCTTCAGGAATGGCTCCAGCAGCGCGGCGAAGGCCACGCGGAATACCGGGTGCGGAGCGAATCGGGCCCCGAGCACCAGAAGACATTTACCGTGGATGTCTGGCTCGGCGGGCGCAAGCTGGCCGGGTCGGAAGGACAGAGCAAGAAAGAAGCCGAACAGGCGGCGGCCCGGCTCGCGCTGGAAAGCCTCGAGTCCAGCCGCCGGATTGCCTGAAGCGAAATCATGGACGCAGAGACACAAATCGCCGAGGTTCCTCCCGCGGCGGCGCAGGCTCGCCACGAGCCGCATCGCACCTCGTTTGCCGAATACGCCGAGTCGCTGCTCGTCACGCTTCTGCTCGCGCTGTTTGGGACCACGTTCATCGTTCAAGCTTTCAAAATTCCTTCCCAATCGATGGAGCCGACCCTGCTGGTGGGTGATCATCTGCTCGTCAATAAATTCCTGTTCGAGGGCCGCGGCGCGTGGTATGAGAAAGTTCTGCCGTACCGGCCGATTCGCAACGGCGATATCTTGGTCTTCAAGTTTCCCTATGACGATCATCAGCACTACGTGAAACGAGTGATCGGCGTGCCCGGTGACCGCATCCACATCAGGGATGGGCAGGTTTACCTTAACGGCCACCGGCTCCCCGAGCCTTACGTGGTCCACGATCCTGCCGGCGAGGATCCCTTTGGCGAAAATTTTCCCCCGAAGAACCGCGATTTCATCGGAGTAGGCCCGCGGCCGGAATGGGCCGAAAAAATCATGGACTATGTCCAGCGAGGCGAACTCGTCGTCCCCCCAAATCGCTACTTCGTGATGGGAGACAACCGCGACCGTAGCGCGGACAGCCGCTATTGGGGTTTCGTCCATCGCGACGCGGTGATGGGCCGGCCGCTGGTGATTTACTGGTCGGTTGCCGCCACGTCCAGCGATTACGCGAGCCGCGGCCTGGCCGGCACTTTGCGCGGAATCGGTGATACATTGCTGCACCTTCCGGCTCGCACGCGCTGGAATCGCATGCTGCACGAAGTGCACTAGAGCGCAGCTGGCTCTGTGGGGATCCTGCCGGAATTGGCTCAGCCAGGTGTTCGCGGGAGTCGCACTGGATTTGAAAACAAAGCGGAAGCAAGCTTCCGCACTCCAAAGGTCTTGGTGGGCAGCGCTTATATAAATAGGATTTCAACGGAGCCAGCGCAGCTCATAAATGGTGTTTAGGGGGTCGGAGCTTTAGCTCCGACATTAACGCTCGCAAAGAAATTGGGCTTTAGCCCCTGAAGGTGCGCTGTACCTGGGCTGGCGGCATTTATGAGTTGGCTCGCAGCGGAATTTCGAGCCGTTATTCGCCGTGTCAAATTTGGCCACCAACGCAAGCGCTGCAACCGCCGCGCGCGAACCTGCGGTCGCCGCGGCGGAATCGCGTCCCGAGGCGACGGACCGGCGCGCGGCGCGCCCGCGGACCTGGCCGAAGTTGCTGCGCCTGCTGCTGCTCCTTCTCGTTTTCCTGTGGGTCACGGATACGGCCATTTCGCTGGCGATGCAGCACACCCGCCTGCGTTCGAAACTGACCGCGCTGCTCGAGGCCGCTTTCGGCCGCAATGTCGAAGTCGAAAGCTATCAATTCAGCCTGTGGAACGGGCCGACGCTTGTCGCGCACTCGATTTCGGTCGGCGAAGACCCCCGCTTCGGCCATGAATATTTTCTCCGCGCCGAGACGCTCACGATGCGCCTGCGATGGCTCAGCTTGCTGCGCGGGCGTCTCGATCTCGGCGGTGTCTCGCTGGCGCACCCGAGCCTGAACCTGGTCCGCAATAGCGACGGCGATTGGAATCTCGCGGAGTGGTTGCCGCGGCCCTCGGGCAATTTCGGCATGGGGCCGCCCACGCCCGCCGCTCTTGCCACGCATCCCGCGCTGCGCTTTACCCGCATGGATGTGGATTCCGGCCGCATCAATTTCAAGCGCGGCGACGAGAAGCTGCCCTTCGCCTTCATCGGCGTGAACGGCCACATCGAACCCGAAGGCCCCGGCCGGTGGCTGATGGACCTCGAAGCCACGCCCGTGCGCGCAGCGGTGGTGAGCCAGCAGCCCGGCACACTTCATCTCATCGGCCACATGGGCGGCACTTCTTCGCGGCTGCGACCGGCGGTGCTTGAAATTTCGTGGACCGGCGCCTCCGTTCCGGATGTTCTCCGCCTCGCTCGCAGCTACGACTACGGCGTTCGTGGCACGATGTCGCTGGCGCTCACGGCGCGCACCGGCGCAAGCGATTGGCTCATCGAAAGCCGCACCGAACTCCGCCAGCTCCATCGCTGGGACCTCCCCATGCGCGCTGATAATCCCGGCTTAAATTTCACGGCCACGATGCATTGGAACCCATTGGTCCCGGGCATCGATATCGCCGATGCCAGCGTGGAAGCGCCCCACTCCAACGCGCAATTCCGCTCAAGGATTTTGTGGGGAGCGCCGTCGATTTTTCAGAAGCGGCCGGTTCCTCCGTTCCTGCTCGAGGTGCGTTCCGCAGTGATTGATTTGGGAGATTTATTGTCCTGCGTGCGCGCGTTTCATACCGGCGTGTCTGAAAATGTTTCCGTTCGCGGAGCCGTCGAAGGGCGCGCGAATCTTTCCGGCTGGCCGCTCCAGTTGGTGAACGCGTATGTGGACAACATTGGAGCGGACCTCACCGGCCCCGGCTTGCGCGTTCCGGTTCATCTGGGCCAGATCGAATTTCATTACGATCATGGAATTGATTTCCTCGAGCCACTCACGCTGTCGTTCGGCTCCGCCGCCAACACGCTGCGACTCGAAGCGCCTCACCGCTCGCGCGCGAGCCAGGCTCCCGCGTTGCATCTTTCCGGGAATCTGGCGCAGGTGCGCGACTTGCTCTCGACCGCCGCGGCGCTCGGTTGGAATATTTCGCATGGATGGAACCTCGCCGGCCCGGTTCGCGGCGATTTGCACTGGTCCGGCGGGACGCTTCCGTGGCAGTCGCCGCCGGTTGGATTCGTGGAGTGGGGAGGCGAAGGAGGAACCGGCTCGCTCGCCGCGGCGTTTTTGAACCGCCCTGTCGACGCCATCCGAGCGCGCGCCGAATGGAAGCGGGGCTCGCGCCAGGTGGCTCTCTCGTCGGCCGAGGCATTCGGCGCGCGCTGGGCCGGCACGTTCGAGCGCCGCGACACCGGCGAAGCCTGGCAATTCGCGCTTTCCGCCAATCACCTTGACGCCGCAAATCTCGATCGCTGGCTCAATCCGCGATGGCGCGAGAGTTTTCTCGGCCGCGTGCTTCCGTTCCTAAACGATCGCTCGCGCCCGAACGCTGCGCCGGAAAATCTCCGCGCGGACGGCACGATCGCCATCGACCAATTCACGCTCGCGCCGCTCACACTGCATCAATTGCAAGCGGATGTGCGCCTTGAAGGACGCAATCTCCGTGTCGCCTCCGCCACGGCCGGTTTCCACGCCGGCAAGATCAGCGGCGTATTCGACGCCGCGCTTGCCTCTCCGCCCTCCTATCACGCGAACCTTGATTTCTCCGGCGTGGATTTGGCTGCTCTCACCGCCGTATCGCCCGGGCTCGCAGATCTCTTCGCGGGTTTGGCTTCCGGCAAGATTTCGCTCGATGCGCGAGGCGCCGCGCGCGAGGAATTGATCGGCGCGCTCGCCTGCGAAGGCAGCGCCCGAATCCAGCGCCCCGAATTGCGCAGCCCCGAGCTTGCGGACATCCTACGGCAGCCGGCGGGCGTCGCAGGATCCAATCGCTTTCAGGATGCGAGCGCGGAATTCACTTGCGCTCACGGCGCGGTTCAGTTTCAGCGCCTGGAGCTGGTTTCTCCCGGCGGTGGCATCGAAGGCTCGGGCAGCATCGATTTCGCTCACAATCTCGTTTTTCATTTGACGCGAGTCACGGAATCTCATCGTTCCGCGGGGCCGGCCTACAATCTGAGCGGCACGCTCGCCGATCCGCGAATCACGCGCGCCCCCGCGCCTTCGGCACGGCCTTGAACGTCCCCAAATTTTGCGCGGCCGTCGGTCTCTTGCTGCTTGCCTCGCTCGCGCTTGGCGCCGCCGACGATCGCGTCCATCTGCTGCCGAAATTCTCTCCCGGCGATACTCTGCGCTATCGCATCGAGACGCGGCTTGCTACGGCGGGAAGAACGACCAGCCCCATCGAAAATCCCGAAGGCGCGTCGCAACTGAAGCAAACCGTCAGCCTGGTGGTGCGGCTCGATGTGCTCTCGACTCCGCCGGCAGCGCCTGCGCCTGCGGGCTCCGTGCGTCTCCGCGCCACTTACGAAAAATCCAGCGCTACATCCGAGACCGACGCTTACGACCCGCAAGCCGCGGCCCTCGAAGATCAGTACAACCGCCTCGAAGGCCACTCCATCGATTTCACCATCGAGCCCGGCGGGAAAGTTTCCGATATCAAAGGCCTCGACGAGGTTCTCCCGAATCCCTCTGCCGCTCAGGCAGCGCGCGGTTTCATGGCCGGACTTTCTCCCGGGGCGAAATTGCCGAAAGCCGGCATCAGCATCGGCCAAAGGTGGAGCAATGAGCAGCCACTCGCGGGCACCCCGCTTGCGAATCTCGTGTTGCGCACGGAGTCAAATTATCTGCGCAACGAACCTTGCGCCGCATCGAGCGCACCGCCCGCGGCGGCGCTCCCGCCTTCCGCTGCCGCGGAAATGTGCGCCGTGATTCTGACGCGCTCTGAAATCTTGCATCACGGCGGCCGCAACGATGCAACTCCCGAGGACTATCGCCGCAACGGCCTGCGCACCTCCGGCTCCTGGACCGGTACCGGCGAAAGCCTCGATTCGATTTCGCTTTCCACCGGCCTGGTCGTCCGCTCCACCCAGACCAACTCGCAAGAAATGGATTACGAAGTCGTGAGCGCCGCTTCGGGTTCGCGCATGACCTACAAAGGCCGCGTCCACAGCGAATCGGAAGTCACGCTGCTCCCGCCTTCTCCGGCGCAACCTTGACCACTCGGTGTCCCAATCGGACGCAGTCAGCAGCACTTGCGATCATTCCCCGCTGCTCGCGGGCGGCAGGTTCGCGGCGCGCTCTCGGACGTCCGCCGGCAGCGGCCGGGCCTTTCGAGTGGTCGTATCAATGCAAATGCCGGTCAAAACGGTGCGTGCGGCAAGCTCTTGCGTCTCTTGATTGAACATTTCGTGGACGAAGAGCACCGTTTTTTCGCGGACTTCTTGCACGGACGAGCGAATCGTCAAAAGGTCGCCGGCGAGCAGTTCGCGCTTGTATTCCAGATGCTGCTCGACCGCGACCATCCCCAAGTTCTCGTCGCGCAGCCGCGCCGAATCCAGCCCGAGCGCCGCCAGCAATTGCCAAGTGGCCTCGTCGAATTTTCCGACGTACCACATCACATTCATGTGGCCCATGTGATCGCAATGCCAGGGATACACGGTGCCGCGATACGTCAGGATCGGCGCGCCCATCGCTGGTTCCTTTCCCGGCTGCGCGGAATTCTGGCCGCCGAGCACGAGCTTGCGATGGTAGCCGATCCCGATCCCGCTCCGCCATATCCCGATCGTTGACGTAGACCGGAGACCCGCGTGCTGCGTGACCGGCGGGGCTTGTCTGGAGTGCGGCGGCTTGACGCCGCTTTATTGACCGTGCCGCGCGCTAAAAGCGAGTCACTCGAACCGAGGCTTGACTCGGTCGGCACAATTCACGCGTCAGACGGGTGGAGACGCCAAAAGCGCCGGACGAATTCAATTTCCCGATGGCGTGGCCCATAGCGAGGGGGGCTCCAGAGCCACCCCTTGCCCCCACCCGCGCCGATTTGCCACGTGCGCTATAATGGAAGTTTTCATAGTGGGTCATCGAGCGTCCTGAGGCGGCCCGGCCATGAATTTCAAGTTAGCCAGCGATTACGACCCCCGCGGCGACCAGCCCGAAGCCATCGCGCAGCTTGTCCGCGGCGTCACCGACGGCGAGCGCCACCAGGTGCTTCTCGGCGTTACCGGCTCGGGCAAAACCTTCACGATGGCGAAAGTCATCGAGCAGATCAATCGCCCCACGATCGTTCTCGCGCACAATAAGACTCTCGCCGCCCAGCTTTTTCACGAATTCCGCGGCTTCTTCCCGGGCAACGCCGTCGAATATTTCGTCAGCTACTACGATTATTACCAGCCGGAAGCCTACATCCCCGCCGGCGACGTTTACATCGAGAAGGAAGCCACCATCAACGACGAGCTCGATAAGCTGCGCATGAGCGCCACGCGCTCGCTCTTCGAGCGCCGCGACGTCATCGTGGTCGCGTCCGTTTCCTGCATCTACGGCATCGGCTCGCCCGAGGCTTACTACGGCATGATGCTCATGCTCGAAAAGGGCCAGTCCATCGCCCGCGAGGCCATCCTCCGCAAGCTGGTGGAAATCCAGTACGACCGCGCCGAAGAGCTCCGCCGAGGCACGTTCCGGGTCCGCGGCGACGTCATAGAGATTTACCCTCCTTACGAAGATTTCGCCGTGCGCGTCGAGCTCTGGGGCAGCCAGGTTGAGGCTATTCGCAAGGTGGATCCCCTCACCGGACAGATCCGCTCGCGCGACGCCGAAGTCTCCCGCCTCCCGGTTTATCCCAAGAGCCACTACGTCCTTCCGGCCGAGCAGAAGGAGCGCGCGATTCAGGGCATCTATGAAGAGCTCGAATGGTGGAAGGCCGAACTCGAGCGCCAGGGGAAAATGGTCGAAGCGCAGCGCGTGGCGCAGCGCACGCTTTTCGACATCGAAATGATGCGCACCATCGGCTATTGCCACGGCATCGAGAATTATTCCCGGCATCTTTCCGGCCGCCTGCCCGGCGAAGCCCCGCCCACGCTTCTGGACTATGTGCCCTCCGATTCGCTGCTCTTTGTTGACGAATCCCACCAGACCATCCCGCAGGTCCGCGGCATGTATCACGGCGACCGCTCGCGCAAGCAGACCCTGGTGGACTACGGCTTCCGCCTGCCCTCCGCGCTCGATAATCGCCCGCTCACCTTCGACGAATTCGAGCGGCGCATCAATCAGGCCATCTACGTCTCCGCCACCCCCGGCCCCTATGAGCTGACCAAGTCCGGCGGCGTGGTGGCCGAGCAGGTGATTCGTCCCACCGGCCTGGTGGATCCCGAAATCGAAGTGCGGCCCGTGAAGGGCCAGGTGGACGACCTGCTCGAAGAGATTCGCGTGCGCGCGGCGCGCGCCGAGCGGGTTCTGGTCACCACCCTCACCAAGCGCATGGCCGAAGACCTGGCCGAATATTTCGCGGAAGTGGGCGTGCGCTGCCGCTACCTGCACTCCGAAATCGAGACGCTCGAGCGCGTGCGCATCCTCCGCGACC
>DASPSD010000068.1:0-47743 GCA_035624115.1 Candidatus Sulfotelmatobacter sp. | reverse complement strand
TTCCAGCCGCCAGATTCGCCACGGAATAAAACGCAAGAATCGGCGAGAGCTTTTCGCCGGAGAGCGGAAATTCGCGGCCCACGCCTTCGAGCCGGGCGATCAGCACGCGCGTGGAAGCGGGCGCTTTGATGCCGGCCATTTCCGCAATCGTCGTGGCCGCCCGGCCGACCACCTGCGTATTCGGCACCTGCGCGCCGCCCAGGAAAACCAGCGCGCCGAGCCGGCGGATTTCATCCTCGCTCAAAAAGTAAGCGCCCTGCACGCGGCATTGCTCGAGCGCCTCAGCCGCCACGGCCTCTTCCGCCACGATCGCTTGCTCGGACGAGCAGATCGTGCCGTAGTCAAAAGTTTTTCCCGCGAAAATATCGGCGATGGCTTTGTGCACATTCGCGGTGCGCTCGATGAACGACGGCACGTTGCCCGGCCCCACTCCGAACGCAGGACGCCCCGACGTGTACGCGGCGCGCACCAATCCCGTGCCCCCCGTGGCGAGAATCACGCCCGTGAGCCGATGGCGCATCAGCTCCTGTGTTCCCTGCGCGGTGGGATGGCTGAGGCAAACGATCAGCCCCTCGGGTGCGCCCATTTTCAAAGCTGCGCGCGTGAGGACGCCCACCGCTTCGCAAATGCAGCGCATCGCGGTCGGATGCGGGCTCAACACCACCGCATTGCGCGCCTTGAGCGAAATCAGCGTTTTGTAAATCGTGGTCGACGTGGGATTTGTCGAGGGAATCACCGCGGCCACCACGCCCACCGGCTCGGCGATTTCGATGATGCCTTTTTCTTTGTCGTGGCGCAGGATGCCGGCGGTCTTCATTCCCCGGATGGCGCGCGGAACGTCCACCGAAGCGAGGCGGTTCTTGATGATTTTATCGGGAACGTTTCCGTAGCCCGTCTCTTCGACGGCCAGCCGCGCCAGCGACTCGCCCGCTTCGGCGGCGGCAGCCGCGCAGGCTTCCACAATCGCGTCAACTTGTTCCTGGGAAAATGCGGCGAACTTCTTTTGGGCTTCGCTGGCCCGCTCGACACCCTCGCGTGCTTCCTGGACGGAAATCAGGTCGCGATCGCGCAGGCTCAAAGAACCAATCCTAGAAGGACGATGGTTGCTGGACCAGCGACTTGCAACCAGCGCCCCTCAGCGGCCAAACAGCTTGAGCAAGAAGTCGCTCCGATAGGGGGTCGGAGCTTCAGCTCCGACATAGGCATCGTCTTGTCCGTGGGCTTCAGCCCCTGAGGAAATTGGTTTGGCACTTTTTCCGCAGGCTGTAAAACCGTGCCCTGACGACTCCCATCACAATGCAATTCACTTCTTTGAAACGCGGGGAGCGCCGCCCCCCGGCAAAATATCTTCGACGAGTTCGTGCGGGCGCGGGATCACGTGCACGGCGATCAGCTCGCCCACGCGCCGCGCTGCAGCCGCCCCCGCATCGGTAGCTGCCTTTACGGCGCCCACGTCGCCGCGCACCATCACGGTCACGTACCCCGCGCCGATATATTCCTTGCCGATCAGGATCACGTTCGCGGCTTTCACCATGGCATCGGCCGCTTCGATCGAGCCCACCAGCCCTTTGGTCTCGATCATGCCCAGCGCTTCATTTGCCATGCGGCCTCGCTCGCTTCCCGGATCCGGCGATGAATTTGAAGTTGAGAAAATGAAATCGTGCGCAGACTAACATGCTGGCAGGGGTGAATCAAGCCGGGGCCGGGCGTCTGTGGAAAACTTCTTGGCGAAACCGCGCCTGCAATCCGGCGCCCGCGCGCCCTTTCCTCACTTGGGTTGGAGCTGATGCAGCTTATCTTCGGCGCTTTCGCGGATCAATTTGGCGCGAGCCTCGTCGATGGAATGATCCTCCGAGAGCATCTGGATCGCTTTTTCCGAGTACTCGATGGCGAGCTCTTTCTGATTGTCGGCCAGGTAGGCGTCGCCCAGGCTGTCGTACACATTGGCGGAACGCGGATACGCGAATTCGTTCAGTTTGAAAACCTCGATCGCTGCTTTGGTGTCGCCCTGCTGAAGATATTGGTAGCCCAGGTAGTTGACGGCGAATTCCGGAAATAGCGACGCATCGGGGTTTTTCTTCCTCGCTTCTTCGAGCTGCTTCTTGACTCGGGCGGCGCCGCCAGGCGCAGTCAGTTGATCCCAAATTTCGGCGCTGGGGCTGGGTTTCGTGGGTTTCACGGCTGTGATTGAGGCAGGGGGCGCGAGCAGCCTCGCTTCGTACCACTCCAGAATCTGCGGCTCGAGCCCCTTCTCCACCTTGAACATTTCGGTGCCGTGTCCCGCCGCCTTATAAACGACGATTTTGTCCAGCGGATTCCGCGAGAAGGCCAATAGCCACTGCATCTGCTCGACTGTGTCCCCATCGTCTTCGCTGGCAGACATGAACAGCGGAACACCTGTAGCCGATTCCAGGTACTTAATTCCGTCCATATCCGTGTTGCCGGAGAGCAGCACGAGCGTTTTCACTTCCGGATGGCGCCGCCCCAACTGGATGGAATTATTTACGCCGCAGCTTGCGCCGCCGGCGCCGATGCGTGCGGAATCCACTCCGGGTTGCGCGAGCAAATATTGATATGCAACATCGATATCGCCGGGCCACTTTCGCTGTTCGGCGGCCATCTGCTGCATCGGAAGCGAATCTCGCCGCTCACCGCCGCTTTCGCCAAAGCCTCGGTAGTCGAGCGTCAGAACGTGGATGCCTGCTTCGGCAAGCTGCGTCGCGAGCGGGTCCCAGGTCTTGCGATCGCGATTGCACTGGTGCATCAGCAGCACGCCCGGCCCGGGCTTCCCGGCGGAATAAAACGTCACTTTGAGGTTGATGCCGTCGGGCGCTTTGAGGTCCGCATCTTTTTTCGAGGTTTGGGCGCCCGCGCCGGTCCCAATGAACAGCACGCAGAGAAGCGCAACTGGCTTAAATATTCTCGTCATTTTTTCCTCGACCGCCAGCTTCGCAGGGTGGATTGAGTCAGTGTGACAACGCCTTTTTTTCGCCAGGGCACGGCTTTTTACCCTGAGCCGAAGGGCAGCCGTGCCGTAAGGATTCCAGATTCCTCGCGGCTTCAGCCGCTGAGGGCCTGCTTTCAGAGTTCTCACACTGATTCGGATTGCCCGTTATATATGGACGCTCGTGGGATGATTTCGGTAGCCTTGGCGCAATCGTATTCCGGATACTCCGGGATTCCTGAATATGTCGGATTCAAACATTGAATTTGCCTTCGCGATTGGCCGCGCGCAAACTCACGCTCAAAGAACCCAAGTGAGCAAGTAGGAGACGGATCGCACATCCGCCACCCGGGTGGGTCTCCAAATAACGCCGCAATCCTTAGCGGCTTGTGAGGATCGTGCCGTCTGCAATCACGTCGAGCGTGCTTTCTTGCACCAGGTACGCGTCCGCCTTGACGGCCCCCTCACCTCCATTGTGGATAAAGGTGGCTGAACCGACACGCTCCACCGGAAAACTTATGTCCTTCCCCGGGCCGACAATTTTGAAAATGCTTCGTCCCGCGGGAATCGTGAATTGAATCGAAACGGGCTTCAGAGCCGCCCCGGAGGTGGGATTGACAGTCAAAATTCCGGAAATGTCGTGGTCCGTTGTGTTGGTAAATTCGTATGACTGTTTCGGCGCCTGGATTTTTTGTCCCGCCTGGATGGTGAAGATCTTGAAGTTGTCAAACGAGTGGCGGCGATAGTAGCGCCGGCCGTGCCGCTGCACGTAGAGCTCGGCCTCTTTCGGGAGCCAAAGCTCCGTGTGCTGAGTCTTGAATTGGACGGGAGCGTAATCGATTGACAGATGCTCCTGTGTAAGCTCGATAGGGATTATCGGCATCATCAGCTCGGATTCGAAGCGCATCACCTGGAACGTGGCTGCATCGATCCAAACGCGCCCTTTGAGGGGCACTGGATAATATTGCCCGCCGATCACATACGAGCGGATGCGGTTGGCGCGGTCCAGCCGCTGCTGAAAATGAACCTGCCAGGCGGGATGGCCGTCGCGTTCGCCGAGCCCTTCGCACACGAAATTGAAATCCGGCGCCATCACCGGATGAAAAATCAAAGCCATCGCCGGGAGCCCTTCGGTGGCGATGCCGGCGGGAAATTGGGTGCGATCGAAGCTCCCATTGCGATACTCGTCGAGCTCGATCACGCCGCTCGAAGTCTGGGAAACGGAAACCACATAATCGAAGGACCGCACTTCAGGCCGATGGCGCGCGCCTGATGAATTAACCGGAAAATGTTCCACGTGTTCGGTGGCGCTGAATTTCTCGAGATTCTCCGCAAACTCCTCCATGCGCTCGCCGGCGCCCTTAAGCACAACCGGCAGCGAGCACGCAACGCCGGCTGCAACTGGAGGTATTGCAGCGTCAACTCCCGGCGGAATCCAGGAGCCCTGTGATGATTTGACCCTCGCCTTGTTTGGCTCAGCCCCCGCTGCGTCCGGCGGCGGCTCTGCTTTGCCCCCACCTGTTTCTCCTGGGGGGGTGGCCGCATTGGGACTGGGAGCGGCGGCAGTGGCCGCCTGCGGTTCGGACTTAGCGCTTGGAATGAGTCCGGTCTCGGGCTTCATCACGAGGAAGACAGTCACGAGTCCTTGGCCCTGCTTGATCTCAACCACCTCGAGCAGGCGCAGGAAGCCCGGCGCGCTTGCCTCGACCGAATATGTGCCGGGCGGAAGACCGGAATAAACGATCTCCCCTTCGGGCCCGTTCCGCTGGCCATTGAGCTCGAAGCCCAGTGGCGTCGTCACCCGGACATTTGCGACACCCGTAAAGCTCGAACCATCCTCCAGCCGGAGACATATCTTCAGTGTGGGCGAATCCGTCGCAGTAGCCGGGGCTCCGGCCACGCCTGCGCTGGTGAACAAGGACACGAACAGGATCAGGCTTGAAAAATGAGCAAAAGACGCTCGGCGCATGGACACCCCACAACACGGCGTCTGCATGAGTCGTCTTAAATCGGGCGGCGCCTAACTGTTCCGATCCAGAACACCCGCCAGACGCGCGTTGCCTGTAATGTAGCGCCACTTGCAAAAAGTTTCAACAGCCGTTTCACAATTTTGTTTCGCACGCCTGCCATGTTACTTTCGATTCGAAGAGATCCCTTGACATGGCAACCGCTCTCTCACCTCGGCCCGGCGCCATCGCCCGCCTCGACGCGCCCGCCGTGCCGCGCGCCGATTCCATCCCCTGGTACATCTGGACTCTTCTCGCTGCGGTCCTCTCCGTGGTGATCGGCGGCTACTGGGATATCTCCTGGCACATGTCTATCGGGCGCGACACCTTCTGGACGCCCGCGCACATGGCCATCCAGCTTTGCGGTGTGCTCGCGGGACTCACCTGCGGCTACTTGATTTTTTCCTGCACGTTTGGCCGCAATCCGGCGATGGAGCCGGTCACAGTGCACGTCTGGAAGTTCCGCGGGCCGCTCGGCGCGTTTATTGCCGCCTGGGGCGGCGCGATGATGCTCACCTCCGCTCCCTTCGACAATTGGTGGCACAACGCCTATGGCCTCGACGTGAAAATCTTCAGCCCGCCGCACGTGGTCCTCGACGGAGGCGTGCTGGCGATTCAGGTGGGGGCCGTGGTTCTGGTGGCCAGCACGATGCACCGCGCCAGCGAGGCTTTGCGGAAGAAACTCGATTGGATTCTGCTCGGGTTTGGCGGCTTCATCACCATGCTCGCGACCACGATGGTGTGGGAGTCCACTTATCGCGTATTGATGCACAGCGCAGTGTGTTACAGAGCCGTTGCAATCGTGGTGCCCGTCGTGCTGATGGGCTTCGCGCGCGCCTCCGAGCAACGCTGGCCGCGGACCATCATCGCGGGCATCTATTCGCTCTACGCCATCCTCATGCTTTGGATCATTCCGCTTTTCCCGGCCACGCCGAAGCTTGGCCCGGTCTATCAGAAAATCACGCATCTGGTTCCCATGGAGTTTCCGCTGCTTATCATCGTGCCCGCGCTGGCGCTGGACGCCGTGTGGCCCAAGCTCGCAGCATGGAATAAGTGGGCGCAGGCTGCCGCAGCGGGCGCGATTTTCCTCGCCGTATTCGCCGCCGTGCAGTGGCCCTGGGCGAATTTCCTGATGTCGCCGCGTTCAGCCAACTGGATCTTCGGCACCGGCTATTTCGCGTACTTCGATTCGCCGAATGGCTACGACTTTCGCCGCCTGTTCTTCCCGGCCGAGCCAACGCGCGCCCAATTCTGGCTGGTGATGGCCGAAGCGCTGGTAGCGGCAATTCTCAGCAGCCGCCTCGGCCTCGCCTGGGGCGACTGGGTTCGCAAAATCCGCCGATAATCCCGTGCCTTCAAATCAACCAAGCGTAAGTTTCACGCCGGCTTTCTTCCGTAGGGGCACGGCATGCCGTGCCCGGATTTGTGCAAGCTGTTTCGAAGGGCCGGCTCAATTGATACGCGTATCGGCGGTGCTGATTTTTTCCCTCTTGTTCTCACTTGGCGCGGCTGCCCATGTGGGCAATCCCGATATCTACATGGAAGGCTACGCCGGCCCCTACTTGCTGTACGTCACCATCCGCATGCCGCAGGTGATTCCCGGCGTCGCCGAAATCGAAATTCGCAGCGAATCGCCCGACGTCCGCGAAATCCGCGTCGCGCCGATGCAGCTTACCGGCCCCGGCTCGAAACTCGCCCCCACGCCGGATATCGCGCGGCGCTCGGCCGCCGATCCGCAATTTTTCACTGGCAGCCTGTGGCTCATGGAATTCGGCTCGCTGCAAGTTCACATCGAAGCGGATGGAAAGCGCGGGCCAGGCGAGCTCGCCGTTCCGGTTCCGGCCATCGCGCAGCGGACGCTCCCGATGCAGCGTCCGCTCGGCCTCACGCTGGCTGCGCTCATGTTGCTCCTCACGCTCGGCCTGATATCGATCGCCGCGGCCGCCGTGCGGGAAGGTGCGCTCGAGCCCGGCGCCACGCCGAAATTCGAAAATCGGCGGCGCGCGCGAATCGCGACGGCAATCGCGAGTGTGTTGGTCATCGCGCTGCTCTTCATCGGGTGGAAATGGTGGCGCGCGGAAGCCGCTCGGTACGAAGCGAATGTTTACACGCCTCCCGAAATCGGCGCTGTCCTCGATCCCTCGGGCCGGCTGGCGCTGGAACAAAAACCCACGCGCATGGCTCTGGGAAGTTCGCGCCGCCCCGCTCAGCCCGTGGACTTCAAACTCCTCATCCCCGACCACGGCCACCTGATGCATCTGTTTCTCGTGCGCCTGCCCGCGATGGACAGCTTCTGGCATTTGCATCCCGAGCGGGATGCAAACGGCGAGTTCGCCGAACGATTGCCTCCCGTTCCGCCCGGGCATTATCAGATTTTCGCGGACGTCGTCCTGAAGAGCGGCTTCCCTATCACCCTGATTGGCCAGTTGGATGTTCCCGGATTCGCGGGCCAGCCGCTCACCGGTGACGACTGCGGGATCGTCGCGACTCCGCTCGCGCAGTCCGCTGCCGGCGAGATAGCTTTTCTGCTCCCCGGCGGCGGCCGCATGGTGTGGGAGCGGCCGCAAACACCGCTTCGTGCCAATACGGCCTTGCTCTTTCGCTTTCATGTCGAGGACCGCGATGGAAAACCTGCGCGCGACCTCGAACCCTACATGGGCATGGCCGCCCACGCCGAAATCATTCGCTCCGACGCCGCCGTTTTTGCGCACGTGCATCCCGCCGGCTCCGTTTCAATGGCGGCGCTCGATCTCGCGCAAGCGCGCCTGCCCGGCGCGGCGACGGGCGCCCCCGGAACGGCGCCGATGAATGGAATGGCCACAATGAACGGCCTTGAAGCCCAGCCCGAGCATGTCGACCCCGAAATTTCGTTCCCCTACGGCTTCCCCAAGCCCGGCCTCTATCGCCTCTTCGTGCAGATCAAGCGCTCCGGCGAAATCGAGACGGCGGTGTTCGACACGATCGTCGAATAAGGCTGGGCTTTGTGTGGCACAGCCACTTCTGCTCGCCCTGAGGAACGAAGGGGCTGTGCAGACTTCAGCCGAACAATCCGGATGTCTGAAATTTTGAAGCGCTAGGAATTATTGAGGACCGGCAGGACGCCCACGCCCGACGCGGCTACGCTGTCGCGCGTCGTGTTCTTCACCAGGTACATGGCTTCGTCGGCCAGATGCAGCAGCTCGGCCTTCGTCCGTGAATCGGTGGGATACGACGCCACGCCGACGCTCGCCGTAATTCGCGCGTTGATCCCCGCCTCTTTCAGCCACACGGTCTCGCGAATCAGTTTGTGCAGGCGGCGCGCCACGCCCAGCGCGTTTTCCTTCGACGTTTGCGGCAGCAGGATCACGAATTCGTCTCCGCCGTAGCGGAACGCCTGGTCGATCAGCCGGCACTTGTCTTTGATGGCCTGGCCGATTTCGGCGAGCAGCTTCGACCCCATCAGGTGGCCGTAGGTGTCGTTGACGTTCTTGAAATGATCGAGGTCGATGAAAATCAGCGAAAATTCGAAGGCATAGCGATGCGAGCGATAAATTTCAGTATCGAGCATGAAATTCAAATGCCGGGCGTTGTAGAGGCTCGTGCAATCATCGGTGATCGTGAGCTCGTGAATCCGCTGGACGTGCCGCGCATTCTCGATGGCGATCGCCGCATAATCCGCCAGCGCCTCGAGCAGCGCCAGGTCGCGTTTGCTGAATCCTTCCGGCCCGACGCAGTTGATGAGCTCAATCACTCCGAGGCAGTGATCGCGGAAGCGGACCGGCACCGCCACGATCGAGCGCGTAGCCATTTTTGTCCGCTCGTCCACTTTCGCGAAGAATCGCGAATCCTTGCTGGTGTCCGGCACCACCACCGCCTGCCCTGCCTGCGCCACCCAGCCGGCCAATCCCTGCCCCAACTTGATGCGGACATCCTTGAGTGCATCCGCTCCCTTCCCGGTGGCGATCTGGAAGTAAAGTTCGTCTTTCTCCTGGTCCATCAAGAGCAGCGACCACGTATCCGGGCGCAGCACCTCGTTGATTTTCTCCATGATGGTGCGCAGCACCTGGTCGAGCTGAAGCGAGGAGGTGAGGGCCTTGCCAAGTTCGTGAAAAACCGTGACTTCGCTGCTCTCCGGCGATTCAAGGGTCACGCGCGGACTTCGCCGCCGCTCGACGCCCTCGAAAGGCTTGGTGTCGGCAGACCGCCGCGAAGACTCAGCCGGGGCAAGCGGCCGAGCGTCTGTGGATTCTTCGGCCAATTCTCGCATTATAGAACCGTTTCCGTACACTGCAACGCCCTTGGCGGGCCGATTTGACGTAAGGGCCATCGCCCGCGGGCCTCGCAGCGTCATTGACACCCCGTTGCGTCCCGCCTATATTTTGTTTGGCACTGGTTCCAACGGATGTCTTTAACCCCCTTCGGCGACCATTTGAGGCGCGAGCGCGAAATGCGCGGCGTCTCTTTGCAAGAAATTTCCGCTGCCACTCGCATCAGCACACGGTTTCTCGAAGCCATCGAACGCGAGCAATGGGACCAATTGCCCGGCGGCGTCTTCAATCGCGGCTTCATTCGCGCCGTGGCCCGCTTCCTGGGGCTCGACGAAGACGACATCGTCGCCGAGTACGCGCTCGAAACGCGCCACCGCGTCGAAGCCGGCGTCGTGCCGGATCCCCCCATCGAGCGAGGCCGCCGCTGGGGCCCGGCCATCGCTGCCCTCGTCGTTCTCATGGCGGTCCTGGGAAGCGGCTGGGTGGTATATGCGCGGTACGGTGGACGTATCGTCTCGCGGCTCCATCTGCGCCCGGCCTCTTCCGAAGCCACCGCAAAATCAACGAATTCGGCGCGGGCAGCCGCATCAAAGCCGGGCGCTCCCGTGAATCCGGTTTCCGCTCCGGAAGGAAGCCTCCCGGCGACAACATCGTCAATCCCCGCAGCGACGGCTGAACCCTCCCCCGAGAAACTCACCCTCAAAATGGAGGCGGGAAAACCCGCCGACGTGAAAGTGACTGTGGACGGCAAAAGCATTTTCGAAGGCCATGTGGAGCCGGGCCAGGTGAACCATTTTGAAGCTCTCGACTCTTTCGAGATTTTTTCCAGCGATCCCACCGCTCTCTTCCTGGAACTCAATGGCCAGACCGTTCCTCCTATCGGGCTTCCCGGCCAGCCCGGCACACTCACCCTTACGCACAAGGACCTGAAGCCCCTCACTGGAGGCCTCCATTAGCGCGGAAGTTCGCGAAGAGATTCGCTCTGGCCACGCCCGCCCGGAGCGCAAAATGGCAGTTTGCTCCGGCGGCGTTTCGCTCACTCCCGAGCTTCGCGTCGAGCTGCTTGCCATCCTCTCAACCGACGAGCAGCGCTCGATTTCCGACCGCGCGAAAAGCACGCTCATGAATCTCCCGCTTGAGTCCTACATGAAGGCGCTTGCGGTGCCCGACGCGGATGAGCGCCTTTTCAAATACTGCGCCGCAAATAACGCGGAGAAACCTGGCCTTGCGGACTTGATGGCGAAAAATCCCGCCTGCCCCACGGCCGTGCTCGCGCAAGTGGCGCGGCATTTCACGTCCGCGGGAATCCAGGCGCTGCTCGATGATATGGAGCGCCTCATCTCCGACGGAAACCTCGTGGCCGCGCTCTCGCAGTCTCAGGCCGCTTCGCGCGAGCAGCAGGACCTTCTCGGCGAAGTCCACAAGGACGAAGCGCTGCCGCTGGCCGAGATGGAAGAAGCCGCCAAGGAAATCGAGCCCGATCCCGTCAAGCGCGAAACGCTCACCAAGCGCGTGATGCACATGAACGTGGTTCAGCGCCTCACTCTGGCTCTGAAAGGCGGCCGCGAGGAGCGCATGCTGCTCATCCGCGACCCCAACAAGCTCGTCCAGCGCTGCGTGCTGCAATCTCCGCGGCTCACCGATACCGAAGTCGAAGGCTTTTCGAAAATGACCAATGTCTCGGAGGAAGTGCTGCGCACCATTTCGCTCACGCGCAAATTCATGAAGAGCTACGTGGTTGCAAAAGGCCTGGTCAACAACGCGAAAACGCCACTCGACGTCTCGCTCCACCTCCTCCCGCGCCTGAATGCCACCGACTTGAAAATGCTCACCAACAACAAGAACGTCCCCGAAACCCTCCGCTCCACCGCCATCAAACTTCAGCGCCAGCGCTCCAAACCCGGCGACTGATAGCCTCAATCGTGTTGCTTCCGTGAAATTCAGGTCTCTGAGCGGCGCCCGCCGGCGGAGCCCCCCGTTTTGAGCCGATTAGAAATTTTCAAGTGCCTGATTTTCCCTGCGCTTACGCCGATTTCTAATCGCGGATCCGCGATTAGAAGTGCCGTGATTCGTGGCTCGTGACTGGTGACTCGTGACCTTTCAATGCCGAGGCCACGATAGACAGGCTCTGATTGCCGGTTTTCCTGGGAACGCCAATCTCCCGATTGGCGACTTTCTTGGGAGCGCCCCTCGGCCCTGAAGCGCGCCGAAGGGGCCCCGCCTGCCGCTCGGCGTGCAGGTCCTGATTGGCGCAGTTCGATTGAAATCGCGATTTTGTCGCGATTAGAAATCGCAGGTTAAGTGGTTTGAATTCATAGGCCGCATCAGCCCCAGAGGCCCAAAATCGAAATTCCCCGGTATTCCCGGCGGCTCTGCCGGTATTGAAAACGCTCGACTTGCCGTGTCCAATCATGCCAAATAACTGTTATCACAAAATCAACCATATTTCAAGTATAAACTGAAAATTCCCATTTTGGAACTGGGCCGCTGGCTAATAGTATTAGTGTCGCAGGAATCGGTGCGCCGCCCGCCAGAACTCGTAGCTCCAGCGCCGGAGGCGCGGCATAATTTAGCCCAGGCCGGAAGGCCTGGGTCCGCAGAAAGAAAAAGCTCCAAGCGCCGTAGGTGCGACAGTTGCCTCATACGTACGCTCAAAATGCCGTCCACGTCATTTTCAGCACCAAGGATCGCTGCAAGCTCATCCCAAAAGATTTTCAATCCCGCTGTGGGCCTACACGGCGGGCGTCTGTAAAAACCACGGAATGATTGTCCACGCGGTGGGCGGGATGGACGATCACATGCACCTGCTGATTCAAATTCCCCCGTCGTTCCCGCTGGCCCGGGCGGTTCTCGCGATCAAATCGAATTCGTCACGGTGGGCCAACGAGCAGGGGCGCAAATTCGCGTGGCAGCAAGGATACGCGGCGTTCAGCGTGAGCGCGTCGTTGATTCCGGCGGTTGTGCGATACATCCAAACCCAGGAATCACACCATCGAAAAATGACCTTCGACGCGGAATGGATCGCGTTGTTGAGGAAGCATGGCGTCGAATTTGATCCGAAGTTCGTGTTCGGGTAGCGGTCGCACGTGGTTCGCGCGAGGAGTTCGTGCCGCACCTACGGCGCTCAACGCAATTTCACACGGGATTCCCAGGCCTTCCGGCCTGGGCTAACTTCTGCCGCGCCTACAGCGCTCAATGTGATTTCGGGCCGCACTCCTCCCAGTGGGGGAGTCTCCCGCGTGAGCGGATCGTCGGCATGGTTGTAATCGTAGCCTAATAGAGCCGGCAGGATGCCGGCGCTACGAAGGCCCAGACTCAACCCCTGCACCCTTTGCCAAGCCCGCAAAAGATGCGCCACCCAAAGGTCATACGCCTGAGCACGACAGAATCAAGGGTATGCCGCCCGCCGGCTGATAGCCAACACCCTGAACCGCAGATGAACACAGATACACACAGATGGAAAACCAAACAAGACGGCGGAACGATTCGTTGAATTGATCGCGATCGGGACGCCGAGAGCTCCAGGCGTATTGCATGCTCACTGAGAAATCAAGGAGTTTTGGATTTGCCATTCATCATTGTTCATCTGTGTTTATCTGTGGTCAAAGCCTTACAGGAAGGCACAGCAGGTGAGGCCCCGCGTCGCGTTCTCGACGTTGCAGCCCGTGAAGATTCTCCCGGGCTTCGCACGCAGCGTCCCTGCTTGAACCGCCTCGAACGACGCGGGCCATTGCATGCGGGGGAGTTCGCAAGTACGATGACGCTCCGGCTCCGAACCCAAAATGGAAATTCGGGATAATCTGCCCATGCTCAGCTACGCGCGCGGGCCCCTCGCTCCCCTGCTTGAAAAAACGGTGGATGAAGTTTTTCGGCAGACGGTTGCGCGCGTGCCCCGCAGCGATGCGCTCATCTCGCGTCATCAGCAGATCCGCTACACCTACGCGGAGCTCGACCGGCAAGTCGATCTCGCGGCGCGCGGCCTGGCGGGTCTCGGGCTCGAGCCGGGCGATCGCGTGGGAATCTGGGCCACCAATTGCGCCGAATGGATATTGATTCAGCTTGCGTGCGCGCGCCGAGGTCTCGTCCTGGTCAACGTCAACCCGGCCTACCGCTCGCACGAGCTGGCTTTCGTGCTGCGCAAATCGCGCATGCGCGCAATCTTTGTGAGCGCACCCGACGCGCGCGCCGACCGCCCGCAAATCCTCCGCGAAGCAAGCAACGCGGAGAAATTCGCTCTGGAACACGTTGTTGTCCTCGAAAAGAACTCCTGGGACCGATTTATCGCCGCCGGCGCGGACCGTCCGGTGCCGGCCCCATCGAACCAAGCGGTGGTCAATATTCAGTACACCTCCGGCACCACCGGCTCGCCGAAAGGGGTGCAGTTGACCCACCGGAACGTCGTCAACAACGGCCTGCTGGGCGCGCGCCAGCTCGGCGCCACCGAACGCGACCGCATCTGCGTGCCGGTGCCGCTGTATCACTGCTTCGGCTGCGTCATCGGCACCATGATCGCGATCACCAGTGGCGCGGCGATGATTTTCCCTGCCGCGCAGTTCGATCCGCTGGCAACGCTCGAAGCCGTCGCGGCCGAGCGCGCCTCGGTGGTCTACGGCGTGCCGACGATGTTCATCGCCGAGCTCGAGCATCCGGAATTTGCGCGCTTCGACCTCGGCTCACTGCGCGCGGGCATCATGGCCGGCGCTCCTTGCCCCATCGAAGTCATGCGCCGCGTCGTGGACCAGATGCACTGCTCGGAAATGGTCATCGCCTACGGCCAAACCGAAAGCTCGCCGATTATCACCATGTCCGCTCCTGATGACCCGCTCGACGTGCGCGTTTCCACCATCGGCAAGCCCATCGCCGAGACGGAAGTCAAAATCGTTTCCACCGTTTCCGGCGAAACCGTGCCCGTCGGCGAGCAAGGCGAACTCTGCGCCCGCGGCCATGTGGTGATGCTGGGTTATGATGACGAGCCCGAGGCCACCCGCCGCGCCATCGACTCCGAAGGCTGGTTGCACACCGGCGATCTCGCAGCCATGCGCCCCGATGGCTGCCTCCGCATCACCGGCCGCGCCAAAGACATGATCATCCGCGGCGGCGAGAATGTGTATCCCCGCGAAGTCGAGGAATTCTTCTATACGCATCCGAAGATTGCGGAAGTTCAGGTGGTCGGCCTGCCGGATGCGAAGCTCGGAGAAGCCGTCTGCGCCTGGATTCGCCTGAAGGCCGGCGAAGCCGCCACGGAAGACGAAATCCGCCTGTTCTGCTCCGGCAAAATCGCCTACTACAAAATTCCGCAGTACATCCGCTTCGTCGACTCCTTTCCGACTACGGTGACCGGCAAAATCCAAAAATTCAAAATCCGCGAATTCGAGACCCTCGAGCGCGGCCTCGCCCACGCCGCCCGCATCGAAACGGCTTAGGCTTTCTAGTGGCACAGACACTCCTGCCTGTGCAGATTCTTGGCTTCCCCGCGAAGGGGCATGGGGCTTTCTCCCCCCTCAGGTCTGAAGACCTGAGCTACATTTCGAAACCAAAAAACACCAGTAGCAAAAATAAAGCGAGCACAAATAGGGGGGGCGGCAAGGCAGATTCGCGGTTCGCAGCCGGAATATGATTTAAGTCCGATATCGGTTTTTTATCAGTGTTCATCCGTGTTTATCTGTGGTTAAGCCTTCTACAGGAAGGAAGAATCGAAGGGCTTGGGGAGCAATTTTCCTGAGGTCGTCTGCTCGATTTTGCCTTTGAGGTTTGTGAGGATCACCGGCACATCGCCGCAGAATTCCCAGATGATTTGGCGGCAGGCGCCGCAGGGAGGCGTGAGCGTCTCCGTGTCGGTTGCCACGGCAATCGCGTCGAATCCGCGCTCGCCTTCCGAGACCGCCTTGAAAATCGCGACGCGTTCGGCGCAGCAGGTGAGACCCAGCGTGGCATTCTCCACATTGCAGCCCGTGAAGATTCTCCCCGACTTCGCGCGCAGCGCCGCCCCCACGCGAAAATTCGAAAACGGCGCGTGCGCGTTCTCGCGCGCCTGCTTCGCCGCACCGATTAACGCATCGTAATTGCTCATGCGCGCGATTCTAACCTACAAGTCCGAACCCATTGAACGCATCCAAAGCAAGCCTCAGCCTAGATCGCCGGCGATGCGGGCGATCACCGCGCGGAGCAGGGCGATGAATTGCGACTTCACGCGCTCGGCGGTTTCCATCACTTCGCGGTGATCGAGCGGCTGATCCAGAATCCCCGCAGCCATGTTCGTGACGCACGAAATTCCGAGCACGCGCATGCCCATGTGCCGCGCCACAATCACTTCCGGCACGGTGGACATCCCCACCAAATCCGCGCCGATCGTGCGCAGGTAACGAATCTCCGCCGGCGTTTCGTAGCTCGGCCCCGAAAGCGCCGCGTAAACGCCTTCGTGCGCTTCGATGCCCAGCCGCTTGGCTTCGACGAGCGCCGCCTCGCGATACGATTTCCAGTAAGCCTGCGTCATATCGGGAAAGCGCGGGCCGAAGCGCTCGTCGTTCGGGCCAATCAACGGATTCGCGCCTTGAAGATTGATGTGGTCGCGCAGCACGACCAGCGCACCTTGTTTGTACTCAGTCCTGATGCCGCCTGCCGCATTCGTCAGAATCGCCGCGCGAATCCCCATGCGCCCGAAGACGCGCATCGGAAACACGACTTCCTTCGCCGAATAGCCTTCGTAAAAATGCACGCGCCCTTGCATGGCGGCGAGCGCGATGCCCGCCGATGTGCCGATCACGAGACGCCCGGCGTGCCCGATCGCCGTCGAGCGCGGAAAGCCCGGAATTTTTTGGTAAGGGATGCGCGCGGCGTTTTCGAGCTCGTCGGCAAACGCGCCCAGCCCCGAGCCCAGCACCAGCCCGATTTTGGGCCGCAGCTTCGTTTTCGAGAGAATAAATTTTGCGGCGCGCTCGGCACGCGCAAATTCACCCGCACCGGCGGGCTTCCCGCGCGCCGGCGTCATTTCAACATGACCCCTACAATCGAGGCCGACATCAGGTTGGCCATCGTGCCGCACAGCATCGCGCGGATTCCCAGCTGCGCGAGATTCGAGCGTTTGTTGGGCGCGAGCGCGCCGATGCCTCCGATCTGGATGCCGATGGAGCTGAAATTCGCGAAGCCGCACAGCGCGAACGTGGCAATCGTGAACGAGCGCGGGTCGAGCGCGTCTTTCATCGGCCCCAGGCGCTGGAACGCGACGAGTTCGTTTGTCACCATGCGCAGCCCCAGCAGGTTGCCGATCGAAGGCGCGTCGCGCCACGGAATTCCCACGAGCCACGCAATCGGCGAAAAAATCCAGCCGAGAATTTCTTCGAGGCTCGAGGGAAACCACGCAATTCCGTGCGATGCGAGCAAGTTGTGGATCGCGCTGAAAATTCCGTCCACCAGATAAATCATGGCGATGAACGTGATCAGCATCGCCGCCACATTCAGCGCGAGCCCGAGGCCGTCGACCGTTCCGCGCGTCAGCGCCGCGAGCGCGTTTTTGTCGCGCTCCATCTCGGCCATCTGGACTTTGCCCGACGTGAGCGGCGACTCCGTTTCCGGCACGAGCATTTTCGAAAGCAGAATCGTGCCGGGCGCGGTCATGATTACGGCCGCGAGCACGTGCTTGGCTTCTACTCCATACGCGATGTACGCCGCCATCATTCCGCCGGAGACGTGGGCCATGCCACTGGTCATGATGGTCATCAGCTCCGATTGCGTCACTTCGGGCAGGAATGGACGAATCGTCAGTGGCGCTTCGGTCTGTCCCATGAAGATGCTGGCGGCCACGTTGAGCGATTCAGCGCCGCTCGCGCCCATCAGGCGCGTCATCACCACCGCCGCCAACCGGATGATGAGCTGCATCACGCCGAGGTAATACAGCAGCGCGAAAAACGCGGCGATGAAAATGATCGTGGGAAGCACCTGAAAAGCGAAGTAGAAACCCAGCGGCGAACCTCTCTTGCCGAGTTCGCCGAAAACAAATTCCGAACCGTAAAACGCGAAGCCCAGCAGCCATTTCACACCATCGCCGGCTTCGGTGAAAATGTACCGGCCCGTCTCCCATCGCAGCACGAGAAACGCAAATACGATTTGCAGGCCGAGGCCCCAGGCCACCGTCTTTGTGCGAATCGCCCGGCGGTTTGTCGAGAAAATGTAGGCAAGCCCCATCATCACGAGCATGCCGAGAATTCCCGTCAAGCGGTGCATTCGATAGGCGGCTCCCTTCGCGAACTATTCTGCGCCGATGATTTTCCGCACGAGCGGCGCGGCCGGCGGCGCCGCGTCGCCAATCTCGAAGCTCTTTTCCAGCAAAGTGACTGCGGGGGCCAGGCGGCCTTCTTCGTTGTAGTGCACGGCGCAGAGATCCTCGCCCGCTTCGACCGCATCGCCCACTTTTTTCGCGAGCACGAGGCCGACCGCCGGATCGATGCGGTCTTCTTTCTTTTCGCGGCCGCCGCCAAGCAGCATCCCGGCTACGCCCACCTGCTCGGAGTGAATCGCGGTGACGAACCCGGCGCGCGGCGATTTCACGCGTGCTATATGCCGCGCCCGCGGCAGCCGCGCCGGATCGTCCACCACCCTCGCATCGCCCCCCTGGATGCGGATAATCTCGCGCAATGTATCACGGGCGCGTCCCGATGCAATCATTTCCGCGGCAAGCGCCCGGCCTTCGACGATGCTTTTTGCGCGCGCGCCAAGGACGAACATCCACGCCGAAAGCTCGATCGAAAGCTCGAGCAAATCTTCGGGACCTTTGCCGTGCAGGGTTTCGAGGCACTCTTCCACTTCGAGCGCGTTGCCGATTTTGCGGCCGAGCGGCTGGTCCATATCGGTGATCAGCGCCACCACTTTTTTGCCCATGCGCGTTCCCGTCTCGACCATCAGCTCGGCGAGATATTCCGCATCCGCCTGCTTCTTCATGAACGCGCCGCCGCCGGTCTTCACATCGAGCACGAGCGCATCGATGCCCTCCGCCATTTTTTTGCTCATGATCGAGGCGCAAATCAGGTAGGGGCTTTCCACGGTGGCGGTCACGTCGCGCAGCGCGTAAAGCTTCTTATCCGCCGGCGCGATTTCCGGGGTCTGGCCGATCAATCCGCAGTGCGTGGCTTCGAGAACCCGGCGAAATTCCTCGAGCAAAAGGTTGACGTTGAAGCCGGAAATCGATTCGAGCTTGTCGAGCGTCCCGCCGGTGTGGCCGAGGCCGCGCCCGCTGATCATCGGAACGTACAGCCCGGCAGCGGCAACGACAGGAGCAATCACGAGCGAGGTCTTGTCGCCGACGCCGCCGGTCGAGTGCTTGTCCACCTTCGGACCGGCAAGCCCGGAGAAATCGAGAACCACGCCGGAATGAAGCATGGCTTCGGTGAGCGCGGCGAGCTCGGCGCGCGTCATGCCGCGCCAGACAACGGCCATGAGCCATGCGGCAAGCTGGTAATCGGGGATCGTTTCGCGCGTTGCGCCCGCGACGATGAATTCGATTTCCTCGCGGGAAAGTTCCCCGGCGTCGCGTTTTTTGCGGATGATGTCGACCGCGCGCATAGAGGAGAGCCAGCGGCCTCGCTACTTCCTATGGGCCGCGGCTTCCTTTTGCGGGGCCATTTGTGCGCGGGCGGTCTTGACGAAATTAATGAAGCGATGCGCCAGGACGCGAATTCGCCCGGCTTCACGCAAGCGGATGGAATTTTTGGGGATCAGCTCCGAGCCGACGCCCAGCGCGGTCGCGCCGGCGAGAATGTAATTGGCCGCTGTCAATTGGTTCACGCCGCCCGCCGCCACCAGCGGCACCTGCGGCAGCGCGGCCTTGAGCGCCCGAATATAGCTGTCGCCGCCCACTTGCCCGCAGGGCACCACTTTCACCAAATCCGCGCCCGCTTTCCACGCGGTAATGATCTCGGTCGGCGTGAGCGTTCCGGGAATCACGAGCGTGCCCTGCTTCACAGCGAGTTCGACGACTTCCACATCCAGTCCGTCGCTGGTCAGGAAGTGAGCGCCGCCCCCCGAGCAACTGCGGGCCATCTCCACGTCCAACACCGAGCCTGCGCCCACGATTGTGTCCGGGAGATGCTTCATGAGCTCGCACATCACTTCGATGGCGTTCGGAATCGTCATCGTGATTTCGACAATCGGAATGCCGGCTTTCGAAACGGCCTCGGCGGCAAACTTCGCATCTTCGGCAGAGGCCACTCGGACGGAGGGGATGATCCCGATATCGACGATCCGAGCGAGAACTTCCTCTTTTTTCACGAACTATCCCCCCGCAGAACGCCGGCAACCACTTTGTCGCGCATTCTATACGAACTTTCGGGCCTCAGAGTTCAAATGCTTCTTCCGGCTCCGGCAGCCTATCGCCTTCCTTGGCGATCCAAACGTACAAAGTCGGCAGGAGAATGACGCTCATGAACAAATCGGAGATGAGGCCGCCGACGATCACGATGGCAAAGGGCCGTTGCGAGTCGGAACCGATGGCATGTGATAAGGCAGCCGGGAGCAAGCCGAGCGTGGCCACCAGCATCGTCATCATGATGGGACGCAGCCTCAGAACGGCGCCCTCGATGGCGGAATCTTCGATCGTGTGGCCGCGCGCCCGCAACTGATTGATGTACTCGAGCATGATCACGCCGGTTTGCACCGAAACCCCGAAAAGCGCCAGGAAGCCGACCCCGGACGAAACGCTGAAGTGCGTCCCGGTGATGAGCAGAGCGAGCAGGCCGCCGATCCGCGCCAGCGCTACATTGACCAGAATCAACAGCGACCACTTGTAGGAGCGGAACATCATGAACAGGATGATGAAAATCAGAAGAATGGTGAGCGGAACGATCAGCAGCAGCCGCGCTTCGGCCCGCTTTTGGCTCTCGTATTCGCCTTCCCAGTCGATGTGTTATCCGCGCGGCAATTCGACCTTTTTTTTCACTTTCTCGATGGATTCCTCGACGGCGCCTCCCAGGTCGCGTCCGCGCACGCTGTACTTGATGGCCACGTACCGCTGGTTTCCTTCGCGGTAGATTTCCGAGCCTCCGTCCCGCTGTTCGACCTTGCAGAGCTGCGCGAGCGACACGCGCTCCCCGGTGGGCGAGAGCAGGCGGATGTTCTCGATGGCTTCTCTCGTGCTGCGAAATGGCGGCAGATAGCGCAGCACGAGATCGTACCGCTGCTCGCCCTGCAACACTTGGGTGAGCGCGTTTCCTCCCACCGCGGTCTGGATGGCGTCCTGGACGTCCGCCACATTGATCTGAAAGCGCGCGGCCTGTTGGCGGTCCACGGTGACGTTCAGGTTCGGCTGGCCCAGGACTCGAAACACGCCGAGGTCCTCGATTCCCTTCACGCCCCGCATGATCTCGGCAATCTGCTCCGATTTGTCTTCGAGAACATTCAAGTCGTCGCCATACACCTTTGTAGCGAGCTGCCCTTTCACGCCGCTGACGGCTTCCTCCATGTTGTCGGCGATCGGCTGAGAGAAGCCCCACACGACGCCGGGAATTTTCTCGAGCTCGCGGTCCATCGCCGCAATTAGCTCCTCCTTGTCCTCGTGGAAAACGGGCCGCCACTGTTCCTTTGGCTTCAGGTCCACGAAGTATTCGGTGTTGAAAAATCCGGTGGTGTCGGTTCCGTCGTCGGGGCGCCCGACCTGGCTCCAGCATTGCGGCACTTCGGGGAACGAGCAAAGCACCACCCGCGCCTGGTTCATCAGCCGGATTCCTTCGGTCGGGCCGGTGCTGGGCGCAAGCGTGCCCCGCACCCAGAGCGCCCCTTCATCCAGGTGGGGCAGGAACTCGGACCCGATCACGGGGCCGAACCACAGGTACATGCTGAAAAGGAAGGCCACGAGCGCAGTGCCGACCGTCACGAAACGGTGCTCGATCGCCCATTTCACCGAGTGGCGATACATCCGCTTCAAGAATTCCATCACGGGGTTGTGCCACTCTCTCGCGCCTTTGGGAAACAGCAAGTCCGAGAGAACCGGCGCCACGAGCATCGAAAACAGCAACGCACCCAGCAGCGCAAACGCGACCGTCCAGGCCATGGGCTTGAACAGGCGGCCCTCGACGCGCTGAAGAGTGAAGATCGGAAGATAGGCGGTGATGATGATTGCAATGGCGTAGAAGACGGGCCGTTGCACTTCGTGTGCCGCCTCCTTGATGCATTGTGCCGGCGTCTTGGCAGCCAGGTCCGGGCGGCTCAGATGGCGGACGATATTTTCCACCATCACCACGGCCCCATCCACCACCATTCCAAAATCCAGCGCTCCCAGCGAAAGCAAATTGGCGGGAATTCCCTTCAGCTTCAGGCAGGTGGCCGCAAACAGCAGAGCGAAGGGGATCGTCAGCGCGACGATGAAGGCGCCGCGCGCATTCCCCAAGAACAGGAACAGCACGATTACCACCAGAATGATGCCTTCGGTCAGATTGTGAAGCACGGTGTGCGTGGTGTAGCGCACCAAGTCGCTGCGGTCGAGAAAGGGAATCAGCTTCACGCCCGGCGGCAAGATTTGCTCGTTCAGTTGCTTCACTTTCGCCTGGATTCCCTGGAGGGCTCCCTCGCCATCCGCCCCTTTGCGCAAGAGCGCGATCCCGGAAACCACGTCGTCGTCGTCGATAATCTTTCCGTCTTCCCGATGGATCGCTTTGGCCGTCTGGCCCAGGCGAATCTTCGGCCCTTGCGCGACCACGGCGATGTCCTTCATTCGCAGCGGCGTCCCGCTTTTCGTCACCAGCACGGTGTTTTCGATGTCTTTGACATTCCGGACGAGGCCCACCTCGCGGACATTGATCTGCTGCAGCCCCGATTCGATGAAGCTGCCTCCGGCATTCGCGTTGTTGTTGGTGAGCTGCTGCTCCACCTGGCCGATGCTCAATCCGTAGGAAATCAGTTTGCCGGGATCCAGGCGCACCTGGTATTCACGCGTCGGCCCGCCGAAGCTCGACACATCGACCACGTTCGGCACCGCTTTGAGATTTTTCTCGATCACCCAGTCTTCGATCGACTTCAGCTCCATGACGTCGTAGTTCGGATTCGTGCTCGTCAGCGTGTACCAATAAATCTGTCCCACCGGGCTCCAGTCGGTGCCCATCTGCGGTGCAACCCCGGGCGGCAACGTGACCTGCGTGAGGCGCTCGAGCACGCGTTCGCGGTTCCAGGCGTTTTCCTCTTCGTCATCGAAGATCAGCTTCAAGTCGGAGAGTCCGAAAAGCGAAAAGGAACGCAAATGGACCACGTGCGGGATTCCGTTCATCACCACTTCGAGCGGAATGGTCACCTGCTGCTCGATTTGTTCGGCGGAAATTCCGGGCCACTGCGTGATGATTTCCACGTAGTTGTTGGCCACGTCCGGATAAGCTTCCACCGGAAGCAGGTGAAAGGAGATCGCGCCCCAGATAAACAGGAGCACCGCCGCGGCGAGGACGAGGAAGCGGTTCTCCAGGGCGAAATCGACCAGCCGCTGGATCATTTACTGCTCCACGGTGTTCTGGAATACCAGCGCATTCTGGACCACCTGGTCGCCCGGCTTGATGCCTGTAAGGATCTCTTGCATGTTGTTGGGCAGCATGACGCCGCTCGTCACTTCCACGCGCCGGAATTTCTTGCCGGGCGCGGGGACGAATACCCAGTCGCGATCATGCAAGTGCAGAATGGCCGTCGAGGGGACGGCCGAGTGCACCTCCTTTTTCTGCCCTTCGAAAACCGCGGTCACGAACATTCCTACTTTCAGCATTCCCGGATTTTTCACCTCAATGCGGACCTTCGCCGTCCGCAAATTCGGATCGAGGATCGGCCCCACATTGCTCACCTGGCCCTTCAGCACCAGGTTTGGATACGCGTTCAGATGGATTTCCGCCGACTCGCCCACGTGCACTTGCGGCAAGTTGTTTTCGTACACGTCGCACACCACCCACACTTCCGAAAGATCCGAAATCGTGAAGGGATTCGGCGATGAAAGCCCTTGCACGCCGGAGGCGTTCGTCACCTGCTGGTCGGTGATCACTCCTGCGACCGGCGCAAGGATATCCACCGTCGTGCTCACGTGCTCCGGGTCGTTGCCCAGCAGCCGCAGGTGCTCCGCCGTCGTTTCGAGATCGACTTTGGCTTTGTCTTCGGTGTCCTGCGCCACTTGGAGATCGTTCAGCGAATTCGCTCCGTGGGCGTACAGATCTTTCATGCGTTCGAGCTGCTTGTTTGCTAGGAATTCATCGGCGACGGCCTTGCGATAATCGGAATAGGCTTGCGAGACGTCGTCGCTCCGCACGGTCAGCAGCTTTTGTCCCTTCGCGACCGTGTCGCCCAGCCGCGCGTAAATCCGCACCACGCGCCCGGTGGCCAGCGAAATCACCGGGACGGTCCGGGAAATATCGGGAGTGACCGCGCCGGTGACCGCCAGTTGCGGCACGGCATCGTGCTGCACCGCCGCCACCAACTGGAAGCGCTCCGGATGCTCCACCTGGATGACGCTCTGGTCCTGCGCGTGCTCCACTTGCGCCGGCGGCGGCGCTTCCGCCCGCGGGTCTCCCTTCGACCCGCCGCAGCCGGCCGCCGCGAGCGCGATCGAGACAATGAGGACGCATCGAGGGAACTTCATGAATATCTCCCTGCGGCAGCTCTACCCAGATCGCGCGGCCTCGCCGGCTGCTTGCGATCCGGCTTCTGCCCGGTCTGCCCGATTGGAACGCTCGAAATCGTTGCCGAAAGACACCACCCAGCGGTAGCTCGCCGAGCCTGAGGGACAGACTCGGTTCCTGAGGGCATTTTGCCGCGAACAATCTACAATGGGGTCAGTCAACCGGCAAGAGTGTTTCGGCGCGCGCCGCGAGCATTCAATTCTTGCGCACGCGCGCGGCGATATCCGCCGCCACCTGCTGCACTTCGGCATGAATCCGGCCATTCGAGGCGAGAATGTCCGCGTCTCCCGGATGATACGGGCGTCCCGCGAGGTCGCTCACCATCCCTCCCGCTTCCCGCACGATCAACATGCCCGCCGCCGTGTCCCACGATTTCAATCCGAATTCCCAGAACGCGTCAAACCGTCCCGCGGCCACCGAGCACAAATCGAGCGAAGCAGCGCCGTCGCGCCGCACGCCATGCGACCTCAGCGTAAATTCCCAGTAATACGAAATATTCACGCTGGTGCGCACTTTGTGCGTGGGAAATCCCGTTGCAACGAGACTCTTGGCAAGCTTTTCGGTCGGCGAAACATGAATGCGCTTGTTATTCAGGTAGGCGCCGTCGCCACGCTCGGCCGTGAACAGCTCGCGGCTCACCGGATTGTAAACCACGCCCACCAGCGGCTCGCCCTCTTCGACGAGCCCAATCGACACGGCAAAGCACGGATACCCATGCGCAAAATTCGTCGTTCCATCGAGCGGGTCCACAAACCACGTGTACTGCCCGCCGTCTGCCGCGCCCCCGCCTCCTTCTTCGCCCACAATCGCATGCTTCGGAAAATGGCTGCGCAATCGCCCGACAACCAGCGCCTCCGATCGCCGGTCCGACTCGGTGACCAGGTCCACTTCGCCCTTGTACGTAACATTTTTCGGCCGCCCGAAATCCGCCACCAGCAGCGCCCCCGCCTCCTGCGCCGCCTCCACCGCCACCTCAAGAAATTGGCTCATGAATTATTTTTGCCCTGCTGGTATGCAATTGTACCGAGCGCTGCCCAAATCCGAGGGGCCGCCCTTGAGACCTTTGGAGTGCGGGAGCTTGCTCCCGCTTTGTTTTCAATGCATGCAAGCGCGCGCTATGAACTCGAGCGTCCAATCACTGCGCCGCAGCCTTCCGCAAGCCGCCCCCTAATCCCCTCCCGCCACAAAATACTCGCTCCGATGCCGCACGATATATCCCTGCTTCACTTTCAACTCCACATGCCGCGTGGCTCCGGCCGGCGGCTCCGGATTCGGATAATATCCCAGCAAGTATTGCGTGCGAAGCTCGCGATTGATGCGGTCGTACATGGCATCGAGCTGCGAAAGCTCATCCAGAATAAATTGATTTCCGCCCGCGCTATCGGTAATCGTGATCAGCGCGTGTTCGCCGGCGGTGTTCCGCCCGCTCTCATTCTTCACCGGCCGGATCACGATGGAATACAGCAAAGTCTCCGCGGCGATGGCGGCGCGCCGCGCGTCCTCGAATTTCGAGACGCTCGTCGTCTCGCCCGCGTCGGTCACCAGCACGATCGCTCTCCGCCGCTGCTCCGGCCGCCGCCCCAGCGCCCGCGCGCCCAGCACAATCGCGTCGTACATCGGCGTGCCGGCGCCCGACGAAATTCGTCTCACCGCCGCCTGCAACGACGGAATGTCCGACGAAAAATTCGAAAGCTGCGTCACGCCGTCGGAAAACTCGAATACGCCCAGCGTGTCGCCCGGGCGCACAATCTGCGAGATAAACCGCGCCGCTGCTTCGTTCTCGAATTTCAAATCTTTGTACGTGCTCATGCTCGCGTCCACCATCAGCGCGAGATCGAGCGGCCGGCTAGTTTGCGCTTCGAACCGCTCGATTTTCTGCGGCACTCCTTCTTCGGAAAGCTCGAACGAGGAAACGTCGAGATCGGGAATCGGCTTGCCGCTCGAATCGATCACGCTCGCGAGAATGTCCACCAGCTCGACCTTCACGCGAATCGTTCCCGGCGCCTTCTTCTGCGGCCGTTGCTGCGCCTGCAGCGAAATCGCCGCCGCACACGCAACAATCCCCGCAACCAAAACCGCGCCGACTATTGCGTGAGCTTTTTTCATCTGGAGCGCATTCCAGCGAGAGCTTTGTAGGTCGCGGTTTTAACCGCGACATTAGCTGTCTCGCTTTTCTCGGGCTTTAGCCCCTGAAGCTCCTTACTGCCGCGAGATTCTCGATTCGTGAAATTGCAACTAAGAGGTAGATTCATCTCGGCGGGAAATGGCTTCCTGCGACGGCACTTCTCCCTCAGCCCACACCGCGCCTCCGGCAAAAAACTCCTTCTTCCAAATCGGCACCGCGCTCTTGAGCGTGTCAATCGCGTACCGGCACGCGTCAAACGCGGCGCTCCGGTGCGGCGAACTGACCGCAATCAGCACGCTCGTCTCTCCGATTTCAATCCGGCCGAGCCGATGAATGATCAGCATCCGGTGGACCGGAAATTTCGCGCGGATCTGCGCGCCGATTTCGCGCATCTTCGCGAGCGCCATCGGCTCATACGCTTCGTATTCGAGGTGCAGCGTCCGCCGTCCTTTGAAATTGTTCCGCGCGAATCCGTCGAACACGACCAGCGCGCCATCTTCCGGCGCCTTGAGGCTTTCGACCAGCTCCCCCGCCGGGATCGGCTCGCGCACAATTTGGAACAAGTCCTCGGTGACTGCGGCCCGCTGCCCGCCGCTTACCGGCGGCAGAAACGCGACTTCATCGCCGCTCTCGAGCGGCGCGCGCCACGCCGCGTATTCCTGGTTCACCGAAGCCGCAATCGAAGGTCGAAACTCCGCCAGCTTCGGAAATCGCCGCCCGTACCTCTCAAAAAGATCTTCCACGCGCGCGCCATCCGATAGCTCCGCCTCTTCCGAAGCGACGCCGACAATCTCCTTCAGTTGCCCAAAAAACAGCACGCGCACTCGCATGAACGCCATTCTATCGCGAGCTGGGCCAAGACGGGAAAGCATTCCCGGGAACACCGGTTCGGATTGCACTGGACAAGGGGCAATTTCGTTTTATCATCACCCCGAGGCATTAGATCATGATGGAAGTAACAACACTTGGAAGTTCCGGAGGTCCACATGAAATACCGATGGATGATAGCTCTGGCAGCGGCAGTGCTGCTTCTGACCGTTGCACAATCTCTCACGACAGGCGCACAGGAATCGGCGATCGGCGAGATTCCAAAGTACCTCACCATAGGGATGGAGGCGTATAAGGCCGAAGGAGCTGACGCTGCCGTGAAGGCCTGGATCAAGGGCAGCCCCATCGACGGAAGCAAGGACGCTCTCAGCCAGGCAAATGTGTTGCGGCAAGTCCAGGACTACTATGGGGCATACAAGGCATTTGAAGTGATCCGCTCAACCAATCTTTCGACGAACATCCGATTGACCTATGTCTCAATAAACTTTGACAAAGGGCCACTATTCGCCAAATTCCTTTCCTACCGCTCCGAACAAGGCTGGATCCTTACAAATTTCGCTTTCAATACTAAACCGGAAAACATACTGCCACCCGCTCCCTGAGCCACCTGAGGTGCAGCCTTGCGTGAAGCCTTGTGGGTCGCGGTTTTAACCGCGACATTTCAAAGCCGGCACTCACAGGGCTTTAGCCCCTGAAGTTCCGGCTCCTTACGTCAGGGCGCGGCTTTAGCCGTGCCGATAAAGCACAGAACTCTCATGGGTTTTAACCCCTGAGGTGAGAGGGGCTCATCGCACGTGCTACCACCGAATCAGCCCCTCGGGGTCTTCCACAGCCGTCACACAATATTTTTCGAGCAGCTCCTTCACTTTCGGCTCGAACTCCGTCTTCCACAGCTCGCTTTCATAAAATTTCGCTTTCATCGGCCCGCGAGAAGCCTCGTCGGGAAACCCGCGCATGAAAAAGAACACATCCGGATCCTCGATCGAAAGAAACGGCCCGAGTATCGTCATCCCAATCTTGCGATGCGCTGGAATTCCCTTCTCGCGAAAAAGCTCCACTAACTCCGCCCGTCTCCCCGGCTTGATCCTGTACGTTCGCATCTCAATGATCATGTCCACTCCCCGCCGTGAGTAGGACAGGCCTCCCGGCCTGTCCTCTTTCCTTTGAATCTATCTTCGCCTTTGTAGCGCCGGCGTCTCGCCGGCTCATTGGGTCGGCATTCTGCACGAGCCGAAGCCCGCCTGCCGGCAGGCAGGAATCTCTCTTTGCCTCTGGGGTTGCCCTTGCCTTCCATTTGAAATTTCAAATTTCAAATCTGAAATCTCCTTTGACGGCGCCTTCTTATCTCGCCGACCTCACCGCCTCTAATGCACATAATTAATCGCCAACGCCGGCGTAACCGTTTTCGTCGTATTGTGCCCGGTCAGCACGCGCGTTCCGACAATCACTCCAATCGTGCTCTTCCAGTTGTATTCCACCGCGGGCGCAAACCCGATCGTATCGGCCGTGCCCAAATTCGTTTGCACAGTGGCCGGATTCGGGAGATTTCTTCCGGTCACGGACGTATTTCCGGTGCGCCGGTAAATCACGTCCATCGCCAGCACCCACCGCTGCGTGAGGCTGTATTCCCCGGCGAGATCGACGAGCGTCGAGCGTCCCGGCTGCGCGTGCCCGCTGAAATTTGTCCCGGTGTCGTACACGCTCGCGCCTTCCACGCTCGCGTTGCTCGGAAGCGCCTGCGCTACGTTGAACCGTGCGCGCAAAATCCTCCCATTCGGCATCCAGAAAAAAGTCTGCGAATAGAACGACACGGTCGTCGTGTACGCTCCACTCCCAAATCCGTCGCTCGTCCGCTCGCCCAGCCGGTCATACTTGCCCGTCGGAAATCCTTCCTGCACGTTGATCGAGGTCGTGGGAACCCAGCTTCCCTCCTGAAAATTCGTCAGCCGGTACTGCAGTTGCGCGGTCAGGTCTCCCATTCCAACGCCCGCAGTGCTTGGCCCGTTCTCCACCTGATTGTGGCCCACCGTGGGAAGTAATCCGACCGTCCAGCCTTCCGCAAGCCCATAATTAATGTAGGTGAGCGACCCGAAGCCGTTCGAGTGCGGCCCAATGATGTCGTAAAAGTAGGGCTCGACGAGCAAGTGCCCTCGCGGGAGTGTCGAAGCATTCGGCGCGACCAGAGGCCCGGTCCACCACGCGTCGGCCCGCGCCTCGCGATTGCTCGCAGCGGGCGGCGAATTTGGATGCGAAGTTGCGCCGTCCACCGAGCCGCTTGATTCCTCTTTCACCCGCGTGTCGTCCGCGATCCAGTTGACTTCCCAGGTTTTGCCGCCATCATCCGAAAACGCCTGCTCGAAATGGCACGAGTCCGCGGTGATATCCGAAATCACGAAGCGCACCAGGATGGCGCGGCTGCCGAGCGTCTCCTGGTCGTAAAACTCCCCGCGCCCGGCTTTGAATTCTCCGATCGCCGGCTGGCCCAGCGAGCCGCCGGCACTATTCGAAAAATTCAAGCTCCATTGGCGGGAATCGGGATTGTAAAGCCGCAGCGACAGTCCTTCGATGTGCCCCGCCGGCCCATCGACTTCCAGCTCCAGCAGATTCGCGCGTCCATTCCACACCTTTCGAACCGCCGAAGTGCCATCATACTCGACCCAGCTGGTCGATCCCGTGAGCGGATGCACCAGCCGCTTCAGGTGCGTCTTCCATTTGCCGATTTCAAAATCAAAATCGTGCTGGCCGTCCCGCACCGCCGGCGCATTCGGTGGGTTCGCGTTTGACTGCGCGCTCGTGGCTGCCGGGAGCAAGCCTAGCGCTAGGCAGCACACAATCGCCTTCACCCCAATATGGTCGAATCCTCTCATCCGTGCAGCACCCTGGTGCGGATCGATGATCCCAACCGCCCCACCGCCTTCACAACATCCAATTTGTCCGCGAAACATCGCGGCCCAAATCAAAGTCAGCGCAACACCCTTCCCTCCTCCGGAACGCGCGTCTGGTCTGAAATCCAGTTGACCTCCCACGTCTTGCCGCCGTCGTCCGAGAACGACTGCTCGAAATGCGCGGAATTGGCCGTGATGTCCGACCAAACGTACCGCACGAAAATCAGCCGGCCGTTGTACGGCTCCTGGTCGAAAAATTCGCCGCGCCCGTTTTTGAATTCGCCCACCGTAGCCGGCAGGCTCAGCGCGCCGTTCTTGCTGTTGGCCCAGTACAAACTCCACTGATGCGTTTTCGGATTGTAAAGTCGCAGCGTCAGCCCCTCGATGCGTCCCGATGGCCCTTCAGCCACGAATTCGTCCAGGTTCGCGCGCCCGTCCCAGACTTTTCGGGCGACAATCGTGCCGTCGTATTCCGTCCATTTCGTCGAACCCGTCAGCGGATTTTCGAGCTTTTTCAAATGCGCTTTCCACTTCCCGATATCGAAGTCGAAATCATGCTGCCCGTCGTGCTCCGCGCCCGCCCCGCGGCGTGTCGCATTCCCTGCCGCCGCGACCCGCAGCGGACCCCGCGACACAATCAGCCCGCCGAGCAAACACACCACTACGCAAGCTCCCACTCGCCGAATTGAATTCATCTCGCCCTCCCGGTGAACAATCCCCCGCCCGCGCGGGCCTCTCACTCACCCTTGGACGCACGACGCAAAATTTCGATAGAACCGCACTCACAGCCTGGAGGGCTGGCTCACGGTGGGACCGGGGGTTTTTCGGTGGGAGGCCCAGCATTTATGCGGGGGAAGAGCGCTCCCGAGAATTTCCTTCAGGAAGCGCTCGGGAAAGGTTTGTGGGTCGCGGTTTCAACCGCGACAATCACGCGCGCCAGGTTGCGGGGCTTCAGCCCCTGAAGCTCCCGGCCCGTGTCAGAGCTTGAGGACTGGCCCGTCTGTGCATGGCGTCCGGGAGTGACGCCGGAAGGATCACTGCCGCGCCATCTGCGCAATCTCATCTACCCGCGCCGCTGCACGCGAAAGCGCGGCCGCAAGCGCCGCCGACTCGCGCGCAAGTGTCGCGCTGTCCCGCCGGTCGAGCGCTTCGGCGACGCCCGGCATCACCACCGCCGCGTACCCCGCATAGCTTCCGGGCGCATAAATCGTGTGCTTGAACCACGGCCGGCCGGCGAGGCCCTCGGGCGCGAGCAGCGCCTGCTCGACACTCGCGAGCGCGCGGTTGATGCGCTTTTGCTTTTCCGGCGCAAGCGCATCCAGCGAGCCGCGCGCTGCCAGCGCATCGCGCGCGCGCCACGCCGCCGCCGAAAGCTGCGCTGCCGCTTTCGTCACCGGCTCGAGGCTTGCTGCCTCGCCGCCCTTTTGCGCCGCGCGCTCTGCCAGCGACTGCGCCGCCGCTGCGATTTCCGCGGCATACGCGGCGTAATCAAACGGCAAAACGTCCGCCTCATCGAGCCGCAGCGCGATCGTGCCGATCACGCGCGCGAGCGCCGCGTGATACTCGAATGTCGGATCGCCGAATTTTTTCATCCAGTTGAAATCGTCATACATCGAGTGATACACGCCGTAATCCCCGCCGAATCCCATGTCGAGCGACGCAATCCCCGCATGATCGAGAAACGGACAAAAATCCGATCCCGCCCCCAGCGCCGCAAGCGCCACTTCTCCCGAAGTCTCCACACGCGCATCGGCGCGCGCCGTGCCGCTCGGCTCTTCCTTCGCGCGCGACGCGCGCTCGCGCCACGCGTCGTACACGCTGCGCCCTCCGCGCGGGTCCTGCACTTCGCGCGCCGCCTCGCGCACCAGTTCCTTGAGCGACGGCGTCGCGCCCGCATTGAAATTCGGCCCGTTCACGCCGACGTCCGTATTGATGTACGCCACCGCTTTCGCTTGCAATTCCGCACGGTTCGCTTCCACCCATTCGGTCGAGCCGATCAGCCCGAACTCCTCGCCGTCCCAATGGCACATGACGATCGTGCGCCGCGGTCTCCACCCGCCGCGCGCGAGTTCGCCAAGCGCCTGCGCCGTCTCGAGCATCACCGCCGTGCCGCTGTTCGGGTCCGCCGCGCCGTACACCCACGCGTCGTGATGATTGCCCATCACCACCCACTCGTCGTCGTCCGCGCCGGCGAGCCGCGCGATCACGTCGTAAATCTCGCGCTGCTCGTAATCCATCTCGAGCTTCATGTGCGCTTTCGCCGCGCCCCCGCCCACGTGATAAGTGAACGGCAGCGCGCCCTGCCAGCCTTTCGGCACGTGCGGCCCGCCGAGACCGCGCAGAATCGCGTCCGCGTCCTGCGCATTGATCGGCATCGTGGGAATGTGCGCGACGTCGGCTGCGTCCGCGGGCGCGAGCCGCTTCGCCTCCGGCGTCGCCGCCACTCCCGGCGTGAGCGGATCGCCCGGATAAATCTCCGTGTACTCCACCGACCCACGCTGAATCGCGCTCATCGGCCGCCACGGCCCGTCCGGGTACACGTCGCCCGCAGCGTAGCCGTCGTCCTGCGGGTCGGAATAAATGATCAGCCCCGCGGCCTTGTGCTCTTCCGCGAGCTTCGTTTTGATGCCGCGATAGCAGCGTCCGTAGCGCGCCATCGCAATCTTTCCCTCGACGCTCACGCCCATCGCCTCAAGCTGCCGGTAATCCTCCACCATCCCGTAATTCACATACACGACCGCCGCCGTCACGTCCGCCGACGGCGAGTACGCATTGAATCCGACGACCGCGCCATTCGTCAGCGTGTCCTTGTCCGACGCGATCGGCTCCTCCTGCGTCGCGAGCGCCTTGTGTTCCGGCGCGACCAGCTCGAGCCGCACCTCGCGCGGCTGCGGCATCCACGCGCTGTAGCTCACAATCTGTGCGTCGAATCCGAAGCTCGCGTACTGCTCCCGCAGCCACTCGGCCACGCGACGGCTCGCTTCGGTGCCGGCCATGTGCGGCTCGCTTGTCAGGCGCCGCAACGATTTCTCCGCGCGCGCCGCCTCCGGAATCGCGCGAAATCGCTGCTCGAGCCCGCGCTCCTCCGCCACGCGCGCCGGAAAGAATCCGCGAATCGGCGCCGCCTCTTGCGCGCCCCCCGAAATCGCCTGCGGCAAAAGCGCCGCGCCGCAAAAAAACGCCGCGCCAATCCATCGCCCGATGAATTTCACTTGTCCCTCACAAAAAATCCCGCCGATTGTATCCCATCACTGCCCGCCATAGCCTTGATGCAGGCTGCCCAGCCCCAAGTAGTGGTGTCATCCCGAGCGCGGCGAGGGATCTGCTTTTGCCTTGTTTCTTGTCCTTTGTACCGCCGTCGTCTCTCCGGCTCTTAGCTTTTGCTCTTGCTCTTGCTCTTGCTTTTGCTTTTGATTCTTGGCTTTGGTTTTGGTTTCTAATTTGAAATTTCAAATTTCAAATTTGAAATTCGCTCCTCGTCTATTTCAAATCAACCGAATCATCCATCCCCGCCGAACCTCTCGCTCTCTTGACGCGCACCTCCATCCGCCTTAGGGTAGCCTTTCTGGAGTGCAGCTTGTCCCGCCTGCCCGCCGAAGCCTTGGCATAGGCGGGAGCGCAATCGAGGGGCGGCTTGCTTGTCCCGAGCCTCGCCGAGGGGACGCCGCTTTTTGACCGTGCGGCGCAACGAAAGCCGTCAACTCGACCGAGGCTTGACTCGGTCGGCACAAATGCACGAGCAACTCGATGTCGATGTTTAGAGACCCATGAAAATCCTCCTCTCCGGCGCCACGGGCCTGGTGGGCACAAAACTCACCGCCGCCCTGCGCGCTGGCTCGCACACCGTCGCGCCTCTGGTCCGCCCGGGCCGCACTTGCGCGCCCGGCGAAATCCCGTGGGACCCCGTCACCGGCTCGCTCGATCCCGCCGCGCTCGAAGGCGCCGACGCGCTCGTGCACTTGAGCGGCGCCAGCGTCGCCGAGGGCCGCTGGACGCCCGCGCGCAAGCAGCTCCTGCGCTCGAGCCGCATCGACGCGACTCGCGTCCTCGCCGCCACGCTCGCTCGCATGCCGCGCAAGCCGCGCGTGCTCGTCTGCGCGTCCGCCTGCGGCATCTACGGCAATCGCGGCGACGAACTCCTCACCGAATCGAGCGCTCCCGGCGACGATTTTCTCGCCGCTCTCTGCCGCGAGTGGGAAGCCGCCGCCGCACCCGCCGAGCAAGCCGGCATTCGCACTGTCTTTGCGCGCTTCGGCGTGATTCTCTCGCTCGACGGCGGCGCGCTCGCCCGCATGCTTCCGCCCTTCAAGCTCTGCCTCGGCGGACGTCTCGGCAGCGGCAAGCAATGGATGAGTTGGATTGCAATGGAAGACGTGCTCGGCTTCCTGCGCACCGCAATTTCCGACGAGCGTTACTCCGGCGCGTTCAACGTGGTCGCGCCCAATCCCGTGCAAAACGCCGAATTCACGCGCGTGCTGGCGGACATGCTGCATCGCCCCGCCATTTTTCCCGCTCCGCCCTTCGCCCTGCGTCTCGCCCTCGGCGAACTGGCCGACGCCATGCTGCTCTCCAGCCAGCGCGCCCTCCCCGCCCGCGCCCAATCGTTGGGTTTCGCGTTCCGCTTCAACCACATCGAACCCGCCCTCCGCGCTCTGATCCTCGGCCGCGTCTAACGCCCGTCATCCTGAGCTCAGCGAAGGATCTCTCTTCGCCTTTTTCCCCACCGTTGTAGCAGCCACCAACGGTGGCTGTCCTGAGCACAGCCGAAGGGCGCCGGCGTCCCGCCGGCTCTTGGGGGTGCCTATGTAGCGGCCGGCTTCAGGCGGGCGAGTCCGTCTTTTCGCCGTGACCGTGAACCACGTGAAGGATCCCTCTTGGACGCGGCAAACCGCCCTCGTTTGCCAACCGCGAATGAAACCCTTGAGAATGTCTTAAGCTTTAAGTAAATTCGCCCCAACGGGGGTGGCATCCGAATGCGCGCACTGATGATCAGCGTATCAAAAACTCCGGTACTTATCGTCCGGCGAAGTTCTCGGTGGAAGCGGAAAATGGTCTACATCTTGTTATCAAACAGATCCCACAAATATCGAAGTGGAAAGCGATCTCGGATAATTTACATCGGCACGACGCGGAAGGGCGGGCGGAGGCCAGCCACATCCGCGGTTGAGAAGGCCAGCGATGCATTCAACGAGCTCCATGGCGTTAAGGAGATCGAGGTGCAGATCGCAAGCTGTCGCGGCCGGAAACGGATGGAGACGTGGAAATATCTGGAGTCGGCGTTGCTCGCCATGTTTCGGGAACTCCACTTCGAACTCCCCAAATACAACAAGAAAAAGGGCTCATTCAGAGATACCGACGAAATCAAGCTCTTCCGACGTGCGGCACTTAAGAAGCTAATTCTTGAGTTTGCGGGATAGTGAGCGATCAATCTGGCGGCAGCTATTCTTTGGCTGCGATACTCGTGATTGTGCGACATCTTAGCATCGAGTTCCTATGAGGCGAGTTGAAGCAGTTCGATACGTCGGCCCTAAACTGAGCGGTGGCGGGCAGCAAACAGCTTCGCGACCACATGTCCTCACCGGGGACGACGGGAACAACTATGTTGTCAAGTTCCAGAGGGACTGTGCGGTTGACCGGACGCTAGTCAACGAGCAGGTTGTTGGGGCGATAGCTGAGACCCTGACCGTTCCTTTTCCCGGAATCGCTCATGTGCGAATCTCCGCAGACCTGGTGGCAAATTCGCCAGAACTCGCAGCGCTTAACTTAGTGGCCGGTTTATATCTCGGGAGCAGAGAATTGCCATTGGCCTTTGATTTGAACAGGGTGGCAGTCCAAGATGTTGTTCAGAAAATCGTCAACCGAGATGAAGCTGCTGGGGCGATAGCAATGGACACATACGTCTGGAACACAGATCGGAACAATGCTGGAAACCTGCTGGTTGAGCCAACGCAGGAGGCACACAAGTATCGATTTTATGTCATCGATCATGGCCACTGCTTCGGTGGCCCGAACTGGACAGAGTTACAGCTTGGCGTCCAGGCGCCGCAAGCTTACAATATTCCTACACACGCGGTGCTTCGTTCACTGGCGGATGCCGCCGCCAATGGCGAATACTGGCTAGCCCAGATCGAAGCCCTTCCTGAGCTAGAGCTGGATCAAATTGTTGACGACGTGCCCGCTGAGTGGAATTTTCAAGCTGGCTCAAACCGCGTCTTGAAAGAATACTTGAGAGAAAGAAAGGCTTACACCAGGCGGGACGCGATTGCAGGAGGCCTACGATGACGACGGCTCAATATGTTATTGCCCGGTATTCCCCAGTCCCTTCAACTGACGAGTCCATCAACGTGGGAGTTCTTATGCACTCTCCCGAGCGAAACTATTTCAACTTCCGATTTCTGGAAAATTTTTCGAAGATTCGCAGCCTGTATGGGGCAAGGGACGCAAGAGCCCTCGAAAACTACCTGGCCGACTTCTTGATACCGTCCCTCTCCCAGATGCAAAGGCATGGCGTAGAGCAGGGTCTACTCGCGACGCTCTCAACCCACTTCAGCGGGAACCTCCAATTCGCTCCTCCCCGAGCAACAATCACTCAGGATCTGGAAGGCGAATTGAATACCCTCTTTGACAGCTTTGTCGCCTGGCGAGCCGCAAGGCATAGGGACGCAAGAGTCATCACTGACAGCATGTTGCGCGCCAGGGTTCGACGTGAACTTGGCGAGTATTTCGAGCGTCGAGTCCTCCAGCCTGGTCCCGATGTGGGTATTTGGGCAAGCCCAGATTTTCGGATCAGGCGACCAGCTCGGGATGGGATGGTCTATGTACAGTCTCTTGCGAAAGGACGAGGGGATGAAATCAAGCTCTACGCCGAACAGCTAGCGGGCAATATATTCTTGACTAGAAAGAGGCTCCAACCTGACGCCCCCGAGTTCTTCGCAATCATCCAACCTCCAGCGAGGGCTGACCAAATGGCTCACTACCAGGACTGCTTGGCGATCATTAGAGAATCGGAGACAAACCCCTACGAGTTTCAAAATTTAGGGGGGTTTAGGCGTGAGGTTCTCGACAGGGCGGCATGACCAACGTTAGAACCTCATCCCGGATGAGCTCTAAGCTTTCATACCAGGGTCTCCATACTCAACGTCGCCATATGGCGTTCTAATCTTTCCGAAGCAAGTAAAAATACCGCCCCTTTTAATTTGCATGAAAGCGGGGCAGTGGCACTCGTCGCGCACGCGCTACTCTTGCGGAAACGGTTATAATCCGCGGCGCGTTCTTGGCGGAGAAGGGGAAACCAGCATGGCAAAGAAAACCGGCAAGAAGCTCGGAAGAGCCAAGAGTCTGAAAAAAGTGAAACCCCTCATGGTTATGCGAAAGGCTGGGGGCAACGCCGCCGCGGGAGAGTAGTTCGCCATCCGGAACGCGTCAATCGTGCCGACCGAGTCAAGCCTCGGTTCGATTGATTCCGTTTTGGTGCGGCTGACAGTCAGAAAGCGGCGTCCCCTCGGCAAGGCTCGGGGCAGGCAAGCCGCCCCTCGACTGCGCTCGGGACAAGCCGCACTCCAAAAAAGCGGGGCCTCCGGCAGCGCTTACACAGCCTTTCCTAATTCCCCTTTTCTATTTTCTCTTTTCTGCTTTCTCCCCTCGTCCCACGCCCCACGTCTCTACCCCCTACCGCCTACGTCCACTCCAATTCCTCCTCGGTCAACATTCGAGCCTCTTTGAAAAACTTCAGGAAGTCGCCTTCCTTCAGTTTGTGGCAGAGGCGGGCGAGCGATTCCTGCTCGCGTCCTGCGAGGCAACGAAACTCCGCTTTCACTACTTTTGCGTGGGCCGGAAACACGTAGGCGATTAGCTTCTCGCCTTCTTTCGTCAGGCGCAGCTTCATGATTTTGCGCCCCTCGCGCGAGTGGCGCTTCGCGGGCTCGCCATTCGAATTTTCCGGATTCTCCGGCGGCTCGAGCGGAAGACGCGCGGCGACGCGCTCGATCAAGCCCCACTCCTCGAGGCTCCCGATCACCCACGCGGTATTTTGCTTCGTGCAACTGAATTTCCGGCTGAGCTCTTGCTGGTACTGCGGCCCCTGGTGAAAAAGCTCTTCCAGCACGCGATATTGCGCGAGCGACAGATTCCACGTTCGAAGCTGGCGCGACATTTTCTGGGAAATCACGGCGGAGGCGTCGAGCAAACTCTCGTACGCCGCGTACGCGCGCTTCGTTTTTCCCTGCTTATCGATTCGAGGCATTTCAAAAATTCCATTTCATAAATTGCATCGCCGGAGACGTCGGCCTCAGGGGTTAAAACCCCTGAGTGCTGGGATCGTTTCGGCACGGCTACCCTTCGACTGGGCTCAGGGTAAAAAGCCGTGCCCTGACGAGTTGACTTGGTTTTGAGTGGGCTTTCGCGATTTTTGCGCCCCGATGCTTTAGATCGGGATGCCCCTGAAGTTCCTCTTCCTTGTTCACGCACGCCGAAACACCCGTGCCGCACCTACGGCGCTCAACGAATTTCGTGCTTTTTCTCCCAGCGCTCCCGCGCTGGGCTAACGTCTTCCACGCCTACGGCGTTTTGTAATCTTCGTGGACACAAATGTGAATCAGAGTCCGGTGCGGGAGCGCCGGAGGCGCGCCACAAGTTAGCCCAGGCCTGAAGGCCTGGGTCACCCGTATAAAAAATTGCAAAGCCCCGTAGGGGCGGCACAGCCCCGGCTCAAAATCCTCCATACCATAACCCCGTCCGCCATACCCCACGCGCGGGCAGGGTCCGATTTGCGCTTTTCAGGTCCTTTCGAGGCCTCAAAACGCATGTTTTTGGGCCATTTCAGGTCAAAGTACTTGACCTTATTGGGTCAAATACTCTGACCAAATTGAGTCAAAGTATTTGACCAATTCTTTGAGCATTTTAGTTCTGGCGGCCCCGCCGTCAATTCGTACCATCCGAAACCGGCGGTCAGGATTCCTACGGAGTGGCGAGTTTCGATTTTCGAATTTCCAATTTCGGCTTCTAGAGGTCGAGGCGATCGAGGAGCTCGGCGAGGTTCGCTTCGTTCACCAGCAGCTCGGGGCGGGACGCTGCGAGATCTTCAGTCTCGTCAAATGCTTGAAACAAACGCATTTTCGCGACCGCGTACTCTTCGGTGCCGGTGAGCGAGCGGCCGGTTTTTTTCATCCAGCTTTCGAGCGAGGCGCGGTCCACGAGAATTTTCAGCGGGAACATCATCTTTCGATCGGCGGAGACGTAATAAACGTACTCATTGCCCGCGATCGAGCCGCGGCGCGCCGGCTTAACGTCTTGAAATTGATACTGATAGACGTAGCCGCTCGAGGCCGAATAGCTCTTGATGCGGCGAACTGTCTCCGGCCTGGCCATGGCGCATTATTCGGCGGAGGAGGGCTGGTGTCAACGGGGGCCTCTCCCGAATTGGGCTGGCTGCTGTTCCGATTCGGAACAAATTGACCGGCGAGGGTAATCGCGGGCAAGGGCTCAACGAAATTCGAATGGGCTATCTTTTTTTGGAATACCGCCGCTAATCCTTGCGGCAGCTTAAGTTTACCGGCACGTACCTTCTGAGATATGGCCCAGGCCCGGCTTCGACCACGCGCGGAATCCCACTGCCTCGCGGTGGCACATCGAGTGCGATGCCGCATCGCGCAGATGAAAATCGCCGGCCAAATTGGGAGGTCACGTAGCAACCAATCGGGTTCCGCGCGGGTCCACGGCATCCGGAAATTTTCATGGCAGCAAGTTACTTTTCTTTCAGGGATTTGCGCGGCGGCGATCATATTCCCCAGCTGTGGTGGCGGGGGAGGCAGCGCTTCGACTGGACCTGGAAGTGTCTCCGTGAGTATCCAGCCGACGGGCGCCACATTGTTCCTGGGGCAAACGCAGCAATTTCAAGGGAGTGCGAGCGGAGCTTCGAACGCTTCCGTGAGCTGGGGTGTGACCGATCCGCCCGGGCAGACAGGCAGCGGCGGGACCATCACACAATCGGGGCTGTATACAGCGCCGGGAATTTTGCCCTCGCCGGCCAGCGCGACGGTCACGGCGACCAGCAACGCTGACCCGCAAGCCTCTGCATCTGCAGGAGTTACGCTTCAGGATGACATCGTCGTGCACGTCACGCCTCCATCCGCTTCCGTGCCCACCGGAGGCGGGCAAGTTTTCAACGCGAGCCTCACGGCGACGGGAAGTCCAGTGACCACCGTGGCTTGGAGTGTGAACGGAATCGCTGGGGGAAACTCGACTGTGGGCACCATTGTGGCGAACGGAGCTGACGCCGCACTCTACACGGCGCCTCCCGTGGTCCCATCCGCACCGACAGTGACCGTGACAGCGACGAGCGTCGCCGACGGCACGAAGGCTGGAAGTGCAACTGCGACTATCACTTGTGCCGCGACCAGCTCGCTTGCGCCTTCCTCGGCAAGCGTAGGCCTGGGCACGACACAGAATTTCGTGGCGACATTTTGCCTCGCCGCCGCAGCAACGATCACCTGGGACGTGAATGGGATTGTCGGTGGAACCGCGACCCTCGGAACGATTTCGCCATCGGGCGCGAGCACGGCGGTGTATACGGCGCCGGCGGATCTGCCTGTGCCAAATACAGTTACGGTGCATGCAACGGCCAGCACGGTCACCAGCGGCTCGCCGGTAGCTTCGGCGGCGGTGACGATCACCAGCAGCGTGACGGTCTCGGTCTCGCCCGCATCGGCATCGGTGGGCCTGAACCAGCGGATGACGTTCACCCCTAGCGTAATGAATACGCCGGATTTAGGAGTCACTTGGCTGGTGTCCGGCGTAGCCAACGGAAACTTGAGCGTGGGCCAAGTTTGCGTTGCGGGCTCGAATCCATGCGTGGCGCCGGCTGGGCCGAGCCCCGCCGCAATCGATTTTCTCGCGCCAGCCTCGCCGCCAGCCACAAACCCGGTGACGCTCACGGCTGTAAGTAATGCGGATCCTTCTAGATCCGGGATGGCGATGGTGCTGGTCACCGGGAGTTCCGGACCGGTGACGGTGACCATCAGCCCTGTGTTTGCAATGGTCGCTCCATCGTCAGGGACTCCCAGCACGTTGCAATTCTTTGCGAATGTGATTGGGACGACCGACACGAGCGTTGCGTGGAGTGTCCAAAGCGGTGTGGCCGGGCAAGGCTGCGGCGGCGCAGCCTGTGGATCCGTAAGCGCCAGCGGGCTGTACACCGCTCCGACGGCGGCGCCTTCGCCCAACTCGATTCTGATCACAGCCACGAGCCAGGCCGACACGACAAAGTCAGCTTCGTCCACGATCGTGATTTCGAGTGGGCCCCTGATCGATCTGATCTTGCCCTCGAGCGTGATGGCTGGAGCTGTCGAGAGCTTTCCACTGGAGGTCCAGGGCCTGAATTTTGTCGCCGGAAGCGGAGGGTCGGGGTCCACGATCCTTGTGAACGGCGTCGCGCGCGGCACCACGTGCTCGACAGCCGAGAGTTGCGCCACGGCCCTGAACCCGGCGGACGTGCAAACTACGGCGACGCTGACATTGCAAATCCAAAATCCGGGCGCACCCGGCGCGCTATCCAACCCAGTTTCCTTTGTGGTTATTCCATTCGATGTTTCACAAGAAGTAATCGCGCTCAGTGCCACGCAGCCGGCGGCCGCGGGCCAAGACATTATCGTCGCTGAGCCGACAACTGCGGCGGCTTCAGCAGCCCTCGATGTTGATTTCATCGGATTTCTCACCGGCGGAAACAATTGCGGCGTGCAGGGTTCGCCGCTGACGGTGGTGCGACCTGCATCGGGAACTTCGACCGTGAGCCTTTGCGTGCATGGCAACGGGCTCGACCCGACCATGACGTACGCGTTCACCGGCCCGAGCGGAGGGGACATCAGCGTGACCGCGTCCGCCATCACCGGACTCTTCCCGAACACGATTGAACTCGATTTGCAGATCTCAAGCACGACGCTGCCGGGAGTGCGGACGCTTTTCATCACGAGTTTGAACAACGATCACGGGGCAGCGACCGGGATGCTGGAGGTGCAATGAGAAAACAAATTTGCAAATGTGCGCCATTGCTTGTCGCCGCGTTACTGGTGCTCATTGCTCAAGCGAGGGCGACGTCGCTGCGACGAATGAGCGTCGCGGAAATGTCGCGCGCCGCGGCGACGATTGTGCGCGCAAAATGCGCGCGGCAAAGCGTGGGCTGGGACGCGGGCGAAATCTGGACGTTCATCACGTTTGACGTGAAGGAAGTGTGGAAGGGCTCGGCACACGAGCAGGTGGTAGTCCGTTTGCTGGGAGGAAGAACCGCGGAAGTGACTTCCACGGTGTCGGGCGTGCCGCGATTTCGAGCGGGCGAGGAAGTGGTACTTTTTCTCGAGCCCACGAAACGCGGGGATTTTTCAGTGACGAGCTGGATGCAAGGAACGATTCGCATCGTTCGCGATGCGGGGACCGGCGAAGAACATGTGCGGCAGGACACTAGTCTGTTTCCCGTTTTCAGTCCGGCCACGCGCAACTTTGTGGCGAGCGGGATTCGCGACATGCCCCTTAGTGAACTGCGCGCGCAAGTCGCCGCTGCGCTGCGCCCGCAAAATGGAGGCGCGAGATGAAAGGCCGCACTGCGCGGATGCTTCTCGCGATGCTCACAATCGGCGCGATCGCGATTCCGCCGGCGCGCGGCTACGTGGCCGATTCGACAATTCCGCAAGCGGGCGGATGCCCGCAGCCGGACCGGTTCAATCTGTCGCTCGCCTCGCCGCTCAATCACCAGTGGAGCACTTCTCTGCCGCTGGCGCCTCCCACCCTTGTGACCGTGGCAGCGCAGGGCACTCCCGTGCAGCTCACGGAAATCGAGCAGGCAATCACCGACTCTTTCAGCGCCTGGGCGGGAGTCGTGGGCGTTTCGTTCAATGCGGCCACATACCCCGGATTGATCGGGCCGCTCGGCCAGGTGGCCACACAAAACGCTTGCACGGACGATGCCGAAGACAACGTGGACGGCCTCAATACAATCTGCTTCAACCAATCGAGCATGGGATTCACGAGCGGCGTTCTTGCCTTCACGCGCATCATCACCGCGAATGCGCCGGGGGTTTCCGTGGGCGCGAGCGGGCCGGCGGCGTTTGTGGGGCAGATTCTCGATTCGGATACGCTCTTTCGCAACGATGGGCAAGCGACATTCGCGACGCCCGCCGGGCTTGCAACTTCGCAGGGCCAGGGCGCGTACGATCTGGAATCGCTTTTGATTCACGAGCTCGGGCACTGGCTCGGGCTCGACCATTCGGCCGTGTGGCGCGCGATCATGTTTCCGTATGCGCCGCCGGTGGGCCAGTTTCTCGGCGATCGGCCAACGGCGCAAGCGCCCGATGGTCCGCTCGCGGACGACGATCGCACCGGCGCGCGCGTGCTTTATCCGGATCCAAACGACACGGTCTTCGTGGGCTCGATCGAGGGGCATGTGCTGCCCGCCAATCCATTTGCGCTCACGGCGATTCCCCCGCCCTCGACGGGTTCGCCGGTGACAGGAATTTTCGGCGCGCACGTGGTGGCTCTCGATGCGGACACCGGCAGCGTGATTGCGGGGACAGTCGGCGGCTGGAGCTGCAATGCCGCAAATCCGCCTACGCAATTTGACGGAACGTACCAGTTGGGCCGGCTGGCGGTGGGGCACAACTACACGATCTATACGGAGCCGCTGATTGGTGTCGTCGCGCCAAGCGATTTCGGAATCGCGCTCGGAGATCTGTGCAGCGCGAGCATGACGCCATCGTGCGCGACGCCCGCCGTGACTACGAATTTCAATCCGCGAATTCAGCCCGCTGGGCCGTGATCGGGGCCGCGTTACCCGGACCGAAAGCGCGAGACCGGAGAGCGAGTGCCAGCCCCGCACCCATGCGCCAAAATCAAGAACGAGGAAAAATCAACGCCGTGCCACCGGCCCCCAGTCGCCTAAGGCCAGCCACGGGGATCGGTCTCGATTACAGGAAGTAGGTTGATCTTGGGAGTCTTTGGGTCCACGTCCCTCACACGAAGGGTGAGAGTGTACGAATCAGAGTGCTTCAAAGGCATGTGTACACAATCCGAGTGCCAGAATGCTGCTCCCCAATACGCAGACATTAGAGCCCAAACTTGATCGATTGGCCCGTTTCCCGGTGTGGCCGACGCCCGACAGATAATGTTGCCCTTGTGGTCGGTGAATGTGGCATCGAGACCAGTGTGCAGGTCGGTCAGTTCCCTCCGATCCTTATCCGTTCTGCCCTCCGCGTAAAGCAGAAGCGACATGGTTCCGTCGGGTATCCCACGAAAATGGAAGACGTATTCCCCTGGTTCGTTGAACGGGATGGCGCGCATTTTGATCTGATACCCGAAACCTGGCCCACCCCAAATCCAGGCGTTTCCGCGGAATCGCAGCATGGGGAATCCGAACTCCGCCATCACAATCAGAAGAATAATCGCTATAGTCACTGCGGCGTTTCTCTTCTTGCTCATGGTTGGTGTGGGCGGGGCACCCGGCGCAATTTCGTCCTTATCCTATGGTGCCTTGGGCGCGAGCAGTAGGAATAACCCTGGAGTTAAGAGAACGGCTGCGATCAGAGCTTGCCGACGAGTTGAAGGCTGTCTTAAGTCCCTCGCAAGGAAAAACAGGGCCAACACCAACTCTGTCGGAACAACAATCGTCCCTATGACATTTGCAGGCCCCCCCCAGCGTACAGCAGCCTACATGCGTCCATTTCGCCAGCAAGCTCAGGCACACGAGACCGAGGTTCACCAATGCGAAGATGATAGAGTCAGCGGGTAGTTTCATGAAGCCTCGCGTTAAACGTGGGTGGGTGGCCCAGCCTTTCACATACGCCATTTCCAGGGCTGATTACGTTACTTGCAAAGGATACCACTGGGGCAACTCATCCTGTGGTTGATTTGTCTTGGATTTGACTTGGGATTTGAAATTGAAGAGGCGGGCAAAATTTGGGCTGTGCCGACCGCACGAGAAACGCCGACATTGAAAACAAAGCGGGAGCAAGCTCCCGCACTCCAAAGGTCTCGGTGGGCAGCGCTTGATCTTTGTGGCGCAGGTGCTTCGGCTTGGGATTGATTTGGGTTTTGAAATTGAAGAAGCGGAGAAAATTTGGGGGTGCGCCACCCGCCGAGGATCGGCCACCCCCTAGGGCCGGGGAAGAGGCGCACGTGCGGGTGCCGAACTGACATGGAAGGGATTGTTCTATTTGTGGCCCGTGGCCTGGGGTTCAACCTGCTTCAAGAGATCGGCGTTCGTCGTCCATTGGAACCATTCAGGATCAAAGTCTGTCAAACTGACAACCCAGTCCTCCGTGTTGTCTGCAAGCCGTATGACCCGCAGCCGAAAGCTGATTTCTGGCCTTTCTTCATCGCGGCCAACGCTGACATACGCACCGATCTTGGAGTCAGGAGACCACCACAATGCGCTCGTGGCTGGGGTAGTCGTCTTAAAGAGTGTTCTGGCACCGGTGCCGTCGGGACGAATTGCATAGTATGTGCAATTGTCCAGATCTATCCCACAGTCCAAGTACGCAATCCATTTCCCGTCGGGAGACCACGTTGCATTGCCGCCCACCCCAAGGCTGCGTGAATTGTTTTCCGCAACATCGTACAAGCTGACGGATTGGACTGCTGCGTTGTTGACGGTATAAACGAACTGCTTGTCATCCGGTGACCAGCACTGGGACGACACAAATCTATCCATACGCGCAACTTTCTGGGTATCTCCTGAATTAAGATTCAGAATTTCCAGGGCGTCCAAGGGGAACTTGTCTGTCTTTCTGTCGGTCACGCTTAGGGCCAGCTTCGACTTATCGTACGAGAAGCACATGGAGGACGGAGACAGACCGGGGAACTCCCGGTAATCGCTTCCATTGGTTGATGCGACCCCGAGAACAAACGGCCCCGCCGGACAGATTGTCTTGAACGGCGTTGGATGCGTGAGCCCAGGTTCCGGGCAAAGGGCGAATGCAACTTTGGTTCCGTCGGGAGACAGCGCTCCATGCTCAGGTGTTCCCTTGCTGGAGAAAATCGTCCGTTCGCGCAACGTCCGCGCCTCGAAATTTACCGTGTAAATTTTGTTTCCGTCGACCGCAACGAGCGACAGCCCGGCGCTCCGCTGAAGCCGGATTAACTCATCACGAAGTGACTCAGCGGGAGCCGAGAGTGCGAGCAAAGCAGACGGAGCGACTCGAGCACGCGATACTCCGTAAGACTGCAACTCGCGATCCGTGCCGCCTATGCTCCGCCCGCTTGACGAACACAGGACGGCACACAAAAGTGGCAGCCAGTATTTGCGGTTGCACAGCCTCATGCATCCTCCACAGCGTGCGGAGTTGGAATTACGGACGCCGTAGCAATGGTTTTCAGACCGCGCGTCGGACGGCGAGTGGCGCAGTCTTGTATGTTAGCCATACCCACGATTGATTGCGGCACGCCCGAAGCATACCCCTCGGCTGCGCCCGGGACAATTCGGGAAAACTGGATCGCCACTCGGGCAGCTCATCCTGTAGTTAATTCGTGTGCGGCAAACAAAAGTCAACGGCAAGGACAAAAAAATCAAGGCTGTGCCGTCCGGCGGAAATGCGATTGTTACTGGGGCTTTGGTTTTACCCACACGATGATGGCTTCGACGCGGCGCGATTCTCCTCGCGTCCCGCAAAAATCGCCGTTCTTGACGGGACCCACATCGCCGATGTCCTGCAAATGGCACATGTAGAGGACGTCGTATTTCGAAGCGTTTGCGCCCCCGAGCCGGATCGCAAAACCTTCGAGACGCCGCGACTGGCCGCGAGTGCCACAGTAGGACCCGGCAGGCAGCCAGGATGTGTCCCCCATGTCTTGCAGGTGGCACATGTAGGCAAGACCAAGCCCCGCAACCGGAACCGCGAATTGCAGCGAAAATCCCTCGAGGCGGCGGGACTGGCCTTTGGTCCCCGCCCAAACGCCATCGCGCAAGGGAACGTCGCCCAGGTCTTGCAAATGAACGTAGCCGGAAAGAGGCATCCCGGGAGCGGAAGAGGCTGCCACGGCGCGGCCTTGCATCCATGCGGCTCCATAAGCGGCGCAGGCGGCGCTGGCAATCCAGAAGAAAATTACATAACCTCTTGAATCGTTCATGTGGAACCCCGTTGGATTCGTGACGCCGAATCTCTCGCGCGAGGCTCAGAGTCTACCATGCGTGAGTTCGTGAGGGATGTAACGCGGCCTGCAACCAAAAGTCAACGGAACGCGTCAATCGCGCCGACCGAGTCAAGGATCGGCCGACTGACGGGCTCCTGGCGCGGGTTCGCGGTCAAGAAGCGGCGTCGCCATCGGAGCGGTTGGGGGACTTTCCGATACTGATACGACAAGTTTTATTGCGAGGACCCTATCACAGACGGGGAACGAGGGTATGGTCCAAATCGGGAGGCCTGCGAGGCAAGTTCGGCGGCGCTCAAATCGAACCGACTGCTCAACTGCATAAGAGAAAATCATCGATGAGTTCACGATTCGGGGGCTAGAAACAGAAGGGCTCGGACATCGGAATTTCCTTGCCAGGAAGAAGAGCAGAGAGGCAAGTATGAGCAAGAGATTCAAAATGGGCCCTGCGGCCGCCGGCGTCGTTGTGTGTCTCCGGTTCGTTTTATGCGCGAATCAAGCTGCGGCCCAATCGGAATACACGGCCATTAGCGTGAAAGACGGGGGGACCATCACCGGGACGGTTAAATGGAAGGGGCCGGTTCCCAAAACTCCGAAATTGGCGGTGACGAAGAACGCGGATGTTTGCGACCCGGAGGGCCAAAAAACTCTCGACCTGGAACGGCTGGAGATCGATTCAGGGGGCGGGGTGGCGAACACAGTAGTGTACCTGAAGGATATCACCAAGGGGAAAGCGATGGATCTTCCCGAGACGCGACAGCGGCTGGACCAGAAAAGCTGCCGCTATTTCCCGCATATCCTGCTGGTGCCTCAGGATGGAAGCTTGGAAGTGAAGAGCAGCGATCCGATTTTGCACACCGTGCACATGTCGGGGGCGGCGAACAACAACGTGCCGTTCCCGTTCCAGAATCAGTATGTTCCCATCAAGATGCGAAAGAACGGCGTGGTGGACTT
>DASPSD010000001.1:0-73758 GCA_035624115.1 Candidatus Sulfotelmatobacter sp. | reverse complement strand
GCGCATGGAAGGCACGGTCGTTCTTCATGTAATCATCGGCAAGAGCGGTGCTGTGAAGAGCGCCCGATATGTTTCCGGCCCAGAAAATCTCATGCAGTCCGCAGTGGACGCAGTGCTGCAATGGCGATATGAGCCGACGTTAATGAATGGTCTGCCCGTTGAGGTGGATACAACGGTTTCGATATTATTTTCCCCATTCGGGAAGGAAAAGCCACCAGTTCCAATCGAGTAGCTCAGATCCTGGTAAACGGGGTTACCGGACAAGTTCCTTTTCAAGGTCAAGACTGGGAATGTTTGCTCTTTCGAGAGTAAGGTCTGAATCCCAATCGAGGGGTTCGCAGGAACGGGCATGGCTTCATTTGCACCATAGCGTCTCTTGTTCGTTCCTTGTCGGTACCGGGCTGCTCCCGAGAGTTGTTCCTGTAGGGTGCGCGCCACAAGTCACAGAAGGAAGTGGAGTTAGGGTTTGCTTTCGGGCGGTTTCCTCTCTGCGCAGAGCCGTTTAAGGCCGTTACGAATGTTTCTTTGCCTTTCTCGGAATAGACCCGTGGCATGTGCATGGCGATAAACAGCACTCCGGGAGACGCTGAAACCACGGACGATGTCCTCGACGCGCTGCCACTCTCTGAAGTCGCGCTCGATCCGCTCCCGCTCAGGATGCCCACAGACTGAACAGCAATGGAAGTGACGGCGCAGGTTCGTTGTCTTAGGTCTTTGCAGCATGAATTGGTCCCGGAGGCTGTCGTAACTCACATTCATTGGAGCCACTGGAGGAGCCGTCCGGAACCCTTGCAGGCCACGCACTTGCTTGGTCCTGACTGCCAGCAAGTGCTACAGCCGCATATCCTCGCCCCGCCGCAATGCCAGCACTCGTCTTCACTATCATTTCGCCTTAGATCTGTCCCAATGCGCGTGCCGTCCGGATGGCAACATGGGACGGCCCTGCTTGCAGCCAACACGCTCAAGGCAAGGGCTTTAATACTGATTTGAGCTGACTGTCCCACTGTCCCGCTCCTATGCCGTGGGACGGCGGGACACTTCAGGTATTTCCGCTGCCCACTTTTGCCGGTACCTCCCGGCTTGACTCTTGCTTATTCCTAGCTCCTCGGCAACATCTCGCACGCTCATATGCGCGGAGAACAGAGCTGCCGCTTGTTCGGCTTTAGCGTCCTCTAGCTCCCGCCACGTCCAAATTGCGCGACCATGCTGACCGCTCTCCATTCGCACCTCGCAAGGTCTTGCCGCGTTACCCAGCATGGAGCGTGTCTTCTCGAAGTGAACTTCGCACCGTAGGCCCTCGCTCGCATTGTAGTCTGTGGAGTGCTTGAGTGTGATAACGGTATCGAGCAAATCTTCACGGCGAGACGTTCCCCTTTGTGACTTATTCTTCCCTGCGTGATGCACGAAAAGCACGGATACTCCGCGACGTCGCAGCCCCAGAGCCCAGTTCTGTACCGGAAGCCAGTCTTCGCCCTCGTTCTCATTTCCGTATCGGCAAAGGGCCGAAAGATTATCGAGCACAAGTAAATCAATCCCAGCAAGGTGTGGCTCCAACTGCCGCTGCCCTTGAGCTGTCGCCAAATCCGGTATCGGACGTTCCTGGAAATCAGGCGTGATGATTCTCAGTGTTCCGGGCGCAGGCTCGCCTCCCTCGATTCCCGCAACTATCATCGCAAGCCGCTCTTGTAGCGTCTTGGCTGCCAACTCACCGTCCACGTAGAGCACTCGCCGCGACCGAGGCGCGCTCCAGCGCAGAAATCGTGCACCGCTTGAAACGGCGGCTGCGATCCCGAGCGCAAGATACGTTTTGCCCACGCCGCGATAGGAATAAAGCATCGCAAGGCCCTGCTCCGGCAGAATCGGGTCAAGCAGCATTTCACGCGGTTTGATTCGGCTTGCTAGTAGCTCTTCAACCGCAACGGCTCGCAGGATACTGGACGAGGAAGCGCCGCCTTGGAACGCTATCATGTGCGCGATGGCCGCTTCATGATCACAGCTGAGCGCGGCTTCCCGGATAGCCTCTCCCAGATAGGCTAGCCGTCGCAAATCCGCTTTCTCAGTGATGATTCGGCCGTAGTGCTCAAGGTTCATCACTCGTGGTAACCCGTCCGCAAGCTGTGAGAGATACGCGGCTCCTCCTGCGTTCTCAAGCTCACCGTGCCCGTTGAGGGTTTCCACCAGACTGATCGTATCAATAGGCTGACGGCCCTCCGCGAGGCGCATCATGCCGACGAAAATGAGTCGGTGCTGAGGAAGAAAGAAGTCGCCCGCATTCAACCTCTCGGCCACTCGGCTGAGCGCAGCATTGTCCAGCAAGACCGCACCGAGAACAGCGCGTTCGGCATCGAGATTCGAGGGCAGCGGTCGGTCAATCATCGCAGTTCCCTAGCGGGAATCGTGCCCTCAGCGATCAGTCGCTCGGTTTCTTCCGGACTTATACGGATCGCACGCCCCAGGCGCACAATTCCGATGCGCCTCTGCGCAATCCACGCTCTAACAGTAGATTCCTTAAGGCCCAATAACTCTGCAACTTGCCTGACTGTCAGTAACTTGCTCATGCCCCCTTACCTCGCCGCATGGATTTACATTAGTCCTTTCAAGTTGGGCCATCGTGGAAAGGAAATGTTCTGCGAGGAAAGTTCTACGTGCTAACCAGTCGAAATTGAATGCACTGCGTAGCTGTGGAGGAAAGAAGGAAAGAGCTAAAGGAAAGAGGGAAAGTCCGGGTCAGTCGCTTCGCCTGTCTTTCGCAAATAGCACGTCGATTCGGCTGCGGTATTTGGGTTCCTTATAGGCATCCCTCCACGACTTGAATCCCGCTTCCTGCCATTTGGCCGGAAGCCGCACGCTACTGCGGTCGAGTGTTTCGCACAGGTCACTTGCGTCTATGTCTCGATTCGACCTTACAATCGCCCTACGTTTCGCGACTTCCGGGTCATGGCTCTTGGATGAAATCGGTAGCTTGCGCGAATCCTTGTTGACCTTGATCGCTTGCTTTCCGAGTCTCGTCGCTTCGATCTCGTAGCGGTTTGATAGATCATCCTTGAGATCGAGCATTTTTCTCTCGAAGTATTCCAACACGCCGGGTGGCGCAGAGTTGGAAAGGCTCCACGCCCCCAACTGACGCCGAATGATCTGCTCGCCGTCGCTCAGTGCTGCGAATATCCGAGGACGCAGCTCTTCACGGACGAATTCCGGAGTGTTTGGCTCTCCGTCTGATTCCCATACTCCACGGCACACTTTATCAACCTCTTCGAGGAATTCGCGGAGCACGCTCGTGTCCTTATCCACTTCCTGCACACTAGAGCCCACGGGGAAGACCCCAAAAGTGGAATCCTGAAATCTGCGCTCGATCATCTCGCGCCGCATGCGCTGGATCGGCTCGCGCATTTCAAGCTCGAATAAATGCTGGTCGAAAGGCTTCATCGCCACCTCCCGCGTGGGTATCCCGGTTTTGCGAAGTGAGCGCGGCAGACAGGACGGGATGCTCCTGCTCTTCGGCTCGCGTAGCCTAGCCGCATGAGGATTCTATCATTTCGGGCTTGACTAATAAACCTAAACAGATTAGGATATATCAATGAATCGGACAGAGCTAAGGAAATTCACCAGTTGGCTCGGAAAGCGCAGTTACGCAGCCCGCGTCAAACGCCTTGGCATCGAGCGTATCCGCGAGATTGCGAGAGAGAACGGAACGAAGGGCGGCAGGCCGCCCAAGAAAGCGAGAAACAAGCGATGAGCATGGGAATTTTCCAGGTGCTTGTCCTACTTGGCATCGGTTGGCTCGGATGGATTGGAGCGAATGCAGTCCATCTCTTAGGCGAAATTCTCATTGAAATTCGGGGATTTAGAGGCAGCCCGAATGCGAAGAAAGGAGCCTAAAATGAGTCTCTACCGGCGCGGCGAAGTTTGGTGGTACAAGTTTTGGTTCAACGGGCAGCTAATCCGCGAGAGCTCAAAGAGCGACAGTAAGACGGTTGCGAAGGAAGCGGAGCGAGCGCGTCGCCGCGAATTGGAGCAAGCCTACAATCACATCCCGAAGCGCGAGAGGATGCCGCTATTCTCCCCTGCGGCAGAATTGTGGCTCGCGAGCAAAGCGGGCTTGGCGGAATCGAGCCGACTTCGCTATTCGGAGTGCATTGCCCACCTGAAAGAGGAATTTGGCAAGCGCCTAGTCTGCGACGTGGACGGGGACGATGTAGCGGAGTATCGGAGAAAACGTCTCGCGGCAGGCGTCACTAATCGCACCGTAAATTACGAGACGGGCGCACTTCGCGGCGTCTTGCGGCAGTACGGGCTTTGGGGCCCGATTGCGGACCGAGTAAAGGCGCTTCCCGAGCGCCACGATGTGGGCCGGGCCATTTCATCGGAAGACGAATCCAAAATTCTCGCCGCTGCCAGTGTGAGCCGCTCCCCGGCGCTTCTACCACTCGTTGTGATCTCGCTCGATAGCGGAATGCGCCTAGGCGAGACTCAGGCCCTTCGCCGCCGCGATCTGCGCTTGGAATGGGCCAACGGTTCAATCGTTCGGGGCGAAGTTGTGGTGCCAAAGAGCAAGACGGCTGCGGGCACGGGCCGCCTGATTCCGCTCTCGCGCCGTGTGTGCGCTTGTCTCTCACTGTGGCTCGAACGCTTCCCCGAAGCAGGGCCAGATAGCTTTCTTTTCCCCTACCACAAGGTGGGCCTGGCCGGGAATTCTCGCGTGCCAGTCCTTTACGGCGTGGATTTGAGGTGTCCGATGGGTTCGTGGCGCAAAGCATGGCGGCTGGCATGTAAAGCCGCCGGGGCGCGCTACAGACCCCACGATATGCGCCACACATTCATCTCGCGGCTTGCGGAGAATCCGAGCGTGAGCGAGCAGACGATTAAGGCTCTCGCCGGGCACGTCTCCCGACAAATGCTCGAACGCTACAGCCACATCCGCGCTGAGGCAAAACAGGCCGCGATACAGGCTCTCGGACAGGGTGCAATTGAGCCGATCTTCGAAGCGATAGGGCACAAAATCGGGCACACTGATACTAGCGGAGACACGACTGCGCAGCCTAACTCACTGAAAACAAATGGTGGGCCCGCCAGGATTCGAACCTGGGACCAACGGATTATGAGTCCGCTGCTCTAACCAGCTGAGCTACGGGCCCCACGTTGTGTAACGCCTTGATTTTATATGTATTTCGAAAAGTCGGGCAGAGAATTCGGATGCCCTGAAATGGTGCACTCGAGTGTTTTCGGATATGGCTTAAGAAGCTCTGTCGCCATCCTGCGGTGGCTAATTTTCAGCAAGCCGGCTTGCCGGCAATTGAGCGGAGGGCTCCGCACCGTTGCCCAGCACGAGGAAGGAAATTTCGGCCTGGCTCAGAAGACTCTTCAAGGGGGGATATTTTCGAAGTGCTTCCGCTGAGGTCACTACAACGGTGTCAACAGCCCCCGCATCAAGCGCCCGGAAAAGCGACGTCTCATCTCCGAGATCAATTTCACGAAAACGGATCCCGAGATCCTGGCCAGAAAGCAGTTCCTCCGCATCCTTGCGCATTACGCGAGACTTTTCCGGACTTAGCATGGGCAGCAGGATCATGATGCGGCCGGAGGTAGCGGCGGCGAGCTGTGCCGTCAAATTCAAGGCGCCTTTGGATGCAGCCGAGCCGTCAAATTGAGTGACCCACTGCGCGTGACGCGACAATCCCGTCTCGCCGAGAAGCAGGACGGGAATCGGGCTCAAGGCGAGCTCTTGCGCGGCGGAACCTACGCGGTGCCGTCCTCCGAACGACCAGCCAACTTTGCCCATCGCCACAAGATCCACATCGCCGGCGGCGGCCAACACTTCTGGAACCACGTTCCCCTTCACAGAACGGAATGACCACGAAACATGGACTCGGTTGGCTTCTTTCTCGAGCAGCGCGCGGGCATGTTCTGATTGGGCTTTCAATCTCCGCTCCATTAGATCTCTGCTCATGGGAGATTGCTCAGCGGAGTGGTAAAGGATTTCCTGGGCGAGCGGCGCCTCACCGATGCGCAGCAATTCGATGTCTTCAACTGCCACACCCGACAACTCGGCCTCCATGGCAGCCGCAAGATCGGCCGCAGCCCGGAGAGCAGCCCGGCTGCTGGGAGACGCGTCAAGCGCCACGAGAATTCTGCGGATGAGATGCGCAGCCGTCTGAGTCATGACGGCTCCTCCAGTTTCGCCCGCTGGCCGGCGGCGATGCGTATCTGCGCCAGCTCAAGCAGCCGAGATTCCACTTTGTGGTTCACCGTGCCGGGAGGGAAATTCCCGGAAGCATCCCGCTCGCCCGCCGGAACGCTCGTGAGGATTTCGATTCCCTCATCGATTGTGCCGACCGCGTAAATCCGGAATTTCCCATCGCGGGCGGCTTCCACAACATCCCGGCGCAACATCAAGTGGGGAATATTTGCGCGCGGGATGATAACTCCCTGGTCGCCGGTCAAGCCGCGGGCTTTGCATAGGTCGAAGAAGCCTTCGATCTTCTCGTTCACACCACCAATGGCTTGGATCTCTCCACGCTGGTTTACCGAACCAGTGACGGCCAGTGACTGCTTCGTAGGGAGGCCAGAGAGCGCCGAAAGCAGCGCGTGGAGTTCTGCCGAGGAAGCGCTGTCGCCCTCGACGGGGCCATACGATTGTTCGAAAACCAGGCTCGCGGAAAGTGAAAGGGGATGGTCCGCGGCGTAGCGCGCTCCCAGAAAGCCGGAGAGGATCAGCACGCCCTTCGAGTGGATAGGGCCGCTCAGCTCCACTTCCCGCTCGATATCGATCAACTCCCCTTTGCCAAGCCGCACGCGCGCGGTGATCCGGCTGGGGTGGCCGAATGCGAATTGGCCGAGTTCGAGAACGGAAAGCCCATTGACCTGACCGACTTTTTCGCCCTGCGTGTCGATCAGAATTGTGCCGCGAACCGTTTCTTCCAAGAGGCGGTCGCGCACGCGATCCGCGCGGTCGATTTGCGCTTCGATGGCCCGCTCGACTTCCTGCGCTCCGACGTCAGCCCGGCCTGCCGCACGCGCCCAGTAGTCAGCCTCGTGCAACAAATCGGTAAGAGCGCGGCGGCGGGCAAAAACCTTTTGCGAATCCCCCGCCAGGCGAGAGCACTGTTCGATGGTTCGGGCAACGCCTTCCCGCGTGAACGGAAGGAGTTTTTCCTCGCGGGCGATCGTCGCGATCCAACGCGCGTAAAGCAAATCGGTTTCCGGATTGCGCGGCATTTCGTCTTCAAAATCCGCTGCCACCTTGAAGAGCTCGTTGAATTCGGAATCGTAAGTGGAAAGCAGGTAATAAAGGGTGCGGTCACCGAGGAGGACAACTTTTACGTTCAGCGGAATGGGGGTGGGGTCCAGCGAAACCGTGCTGGCAAATCCCAGCATCTGCCCGAGAGGCTCGATGCGAATCTGTTGGGAGCGAAGCGCACGCTTGAGACCTTCCCAAACATAGGGCTGAAGAAGGACCTTGTAAGCATCCAGAATGAGGTAGCCGCCATTGGCGCGATGCAAAGCGCCCGGGCGAATGAGAGTGAAATCCGTCGAGAGCGCGCCCAAGTGAGCGATGTATTCGAACTGGCCAACCAGGTTCGGATACGTCGGGTTATCTTCGTAGACCACTGGCGCGCCTTGGGGGCCCCTGTGGTCAATGATCGGATTGACCTGGTAACGCCGGAGGAATGTCTCACCGCGCGGCTCAAACGGCGACGGAGCGCCTAAAAGCGCCGCGAGCGGGTTTTCAGGAGGAGCGATGAACTGATCCACATTCTGACGTATATCCGATTCCATGTTGTTCAAGAATTGAACAACCTCGGGCAATTCGACGTATTTCTTCCGCAATTCGTCAATCAGATGGCCGACGGCAAACATCACCACTTCCTGATTCAGTTCCCGGATTCTCTGCCGGCCTTCGTGTTCGAGTTTCGGGACGTCACGGAGAGCGGCGCGCAGCTTTTCCTGGAGGCTCGAGATTGCTCTTTCCAGATTTTGATGTTCGGATTCCGGCAGCTTATCGAACTCGTCCGGGCTCATCACTTCGCCATTGTGCATTGGCGCGAGCACAACGCCCGTCGGAGTTCTCAGGACGGCGATCCCTTTCGCTTCCGCTTCTTGCTGAAGGACTTCGAAGATTTTTTCCTGCCGCTCCTTCACCTCTTGCTCGATGACGTGCTTGCGGGCCTGATAATTTTCGCTCTCAAAGGCAGCCGGAATCGCGGACCGCAAGTGTTCCACCAGCCGCTCCATATCTTCCCGGAGCTGCACGCCGCGTCCCGGCGGGAGCTTCAAGGCGCAGGGATTTTCGGGACTTTTGAAATTGTTGACGTAGCACCAGTCGTCCGGCGTAGGCTCTGCCCCGGCCCTCTCTTTCAAAAGAGTTTGGGCGACACGGTGCTTCCCGATACCAGCTGGTCCCAACAGGAAAAGATTGAACCCGTAGCGCTGGATGCCGACGCCGAATTGGATGGCCTGCAGGGCGCGGGCCTGCCCCACGAATTCGGTGAGCACTTCCAACTCTTCGGTGTTCTTGAAGTCGAAATTTCGAGGATCGCAGGTCCGGTAAAGACAATCCGGCGGCAGCAGATTTGCTTCGGCCCCTTTGGGCATCGCGCCGTTTTCTCCTTGCGCCATCAGAACCGTACGGAACGAATCTTCTTGCGTCAACAATTTAGATTTCGGCGTCATGGATTGCAACCTCGCGATGGTGGCCACTCATCCTCGGAATTCAGTTCCTCCCAGCCTCGGAAGTTGCCTACTTGCTTCCGTGCTCAAGCCGCGAAAGTTCTCCCGACGGGTCCATTACTTCGACCGGTTGCGCGAATGACGCCTTTTCCAGAAACGAATGCAACGTGGCCTTCGCGGCTTCTGCTTCGGGGCCGAAACGGGCTGCGAGCGCAGCCCAGAATGCCTCCACTGGAAGCGCGCGTGTGATGTTTAGCCACATGAGCACCGCTGCTGTGGCCGCCAATCTCGGGCCCGCCAGGCGCCGGAATGGAAAGCGCAAAATCTGGCACGGCAATTCAGGCAGAATGATCTGCTCGTCGGCCAAAATCAGCGTTGTCAGGCGCGCGGAATCGAAGACGCGGTTCCGTTCCAGTTCGTGAGCGCCGTCATCAGAGACGATCAGAAGCGCATCCGGCTTCTCGATCCCGGTGAAGAGAATTTCTTCGGGGCTGAGAATGAGCTCCGACAGGGAAAAGCCCGTTCCTTGCGTAACCGGGTTGTCGTTTTTTTGAGTGGCGTGTAAGCCGGCGCGCATTCCGGCTGCGGCAAGCAGCGAAGCAGCGGTTTGCACGCGCTCTCCCGCCGTTCCGGCCAGCATAAGTCCGACCGGCCGATCCAGCGGAGAAGCAAACTCATTCCCGGCGATTGGCCTCGCCGGGGCGTCCGCGGCTCGCTGCTTGTACTGCGCCGCAAACGTCGGCCGCGCTTCCTCGCGCAGAATTCCAAGTTCGTAGCCGGCAGCGTCGGCAATATTTTTCAGTTGCGCTCCGGTGATTGGATTCCAGCGGGTCGCGTAGGCGGTGCACAATTCCAGGACTTCGACCACAGCAAGCCCCGGATGGGCGATGGCGCGAGCGATTGTTTCGGGGAGGTCCCGGTCCGTGGCCAGTTTGCGTGCCACAAACGACGCACGGCTGGCGATGAACAATTTGGCAAGATCAAGGGGCGGAGTGACATTTCCTGCCGGCGTGGTTGAAGTGATGAAGCCGAGCGGCGAGAAGGCTGAATTTTGCCCACCGGTCATGCCGAACAGAAAATTATTGTGCAACAACACCGTCATATCCGGATTCATCAGCGCGGCGTTCACCAAATGATTCAAGCCGATCATGGCGCCACCGTCGCCGATTAGGACAATGGGTTTCAATTGCCCCGCTCCGAGCGTTCCGTCGGCTAATGCAATGCCCGCGGCGAATGCGGGCGAACGTCCATGAGTCGTGTGGACCGTGTGAGGGGTGGAGAATTGCGCATCGGCCAGGCCTACGCAGCCGATGTCCGTGACGATCACAACATTCTGCGGGGGCAGTTGGAGGCGACCCAGCGCCTCTCCGAGCGCCCGCAACACCTGCCCGTGGCCGCAACCTTTGCAATAAGGCAGCCCTGGATCCGGCGTGAGATACGCATACGCCATCATGCGGCCTCCGCAACCACCATGATTTCGGCGGGCGTGATCATTCGTCCCAGCCCATTCACGCGGACCAGCCGATCCTTTTCCACAATTGACGCGAGCACCGAGGCGTAAAGGCCCGGCGAATTTTCCTCAACTACAACAACCCTCGAGCATCCTTGCGCGGCTCGACGGATCGCCTCCGTTGGAACGGGGAACAGCGTGAGGAGCTGCAAGAAGGAAACGCGCCGCCCGTCGCGGTTCAGCCGGCGGCACGCCGCGCGCGCAGCCCGCGCCGAAATCCCGTAACTCAAGACAAGAGTGCGGGCGTTAGCGGCGGGCTCTTCCTCGACGATGGCCATCTCTTCCGCACAGGCGGCGATCTTCGCCTGAAGATGCTTCAGCAGTTCGATCGCTTCCGGCACATTCTTTCGCAGCCGCCCGGCGCGGTCATGAAGCGAGCCCGTGGCCACCACGCGGTCCGGACTTCCGAGCGGCGAAAATGCCGGAGGCTCTTCCAGGCAATCGCACGCATAGGGAAGAAACTGACCGCGCACGCCGGTGAATGGCGCTCGATCGGCGACCGGCAGGCGCTGAAGCGCGGAAACTTCAACGCTTTCGAGTGTCATGCCCACTTCTTTGTCCGAAAGGAGCACAACGGGCGTGCGCAATCGCTCCGACCAGTGAAATGCGGCTTGCGCCAGCTCGTAGCATTGCCGCGCCGTCGCGGGGGCAAACACCGGCAGTGTGTAGCCCCCGGACGTGCAGAACTCCGCCAGCAGGACGTCGCCTTGTGCTCCCTGCGTGGCGCCGCCTGTGGAAGGTCCCAATCGCTGCACCTGGGCGATCACGACCGGCGTTTCCGTCATCACTGCGTATTGAACGGTTTCGATCATGAGGCACCAGCCGGGGCCGGATGTCGCCGTCATGGCCTTGTAGCCGCACATCGACGCACCTACACATTGCGCCAGTGCCGTGATTTCGTCAGGCGAGGCCAGAGCCAGCCCGTTGCGGGCGGGCAGTTCCTTCATCATCGTTTCGTAGATTTCACTCGAAGGAGTAATGGGATAGCCGCTGAAGAAACGGCAACCCGCATCCAGCGCTCCCTGCGCCAGCAGGCGATTGCCGGAGAGCAGTTCGCGGCGTGCTTCTCTCACCATCTCGCCGACCCGGGGCCCGGCGGAGCGGGCGGCGAAAGCTGCACGACTATGGGGTGCACCAGCTCTTGAAAGTCACCGAGCGGCACGCGGAAGCATTCGCCTTTCTTTCCGCTGAGCATCTTCGGACAAAACACGAGCGCTCGAAATTGCTGCAAGTTTTCATCCAGATAGACTGGCGCGCCCAAAGGGCTCTCGAAGGGGCCGGTGCGTCCCAGCTCGGTCACGGGGAAAATCGCGTCCAGTTCCGAGTCCAGCATCGGCTCCACGCGTGCTCCAGCCAAAGCTTGCGAGAAGCGAGCGGGACTTAATTCATACCCCTCCGGCACGATCACCGAAGCGGGCAGGCCATTCACACGAAAGAGCAGGATTCGCGCGTGATTTGGATTCCCGCAACTGCACTCGGTCTCTTTGCGAACGTCCTTAGGAAGAAATTGCCGCAGATGGTCGCGTAGCTCGTGTTGTAGGTTCATTTGGATGCCTCCCGGGTGCTACCCCCGAGCGCTCTTGCCGACACCCTGCCCGCACCCGAAATTGGCGGAAGCCGACTCCGAGTCCGCTGCCATCCTGTTCCCTGGGTTCGAGAGGTTTCTGTGATAACAATCACATCCGCCTGTGACCAATCTCTCTGTCGTTCGGTAATTCTGCTCAAGTGTGCGCTCGGAGAGAGGCTGCGGGCAGGGGGCTAATTGGGCTGGCTGCTATAATTTGGCGCTGTGAAAAGGCATCAAAAGCGGCAGGAGCGTTCTAGTTCGGCTATTCGAATCCTCCCTCTCCGTGGTCTGCCGGAAATTTTGTTCGGAGACAATCTCGCAGGGTTCATCGCGCGGGCGAGCCGTCGGCAGCGCCTTCGAGTGTCCGCAGGCGATGTGTTTGTGGTCGCGCAGAAAATCGTTTCGAAAGCGGAGGGGAGAATCGTCCGGCTCGATTCGATCGAGCCATCCGAGCGCGCAAAAATGTGGGCCGCACAATATGGGAAGGATGCGAGGGTGATCGAGCTGGTGCTGAAGGAAGCTGCGCGCATCGTCAAGATGGAGCGAGGCGTGATTATTGCTGAGACCCCGCACGGATTTGTCTGTGCGAATGCCGGGGTGGATAGTTCGAATACGCCCAAAGGAACCGCGGCCCTGCTGCCGGAGGATCCGGATCGCTCGGCGCGCAAACTTCAGGCTGGGCTCTCTAAGCATTTCGGTGTGCCCGTCGGCGTCATCATTTCAGACACGTTTGGACGGCCGTGGCGTGAGGGGCTTGTGAATGTCGCTCTTGGAGTGGCGGGCATCCCGCCTCTGATTGATTACCGCGGCCGGCGGGATGCAGGCGGAAAGATTATGCAAGCGACGATCATCGCACTGGCCGATGAGCTTGCCTCCGCTGCGGAACTCGTAATGGGGAAATTCGACCGAGTCCCGGTGGCGATCATTCAGGGGGTCGCCACTGTTAAGCGTAGCGGAAAAGGCCGTGAACTGATTCGTCCGGCTGAAAGAGACCTTTTTCGCTAGCGGCGGCCGGCGGATGGACAAACCGCAGCGGACCTCAGTAACATAAGTGCGAATCGAAACAGATTTTTGGCAGGCCTAAAAGGAATCGGGCAAACTATGCGACTCGTCACGTTCGAATCAGCGCCGAACCAGCGGCGCATCGGCGCGGTCACTCCCGACCAGCTAATTGTCGATTTGAATCTCGCCTGCGCGCTTCAATTGCGGGACGCTGAGAACGAGCCTGCATTTTACCGGCTCGCGGATGCGCTGGTGCCGGCGGAGATGCGCACGCTTTTTGAAGGCGGAGATCGGAGCCTCGATGCGGCTCGAAAAGCTCTGGCGCACGCGCAGAGACTGGGCCCGCACACCAAGGGCCCGTCGGGCGAGCAGATTTTCTACCCGGTGAAGTCGGCCAAGCTTCGCGCGCCGATTCAGCCGAAAAAATTCTTTCATACCGCCGGAAATTTTCGCGAGCATCACGAGGAGGCGCAAAAAGCAGGATTTTCGCACCCGGTCCTGCCGTGGATTGTTTTCTTTCAAAACGTTGACGCGATCATCGGGCCCGATGAGCCGGTGATTTATCCCGCTCACTTGACCCAGGAACTCGATTACGAACTGGAACTTTCGGTTGTGGTGAAAAAAGCCGGGAAACATTTCGATTCGCGCCAGGCCCAGGAGTACGTCGGCGGGTACGTGATATTCAACGACGTCACGGCGCGCGACATCCAGCGGAACGAAATGAAATCGGGCGTTTTCAGCTTCTGCAAAGGAATCGAGAGCTTTTGCCCGCTCGGTCCGTGGATTGTTACGGCGGATGAAATTCCCGACCCACATAATCTCGCGATGGAGTTGCGCGTAAACGGTGAGGCGCGGCAGCGCTCGCATTCGAGCAAAATGGCGGTGAAGATTCCCGAAATCCTGGCGCACTATTCGGCAATGGGCTATAGCGCGGGAGACGTCGTCTCGACCGGCACAGTGTCCGGCGTCGCGGCGTTCAGCGGAGATCCGAAGGCCTGGTATCTGAAACCCGGCGATGTGATGGAGTGCGAAATCGAAAAGATCGGGATTCTGCGCAATCCGGTTGTTTCCTGGGAAGACGTGTACGGCAAAAAGGCGCCCGCGGTGGGAGCTGCAACGCGATGAGTGACAGACACTCCAACGGGGTGTGGGTGAGTGAGTTGAATGCGCGCTCGGGCATTCGTCCGCCATTGCGCGTGGATCAGCCGATTCGTTTTTACGATACGACGCTGCGGGATGGCGAGCAGACAGTTGGCGTGGTGCTCGACCCGCACCAAAAACTCGAGATTGCGCAAAAGCTCGATGAGCTGGGAATTTCGCGGATCGAGGCGGGGTTTCCGCGCGTTTCGGCTGACGACGGGGAAGCTTTTCGTTTGATTCTCGGCGCAAAACTCAAAGCGGAAATCTGGGGATTCGGCCGCTGCGTTAAGGCGGATATCGACGAGCTGATTCGGCTGGGAGTGCGCGCGACGGTGCTCGAAATTTCTGCGAGCGACTTGAAGCTCCATGCCTATGGAATGACGCGTGAAGATGCGTTGCGCCGTGCCGCCGAAGCCATCGGCCACGCGCACAAAAACGGAATCCGCGTGGCATTTTTCCCGGTGGATGGCTCGCGCGCGGATCTGGGCTTCCTGAAGACGCTCTACCTGGCAGGCCGCGATGCCGGCGCCGAAGAGGCAGTCGTGGTCGATACAATCGGCGCGTGTACGCCGGAAGCGATCGAGTATCTGGTGGGAAGCGTCCGCGAGTGGCTGGGCAAGGAGATGCCGCTCCATTTTCACGGCCACAACGATTTTGGTTTGGCAACCGCCGGGGCGATCGCAGCCGTGCGCGCAGGAGCGAATTGGATTCAGGGGACCATCAACGGAATGGGGGAGCGCGCAGGCAATGGCGACCTGGGAGAAATCGCACTCGCGCTCAAGTGTCTCTATGACGTTCCGGTGGCGTTGCGCCTGGAAAAAATTCGCGAGGTTTCCCGGCTGGTGCAGCACGAGGCGCGGTACGAACTCGAACCCTGGAAGCCGGTGGTAGGCGAGAATCTTTTCACGCGCGAGAGCGGCGCGGTGGCGAGCCAGTTCCACATGCCCGAGGCGATTGAACCTTTCTCGGCGGATCTCGTACGTGCGGAGCGATCGATCGTGCTGGGAAAGAAGAGCGGGCTCGACAATATCATTCTCAAGAGCAGGGAACTCGGCCTGGAGATTCCGGAAGGGCAGCGAGGAGCCGTGCTGGCTGCGGTGAAAAACAAGAGCATCCAGAAGCGAGGCCTGGTGACCGACTCCGAGTTCCGGCAAATCGTGAGCGAACTCTGCCGGGCCTAGTTTGATCTGCGAAGACGTTGCATCTCACCAACGACTCCGGCAGGCGAAAAGCGAATCACCCCGCTTAATTCAATTGAGTTAAGATGAGCCGACGCGAATTCTCGGCATTCTTTCCACCCGGGGGGAGGGAAGCGCGATGGACCGCGAGTTCTTTTATTCCATCATGAACGGCGAGGGGACGCTCGACTACGAAATTTATTTGCGGACGAAGGCTCTCCTTTCCTGCCAAAAAGAGTTCAAAGAATTCTGCAATGCGGACGAATTGCAATTTCAGATCGTGCATCAAGTCGAAGAGTTGTGGATGAAGCTGATGGGCTACACGCTGCTCGACATCGACGAGTATATCCAAAAAGAAGAAACGAACCGCGTAATCACGCTGTTCAAGCGGGTGCACATCGCGCTGCGGCTGATGATCGAGCAACTCGCGCTTCTGGAAACGATGTCGCCCAAGGAATATCAGGAAATCCGGCTCCAGCTTGGAAACGGCAGCGGCCAGGAATCGCCGGGGTTTCGCACGCTGCTGCGGATGCACACACCGCTCTGGGAATCGTTCAAGGCGCACTATCTCGATAAGCACGGACTCACGATCGAGAAAATCTACAATTCCGAATACAGCCACTCGGACGCGTACATGGTGGCCGAAGCATTTGCGGAATTCGACGAGCTCTTCCAGCGATTTCGCTACGTGCACCTCCAACTGATTATGCGCACGATCGGGCTCGGGGCTAAATCGCTCAAAGGCCGCTCGGTGGACCTATTGAACGAGGGACTGCGCGTGCGATTCTTCCCTGAGCTGTGGGAAATCCGCCACCAAATGACAGACCATTGGGGCGGCGAGTACGGCGTCGTGCGCGATTCGATCGGCGGCCACTGAGGCGAAGCGCGCCTACTTCCGGAAATGCGGCAAGACTGCTGAGCCGAAGAGCTCTGCCTGCTGCGTGCGATCATCCCCCCAAATTTCGAGCATGATGTGAGAGCATCCCGCCGCCCGGTATTGCTCGATGGCCTGAATGCAATCTTCCGGCGTGCCGGCGATGGGACAGACTTTTTTGAGCACTTCGTCGGAAACGGCTCGCGCGGCAGCTTTGCGCCCGCCTTTTTCCATGGCGTCCGCGATTGGCTGAATCTCCTCGGCTGAAAGTCCTGCCATCTGGAGCAGCACATCTGCGGAGGCGCGAATGTTTTGAACTTTATTGGCCAGGTACATCGCCGCCATTTCGCGCGCGCCTTCCCTGCCTTTGGCGCGATCCTTGTTCACGCTCCCGACAATCACGGAGCCCAGGTCCAAGTTCGCGGGATTTTTTCCCGCCTGCCGTGCGCCCTCGAGCATCATCTCTCGCGAGTACTTCACGAAGCCCGGCGTCGTAATGCTGGCCGTCAAAAGCCCGTCGGAGTGTGAACCCGCCAATTTTTGCAGGACCGGGCCTGTGGCTCCGATGTAAAGCGGGACCGGAGAGCGCGAAACGTGAGCGTCCGGGCGCAATGCCGGAATCTGCGCTGAAAATGCCTTGCCTTCGTAATTGAACTCGCCGCCTCCAAGCGCGCCGCGAATGATGTCGATGCTCTCCTTCATCACGGTTGCGGGGCTCGCGGATTTTCCCTTTTCGCCCTCGCCGATTTCCTTCATGAAGATTTTCGATGCGCCGAGGCCAAGCAAAAAGCGGCCATCGCCGGCCACGTCCTGCATCACGCGAGCCTCCATCGCGATTTGCACCGGATGACGCGTGTAGGGCGAGATGATTCCCCAGCCGACGGCAATTTTTTTCGTGGCCCGTGCAATCAACGCGGTGATAGCCGTCGATGAGCGCGCTTCCATCGAGTGTTTGCGCCACCAGGGGTATGCCTCCGCGAGCCAAAACGTGTCGAAGCCCGCGCGCTCGCACGCCTGGGCCATCGCAATCGTCTCTTCCACCGGCTCCATGCTGAGTTGCAAAACACCGATGCGGAACGGAACGCTCATTCGCCGTCCTTTTCTAGTTGTGTAAAACGCTTCAAGGATTCGTCCATGAGTGCTCCAGGCCTTTGATCAGAGCCCACATTGCTTTGTTCAAAGGCGTGGGCACGCCGTGCTTTTCTCCCCAATTCACGATCGCGCCGTTCATGAAGTCCACTTCGGTCTGGCGCCGCGCCAGCACGTCCTGCAACATGCTTGCTTTGTGCTTGCCCGGGGCGGAGGCGCCTTTTTGCACCAACTCGCGCGGGTCGCCGTGAAGCTTGATTCCTAGCGCATTCGCAACTGCCATGCCTTCGGTGATCAGGTCATTGAACAATTGGCCAGTTGCAGGGAATCGTGTCGCGGCTCCGTGGTGAAGCAATGTCAGAGCGCCAACCGGATTCGTCGAAGCATTGAAGATGAGCTTCGTCCACTGCGCCCCGCGAGCGTCTTCGAGTGCGACAACGCTAAGCCCTGCGCGATTCAGAAGATCGGCGAGTGTGCGCACTCGTTCCATCGGGGTCCCGGTCGGCTCGAACGGGCCGATCCAGGTGTCGCCCTTGATGTCGTAGCCCACGTGCCCCGGCTCGATCAGATGTCCTGCGGGGAAAGTGGTCCCGCGGATTACGCGGCGGACATGCTCGGCTAGGATTTCTTCATTGCCCACCCCATTCTGTACGGAGCAAACCGCGCTCGGCTCCGAAAAGAGACTTGCAGTCGCCGCAATCGCGCTGCGAGTGTGATTGCTTTTCGTAGCGACGATCCCGAAGTCGCAGACGGGAATTTCGGCAGCATTCGTGGTTGCTTTTACTGGCGCGGTAAAATCCGCAGCACCGGAAAGGCGAAGCCCGTGCCGGCGAATCGCTTCGACGTGCTCCCTCGCGACGTCGTAGGCATACACTTCGGCTTCGCCGTGCCGCGCGAGATGTGCGGCAAAGATGCTTCCTACGGCTCCGCAGCCGACGATGCAAATCTTCATCCCCGGTTACCTGGGCCTTTCGCTGCCGTTGAAGAATTTCCAGGGAATGTCGGCCAAGCGCTCTCCCTCTTTTTTGCCGATGCGGTAGGTGTCCTGCGTGTAGAGACACACGGTTCCATCGGCATCCACAACCTGGGGGTGAAAACTGAAGATCATGTTTTCGCGCAATTCGGCGCGGCTTTCCCCACCGATGGCCGGATATTCGATCATGGTCGTGCCGATCGAGTGCCCCGTGAGATGGCCGAGTCCGAATCCGCTGCGCTTGAAAACGGCTGCGGCGGCCTGATGAACAGCGCTTGCCAACTCGCCGTCGCGCATTTTTTGCCGCGCCGCCTCCAGCGCTTCGGGATACACTGCGGCCATCGCAGCCGTCCGTGAGCTTACTTTGCCGCGGATCAGAGGACGCGAAAACTCCACCCAGTAGCCTTCCGCTCCCGTGATTTCAAGCGAGTAAAGCAGCAAATCGTCCGCAGCCACGACCCGATGGCCGGGAACTTTAAAGTGAGCTTCGGCCTCGCCGTTCGTGCCGGAGAGGACGATGTTCATCATGCGCAGCCCTGCGCCGCGCGCAAAAAACCGCTCGACAGCGGGCGCCATAATTTCGGCCTCCGTTTTACCCGGTTCGTAGGCTTTGATGAGCGCCCAAAAGCCGTCAATGATGATGTCCATGCTGTCGCGCACGGCTGCCAGTTCTTCCTCGCTTTTCACAGCCCGCGCGGCATCGAAAGGAACGTCAAAGGGAACGAGTTCGTAGCTCCCTCCTGCCAGCGCGCGATAGTCCCGCACCGTCATAACGTAATTGAGGCCGTACACCCCGACGCGCTTCCACTGCTTTGCCTCCGCCTGCTCGCGCAGCCACAGGCCCGGCACATCGGCCCACACCTTCTCGTGCACCCACGGCTTCGACTTGTCGCCAATCCATCGCGCTTCCCGCGGGAATACGAGCACGGGCTCGCCTTCGAGCGGGATCAAAACGTACACAAAACGGTGAACGATTTCGAAATTCGAAACGTAGCGAACCGCGCCCTCAAATCCGGTGTACTCGCTCCCGCAAACAATCACCGCATCTACGTTTTCTGCCTGCATGGCGGCGCGGATATTACGGTAGCGCCGATCGACTTCGGCGTGCGACATGCCGGGTTGCGTTTGTAGTTTCGTGGGCACGCTCGACTCCTCAGGAGGCGCCGCAGATTTCCGCCGCTGCGAGCGCATAGATTTTCGTGATGGCAACGAGCGTTTGAATGGCGACTTTTTCGCCTTCTGCGTCGCGCTCGCCGCTCGAAGGCCCGTAATTCAGCGTTTCGATGCCGTAGCGAGTCATCACCGACGCGTCCGAGCTCCATTGCACGGTGGTGCGCCGCGGCGGACTGCCCATCACGCGCGTATGCGTAGCTTCGATCGTTTTCACGAGCTCGTGATTTTCGCTAATCTGCGCGCCCGGAACGGAGACATATGTTTCAAATTCCAGGCCATATTCCGGGAAACGCTTCTGCAAGTCGAGAAACAGCCCTTTGGCGGCGCGCCGGGCCTCTTGCAACGGCATCGTGGGCGGCACGCGCATATCGAGGCACAGGTCCGTTCGTTCCGGAGTGCGGCTCGCGCGCCATGGATGGCCGCCTCGAATGCAGCCGACGTTCACGATTCCCTTGTGCCCGGCGTATCCGGATTTGGCTTCCCACGTGGGAACCCATTCGTACACCGCGGCGAGGACGTCCTGCATGCGCCGAATCGAAGTGTCGCGCTGGCGATCCTGGCTGAACGCGGTGTGCACGTATAAACCATGCGTGGTAAGTCTCACCCACATGGAACCGTAATGGCCGAGGACCATCTGCATGTCAGTCGGTTCACCAAGAATGCACATATCCGGCGTGATTCCATGATTCACGAGGTAGTGCGTGCCCACTCCATAGCCGCGATATTCCTTGCCGACAAATTCATCGCCCCACTGGGATTTCTCGATTTCGCCCGCCACCGCCGCAACAAGCAGGCTCCCATCCAATTTCACGCCTGCGTGCTTGAGCGCCTTCACCGCGTGCGTGTAGCAAACGAGCGCGCCTTTCATGTTGTAAATCCCGAGGCCGTAAATCATGCCGTCTTTAATCACAGCTTTCGGCTTGTAACCGATCCCGGTGAGATACTCTTCGCGCCCGGTGTTGGATGTGTCCATGTGGCCGTTGAACATCAGGCTCTTTCCGTTCCCGCAGCCTTCCCAAAGACCCACCACGTTTGCCCGCTCCGGCTCGACTTCCTGCCACGTGACGGCGAGGCCGGCTGCTTCGAGCGCCGAGCGCATGTATTTCGCCATCTCCAGCTCTTCGCCGGTAGGGCTTTGAATATTCACCACGTCACAGGCCATCGAGACGATTTCGTCCTCGCGAACTCCGGAAAGAATCGCCTCGGCAAGATCCGGTTTCAGCAAACCATCATCTCCTCACTTCAGTGCCGAAAATCATCGGGATAGGAGCAGAGCTTCTCGCAACCATCCGCTGTGATCAGAAAATTGTCTTCGAGCCGCAAGCCGCCTCCGCCAGGCCAATAAATTCCCGGCTCAATGGCCAGAACCATTCCCTTTTTCATTTCGCCTGGCGCTGCTCGATGGCAATAGGGAGGTTCGTGCGCGCGCGCTCCCACTCCGTGACCCACGGGATGCGAAGGCTGGCCCGGATAACCTGCTACATCGATGCCATCGCGAATGACGCGATCGATTTCGCCGAGTTTTGCGCCGTCTCGAGCGGATTTAATCGCGCTGTGAAAGATGTGGAGCAACTGCTCGAGCAATTTGTTGTATTCCGGCGTCAACTTTCCTGGACAAAGATTTTTCGTCAAATCCGTCCAGTAGCCATCGGCACAGACCCAAATTTCTACGAGCGTCGGCTCATTCTGCTGGATGGGCCGGTGGCTCGTGGCTGTAAACGTGGCTATGCCTTTTCCGGACCACACGAGCGTGAAAGCCCGCGCCATCTCGACCTTGCCCTTGTAACCGACGCCCATCGCGTGGATGTGCCCCTCGATCATCGCCGCGACTTCACTCTCTTTCATTCCGGCGCGGATGTGGTCGCGCACGTAATCCATCCCGATGGCCGCAAGCTCATTGGCCAGCCGCATGCGCTCGATTTCCTGGTCCGTCTTGGTCATGCGCAACTCGGCGAGGAACGGTGCAGCGTCCACCACCGTTTTGACCGCTGGGCGGAACGCGTCGAAGTAACCCTGTGTGTAAAGCGTGGGCTCGCCCACCATGCGATCGCAAATCTGCGAAAGCTGCGAGAGTTCCACGCCGACGCGGCCGGTGAGGTTTCGTTCGCGCAGGACTTCCAGACACATCTCCAGGGAGCGGGCGGTGGGCGGGCGCGGATCGCTCGGATGGTAGAACCGGAAAAACCGGACGTCCTTGTTCCAGGCGGTTTTCTGCGCTTCGGCGAACTGCGGCTCCACAACAATGAGAGTCGGGTCGCCCTCGCGAGGGAAGATCGCAATGTCGTACCCCTTCATGGTCCAGTAGTTCGTGAGGTACAAGATGTTGTCGGGCGCGCGGACAACCAGCGCATCGAGATGGTCCGCCTCCATCTTTCGCCTCACGCGCTGCCACTTTTCCTGGTCCAGCGGGTACGGCATTGATTTCCCTCGAACGTCCTTCTTTGCAGGCTGAAAACTCAGCCGTGTTTTGCACTCCCTTTCGAACTTCGCGAATCCTCTGGCTTCCAATTCCAGGAGGCTTCCTTCCCTTTGATCAGGCGGTAAAGCGCCGTGTGGAGCGGCGCGCTCAGGCCGTGCCGCTCGGCTTCTCGCGCGATGGCGCCACCGAGGAAATCAACCTCGGTAGCCAGGTGATGTTGAACGTCGTAGAGCATCGAGGGCGGATGGTCCGTCTGCGCGCCGATCTTGTTCATTTCCCAGGGATCGTCGTGAAGTTCCACGCCGAGGCCGTGAGCGACCTGCCGGCCCTCTTCGATCAGCGCGTGCAGAAGATGCCCGAGGTCCGCGAACTCGCGTTCCGCAGCGAACTCAGCGCAATGAGGAAGCTCCGTGAGAGCCGAAACGGAATTTACGCTGGCATTAAAGATCAGCTTTGACCACTGGGCGGGCCGGGCATCTTCGAGCGCTTCCGCCTTCAGTCCGGAAGCCACGATCAGCTCGGCTGCATCCCTCACAAGCGAGAAAGGAGTGCCCGTGGGCTCGAACGGGCCGAGCCAGGTCTCGGTGTCCAATTCCATTTTCACCTCGGTGTCACCGCGCCGCGAGCCGCTCATGAACGTAGTGCCGCGCATCACGTAGCCCTTTGTGAGATCAGCAATCACTTCCTCGCACCCCAGGCCGTTCTGGGCCGAAAGCACGGCGCCATGAACAAACCGATCGGCGACCGGCCCAACGGCTTCGGCCGTCTGCGTGGCCTTGCTGCATACAATTCCCAGATCGCATTCGGGGATTTCTCCCGGGTTCGCCGACGCCCGAAGCCGTACGGAAAATTCATGCACGCCGCTTACGCGCAATCCGTGCTCATTCAGATCTCGTGCATGGTCGGCCCGCCGAACGAACGCATGAACTTCCGCGACTCGCGCCAAATGGGCGGCGTACAGGCTGCCAATTGCACCGCACCCGACGATGCAAACGCGTTTCGCCAAGCGTGCCCTAGTCCGCCGCGCGGCGGTGCTCCACATGGACTCCGGGCAATCCCCGGCCCTGCGAAGCTTGGCGGCTGGCCTGGAACAGGCTGTCGCCCGTGTTGTGCGAATCCCGGATCAGGACCCCGCTTGAATACATCGCGTCTTGCAGCGCGGCGCCAACCGCATGCAGCGGCGCAGCTCCGCCTTCGCCCATTCCTTTCGCGCCGTTGTAAGAAAAGGGTGACGGAGTTTCCATGTGGTTGTAGAGAAGGTCGGGCATGTTCATCGCCGTGATCGGGGTGTAATCGCTGAACGTCGAGGCCAGCAAGTTGCCGTCCGCATCGTAGGCAAGATTTTCCATGAGCGCAGCGCCAATTCCATGCGCGGTGGCGCCGTGAACCTGCCCTTCGACAATTCTCGGATTGATCGCCTTGCCGCAGTCGTCCACGCAAGCATACGCGAGGATTTTGGGTTGAAAAGTTTCCTGGTCGACTTCGATCACGGCGATGTGGACCTGTGCGGCGTAGGTGAGCGTCAGGTTGCCGTACTTCCGCTTGATGTCCGGTATCTGGAACGGCGCATGGTACACATGGCGGCAGTTCAGCGTGATGTCCCACAACTTTTCCGGCATCCCCGCGTTATTGAGATTCACGAGATTCGAGAGCGCCCAGTAATTCATGGATTTCTTGGTGCGTTTCGCGCGGACTTCCGGGCCTTGCTCGCCCACGCCAAACTCGATGTTCGCTTCCTTCGTTTTCAGCGCCCATGCAGCCAGGCGGCTGATCTCTTTGCGCAGCTTCATGGCAGCGCCGTGGATCGCGGAAAGGCCTGTGACAGCAAACTGGCTCGCATACGTCCCGGTGTGGCCGGTGTAGGCGTTATGCTCGGTGTCGAATCCCGGCTTCACGTGGACAAGATCCGGCGTGATGCCCAGTGCATCGGCCACCACTTGCGCGGCGGTCGTTTCGTGTCCCTGCCCCTGCGGCACGGAGCCCATGTTCACAACCACTTCGCCGTACGTATCCAGCTTGACGATTCCGACTTTTGATTGGCCTGAAAACGGGGCGTAAGGATTGATCAGCCGCGCCTGCCCGAAGTTGTTTGTGCCGGAATCGAGCGTCGAGCCGATTCCGATGCCGACCCAGCGGCCCTGTTTGCGAGCGGCTGCCTGCTTCTTTTTCCACTCGTCCCAGCCAATTGTCTTCTTCGCGAGCGCCAGCATGCCGGCGTAATCGCCCGAATCGTAAATGCAGCCATTCGGTGTGGTGTACGGCATCTCGTCCTTGCGGATGTAGTTGCGCATTCGCATCACGTCCGGCGGGATGCCCAGGGTGTGGCCGCAGATATCCACAATCCGCTCGATGAACCAGAGTTGTTGCATCCGCGAATAGCCGCGATTGGGGCCCACGGGGCATTTGTTCGTCACCACCTGGTTCATCTCGATGCGAACATTCTTCACTCGAATCGTTCCCGGCAGCACCTGCGCCCAGATGATGCACCCGAGCGGCTCGTAGCGCGGGAAGGCGCCGCAATCATCCACATGGCGCGAATCGATCGCGGTGATTGCACCGGTTTTGTCGAGCGCCACGCGCGTATCGAGGTATGTGCGCTCGTTTCCATGAGCGCTCGCCTGCATGTGTTCGGTGCGCGTTTCGGTCCATTTCACCGCGCGGCCGCCGGCCTTGCGCGAAGCGAGCGCGCAGATGGCCATGTAGGGATAGTTCGTGATTTTGATACCGAAGCTGCCTCCGATATCGAAACTTCGCATATGGATTTGATCGATGCGCACACCGAGCGCCGAAGAAAGAAACTGCGCTGCGAACGATGGGAAGGCATTGTTGGACCAGTATTCGATGCGGTCCACGCGCGAATCCCAGACGGCGATGACGGCGTTGTTTTCAAGCGGCGTGCTGGAAAAGCGGTGGAAATGGAGGCGATCGATTTGAATCACATGCGCCGCCTGCTTGAACGCCTTATCGATGTTGCCGTACTCGAACAGACCGTGCCAATTGCGATTCGTTCCCATCGCCGGGTGCAGCAGGCTCTTGTCGGTCAAGGCATCGTCCGAGGTCATGACCGGGGGCAATGCGTCGTACTCCACTTCAACAAGCTCGGCCGCATCTTCCGCCGCGAGCCGCGATTCGGCGACGATGGCGGCTACCGGCTCACCCTGAAACACCACTTTCTCGACCGCCATCGGATAGTCCGCAATTTTTTGACCCACATCCGGCCCGATTTCGATGAAGGGCTTGACGAGATCCTTTATCTCCGCGCCCGTGAGCGTGCATACCACTCCCGGAGCGGCTGCGGCGTTTGAGACATCCATGCACGCGATTTTCGCGTGAGCGTAAGGCGAGCGTACCAGGCGCAGGTGCAGCATTCCGGTCAGCTTCTCATCATCCACAAACAGACCTTTGCCGCGGACCAGACGCCCTTCTTCCTTCCTCTCGATTGGTTGGCCGACCCACTTGCCCGAAGGCGCCGCAGCGCCTCGGCGCTTTGCGGAAGTGGGCCCGGTCTTTTTGACTTTCGTTTTTGCCATAAGGGTGTGCGCCGATTAGCCGAGGGCTTTTTGCAGCCCGTCGATTAATTTCTGTATGTTTTTCTTGGCCAGAGGTTGCAGCATTCCCCCGGCAAGAGAGGTGACGCGGCCAACGACAATCGCCTGCCCGCTCCAATTCACCCTTGTCTGGCCGTCCACAATTTCTTCCAAACTGAATCCCGCTCGCAGCGTGGCTGACCCGCCCGGAACGTCTCCCTTCCCCTCATACGCCGCCCGGCGCGGGTGCTCTTCTTCCACGAGCGACAATTTCACGGCGGCGGTTCCACGAATGTGGGAGATGCCCACTTTCAATTTCACCAGGAAATTTTTCCCGTCCTGGATTTCGATGCTTTGATACTCGGGCAGCAGCGGGCAAAATCGGTTCGGATCCACCAGAAACGCGTAGACCTCCTCCAGCTTCTTATTCACGGTGAACGCATCCCCGAACTTGATTTCCATGGCCTACCTCTTGCTCATTTGCTCAGCCGCTGCGCGAATTGCTTTGAAAATGTTTTGATATCCGGTGCAACGGCAAACATTTCCCGCGATGCCCTTTCGAATTTGCTTTTCACTCGGTTTCGGTGTTCTTTCCAGGAGCTGAAGGGTCGAAAGCAGCAGCCCCGGAGTGCAGTAGCCGCACTGCAAGCCGTGGCACTTGGCAAACGCATCCTGCACGGGATGCAGCTCGCCGTTCTTCGAAAGTCCTTCGACGGTCGTGATTTCACCGCCGTCTGCCATCGGCGCAAAGAGTGTGCAGGATTTCACCGTGCGTCCGTTCAGAATCACCGTGCAGGCTCCGCAGTAAGTCGTGTCGCAGCCGATGTGCGTCCCGGTGAGATTCAGATCCTCGCGCAGAAAATCGACGAGCAGCGTCCGCGGCTCTACGCGCGCTTCGCGCATTTCGCCGTTGACGCGGACGCGCACGACCATCTTCTCCTCACCCGACATATTCGTGGCCTGCCTCGACGCGCTCACCGTGCGCTCGCCGCATCGCAATCACAAGCGAGCGCTTCACCAGCGCACCCACAAGCGCCCGTTTGTATTCGACCGACCCGCGCATGTCGGCCTGCGGCTCGGCGGCTGCCATGGCTGCTTCCGCGGTCGTTTGGATCGCTTTCGGCGTGACGCCCTTCCCGCGCAGCTCGGCTTCGGCTTGGGTCGCGCGGATCGCCGTCAGCCCCGCGCAGCCGAGGACGATGCGCACATCCTCGCAAACATTCTTATCTGCGAGCGTCAACTGCGCGCCCGCGCTCGCTGTCGGATAGACCGGCGCGCTTCGCTTGAAGGCGACATATGCTCCGCCACTGTTTGGAGGAGGAATCTGGACGGTAACGCCGGTTACGAGCTCATCGTGGCCGAGCACGGTCGTGTAGGCGTCCGTAATGAATTCCTCGAGAGCAATCGTGCGCTCTCCCTTCGGCCCGAAGCACTTGACCGTGGTCTCGAGCGTGCGCAGCACAGCGGGCCAATCACCGCTCGGATCCGCCTCCGCCAGCGATCCTCCGATCGTGCCCTGGTTGCGCACCTGCACATCGGCGATGCCTGCGGCACAGTCGTGAATGGAGGGAATCACCGCGGCGATATCCGAATGTTCGATATCCGTGTGCCGTGCCAGCGCGCCGAAATGAATTGCGCCGGCCGATTCCTCGATCTGCGAAATCCCCGGAATGTGATTCAGGTCCACGAGATCCGAGGGACGGCTCAAGCGCAGTTTCATCAGCGGGATAAGGCTCTGCCCGCCCGCGAGCGGCCTGGCATCGGCGCCCAAATCCGATAGGAGGCCGACGGCCTCCTTCAGCGAGCCTGCGCGATGGTAACGAAATGGATGCGAGTACACGGTCAGTTCCGTAAAAGCGCTGCTAAGTCGCGAATCGCCTGCATTCCCTGAAGCCAGCTGCGGGAATTTTTCTCGCGATGCGCGGCGATTGTAAAGCTAACTCCGCCCTCGTTCAACGGGTGGCCCCTCCGGCCGAGCGATCGCAAATCCCACAGCGACGCACAATAGCGCGAGAGTGAGGATTGCTGACCCCAGAATTGCGAGCAGCTTGGGTCCCCATCCGCGGTTGGCGGTTTCGAGTAGGACCCCGAGCGGGAACACGATCGCGCCAAGCACTAATCCCACCGAAAGCCGGATTTTCACGCCATCGGAAAAACTCACCAGGTGAAACACGGCGCCAAACAGAATCAGCAGCATGCTCAAGCCGATCCAGTGGCCGTGCGCATCCACTTGCCGCACGTACACGTAGCTCGCCGCAGCGAAATCTGCGAGAGCCGCTCGAGCTCCCGGAAGGTCGCGACCGCCTGCGAGAGCGAAGCCGCTGCCAAGAGACGACCCGAGCCGGTCAAGTGTCTGGTGCTCGATGAACACGGCGTAATAAAGTCCGTATCCCATGCCCCCGAGCGCGAGCGCCAGTCCGCTTGCGATCAGCAATTTTCTCGCCCCGCTCATGACGCAACCTCTTGCGCGGCATCGAGCCGCCCGGTGTATCTCACGATTCCCGTCAACATCCCCGCCAGCGCGATGACGACAAGCAATCCACCCACATCGGCAATACCCCCAGCCACGATGCCCAGGCGGAGCTCGAGCAAAACAAAAACCGGCAGAATCAGCGACCCAAGCAGCAGCACGGCCGCCCAAGTCTTCCGCCAGCGCTCACTCAAGAAAACGTAAGGCTGGAACAGCGCAACCAGAATGGCCAGAATCCCGAATTCGATGATGTGCGCGTGGGCAGCGATGTTCACAGCCTTGGCGCCTTGAAGCTGAGCGTAATCGCCCAGCGCCTGCGCGGTGTCTGCTGGTTGGCCTGAGGCTGCGCTCATTGCCATGGTTGTAATCAACGATTGGTCCATCGCCTCATTCGCGTAAAGGTGAAAGCCCGCGTAGTACGCGCCGTGGAGAAAACCGGCCAGGATGAGCAGCGTGCCACCGCAAAGCAAAGCCCGCGCGGGTCCGGCTGCGTGCGCCAGCAAATCGTCGCCGGCGCCATTTTTTTTCGGGCCTCGCCAATAACGCCAGAGACCCGCGAGCTCTCCCGCTGCCGCAACCATTACCAGAAAACCGCCCAGGTCCGCGAACACGCTGGCCCACCCGATCGCGCTAAACGGGCTCCCCGCCAAACCCACGTAGTGAATCAGGAACACGCACACCGGAAGCAGCGTGGACCCGAAAAGGAAAAGCGCTGCCAGCCGCTTTTTCGTTTCTTCGGCGAGCGCGACGCGTGGCTGGAGAAGCGCGAGAAGCAAGGCGATATAGCCGAATGCGATCATGTGCGCGTGCGCGTCCACCTTGGTTCCCCGGTTTTCCAGGAATCCTCCGGTATCCTGAAACGCTGCTGCGATTCCGGCTGCATCCCGCGCCGCCACCGCCTGGGTGGCCGCAAGCAGGCGAGCGTTGATTTGCGCAGCATTCTGGTGAAGGACGAACACCGCAAAAATATCCCCGAAGAGCATGCCCGCGAGAATGAGCGCCATTCCTCCGATCACAAGCATTCGCCGGGCGCCGAGCGGCGGAAACGACGCCGCTTGCGATTCGCCCTCCATCGGCCGGATTGTCTGGCTTGCCGAGCTCATCCTAATTGGGCGGCTGCCCGCTGGGCGCGGAAAGCCGGCATCACGCGCGTGGCGAACAGGTGCTGCGTCTTGATCGATTTCCAGTGCTCGAGCCCGCCGAAATTCGACACGATTGCAAGCTCGCCGATTCCGCCTTTCGCCTGCAGATTCTGAATCTGACGGATCACTTTTTCCGGCGTGCCGATGAACCCGATCTCCTGCTCGACGATCTCATCGTAAGTCAATTTGGTGAGCGATTCGAGTGCCCCGCTGGCATAAAACCCGTATCCTTTGGCGCGCAGCTCCGCCTTTTTAGCCTCGTCTTGCAGCGAATCGACCGGCGAAGCATTGAACGCCAGAAAATTGTGCAAAGCGGTTTCGACTTCTTTGCGAATTTGCTTTTCATCCTCATCGAGGTAAACCGGCCGGATGTAAACGATATTCGGCTGGTGTCCGTGCTCGGCGCAGGCCTTCTTATAGATTCCCAGGGGTTTTTCCAGCACACCCCACGGCAGAAGCGGCGGGACGAATATCCCCCACCCGCGCTCGCCCGCCATTTGATAAGTGATGTCGCTCGTCCCGCCGGTATAAAGCGGCGGGTACGGCTTCTGCACCGGCTGGGGAACGACGCTCAAGTCTTTTACGTTGTAAAACTTCCCGTGGTAGGAGAATTTGTCCTTCGTCCAGGCCAGCAGCAAAATTTCAATCGCTTCGTCGTATCGCGGCCGGCTTTCCTCCAGCGGCACGCAGGACGGCCCGAAGAGCCACGCATGCCCGCGCCCCAGGCCGCATTCGAGCCGTCCCTTCGTCAAGATGTCGGCTTCGGCAATCTGCCCGGCCAGCCGCATGGGATTTTCGAGCGGTAGTGTGAAGAGGGCGACGCGGAAGCGGATTCGGTCTGTTCGCTGCGCCACAGCGGAAAACAGCGCCAGCGGATTCGCCGAAATTGAAAATTTCTGGAAAAAGTGATGGTCAATCACGGAATACACGTCGAACCCGACCTGGTCGGCGTGCTCAATCTGCCGGAAGATTTCCCACGTCATCTCGGCGTAGGACTTGCCGGGAGGGGTCTGCATCTCCGCATAGATGCCGAATCGCATGGTTGCTCCTGCGTTACGGCTCTGAACAACCTGAGGAAAGCTCGCGCCCGTTGGGGGAGAGCTCTTGTACAAATTGTGACAGCCTGCTGCCCGGTCTAGAACGAAAATCGCGCAGCCAACTGAAGCTGCCGCGGATTGAACACCGCGCTCGGCGTGCCGTAGCTCGGGTTTGGTGAACCCTCGCGGAACAGGGCGGGCGCATCAAAGCAACCAGGTGCGCCTGGATCCGGGCCGCAGAAATCGGCCGCGCCGTAGTTGGTGTTGTAATAGTGCACGTTCACCGTGTTCATCAAATTGAAGGCTTCAAAGATCAAATCAAGTTTCAAGGCTTCGTGGATCGGGAACGTCCGCGACAGGCGGACATCCACGGTTTGCAGCGTGTCCCCGCGGAACGTGTTGCGCGGCTCGCCGCCCACTCGGTCGTTGTTCCCGAAGACGTCGCCGTTCGCGTCGAATCCCGCGTATTTCGTGAACCAGTTCGGCGACTGAAAGGTCAAAATCGTGCTGAAGGAAATGTCACGCAGGAGAACGTTCCAGTTCCTCGGGCTTGTAAATGTGGCGTTGCCGACGAATCGATGACGCACATCATCCGATGAATTGGCGCGTTCCTGTCGGAAGTCACCGCCGCTGCTGTCTTGCGGGATCAGCACGAAGCTCGGATTCGGCCCGTCATCAATGGAATGGGCATACGTGTAGCTGATTTGGAAGGAAAAATGGTGGGAGAGCCGCTTATTGAAATTGACCAGCAAGCCGTCGTACACCGAATCCCATTTTGATGTGGCCTCGAAGAAAACGCTGTACTGGTCATCACGAAATCCCGGGATAGCATCTACGTGCGGAGTGTTCGGAATGTGGAATCCCGCTGGATAGGGGCTGCATGCGGGAGGAGCCACGGGAAACCCGGACGCCGGAAAGTCCCAATACACATCCTTGCAGCTTGGCACTCCCTGCGAATTGAACACCTGAAACGTGTCGCTCGGGTCCGGCTGGTTCACGTTGTAAAAGCTTCCCAGATGCACGCCGCGAAGGTGGATGCCGGATATGCTCAGGACGGAGTCTCTGAATGGTTGGAATTCAACTGAAGCGCTCGCTTGAATTCCGTAGGGATTCTGGTGGTTCTTTACGAACCGCACGATCGTCGCGTCCTGGAGGAATCCGCAGCCCGCAAGTGTGCCGCCCGGACAGCCCAGATCCACACCGTCCGTGGTGTCCCCATTCGGATATTCTGCTGAATTCAGCAGTGCTCCCAGGGCCACGTTGGTGATGAATGGTGAGCTCGCAAATGTGAAGAGCCCCGTCCTGGCATTAAGCTCATCCTCGAATGGGCGGCCCGGATATTGCGATTGTCCGCCGCAGGAAGGCTCCTGGCACATGATCAATGGGGAGGGAATGATCCCGTGGAAGAGGCCGAATCCAGCCCGGAAAACGATGTTCCTCTCTGTCCCGATGTTGTAAGCGAGTCCGATCCGCGGATCGATGTTGTCCCATTGCGTGTTGAGCACGTTGGAAGGCCAAGTCTCAAATTCCCAGCGGAGACCGCCATTCAATGTCAGCTTCTGGTTGACCCGCCATTTGTCCTGGATATAGACGCCGTTATACGTGTGATCGAGCGTGGCGGATGATTGATCTCGGACGGCCTGGGATATTGGCCCCCCCTGGTAAACGGCCGTGCCACCCAACAGCGTCGGCTCCGTAAAGAGTGGGTTCGTCGTGGTGCTGAATCTTTGAAAGAAGATTACGAAGGGATCCGGGCAAAGAGCGCCGACACAATCGGGCGACCCTGCCGCCGCACCGTCGGTTCCAAGAAACGCAGGCAAGTTTGCGAAGTCTGCTTCAAATGGGTAAAAAAGAGGGAACGATTCGTACGTCCGCACCCAGTCGAAATTTCCACCGAAGCTGAGCGTGTGAGCGCCCATGGTGTGGGTCACGTTGTCCACGATCTCGAATCGGTTCTCGGTGTAAATATCCGGGTTGCCGCGGTTCACGCCAACCGCGAACTCGTTCGACACTTCCAGATGGGGCTGCGTCGAGACGACGGGAAAATCGAAATTGCGGTGCGCATACTGCATGCGCAATTCGTTGATCCAGCTCGGCGAAATCGTGGTCGAGAGCGATCCAGCGAGAGATTGATCGCGGATGTAGTTATTTTTGAACGCCGAGGGCAGGTCGAAGCCGTTATTCAGCGGCGACTGGTTGGTGAGCCGGCCATCGTTGATGAAATACCGAATGAACATGTAGTTCTTGCTATTGAAATTCTCATCGAGGCGGACAAAACCGTTGTCGAAGTTCGAAGTGCGCAGCACGAAGAGATTTTCGGGAGGGAGATGGAACACGTTGACCTTCACCGCGTTGATTGTGTTGGGAACCGAGCCGTCCATAGGCCCGATGTTGTTGAGCACAATCGAGTTGTAGAACGGAGCCTCGCCGCGCCGCTGCCCCTCATAATTGGCGAAGAAAAAAGTCTTGTCTTTCTTGACCGGCCCGCCGGCGGAAACGCCGAACTGGTTCTGGCGGAGAGTGTTGAAGCCCGGCGCCGCCAGTTCGCTCTTGGCATCGAAGGCGTCATTCCGGAAATATTCGTACGCGGCCCCGTGAAACGCGTTCGTCCCGCTCTTCGTGATAATGTTCACGATGCCCGCTGTCGCCCTGCCGTATTCCGTGGTGTAATCCGTGTTGATGACACGGAATTCCTGCACCGATTCCTGCGGCGGCGTCCCACGCTGTATTCCTGATGCGGTCGAAATGTCGTCGGCGCCATCCACCGCAATGAAATTGAAATGGATGTTCTGGCCGGCAAAGGAAAGCTTCGTCACCGGCTCGACGATCACATCCGTGCTTCCCGCGGTGGTGTCGCCGATCTGCACGCCGGGTGAGAGCAGCGCGAAATCGATGAACTCGCGCCCGTTCACAGGCAGATTCTGAATCTGGTTCTGCGTAATCACGTCGCTGATTTGCGTGCGCGTCGGCTCGGTGACCTCTGTGGTTGCCTGCACCACCACCTTCTCGCTCACTTGGCCAACCACGAGGCTGAAATTCAGAGTCGCGATCTGGCCCACCTGAAGGGTCACATCCTTTTCCTGCGATTGGAAGCCGGTGGCACTGGCTGTGACCTTGTAATCGCCAACGGGGATCGCTTGCAGGTCATACAGGCCCGAGGCGCCGGCGTCGGCGGTTCGGGTGAACCCCGTCGCTTTATTGACCGCGGCCACTTTTGCCGTTGTAATGGCACCCCCGCTAGGGTCAAGTACTTGGCCTTGCAAGGTGGCCGTAACAGCCTGCCCGTGGGCCGCACCAGTGAACGCGAGGGTAGCGAATACTAGTACTCCGAGCACAACTATCTTGAGTGTGTTCATAGGTTTCCCCCAGCGCGAGAGAGATGGCACCCCAACCCAAGAAAACTGAGTGGCGCTTTACAATAGCTGAGTCAGGATTGTCAAGGGAATTTGCGAGGGTCAATCGAGCAGTTGGTCTTTTCACATGTTCAACAGTTGATATGAGCCCGAAAACCCCGCGTCCGCACTTCCAGCAGCCTACGTCTGTCCGCATCGCTCACTTCAGCGGTGTTTGTTGCTGCCCATTGGGGAAGGCGCTACGATTCCAATGAGTCTGGCTTCGCTTGATCGTGCGCCTGACCATTGCTGTTATCTCCCGCGGGACCGCTCATGACTGCTGTCAATCGTGTTTCGGAATCGTCCAGATGTTGCGCGAGAAGTTTGGCGCACTCGTGCAGCTTGCGGCCAGCCAGCAGCTCGTACATTTGGTGATGGACGGGCCCCAGACCCTCGGGATCATCGTGAAGCCTGTCCACCAGCACCATGCCCATCCGCAACTCGCCGATGATCTTCTGATAAAAGGCTTCGAGGCGCCGGTTCCGATGAAAGCCAATCAGAAGCGTATGAAAATTCAGGTCGAAGCTGACCGCCCGGATCCAGTCCCGCGCTTTCACCATTTGCTCGTAGCCTTCGAGGGCCATTCGAAGATCGGACAAAATCTTAGCGTCTCCATGTCCCGCGGCCAGCACGCCGGGAATCTCCAGCAGACGGCGCACGTGGTAGATTTCCTTGACATCCATGGGCGAGAGCTGCGCCACCGTGATCCCGCGGTGGTTGGACCGCTTCAACAATCCTTCCGAGCACAGCACGCGCGTTGCTTCCCGCATCGTGTTTCGCGAGACACCCAGCGACGCGGCCAGATGCACTTCTTGCACGGCGGTTCCGGGGCGGAGTTCGCCATTCAGGATTCGTTGGCGCAAGATGGAGGCGGCCTGGTCGGCTACCGGGACGCGGCTGATTTGTGAAGGTTCCATATTGATTCCCAAGAGGATGGAGTGCCGTGAATCCGTGGGGAAAAATAACATACGCCGCAATGCATCTCAAGCTGACGGGGCGTGAGGAGCCGAGGCGGGTGTATCATTCGCCCTGCCGGATCATTCTGGGGGGCGGAAGCTCGTTTTCGGCATAGGGACTTAAACCTGCACAAATGATTGCCATCGTGGGTGGGACGGGACCGGAAGGAACCGGCTTGGCGCTCCGCTGGGCGCGCGCGGGAGAGGCGATCGTGATCGGGTCGCGCGACGCGCAACGCGCCCGCGACGTGGCGGCCGAACTTGCAAGAAAGGCAGGAGCGGGAGCCCGGCTTACCGGAGCAGCGAATCCCGATGCGGTCGCCTCGGCTGACATTGTTGTCGTCACCGTGCCCTTCTCGGGCCACGCGCCGATGCTGAAGTCATTGCGCTCCTCTTTCAACCCGGGCGCCGTTCTGATTGATACCACCGTGCCTCTCGCCGCCACAGTGGGCGGACAGCCCACGCGCACGATCGGCGTTTGGCAGGGCTCGGCAGCTCAGGAGGCCGCGGAGCTAGCTCCCGCAGGCGTAAGTGTTGCTGCCGCTTTTCAGAACATTTCGGCAGAGCTCCTGAATGGCGATGGACCTGTCGATTGTGATGTGATTGTTTGCGCCGACGACGAGCGCGCTCGTCAGGTCGCCTCAGACCTGGCGGGGAAGATCCCCGGAGCCCGCGCGATCAATGGAGGAAAGCTCGAAAACGCTCGCATCGTCGAGCAGCTCACGGCTCTCCTGATCTCCATCAACACAAAATACAAAATTCATCGCGCCGGATTGCGAATTACCGGCCTGCCGATTCCGGGGCCTTCGCACTAGCGCTCGCCGCGAAGACCTTATCTTTCCCATCGGCAATCGCGGTTGACTGTCGCAAGATTCCACGGTCTTCGGCCCACTTCGCCGTCGCCGAGCCTCGGCGCAGAAGACCCGCGACGCTTCGCACTTCATCCAATTCGTCGATGTCCAGCTCGATGCGGGCATTTCGTAGCACGCGAGCGCGCACGCCGCACCGCTCTGCTTCCGCCAGATGAAGGGCAAAGCTGTTCGGGCCAAAATGCGAGGGGAAAAGATTGGGCGGGTTGCGCAGAAGCGCGTTCGTCCCCGTGCCATCGCGCGAAGGGACGATCACGACTGCCGGCGCAGAATCCATTTTATCGAAAATGGCCTCGATGTCTTCGGCTTCTACGACCGGAATATCAATCGGCAGCCGGAGGAGAGAATTCACCCTCCAATGAGCGCAATAGCTAGAGGCAGCATCCACGGAGCTGCTCTCCGACACTTGGTGAGACTCTCGAATCGTTTCCCATCCGAAAGTTCGCGCCCATTCAAGAGCCACGGGTTCTTTGCTGATCACGAAGACGCGGTCAACACCGCGTACCCCGGCCACGGTTGAAAAAAAATCCCTGCACAGCGCTTCCGCCAGGGCGGCGCGGTCCGCCGGCGAAAAATGGGGAGCCAGCCGTTTTTTCGACTCGTGGAATTCCTTGACGGGGATCAGGATCGCATTCATGCGCCAGCCCCCGCCGCGCGCGGCGCGAAGCATTGCAGTACTTCCCGCGCGAGCGCCTCTTTTTCATCGGCGGTGTTCATCACTGTCGCGCAGATTTTTGTTTTCATTCCGAGAGACTCGATTTCGTCCCGTTGCCCGGCATCCGCGAGGTCCATTACGAAAATCCCGCAGCAATCCTGATAAATTCGCGCAACGCCGGCGGCCGACACATCATATCCGAGCTGCGCGAGCATCCGGTCCGAAGGTCCTTTCAGCGACTTTCCTCCAACAATCGGGCACACGGCGGCGACGGCGTCCCTCCTGGCGCGTAAGGCGGCCCGCACTCCCGGAACCGCCAGGATCGGGCCGATGCTGATCAAGGGATTGCTCGGACACAAAATAATTCCGCGAGCTGCGCGAATCGCTTCCAGCACTCCCGGCGCCGGGACGGCTTTCTCGATGCCCTCGAATATAATTCCGCGAACTTCCGGCTGGGCTCGCCGCTGAACCAGGTATTCCTGAAAATGCATCCGCCCTTCGGCGGTCTCCATCATGGTGGGAACGGGCTGCTCGCACATGGGCAGAATCCGGGCCCGGACGTCGAGCGCCCGCCGGATCGATTCCGCTGCCGCGGTCAAAGTTTTTCCCTCGGCGAGCAGGGCTGTGCGATGGATGTGAGTTGCCAGATCCCGATCGCCCAGATGAAACCAATCCGCCCGTCCATACCGCCCGAGTTGTTCCAGTGTGTGGAACGTATCTTCGCGGAATCCCCAGCCGGTTTCCGGATTCACTTCACCGGCCAATGTGTACGTCACGATATCGAGATCGGGCGAAATATGCAGGCCGTGCATCACGATGTCGTCGCCAGTGTTCACGACAATCGTGAGCTCGCCCGGATCCATCACGCGGCTGATCCCCAGCAGGAGCTTGGAAGCTCCGACCCCGCCCGCCAAGGCCACGATTTCCATCAGTAGCCGACTCCCGCCGCTCGAGTGTGGCTTGCCGAAAGGACTGGCATGCGCTCGATCGGCAAGCGTTCCTCGCCATCGGGTTGCTCGAAAATCTTGCGGATTCGATACGTCGTGGTGCGTTCGGCCGGGGTCCGGCCGATGGAGCGGATGAGCGCGCGAAACTCTCCGGGAGACAAATACTCACCGAAGTTCGCGCCTGCCGATTTTGAAATGCTCTCCTCCATCAGCGTCCCGCCAAAATCGTTGGCGCCCGCTTCGAGACATGCGAGCGCGCCCTCGAATCCCAATTTCACCCAGGAAACTTGAATGTTCGGAAAGTGGCGGTTCAACATCAAGCGCGCCAGCGCATGCACCAGTAGGTGCTCCCGCGGTGTGCTTCCCGCTCGGGCGTGGCCCGTCTGATAGAGCCGCGTCTTCGAGTGAATGAAGCCAAGCGGCACGAATTCGGTGAAGCCCTTCGTATCTTTTTGAATCTCACGCAGCAGAAGCAGGTGCCTCACCCAGTGTTCCGGCCGTTCAGTGTGGCCGTACATCATGGTCGACGTGGTGGGAATCCCAAGGGAGTGCGCCGTCCGAATGACTTCGACCCATTGCCGCACTTTGAGTTTGTTGGGGCTCAGCGTGCGGCGCACTTCGTCATCCAGGATTTCGGCTGCGGTTCCGGGACTGCTCCCGAGGCCCGCCTCTTGCAAACGGAGCAGGTATTCACGCAACGCCATTCCCGTTTTCTCCACGCCATACATAATTTCCATCGGCGAGTACGCATGAATGTGCAATCCGGGCAGCCGCGACTTGATGGCTCGTAACAATTCCGCGTAGTAGCTGCCGTCGAGATCGGCAGGAAGCCCCCCCTGAATGCACACTTCCGTTGCCCCACGCTCCACCGCCTCCACCGATTTCGCCACCAGCGTTTCGGTTGAATGGAAGTACGCCTCCGGAGAATTCGGGCCGCGGCTGAACCCGCAGAAAGCACAGCCCACGATGCAAACATTTGTGAAGTTGAGATTGCGATTCACCACGTAGGTGATGAGATCGCCCACACTCTGCCGGCGAAGTTCATCCGCCACTTTGATCACCGCCAGCAGGTCCGGGCCATCGGCCTCGGCCACAAGCATTCCTTCGCCGAAATCGAGGTCCTCTCCCGCGAGAGATTTCTCCAGAACACGCGAAATCTCCGGACGAGCGTCCGCAAGTGCCTGCACCCAGGTGGCTTCCCGCCAGCGCGGCTCCATCGCCTTCAGCATATGGGTCCCTCCGCCCGGGCATAGCCGTCATCGGCTTGAATTTTCGCGAGCGGACCCCGCAGCCGCGCGCCCACGAATTCCGGCCGGGCAGAAAATTCCGGATAAATCGCCAGCCGCTCACGCAGAGTGAAACCCGCGGCAACCATTCTCGCGGCCAGCGCGGGGATTTGCGGCCAGGCAGCCTCGGGATTGATGAAGTCCTTGGTCACCGGCGAAATCCCTCCCCAATCGTTGATTCCGGCATCGAGCAACCGCGGAAATTCTTCGGAGACCAGGTTGGGCGGAGATTGGAGATTCATCTCCGGCCCCAGGATCAGCCGCGCAAGAGCCAACGTCGTCAGCAGCTCCTCCATCGACGGCTCAATGCTCGCAGCCATGCGCGTTCCGGCCTTGGCCCGGAACGGCTGCACGATCACCTCTTGAATGTGGCCATATTCTTGGTGCATCTCACGGATTGCGAAAAGTGAATCCAGACGTTCTTCGAATGTCTCCCCGATCCCCACGAGGATTCCCGTTGTGAATGCGATTTTCAGCTCGCCTGCATCCCGGATTGTCTTCCATCGCGCAGCCGGGAGTTTGTCGGGCGCCCGCCAGTGCGCCGCGCCAGCCGCCAGCAACCGCGTGCTGGTGGTTTCGAGCATCAGCCCCAGGCTGACGTTCGATTCTTTCAGCCGGCGCAGATCCGCCTCTCCCATGACGCCAGGATTCGAGTGAGGCAGCAGCCCAGCTTCTCTCAGGACAAGCTCCGACATCTCGGCAAGATACTCGAGCGTCGTCTCGCATCCGAATCGGCGCAAAAAAAACCGTGCCTCCGGGAAAATCCGCTCCGGCTGATCCCCGAGACTGAAGAGCGCTTCCTTGCATCCCGCCCGCCGGCCTGCCTCCGCCGCGGCGAGAACGTCTTCGGGGCTCATATACGCCGGGAGACCGGGCTGTGGGTCCGACCGAAATGTGCAGTAGCCGCAGTAATCGCGGCAGAGATGCGTGAGAGGAATAAAGACTTTCTTGGAGTAGGAAACCGTGCGCCCTTTGGACTGATTTCGCATCGCTGCCGCCGCTTCCAGCAGCGCCTCGAGTTCGCACGATTCCATCAAAACGAGAGCATCCTCGCGCGAAATCCCGAGGCCTTCGCGCGCGCGCTCGAGCGCAGCCATCCAGCGAGCGGGAGCAGACACTGGAGTCATCGCCACGCCTCACCAGTCATTGCAGTGATCCTTGCCATTGCAGCACAGGAAAGAGCCAGGATCGCGTCCACGAATCACCTGCGGAAAGGCTGAGTATAACAATCCGCTGCGGAAGATGTGCCCTGATTTTGGGTCTTTGGCTGACGCACTCTGAGGAAATAAGGTGGAGGAAGCCGTCAGTTCTTGCTTAACAGCGAGCGGAACGCTTTCGTGAGAATCTCGCCCTGCACTTGCCAATTCAGCCCGTCCTGTGCGCGTTTCCGGTTGCGGTCGCCGAGAGTCTTGCGGAGCGTTTCGCACTCGAGCAGTTGTTCGATTTGCTCGGCGAAGTCGATCGGATCGTTCGGGCGGGCGTAAAGGGCGCCGTCGCCCAGCGTTCGCCGGCCTTCCTTCAGGTCGAATAGCACCACCGGTTTTGCGTATGCCATGTATTCCAGGTTCTTGATCATCGTGCACCGGTCGTTCAGCTCGTTCAGTGGATCGGGTGCCACACAAACATCCGCCGAGCTGAGGTAGTGTCCTACCTCCGCGTGAGGAATCTCGCCTGTAAATTCAACGAACTCGTCCAGACCCTTTCGGGCAACAGCCATCCTGAGTTCGGGACATTCCGTTCCGTCTCCGACCAGGACAAAACGTGTGTCCCTCCGCCCCTTCTCCTTCACCAGATGCTCGATCGATTCGAGCAACAGTTGCAACCCATCCTGGGATTCCATCACTCCGACATACAGCACCATATTCCGAAAGCCGCCTTTGACCTTGGGATCGGGCTGGTTTCCGTTGACTTCCCGGAGGTCCGCGCAGGTTTGCACCACCACGACGCGCTCCGGTCTCATCCCTCCTCTGGCGATCGCGATTTCGCGATAGGACTCGTTTGTGGCCAGCGAAAGATCCGCGCACTGAAATGCCCAGCGCTCTGCCCACTGCATCATGCGGTACACCAGCCCTTTCCTATTGAACTTGACCGCATACAGCTCCGGACTCAGATCGTGATGATCAAAGACGAATCGCACGCCGAGCGGCTTGAAGGCGAGCGCCACCAAAAATGTCGTGTCCGGCGGATTGCACGCCTCCAGAATCTGAAACTTGTGATCGGAATAAGCCTTCAGCGCAAGGAAGAACTCCGCGATGAGAGAAGTGCAGTACTCCACCAGATAGCCGAAGTGTCCTTGAGCCGGCCAGAACCGGTGCCGGTAGATCTCGATTCCCCGAAGGGTCTCGCGGCTTGCCTGTGCGCCGTGGCCCTTGGGACAGATCACCGCCACATAGAAGCCGGCGTCACGCAGCGCGCAAGCTTCTTGCCAGGCCCGCTGATCGAAGGGCACCGACTCGTTTTCCACGATGATGCAGACTCCGGGTGCGTTCGGATCCATCAGAGAGACCCGCCCGGTCCAACCAAAATTCCGCTGGATGACCCTGTGCCCAAGATTTGCATCCCTCACGACCTCTGTAAATCACAATGCAATGCGAATGCGCCACGGCCTTGATCGGCCGCCTGCACTCATGGGTTGGAGGAGGGGCAGGGACTTGAACAGGAGGAATTTGTTCACCCATGTGTGCAGGGTGAATATCGGCCAGGGCAGAGGAGGAGAGCGAGGAGGCGACGCCCTAAGATTGATGAATAGCTCCATGGGTCCAGGGGGCGTTCCAGGCAACGCAGCCCCTGGTCTCACTATACGTGAGCGAGCGGGATCGGGTTTCCGGTGTGTCGTAATCGGGACGCCGCCCACGCTCGATCTCAATCCACTTGCCGGCCGGGTTCGGGGTCTTCAATGAAGACCACGCCCACGCCGTTTTGAGTTTTCTCGCGGCCCGCGTCGAAATGGACGACCGTGGCGCGAAGCGAAAGCATGCTCGAGCGGGATGGATCTCCGGCAGCTTCGATCACCACACGCATCTCCGATTGCAGGCGGGGGCGATTCTTCAGGCAGAGATACGCTCCCTGCAAGCTCAAGTCCCGCACCATGGCTTTTTCCTGAAACGGCGTGCCGTCATCCAGGTGCCCGCTCACCACCGCATTGAAACGCAGCCTCCGGCGCTGCCCCAGGCGCGTTTCACGCATCGAAACGGTCACTCCGCGATTGCTCAAATGAATGCCCATTCCTTCCGCCGCAGCCCAGGTTGCCGGAAATTCCTGCCGCGCCGCCGATAAGAAGCCATCGACCACCCGGTCCGAAGAATCCGGATCATGATGGAACAGGATGAGGTTTCGCACCTTCGCATCGCGGGCGATTTTCACGCCTTCGAGCCAGCTCGAATGGCCCCATCCTTTGCGCTCCGATGCGAGCTGTTCCGGCGAGTATTGCGCGTCGTAAATCAACACATCCGCCCCGTGCGCCAGTTGTCTCAAATTCAGGTCGAACTCCGCGGGCCCCGGTTCATTGTCCGTGGCATACACCACCGAACCCCCGGACGTATCGAGCCGGTATCCCAGGCATCCCTGCGGGTGGTTCAGCCACGCCGCGGTGATGTGGGTTCCGCCGATTTCCCATTTGTCGCCGCCAGTGACTTCGCGGAAGTCGCGTCGGGCGGTCATCATGCTCACGTCCACGGGAAAGTAGGGGCTTGCGAGCTGCGCTTCGAGGACCTTCCTCAGGCTATCGGGACCGAGATATTTCGATTGAAAGCTGTAAAAGTGAAACTGGTTTTGCGATTCGAAAAAGGGATGAAAAAAAGGGATGCCCTGGATGTGGTCCCAGTGATAGTGGGTGACCAGCACGTGCGCCCGAATTCCCCGCCCGTTGGCCTGTTCGGTCCAGCGGTTGCCAAGCGTCCGCAGACCCGTTCCACAATCCAGAATGAATTGAGTTCCGTCCGGCGCCGTTAGTTCCAGGCACGGCGTGTTCCCGCCATAGCGCCAGGTGTTGCGCTCCGGCGTCGGCGTCGAGCCGCGCACTCCCCAGAACACCAGCTTGGCTTGATGCGTCATCGCGGGGTGAATCGTGACGCGTTCCGCCTGCGCCCCCTCTGAGAGCGCCTCGAAGACCGAGGCTTAAGTCATGGTAGGCAGGGCCGGCGAGGGATGTCAATTGTGATTCGCGCAGCGCGTTCATTCCGGTGAACTTACGCCACGCTCGTTGGCCCATGGCCATCCGCGCCCCGTCACGATCTCGCCCCATCAATCAACACCGGGTCTATTCGGCGAGACGCACCTGCGGGTAGAATCCCACCGTGCACACCCACGCTCATGGCGGTGGTCATCAGCATGCGTCAGGGCACGTCCACTTTCACGCCGGCCACATCGGCGAAGGCATGACCCTCATTCTCGGCGCCTCCGTCGTGGCCACATTTATCCTGGTAGCCGCCGAGCTCATTGCCGGCTATGCCGGGAACTCGATGGCTCTCATCAGCGACGCGGTTCACAACCTCACCGACGTTCCCATGCTCGTGATTTCCTGGCTCGCCACTCGCTGGGCCAAACGCGCTCCCACCCCGGAGAAAACCTACGGTTATCACCGCGCCGGAATTCTCGCGGCGTTCATCAACGCCACGCTGCTCACCATCGTCGCGCTTTTCGTGCTTTACGAATCGGTCGATCGATTGCGCCACCCCGTCGGCGTCGAAGCAAATCTCATGCTCTGGATTTCGGTTCTCGCCCTGGCGATCAATGGCGGCATCACGCTGGCTGTCCACAGCCGGCGACGCGACCTCAACGTCCGGTCGGTGTGGATCCACAACCTGGGTGACTCGCTTTCCAACCTCGCCATCATCGGCGGGGCGATCGGCATTCGCGCCACCGGCGCGAACTGGCTGGACCCAATGCTCGGTATCGGCATTGGCGCGCTGGTCTTGTGGTCAGGGACGGGAATTCTGCGCGAAAGCAGCCACATCCTGCTGGAGGGCTTGCCGCGGAACATTCGCCTGGAAGATGTGGCCGCCGCAATCCTGCGCGTCGAATGCGTCCAGGAAGTCCATGACGTCCACATCTGGACTCTCGGCACCGACCTGCACGCACTCTCCTGCCATGTGCGGATTCCCGATATGCACATGGAAGAGAGCGAGAAAATCCTGGCGCAGATTCGCGAAGTCCTCGACCATGATTTTCAAATCACGCACACCACGATCCAGTTCGAGCGCGCCGGCCTTCCCGAAGCCGGCCTCTACATGCCCGCCCCGGTCCGCCGCTCGCAGGAATAGCTCCGCCGAGTCATCACAAAAAAGTTTTCATAAAGCTGTAGCGGTGAGGTTTGCGGCCCAAAGGCGGGTTTAGGATTTTTCTCCTAGGGGCACGGCATGCCGTGCCCGAATTAGGCACAGCCGCGCTCAACAGCTCCCGCGCCGACAAGAAAATCTTTGTAGGTCGCGGTTTCAACCGCGACATTACTGCGTGCTGATCACCGGGCTTCAGCCCCTGAAGCTCCCGCGGGGGCCTTGGATGCGCAGGATAAAGTTAACTTCCCCTCAGGTTCTCGGATCGTTCCGGGGATTCAACTCGGGCAGCTGAATCGGAGTTCCGCGTTCCTGATTCAGATGAATCGTGGCGTTTGCATCGAGCTCGTCGATGGCGATGCTGCGCCGCCCGCCGGCCGGCGTGATGTAAACGATCTTGTCGTCCATCACCGTGAATGCCAGAGCATCGATCTGCACACCCTGCCGCGTCACGAGCGTGAATTCTCCCTCATCCGGAATCGGGGCCGCTTCCGGTGAGGGTTCCGCGCCGGCCATCTCCGGCGGAGCCGGCTGTTGCGGAGCCTGCTGAACAATGATCACCGGCTGCTGCGCTTGCGGCTGCTGTTCGTTGTCCGTGGGCACCGCATAGTAGCCTCCGCCGTCCAGCAGGAAAGCTCCCGGCGCGAATCCGTTCAGCCGCGATAGGCGCAGTGCAATTCGCAGGCGCGCTTGCGTCGCCGGATCGATCAACGCCTTGATGGCGATGTCCTGGTCGATTGCGGAAAGATGTTCGAAGTTGAATCCGAACCCGGGGAATGGATCGAGAAGCTGCTGCACCGTGAGCGCTCCGCCGAAATTTGTCGAATCGAGCGCGCCCACGGGCCCAAGTGCCGATGTCGCAGCCCGCGTGCGACTCGCGCTGGTGCGGGTATACCCGGCTGTCCGCGCCGGGACGCTTGCCGCAGCGCTGCGCATCACGGGCGCCGGCGCGCTGCCTGCGCCCCCAGTGCGTTGCGCATGTGCCACCGCGGGAACAACCAGCAGAATTGCTGCGGTCAGGCCAATCGCGCGCGCGGTTTTCATGGCAGCCTCACCTCTAACCCATCTGACGCAATCACCGGCCGGGCGGTTGCACGGATTCTAACTCCAACCGGCTCCGCACTTCATCCACGAATTTAACGCGGCCACTCGCATCCGTCCCGACGCTGAATTCCCCGAGTCGCCCATCCACGTCCGGTTCGCGAGATTTTTCCGTTGCTTTTCCCAGTGGGCCGGATGTGCTATAAACGGGCGTCCGAAGGACGCCTTTTCATGGCAGAGCCGGAAGCGAACGTACCGCCGGCCCAACCAAAGGAATCCAGAGCCGTCGCGCGCGGGATTGAATCCCATCGGGAATCTCCCTCGGGATATTGTCCGCGCTGCTCGGCCCGGCTGGAGCCGCGCAGCTGCAAGTTGATCTGCGCCGTTTGCGGGTATTACATGTCCTGCTCGGATTTTTATTAAAGAGAGTGCGCGGGAGGAAGCCAGGCGGCCATCCTTCGGCGCCCAGGCCTTTCAGAAACTCGAGGAAAGTTTTTCAGGAGGCGCGACAGTGGCACTCAGAATGACCGATCGAGACGTCAGCGGGATCACCGTGCTGGAAATTGAAGGGCGCATCGTGCTGGGCGAGGAGAGCAACTCGTTCCGCGAGAAGGTGAAGAGCCTCCTCGCCGCCGGGAAGAAAAAAATCGTGCTCAATCTCTCCAACGTCAGCTATATCGATAGCGCGGGGCTTGGGACACTGGTGGCCACTTTCCACAGCGCCCGTTCCCAGGGCGCCACTTTGAAGCTGGCCAACCTCGGCGCGAAGTTCAAGGAAGTTCTTCAGGTGACGAAGCTCATGACCGTCTTCGACACCTACGACAACGAAGCCGCCGCCGTCGCCAGCTTCAGCAAATAACCGCCCCGGAATTTCAAGCTGCGCGGCCCGGCCTTTCCGCCGGGCCGCGCGGCATCGGCTCGCGCGCAGCTGCAATGATCCGGCGCCGCGTTCATTCACCCACGCGCCCTTCCACTCGGTAGATCGCCAGGCCACTGAGCAGCTTGGGATAGAAGTCAGTGGATTTCTGCGGCAGCACGTCGCCGCCGAGCGCAATCTCCGCCACCTGCTCCACCCGCACGGGATTCAGCAGGCAGGCGAGCTGCGCCTCCCCTTTGTCCACCGCTGCAATCGCAGCGGTCATCTCCCGCTCGTAGCCAACGTTTTTTTCCGCTTCCACAGCTTCGGCCGTGATCCCCAGCCCTTTCTCCAGGATCAGCCGGTGCAGCAGCACCACGTCAAGCCCTCGTTGCGCCGCGGAAATGTCCGGCAGGATTTGCTCGAGGTCGGCGTCCTTTCGCAGCGCGAAGAGATAGAACGCTCCGCCTCCGGCATAAATGCCGATGGCACGCCGTCCGTGGGTGCGCCCTTCGAAATCCGTGCGGAACTCGCCGAAGCTCGCCCCGCGCTCTTCCGCGTTCTGGAAAGGATAGGAGTACCAGTCGAAATTCGGCGAGACCGCCTTCCGAAATTTTTCGAAATTGAAATCCGCAAGGTTGCGGATCACGCGGTGCGTCGGCAGGATCGTCAAGCCTTTCGAGTGCGTGTTGATGAACGTCATCATGGCGAATTCAGCGGCTGCCATCGGATCCGTCTGGCCCCGTTGCGCGCGGCATTCGTTTCTGTAATTCAGCGCGGTCTCGTACCGGTGGTGGCCGTCCGCGATGATCAGTTTTTTTTCACTCATCTCTTTCCGGAGCCGCGCGATAAGCTCGGCGCCGCACACCGGCCAGAGCCGGTGCGTCACGTCGTATTCGTCGGTCACTTCGAGCGGTGGGCTCTTGGCCGCGGCTTCATGGAGCCATCCCTCGATCTTGAGCGCTGGATCTTCGTAAAGCATGAAGAGCTGGCCCGTCTGCGCGCGCGTGTGCCGCAGCAGCTCGATGCGGTCCGCTTTCGGCGCCGCAAGCGTCCGCTCGTGCCGGAACACGATCCCCTCGGAATAATCCACCGCGCGCCCGAGCGCAATGAATCCCGTCCGCACCCGCCGCGAATGTGTGCCCGGGACGGTGTATTCCTGCGAGTACACGTAGATATTGGCCGTGTCGTCCTGGACTAGAATTTCCTGCGCGCTCCATTCCTTCAGTTTTTCCGCTGCGCGCGTGTATACATTGTTTGCCGGCGTGTCTCCGGGAAGCACGCGCCCCTTTTCGATCGCAACCAGGTTGTAGGGACTCGCTTCGTAATACCTTTCTTGCATAGCCGGAGAAATCTTGTCGTACGGCTGCGTCAGCACATCGCCCAGCGCCACGCGTTCCGTGTTGTACCGGTAGGCTCGAAACGGATGGATTCCAGCCATGGGCCCTCTAGTGAAACGCAGTGCTCCGCGGAAGCAGGCGATTGTATCAGCCGCCGCCGTGCGAGCCAAAGGCGGGCTCCACATGTCCGTGACACCTCGAATCACCCCGAATAAAATGGAAGCTTTGTTGCCCCAATTCTAAGAGGCCGAAACGAATGGCGGATTGCAACAACCGCTTTTCTTCGGTGCGCGTCCTCATCTTCGATCTCGATGGCACGCTCATCGACTCGAAGCTCGATCTCGCCCACTCGATCAACGCCACGCTCGCCCACATGGGCCGCTCGCCGCTCGCTCACGACAAAATCTTCAGCCTCGTGGGCAATGGCGCGCCCACGCTGGTTCGCCGCGCGCTCGGCGAAGGCGCCACCGATGCGGAGGCCGAAACCGGGCTCGCCCATTTTCTCAGCTACTATCGCGCGCACATGCTCGATAACACCGTCCCATATCCCGGTGTGCGCGAAGGCCTCGAGCTTCTTGCGGGTCATCCGATGGCCGTCCTGACCAACAAACCCGTCCGCTTCAGCCAGGCCATTCTCGATGGACTCGGCCTCGCGCGTTATTTCCGCTTCGTCTATGGCGGCAATAGCTTCGAACGAAAGAAGCCCGACCCGATGGGCGTCGAAATTTTACTGCGCGACCTCGCGGCCGCTCCGCGCGAAGCCATGATGGTAGGCGATTCCGACGTGGACGTCCGCACCGCTCGCAACGCCGGCATCTGGTCCTGCGGCGTCACCTACGGCTTGGGCTCCGAAGGCCTCCGCGCGAATCCCCCGGACCTGATGCTCGACTCCCTAGCCGACCTCCCCTCGCACCTGAAGACTTCCTCATAAGGCTGACAATATCCGAAGCGCAACTTCCTTCTCCGCTCTGCCTCCGTGCCCTCCACGCTTTTCTCTGTGCACTCTGTGTTGAGCGGCTTCAATCGGCGGCGTTAGTTGAAACACGGAGGGCACTGAGCAAACCACCGAGTGCACAGAGGAACCGCCACGCACCGCCAGGGAGGGTTCACTTCCTGCCGTAGCTCTGCCTGTACCACTCCCAGGTGCGCCGCAGCCCTTCCTCGAAATCGACGCGAGGCTCATAGCCGAGGATCTCTCGCGCGTGGGAAATATCCGCCTGCGAATGGCGAATGTCTCCGGTGCGCGGAGCCTCGTACTTGGCCTGAATCTTTTGGCCGGTGATTTTTTCGAGCAGCTTGAGCACCTGATTGAGCGTGACCCGCGTGCCGGTGCCGCCGTTGAAAACCATCCCCGAAGCGCTGGGAGCTTCGCAGGCGCGCAGCGTCTCATCCACCACGTTTTCGATGTAGGTGAAATCGCGCGATTGCTCGCCATCGCCATACACCACCGGCGGCTTGCCCTCGAGCAGCGCCAGCGCAAACCGCGCCAGCACGCCCGAATATTGCGACGTAGGATCCTGCCGCGGCCCGAACACGTTGAAATAACGAATGGAGACATTTTCGAGCCCGTAGGCGCGCCCGAAAACCTGCGCGTACAATTCGCCGACGAATTTCGTCACGCCGTAAGGAGAAATCGGCTCGGGCGGCATCGTTTCCGATTTCGGCAGCGTGGGCGTCTCGCCGTAGGCGGAGGACGAAGCCGCGTACACAAATCGGCGCGCTTTCGCATCCCGCGCCGCCACGAGCACATTCAGCGTCCCGTCGATATTCACGCGGTTGGTCTCGAGCGGGTCGGCCACCGACCGCGGCACCGACGTGCGCGCGGCCAGATGAATTACGTAGTCCGCGTTCCGCGCAGCCGATTGCGCCGTCGCGAGGTCCGTGATGCTGCCGCGGCGAAATTCGATTTTCTCGCGCACCCCTGCGAGATTCTCTTCTTTGCCCGCCGAGAGGTCGTCGAGGACAACTGCCTGGTGTCCGCGGCGCACGATTTCGTCCACCATATGCGAGCCGATGAATCCGGCGCCGCCGGTCACCAGATAACGCATTCCGGAGTTTCTCCTCGGGAACTTTCGGACCGGGAAAGGATGATCCGAGTTGGTGCCTCGCTGCACGCAGTTGGCCCGCGCGCAGCGTTTCGGGTACGCTTGACTATAGCCCGGCCTGCGGCACGCGACAAGGACGCAGGCCGCGCGCAATATTCAGGATGCAAATTTGAAGGAGTGATTCTCGAAACTCGCGTCATGGGGCTTGCTCGAAATCGTTCGACACGCGGCCGCGCTCAAGCTGCATTTTTCGCGTTGCTGCCTCTTATTTTTGCGACGCTCCTCGCCGCATTTTCAGGCGCGGTCTGCGCAGCCCAATCCTCCCCGGCCAAGGCCGCCAAACCTGCCAAAACAAAAACTCCCGCGAAAAAATCTCCCCCCGAAGCCCCCGTGCCTTTCCACATCGGCGAGACCCTGAATTACAACGTTTCCTGGACGGCGTTCTCCTCGGCCGCCTCCGTGCAGTTCAGCATCCCCGAGCGCAAGGAACTCTTCGGATGGGGCACCTGGCATTTCCGCGTGACCGCGCACACGCTCAACACCATCCGCACGCTCTTTGCCATCGATGATCAGTTTGACTCTTACACCGACGCCGTGACGCTCGAATGCCGCCAGTACGAGATGTATCAGAACGAAATGGGGAAAAAGCACGATGAGGTTCTGCATCTTCTTCCGGAAGGCACATCCGCGCGCGGAAACCTGCCGGGCATCATCGTTTCCCCCGGCACCCGCGATCCGCTCGGCGCGATCTACAGCCTCCGCGGCGTCGATTGGGAACGCACGCCCGAATTGCGCGCGCCCGTCTATGATGGCCACGACGTTTACGAATTGCGCGCGCATCGCGAAGCTCCCAGCGACACCGTGCAGGTCGCCGCGGGAAAATATTTCGCGACGAAAATTTCCATCCATGTTTTTCATCGTGGCAAAGAACTGGCCGGGGAGACATTCGCCGCCTGGCTCGCGCACGATTCCGCGCGCACTCCCGTCCTCATGGAGGCCTACCTGCCGCTGGGAACTCTCCACATGGAGCTCGTCTCCGCCTCCAAATAAATCGGTCGAAATGCGTGTGTCTCGGGGCTTCAGTTCTCGGGGACGACCCAATCGTCCGGGGGAAAATCGATCTGCCAGAAGATGCGGGAAGCCTTCATGAATTCGATGCCCATCTGCGTTTTTCCGCCTTGCTGCGTGCCCAGATAAACGACGCGGCATTCCATCGTCTGGTGCGTGGCGTTATTCGCTACCTTGATTTTCTGTTCCGCGGCCACCGGGGCGGCCAGCGAAATTAGCGCCCCGTGCGCATTCACTACGAGCGTCCGCGTTTCTTCCTGGAAATCCCTGCCGGCGGTCGTCTTGCCGCTCACTTGAATCGGCACACTCAGCAGGACGCGCATGCTGCGGCGGCGTCCCGGATCGGGGATCCAGTCCTTTTTGGGCGGGCTGGCTGGGTTCATCGCCCTACCTTAACGTTACAACCGGCTCACCGCAATAGGACTGGAGTACGGGGGCATTCTTGGGTAAACATCCTGCAGGCAAGATTCGAGCGCGCTGCGCCGCTCAGCAGCTCACGATTTTCTCCCGATTCAGCTTTACCCGCCGCGTGGCATTGCGTGTATCCACCACCAGCTTGGCATTCCGCACGATCGCGTCGTAATCGTAAGACGAATGATCCGTGGCAATCAGCACGCAATCGTAGCGGTCGAGCTGCTCGGGCGTCAGCGGCACGGACTTCATGTTGGAAAAATCGTAGTGGCGCATTCTATGCAGCGCGGGGAAATAGGGATCGTTGTAGTCCATCACCGCTCCTCGCGCCGTCAGCAGCTCGAGCAGCTTCAGCGACGGAGATTCCCGCAAATCATCCACGTCTTTCTTATAAGCCACGCCGAGCAGCAAAATTTTGGAGCCGTTCAGGCTCTTTTTCCGTCCGTTCAGCGCCCCCGCGACGGCGTCCACCACGTGGTAGGGCATCGCCGTGTTCACTTCGCCGGCGAGCTCGATAAAGCGGGCTGCGAAATCGTATTCGCGCGCCTTCCAGGAAAGGTAAAAGGGATCGACCGGAATGCAGTGCCCGCCCAGCCCCGGGCCCGGGTAGAAGGGCATGAATCCGAAAGGCTTTGTGGCGGCGCTATCGATGATCTCCCAGATGTCGAGGCCCATGCGAAGGCACAATTGCTTGAGTTCGTTCACCAGCGCGATATTGACGCAGCGGAAGATGTTTTCGAGCAGCTTCACCATTTCCGCCGCGCGCGTCGAGCTCACCGGAATGACGCGCCCCACGATTTGCGCGTACAGCGCCGCCGCCGCCCGCCCGCTCGGGGGATTCACGCCGCCCACCACTTTCGGAATCTGCGCGAGGCCGAACTGCTTGTTTCCCGGATCTTCGCGCTCCGGCGAAAACGCCAGGTAGAAATCGGTGCCGATGTTTTCCGCGCCCTCGCCGTGCGCAGCCGGGCAGCGCATCCCGCCTTTCTCGAGGATCGGCAGCACGAGCTCTTCGGTCGTTCCCGGGTACGTGGTGCTCTCGAGCACGATCAGTTGATGGCGCTGAAGGTTCGGCGCGATCGATCGAGCGGTGTTCTCCACGTAACTCAGGTCCGGCTCGCGCCGCTCGTCCAGCGGCGTCGGAACGCAGATGAGAACCGCGTCCATTTCGGCGAGCCGGCGGAAATCCGCGGTCGCGCTGAAGCGCTTGCCCTCGACGTGTTGGCGGATCTTTTCCGCGGGAATGTGCTGAATGTAGGATTCGCCGGCGCTCAATTTGTCGATCTTCGTTTTGTCCAGGTCGAATCCCGTGACGATCTGGCCCACGTCCGCAAATCGCAGCGCCAGCGGCAAGCCCACGTACCCGCACCCGATGATTCCAACTTTGATTCCTTTGCCCGAAAAAAATTCCGGCTTGCGCTCCGCGCTCATCCTGATTCCTCGCTCCTGAATGGTGGGATTTGTGCTCTGGCAGCGATCTCGGGACCAAATCCAGCCTCGCCCACTATAGCAAGAGATTCCAAGCGCCCGCAAAACATGCGCCGGTTCCGTGCCAGAATTGCACCGCGCTGGGAAAGGCAGCGAATCCGATTGCCCGCGCGTCTGGCTCATGCAAATATCCCGCGCGTGAAATTGAGGCTCCTGGAGAATTGCTGAACATGGATCTCTCCTTCATTCTTCGGATCATTTTTCTCGGCTGCGCCACCGGCGTCGTCATCGGGCTGATGGGCGTCGGCGGCGGATTCATCGTCGTGCCCGCGCTCGTTTATCTCGCCGGGATGAGCCAGCACGTGGCGCAGGGAACTTCACTGTTCATTTTGCTTCCTCCAATCGGCCTGGGCGCGCTCGCCGTTTACTGGAAAGCTGGCATGGTCGATTTGAAAGCAGGGGCAGTCTGCGCCGCCGGATTGCTCGTCGGTGGTCTCGTGGGGGGCATTTTTGCCGTCGGGATTCCACCGCACATCCTGCGGCCTGTGTTTGGTGCGTTTTTAATGCTGGCTGCAGCAGCGCTTTGGGCGCAACCCGAAAATGCCTCTCGCCGCGGAGAAAATCGTGCTTGAGGGGCGAGCGCAGCTTGCCGCAATTTTTTTTGCCGCGTGCGGAGTGGGAATTTGCAGCGGCCTCTTCGGCATCAGCGGAGGAGCGCTTCTTGTGCCGCTGCTTGTGGTCGCTTTCGGTTTCGAGCAGCACCACGCGCAAGGGACCAGCCTCGTCGCTCTGGTTGCTCCCACGAGCCTGCTCGCGATTTGGCCGTACTACTCAGCGCACCAGGTGGACATCAAAGTGGGACTGCTCATGATTCCGGGAATCGTGCTGGGAGCAATCATAGGCGGCAAATTCGCGCGCGCCCTCCCGGCGCGGCAGATGCGCCGCTCCTTTGCTGCCTTCATTTTTTTCTTGGGCGCGTTTCAGCTCATTTCCGTCTGGCGCGGCCGCTAGGCCCCGGCGCTAAGACGCTCCGCGCCCGCCAAACATCTCGTCCTCCACAATCTCGCACAAAACGTGGCCCAGCAGGATGTGCGCCTCCTGAATCCGCGCGGTCTGTTCCGACGGGATGCACAGGCAGTAGTCCGCCAGCGGCCGCATCTTGCCGCCCGTCGCGCCGGTGAATCCTGCGGTGGTGATGCGCATGGTCCGCGCGGTTCCGAACGCGCGCAGAATATTCGCGGAATTTCCGCTCGTGGATATGCCGATCGCGACGTCGCCCGCGGAACCGAGCGCCTCGAGTTGCCGCGCAAACACGAGGTCGTAGCCGAAGTCATTTCCAATCGCCGTCAGGCAGGAAGTGTTTGTCGTCAGAGCCACACCGGCCATGCCCGGCCGGTCGAGCAAATATTTTCCCGCCAGCTCCGCCGCCAGGTGCTGCGCATCCGCGGCGCTTCCGCCATTGCCGAAAAAAAATACGGTGCCGTTTCTCCGCAGCGTCTCGCCCATCACGGCAGCCACTTCCGCCACCTGCGCGAGCAGCGTGTCGCTGGCGAGCAACGCCCGGTGAACGGCAACGCTTTCTTCAATGCGCTCCGCCACCAGCCGCTCCACCCGAGTTGCCACCTTCATCGATTTGAACCTATCTCGTTGACCCGCTTTGTGGGTCGCGGTTTCAACCGCGACATCCGGACGTCCGAATACGACAGGCTTTAGCCTCTGAAGTTCCTTCGCGCGTCTCCGCGTGGCATTTGTCAGAAGTATTCATCTTGCCCGCGTCACGCGCGCGAGGCGGCCGCCATCCTTCGCGGCTCCGGCTCCGACCGCGCCCGCATCGAGCGGTACCATTCGACCGTCTCGTACAGCCCGTCCTGCAACGCTTTGCGCGCGCGGAATCCGAATTCTTTCGCCGCGCGCGAGGGATCGAACACGCGCCGTGGCGGGCCGTCCTGCTTGCTCGCATCCCAAAGAATTTGCCCGGTGTATCCGGCTAGGCGCGCAATGCGCCGCGCCAGCTCGTGGATTCCCACTTCGATTCCGCTCGCAAGATTCACGGCCTCGGCGCCGTCGTACCGCTCGAGGGCGAGCCGGATTCCTTCGGCGCAATCATCGGCGTGCAGAAAATCGCGCGTGGCGCATCCGGTTCCCGCGAGCGTCACTTCGCGCGCGCCGGTTTCCGCTGCTTCCACGAATTTCCGGATGAGCTGCGAAACCAGCGGCGCCGTCTCCGGATCGAAATTGTCGTTCAGCCCGTAGATATTCGAGGCGATCAAGTAAACGCACGGAAAGCCGAATTCTTCCCGGCATGCTTGCGCGTGCACCAGGGCCAGACGCTCCACGGTTCCCGCGACCGCTGCCGCGGGCTCCGGCACGCCATTGAAAACATCCTTCTCGCGCAAGGGTGCAGGCGCGCTGGCCGGATACACCGCGCTGCTGGCCACGCAGAGCATTTTCTCCACTCCTCTTCGGCACGCCGTATCCATCATGCGCGTGTTCCGCACGACGTGGCTCGCGAAGCATTCGGCCGCATGGCCGCGCCAGCCGGCTTCTTCCGGCGCCAGCGCCAGATGCACCACGATGTGCGGCCGCGTCTCATTGAAAAGCCGCGTGACGTCTTCCGCTCCGCTCCCGTTCGCGCTGGCTCCGCGCGGAACATAAATCTCGCGGTAGCCTTGCTCGAACAGCTCCCGCACCACCGCGCGCCCCAGCAGTCCGGCGCCGCCCGTCACCAGGATTCGCTTTTCTCGAAACGAAGGCCCTGCCGGTTCAATTTTTTCAACCGCGTTCATCCACAAAGCAATTCCTGACCAAAAATTAAAATTGCCTCACACAGCTCCCGTTTGCCCATGCACGAACTCGGCCAATCGGTGCTGCCACCGTTTCGCCTTCCCCTTCGCGTTGTTATCCTTCTCCCCCTGCGCTATCCTCGCCTCGTTCATGATCGACATCCACTGCCACCTCCTCTCCGGCCTGGACGACGGCCCCGACACCTTCGACGACTCGCTGGCCATGGCCGAAATGGCCATCGCGGATGGAATTACGCACGTGATCGCCACTCCGCACGCGGACTCCACGTTCCCCTTCGTTCCCGAATTGGTAAAAAAACGCCGCGATGACCTCCAGCTCCGCCTCGATGGCCGCCTTCAGCTCGCCACCGGCTGCGACTTCCACATGAGCTTTGAAAATCTTCAGGAAATCCAGCGCGATCCGGCCCGCTTTTCGCTCAACCAGAAAAACTATCTTCTGGTCGAATTCGCCGAGTTTGCCATCCCGCCCTCGCTCGACCAGGCGCTGCACGAGCTCCAGCTTGCCGGGCTCACTCCCATCATCACGCACCCCGAGCGCAATCCGCTGCTGCGCGCGCAGCCCGACCGGCTGTTTCGCTGGCTGCGCCAGGGCTGCTACGCGCAGCTCACCGCTCAATCTTTACTGGGAAAATTCGGCAAGGCCGCGCAGGAAGTCGCCGCGGAGTGGCTCGCCGCCGGCGCCGTCCATTTCCTGGCGAGCGATGCGCACAATCTCACTTCGCGCCCGCTTCGGCTGAAGGAAGCCTACGATCTCGTGGCAAAAAATCATGGAGCAGAGCTCGCCCGCGCGCTGCTGGTGGAAAATCCGCTGGCCGTGTTCGAGGGCCGCCCGCTGCCGCACGTTCCCGAGCTCGATGAGGACGCCGGCCTTGCGCCCGGCGCGCGCGTCCCACGCCGTCGCAAGCGGTTTTGGTTCTTTTGAATCTCAAATTTCAAATTTCAAATTTGAAATGGCTCTGCTGACGTCCCATGTATCCGGGTACTGCCTCCGAGACCTTTGGAGTGCGGGAGCTTGCTCCCGCTTTGTTTTCGAACCCAGCAGCGCGCCCGCTAATCAAACATCTCCAGGATTTCCTCATATCTCTTGAACGGCGGAATCAAGTACGCCCCCGCAATCCCGCACGCGCGCGCCGTACGCGCCCAATCGAGCATCCGCCGCGCCAGCACGAACCCGCGCTCGCGCGCGCGGTCACCCGCCTGCTCCATTTCTCTCAGCGTCGCATCCGGAATCACGATTCCCGGCACCTCGTTATTCAGCCGCAGCGCCTGCTTGTAACTCGTGAGCGGCCACAATCCCACCAGCACCGGCACGGGCGATTTTCCTCCGAGCCGCTTCAGAAACGCGTGCCAGTGCTCGGGATCGAAAATCGGCTGCGTCATGGCAAAGTGCGCGCCCGCTTCGATCTTCCTTTCGAACCGCTGCAGCTCCTCATCCAAATCCTCCGCCACGGGATTCACCGCCACGCCGATCGTAAAATTCGTCGCCCCGCCCAGGCTTTTGCCAGCCCAGTCGGCGCCCTGGTTCAGCCGCGCCACCACTTTCACCAGCCCGATCGAATCCACTTCGAACACGCCGCTCGTCTCCGGATGATCTCCGAGCGACGGCGGATCGCCCGTAATAATCAGTATATTCCGCACGCCGCTCACGGCCCAAGCGCCCAGCAGCATCGCTTGCAGCCCGATGATATTGGCGTCGCGCGTGGTCAGGTGCGGAATGGTTTCAAACCCGTGCGCTTCCAACGCTCCGGCCAGCACGAGCGCGTCCATGCCGACGCGCGCGAGCGTCCCGCTATTGATGTCGATCGCGTCCACCTGGCCGCCCGCCATCACCCGGCCCACTTGCTCGGTAATCCGCTCGGTCGAGACGCCTTTCGGCGGGTCGATTTCCACCGAAACGACAAATTTCCCCGCCTGAATTTTTCTCCACAGCTCGCTTTCGGGCGCGCGGGCTTTCACGCGCCTGCCGCGCTCGGCCCGCTCCGCTGTTTCCACTTCTTCGACTCGCGCACCGCCCGCCGCGCGCGCTTTCGCCGGCTTCCATTTCTTCACCGCTTCGGCGATTGCGCGGATGTGCTCGGGGGTGGTTCCGCAGCAGCCGCCCAGGAGCCGCGCGCCCAGATCGGCGGCTTCCTGCGCAAACAGCGCAAAGTATTCCGGCGAGGATCGCGGATACACGATGCGATCGCCCACGCGCTTGGGGAATCCCGCGTTCGGCATCGCCGAAAGCGGCAGTGACGCGCACCCAGCCAGCTCGCGCAGCATCGGCAGCAGGAGCTGCGGCCCCACGGTGCAATTGGTGCCCACCGCCTGAATGTTTTTGTCTTTGAGTTTTTCCCACGCGTCTTGCGGCCGCGTCCCGCCAAACGCCGTGCCTTCCTCCGAATAGGTCATCTCGGCAACCAGGGGCAGGCGCGAAAACGAGCGGATGGCGTCGATCGCCGCGAGCAATTCCTCGACGTCGCTGAACGTCTCGAGCAGGAAAAAATCCACGCCGCGTTCCTCGAGCGCTCCCGCTTGCTCGCGGAAAATCGCGATCATCTCCTCGGCCGGCAGCGCCCGAACGTGCCGCACCGCGCCGAGCGGCCCGATCGACCCGGCCACCAGCACTTCGTGTTTCGCCGCCTCGCGCGCCTCCCGCGCGATCTTGACCCCCCGATGGTTCAGCTCCGCGACGCGCTCGCCCATTCCGAGGGCCGCGAGCTTTTGGCGGTTCGCGCCGAACGTGTTCGTCTCGATCACCTGCGCGCCCGCCTCGATGTACCCCTGGTGGATGCGAAACACGTCTTCCGGCCGCGTCGCGTTCAGCTCATCGACGCACCGCTGCGCCCCGGTCACGTCGTAGAGCAGCGACCCCATGGCGCCGTCCGCCACCAGGATGCCGCGCTTCAATCGTTCGTTGAATTCCTCGATCTTCATTGCCCGCCGCCGTCAGCCGCGCTGCTTTCTCCCGTCATAAACTTACAACTATACCATCCGCCGCCGCCGCCCCCGACCTTGCCCTGGCGCTGACGTGAAAATGCCGCCATTTTCGCCCAATTTCACCCCTCTTTTTGTGTCGAATAGAAATGGTGCCGATCCTTTATTTTCATGGGGTTACGGCGATTTCTACTCGAATCGAGTGTCGATTAGAAATGGACGTTCGCTGAGGGGGTTGGGGTGCTCTTGCTGCCTGCTCACTCTCCACTGGTGCCTTTGCGCGCCAGGCCATTCGACAAGCCTCCGTGAATACCGTGGCAGGTTGCGCGCGGGAATGCAAACGATAATCCCTGTGGAGGTCTATTACCCGGGCAATGTGGCTTAGGCTCGCCCCGAAGGTTTTCAGATCTTGCCGCGCCCCTCACCCCCCCGCCCCTCGTCCCCTTTCCCAAGGTCGTAACCAACCCCAAGGAGGAGTAGAATCCGACGAACGCCAGCGGAGGCTCGGCTTGGGCGAGACGCGCAAGGAATGGATTGACGAGGTCGCCGGCATCCTCGAGACGCTCAATCAGGGCGTGGTGATCAACGACGACTGCAACAAAATCGTTTTCGCCAATCAGATTTTTCTGCGCATGCTCGGCCGGCCCCCCGAGCAAGTCCTCGGCCGGACCGTGACCGAGATGTATCCCGCGGAGGATGCTGCGGCGCTGAAAGAAAAGATCGACCAGCGGCACATCGACGGCCAGGGGCAGTATGAATTCTATCTGCCGCAGCCCGGCGGCGGGCGCATGCCCGTGCTGGTCACTTCGCGCCAGATCGAGGACCTCGATGGCGCGCTCTACGCAGTCATCACCGCCACGGACATTTCCGAGCAAAAACGCGCGGAAAACGCCTTGCGCGATGCCAACCTGATGCTCGAAAAGCGCCAGCGCGAAATCGAAGAAGATCTCCAGCTGGCCGCCAGCGTGCAGCTCAGCCTCGCGCCGAAAAGCATCCAGTGGGGGAAAACCAGCGTCGAGACGTATTACCAGGCGGCGCGCACCATCGGGGGCGATTTCGGCCTCGTCACGCCCACCGACGACGCTCTCCACATCCTGGTCTGCGACGTTTCCGGCCACGGGATCGGCTCGGCGCTCGTGGCCAATCGCATTTACACCGAGACAATGGCGCAAATCCGCCGCGGCGCCGATCTTCCGGATCTGTTCCGCCACCTGAATCGCTTCGTGATGTCGGGCCTGGGCAGCTCCGTTTTCTTTTTCACCGTCGGCGCCGCCCGGCTCGACCGGGATGCCCGCACGCTCGAACTCGCCGGCGCAGGCCATCCGCCCGCGATGGTGGTTCATCCGGGAGAAAAGCCGCAACTGGTGGAATCCCGCAGCGCGGTGCTCGGCCTGCTGCCGGACGCAGTCGACGTGGAAGCGTCCACCGAATTGCAACTCGAGCCCGGCGACCGGGTTGTTATCTATACGGACGGCTTCACGGAGTGCTTCACGCCCGCCCGCGACATGCTCGGCGTCGAGGGATTGAGCGAGATTGTCCGGGAGACTTCGAAGCTGCCTCTTGGGGAAATGCGCCGCGAAATCGTGGACCGCGTGGCGGCCTGGAGGAATGGCCCCGCCGACGATGATATGTCGCTCGTGCTGGTCGAAGCGCCGTAGCAAATAGGCTACGGGCCGTCGGGCGCGGCAACCGCAGGGGCGCGGATTGCGTCACAATAATGGAAGGGTGTTGGTGGCATTCATACTTTTTTAGAAGGAGTCTCGATCATGAAGCGAATTTTGCTCAGCCTGTTGTTGCTCCTGGCTGCGGGCGCGGCGGTTGCCTCCGCCGAGCCGAAGCCGGTAAAGATCGTGCTGTCTCCCGGCTCGACGGTGTTTCGCGCCGACTTGGTGAAGCATTTTGTGGACAAGTGCCCGAACGTCTCGATTACGCTCGAGCCGAAAGAATCGGACTACATGCTGGAGGCGTGGGGCTGGTCGGGGAATTACCGGTTCACGCTCTTCAAGCACGGCGGGGTGGCGGTTTACAGCACCAAGACGATGATCATGTCGAACGCCGTGAAAGACGTCTGCAAGTTCGTCAATCTGCCCAAATAGCGGCGCGCCGGAAAATTCGAAAAGGCAATCACCAGCGGGCGTCCAGCGCAGCTCGGCGAGAACGTGTGTGGCTCTCTTGACATCCTGCCACCGGTGGCTCAGACCGGATGTTGGCGCCTGTTATCTCATCATCGAAAACAAAGCGGAAGCAAGCTTCCGCACTCCAAATGTCTCGTGGGCAGCGCTCAGAAACATAGGATCTCAACAGAGCCAACGTGTACCTGGCCGCGCTCCTAGCGCCGCTGTTCCACCAGCCCGGCGATCGTGTCCATCAAATCGAATTTGGTGAGGATTTCGAGCTTGCCCTCGCCCATTTCGACGAACACCGCCGGGCTGTCGTGGCTGAGGATGTAGGTCACGCGCTCCACCGGCGCGCTCGACGGCACTTGCGGCAGCGGCGGGCCCATCACTTCGCGGATCACCAGCTTGTGCAGGTCCTTCCCTTGAAGCGCAAGGTTAAGGATCTGGTCCTCGAAGACCGTGCCGATCGAGTTTTCCTCTTCGAGCACGGGCAATTGCGAAATATCCTGTTGCTGCATGGCGTGCAGCGCGTGGAAAACGGTCTGATACGGCCGGGCCACGATCAGCTCGCGCGTCTTGCCGTTCTGGCGCTTTACCCGGATCACGTCCGCCGCCGTCAGCGCTACTTCCGCGTCCACGTAGCCGTGCTCGCGCATCCAGCCGTCGTTGTAAATCTTGCTGAGGTAGCGTGTCCCGGAATCCGGCAGGAACGCGACGATCACGTCGCCTTTCTTGGCGTGTTTCGCCGCGCGGAGCGCGCCGGAAACGCAGCCGCCGCCCGAGCCGCCGGTGAAAATTCCCTCCTGCTTCGCCAGCCGCCGCGCCCACACGAAACATTCCTCGTCGTTCACTTGCAGCACGTCGTCGACGATTTGGAGGTTCATGGTGGCGGGGAAAAAATCTTCGCCGATGCCTTCCACCACGTAGGTGAGCGCCTTGCCCACTTTTCCCGTCTTCACGAATTCGTAGTACAGCGAGCCGTAGGGATCGACGCCGATAATTTTCACGTTAGGATTTTTCTCGCGCAGATATTTTCCGACGCCGCTGATGGTTCCGCCGGTGCCCATGCCGCAGACGAAGTGCGTGATTTTTCCTTCCGTGTCGTCCCAGATTTCGGGGCCGGTGGTGCGGTAGTGCGCCTCGGGGTTCATCGGGTTCGCGTACTGATTCGGATAAAAGGAATTGGGAATCTCGCGCGCCAGTTTTTGCGCCACCGAATAGTAGCTGCGCGGATCTTCCGGCTCGACCGCCGTGGGGCACACGATCACTTCGGCGCCGAAGGCTTTCAGCAAATCGATTTTCTCGCGCGACTGCTTGTCGTTGATGGTGAACACCACTTTGTAGCCGCGCACGCAGGCCGCCAGCGCGAGCCCCATTCCCGTGTTTCCCGAAGTGCCTTCAATGATCGTTCCTCCGGGCTTGAGCAATCCTTTGCGCTCGGCTTCGTCGATCATGAAGACGGCGATGCGGTCCTTCACCGATCCGCCGGGATTCATGTAATCGGCTTTGACGTAAATTTCGGCGGGCGAATCCTTGCCCAGGCGGTTCAGCTTGATCAGGGGCGTGTGGCCCATCGCTTCGAGGATGTTCTTGCACTTCATCGCCGCGGCCGTCTCCGGAAAATTTCGCGTCTCCGCTCAAGCTTAGATTCTTCGCGAATCGCTGTCCAGCGGCAGTTTCCATCGCATGCGGCGCGCGGAGGGAATCGCGCAAAGCGCGCCGTGTTATTCTTGGCGCGGGGTGGCTGTGTCCGCGAGAAATCCGGAATTGCTTTTTTACGATGGACATTGCGGTCTGTGCCATCGCTCGGTGAAATTCGTCTTGAAGCACGATCGCTCGGGAAAAGCGTTCCGGTTTGCGCCGCTGCAGGGCGAGACGTTTGCGGCGCGCGTGCCGGCGGAGCGGCGCGCCGGATTGCCCGACAGCATTGTGGTGGAGACGGCGGAAGGTGCGTTGCTGGTGCGCTCGGCGGCGTTCATCCACATTCTTCGGCGCCTCGGCGGCACGTGGAGGATTCTCGCGGCCATTTTGGCCGTCATCCCGCGGCCGCTGCGCGATGCGGCTTACGATTTCATCGCGCGAATTCGCTATTCTATTTTCGGGCGGCGCGACGACGTTTGCCCGATCGTTCCGGCGGAGCTACGCGCGCGCTTCGACCCATAAATGGAAAGAATTCCAGGAACCGAGGAGCGGGAAATGAAGCGGCAGAATATTTCTTCCGGCACGCCGTGGGAGCCGATTGTGGGATACTCGCGCGCCGTGCGCGTGGGGCCTTACGTGCACGTGTCGGGCACGACGGCGACCGACGCGCAGGGCAAGATCGTCGGCGCAGGCGACGCGTACGCGCAGGCCGTCCAGGTGCTGCGCAATATCGAATCGGCTCTCGGCAAAGCGGGAGCGCGGCTCGCGGATGTGGTGCGCACGCGGATTTTCGTGACCAACATCGCTGCCTGGGAGCAAATCGGGCGCGCGCATGGAGAAGTGTTTGGCGAGATTCGCCCGGCGTGCACTATGGTCGAAGTGAGCAAGCTCGTTTCGACGGAAATGCTTCTCGAAATCGAAGCGGACGCTTTCATCGGCGACGCTTAGGAGTTGGCACTTGCGGGCCGGATAGGATAGATTTGGCGGCGGGAAGTCTCGGCAGGGGGCTGGATTTGTAACACGGCGTTTACAATGGGGAGGCGCCCATTTCATTACAATTGGGGGATATGCCCAGGGAAAATCTGCAAGTAGTCGCCGAGCCGGGAGTCCGCGACGGCCAGCGCATCGTGCACTTGAAGGGCGCGCTGAGCATTCACACGGTGTTCGGATTTCAGGACGCCATGAAGAAGGAAAGCGTCCCGGAGCTGATCATCGATTTCAGCGAAGTTCCATACATCGACTCGGCGGGACTCGGCGCGGTGGTGGCTACGTACATCGGCGCGCAAAAAGCCATGCGCAAGCTCGCGTTCACGGGAATGAACACGCAGGTGAAAGCGCTCATCGAGATGACGCACGTGGACAAGCTCATCAAGAGCTACCGGACTATCCAGGAAGCCGAAGCCGCGTTTTCCGGAGACTGAGCGGAAGTTCATCGGTCGATCCAAACGTCCGAGCATCGGCGGGTATCGCGGCGATAAGGACGCAGTCTCCGATTTGCGGACCACACCACTTCAACCCAGAAGGACCTTTTCCATCTCATGGACCCGAATGCGGCCGTCCCTTCGTGTGGCTGTAAGATTTCCATCAGTTGAGCGCGCGTCTTAAGGTTGAGAACATCCGTACCACGGAGCTGACCGCTGGGTGAAGGCGGATGCGTTAGAATGGCTGTGCAATGGATCGAATCTACCGGGCGACGATGAAGCTGAGCGGCGGAACGCTGTTTGGCCGGCTGGCGTTCACGTTTCTGGTTCTGTGCGCCGTGGGATTCGGCACGGCAGCGGGCTTGCTTTTCGTGTATACGAGCGACTTGCCGGAAATCCATGCGCTCGAGGATTACCGGCCGAACGTTGTGACCGAGCTTTATGCCGACGACGGCCAATCCATCGGCACTTTCGCCATCCAGCGGCGCATTTTGCTGATGTACCGGCAAATCCCCAAAGTGCTGAAAGACGCCATCCTCACCACCGAGGACCAGCACTTCGAAGAGCACTGGGGCGTGGATTTTCCCCGCGTGCTCGAGGCGGCCTGGCACGATCTCACCCATCGCGGTTTGAAAGAAGGCGCCAGCACTCTCACCATGCAGCTTGCCGGAGGATTGTTCCTCAACCGCTCCGACCGCAGCTTCGGCCGCAAAATCCAGGAGACAATTCTGGCCATCCAGATCGAGCGGCACTACACGAAAGAACAAATCTTCACGATGTACTGCAATCAGATTTATCTCGGGTCGGGCAACTACGGCTTCGAGGCGGCGTCCGAATATTATTTCAGCAAGCCCGTAGGAGATCTGACGATTTCACAGGCGGCACTGCTGGCAGCCATCATCCGCGGGCCGACCTACTCGCCGGTCTCGCACCCCGACCGCGCGCTGGCCCGGCGGAATCTGGTGCTCTCGCTCATGCAGCGGGATCACAAAATCTCCGGCGCACAGGCGGCCGCAGCGACCAAAGAGCCTCTGGGCCTGCGTGTCGCCACCGCGCGCAACGACCTCGCCCCCTATTTCGTTGAGGATGTCCGGCAATATCTCGAGCACACCTACGGGACAGCGGCGGTCCATGAACAGGGTTTGCGCGTGTATACCACTCTGAACGTGGCGATGCAGAAGGCCGCGAATGCGGCCGTTCGCGACGGCCTGCACGCCTACGATCACCGTCACGGCTGGCGCGGGAATCTGCCCAATATCCTGGCGCAGAATCAGGGCCCGCTCGAAAGCTATCAGAACGACGATTGGCGCGGAAACATTCAGAAAGGCAGTTACGTCACGGGCCTCGTCACCGCGGTGCAGCCGACTTTCGCCTCGATCAAGATGGGCCAGATTCATGCCATGCTGACTCCCGCCGATTTTGCCTGGACAGGAAAGAGGTTGCCGCCGCAACTGTTGAAGGTGGGCGATCTCGTCGTCGTGCAAATCAAAGAGCTTTCGGGGACGACCGCCCACGTTCAGCTCGAGCAGGAGCCTGTCGCCCAGGCTGCTTTGCTTGCCATCGACAACGCGACCGGCGAGATCAAGGCCATGGTGGGGGGCTACGATTTCGGCGAATCAAAATTCAACCGCTCGACGCAGGCCGTGCGGCAGACGGGCAGCTCGTTCAAAGTCTACGTGTACGCCACGGCGCTCGAGCAGGGCGCCTCGCCTTTCGACACCATCGTGGATGAGCCCGTCACGTATCGGAGTGGCGGCCAGGAATATTCGCCGAAGAATTACGACGAAAAATTCGAGGGGCGCATCACTCTGCGGCGAGCGCTGGCCGATTCACGAAACGTGCCGGCCGTGCGCATGCTCGATCACGTGGGGATTCAAAACGTGATCGACGTGACGCGCCGCTTCGGAATCTCCAGCCCCCTTCCGCCGTATCTTCCGCTGGCGCTTGGCGCCGCAGACCTCACATTGATGGAGCACACCTCGGCTTTCACGGTGTTTCCCGACGATGGAATTCACATCGAGCCGCACAGCATCCGGCGGGTGACTACTTACGACGGGGCCATCTTGGAAGAGCCGCGGCCCAACGTGAGCGACGTGATTCCTCCCGATGTGGCCCGTACGATGGTGGCTATGCTTGAAGAAGTGGTGCAGTTCGGCACCGGCGTGCGCGCCAAAGAGCTGGGCAGGGTGACGGCCGGAAAAACCGGCACAACGAACGACTTCACCGATGCGTGGTACCTCGGATTCACGCCGCAACTGACCGCCGGCGTGTGGGTAGGCAACGACGACAAGCGTATCTCGCTCGGAAAAAAAGAGACTGGAGCGCGCGCGGCTTTGCCGATCTGGCTGGAATTCATGCAGCAGGCGGTGCAGGGCATGCCGATGGAAGATTTTCCAAATGTGGTTCGCCTCGAAACCCTCGCGGGCAAGCAGCAAGTCCAGGTGGACACGCCGGATACCGCTCCGCCCGCGGATGCCGCCGAGCAAGGCTTGACGAAGGCGCAGTCCGTGGAGGCCCCTCCCGCCGCGCCGAAGCCGTTGCAGACGATTTCCGCCCCGATGCACACGGACGGAACGCAAACGCCATCGCCGCGGTAGAGATTGGGTTACCCCAGTCCGGAAGGATTGAGTGTTCGGCGTTCGGATGCGACGAGCGCCGTAGGTGCGGCACTCTGGTCTGCATGAGGCTAGCGGCGAAACGGATCCCAGCCGAGGGGGCGCAGTGGAGTCGCAGCGCCATCAGCCGCGACAAGGAGGATTCTGCGGCCACGCGTGATTTCGCCGATGCACGTGAGTTGATGCGTATCGGGAGCTGAACGCAAACGGCGGGCACTGCGCCGGGGAACGGTGAAGAGCAGCTCATAGTCATCGCCGCCGTGAAGAGCGAGTCTGAGCGGATCCAGGCGAGTAAGGCCCGAGCGCTGCAGCAATGTCGCTGGGACCACAGGTTGTGGCACGCTCTCGCTCTGGATGCGCGCGCCCGCCCCGCTTGCGGCACACAGGCGGGCGAGGTCGGTCGAAAGACCGTCAGAGATGTCCATCATGGCCGAGGCGATGCGGTTTTTCGCCAGCCAACGGCCGAGCTCGAGGCGAATGCGGGGGTAAAAGTGGGGTTGCAAGAAGCCGCGGAGCTGCAAGTCCCGGCGGCGGCCACCACGAAGCAGAGCGAGACCCAGCGCCGCCCGGCCGAGCCTTCCGCTCACATATATAAGGTCGCCGGGCCGCGCGCCGGAACGCGTGACGAAGCGCCCGGGCGCGACCTCCCCGACGACAGTAATGCTGATGCCGACTGTGCGGCTGCGGGTGGTGTCGCCTCCGGCAAGCCGCATCCCGAGCGAGCGAGCGGCCCGCGCCATCCCGCCGAGGAAGCCATCCAGCCACTTTCCTGTTCTGTTGGCAGGCAGGGCGAGGGACATAAGAAACAAGCGAGGGGTGGCTCCCATGCCCGCCAGGTCGCTGGCAGCGCGGACGAGAGACTTGTAACCCACTGAGTCGGCCGGGGTAACATTCGGAAGAAAATGAACTCCTTCTAAGAATGGATCGCAACTGAGCACCCAATCGGTGCCCCGCCGGGGCGTGACAATAGCGGCATCGTCGCCAATCCCAAGGCGCAGGCCAGCGCCTTCCGCAGAGGGTATTCGGCGGCCTGTCCTTTCGACCAGTTGGTTCTCGTTGAGCACGCTGGCCTTCCGTACAGTTGTTGGAACCCGGGCCTTTACGCTATCGTGTTTATCGGAGATTCCCAAGTCGGAAGTGTGGGAATCCCGAGGCCGGCGCCAGCCGCCTATGCAAAATGGAAGATTAGAGTTGACCAAGATAGCCTTGGTCGCTACAATGCAGCGAGTTTCGGACCAAGGCTCTCGGTTCAAACTCCTGGGGAACTGGTAGCTGCGCTTGGGGGTAGCGTGGCTGCGGCTGGCCGGCAAGAGAATCAATTAGGCAGAAAAATAGAGCAATGAGAGGGAAGTCATACACGTTTTTTATTGCTTCAAGCGCTTCCGGCGGGATGCGGAGGGTGCGAATTCCTTTTTACGCTGTCCCGCTGCTGATCCTCCTGGCCGTTGTGGGCGGAATCACGGTCCTTGCCGGCGTGGGTTCGTATTCGCGAATGCTCTGGAAGGCGACCAGCTATAACTCCCTCCGCCGCGAGCAGGATAACCTCAAGCAGCAGTACCGCCAGCTACAAACCGAAGTAAAAGACACCAACCAACGGCTCAATTCGCTGCAATCGCTCGCCAGCGAAGTGGCGATGGCGTATGGGATCACGCGCTTCCGGCAGACTCCCTTTGGGTTGACGGAAGTGGCGGAAGTGCCGGAAGCAACCGAATATCAGGAATCCCTGGATGAGTTCAGCTATCTTCAGCGGAATGCTACGGCAGTGGCGCTTGCCAGCAGCGGGCTGAGGCTTTTGCCTTCGACGCAGCTAAGCAGCCTTGGAATCGTGCCTTCTCTTTGGCCCGTGGTGGGAGAGATCACCGGACACTTCGGCGAGCGGCTTGACCCGTTCAGCGGGGAAGGCGCGTTCCACGCCGGAATGGACATTGCCTCCCATTACGGCGACGAAGTGCACGCGGCTGCCGATGGCGTCGTAACCGATGTGGACCGCCGCCCCGGCTATGGCAAGCTCATCATCATCAACCACGGATTTGGCGTGGCCACCTGGTACGGACACCTTTCAGCGTACAACACGCAGATTGGGATGCACGTGAAGCGCGGCGACGTAATCGGCTATGAAGGCGCCAGCGGCCGTTCCACCGGACCTCACCTCCACTACGAAGTCCGGATTTACAATACGCCGGTTAACCCCTGGCGATACCTCAAGAGCTCAGCCTCAACAGCCGCCGACTAGCACCCGCCTGGCTCTATCGAAATCCCAATCCATCCGAGCGTTGCCCACCGAGACTTTTGGAGTGCGGAAGCCTGTTTACCCCGAGCGCAGTCGAGGGGCTTCCGCTTTGTTTTCAATACAACGATAGCGTCCGCCAACAAGCGGACGGAGCCTTACCCGGCGTGATCCCGACAGAGTCTGATCAGTGCAGGGCTAATTTTTGCCAGATCAAATTCAGCAGCAGGATGGCTGTGCTTGCACTGCGGCTACTCCTGGTGCAACGCAATCATGGGGTCGGTGCGCATGGCGTTGCGGGCGGGAATGTAACACGCTAGCAGAGCTGAGCCGACAAGCAACGAAGATATGCCGAGGAGCGTTAGCGGATCGTTGGCGCTGACGCCGTACAGCACGCTCTGCATCAGACCCCGCGTCAGAAGAGCGCCGGCGAGTCCCACCGCGACGCCGAGTCCGGCGAGACGCACGCCTTGAAGCAGAATCAGGCGGCGGATGTCGTTGGCCTGCGCGCCGAGGGTCACACGGACGCCGATTTCATGCCGGCGATGGCTCACCGAGTAGGCCATCAGCGCATAGAGCCCCACGGATGAAAGGACCAGCGCGATCGACCCCAGGATAACCAGCAAGACGAGTGCCAGGCGCTTGGCCCCGAAGGAATCGGCCACGATTTCATCCATCGTGCTCACGTCGTAGATGGGCTGCTCGGAGTCCACCGCGGCAACCGCTTTTCGGATTGCAGAAGTCAATTGGGCGGGGTCGGACGTGGTCCGCACCATCATCGCCATGATTCGTGGCGCGTTCTCTTGCTGATCCAGGGGCAGATAAATCTCGGGCCTCAACGGATCCTCGAGAATGCGGGTTTGTCTCACGTCGGAAACCACGCCGACGATTTCGAGCGGGGTATCGCTTGTCGCAGCGGCGGTGTAGCCGTCGCGTCGCCCGTACTGCTGGCCGAGATGAATCCGGTGGCCGACCGCGTCGCCCCTTGGCCAGTACGTGCGGGCCATCATTTCGCTGATGACCACGGAGCGCGGCGCGCCCCGGCCATCCTGCGCGGTGAACATCCTCCCTTGAAGCAAGGCCATGCCCATCGTGCGGAAAAAACCGGCGCTGACGATGCGAAAATCTGCGCTCTCGGCGCCGCGGGCATTTTCTCCGGGGCGTCCTTCGATCGTGAACGCCTGCGAGGTGAGGTCCGCGGTGCGATCGATCATCGGCCGGCCGGACACGGCTGCCGCGCTTTCCACTCCGGGAACTGCGGCGATGGAGTCGAGCGCCCGCTCGAAGAATTGCGTCACTTGCGCGGCGCCCGGGTATTTCGTTTCCGGAAGAGTCACGGAAAAACTGAGAAGGTGATCGGGACGAAAGCCCAGCCGGATCCCCTCGAGGCGTTTGTAACTCTGCACCATCAGCGCCGCGGCTGCGAGCACGACGAGTGAAAGCGCGATTTCGGCGACCACCATCAGGTTGCGCGCCGAGCGTCCCGAGCGGTCGCTCGTGATCTTGTTGCTACCTTCCTTCAGAGTGTCAATCAAATCCAGCCGCGACGCCTGCCAGCCGGGAACAATTCCGAATAGAATTCCCATGGCTACCGCAATGCCGGCTGCCACACCGAGCGCGGCAAGATTAATGCGCACCAGTTCTGGCGCAGTCGGTAGGTATGTCTCCGGAATCGCGTGAACCAGCGCGGGCAAGCACGCATATGCTGCCGCAACACCGAGGACACCGCCTCCGAGCGATACGACGAGGCTTTCCGTCAGCAACTGCCGAAGAATTCGTCCCGGCCGCGCCCCCAGCGCCAGCCGGACGGCGATTTCGCGCATGCGCGCCGTGCTGCGCGCCAGCAGCAGCACCGCCACGTTGGCGCACGAGATGAGAATCAGCATTGCCACAGCAAAGCCGAGAACCAGCAGCGCGGGCTTCACGCTTCCAATGACAGCTTCGACCACATTCCACACGCGCAGGTCCCAGCCACGGTATTCCGGCATGGTTGCGCCGTATTGCTGCTCCAGTCGTTTGGCCAGAACGGCCAGCCGCGCATTCGCGGCCTTTTCCGACACTCCTTTGTGCAGAACGGTGATAATCCAATTCCGCCGGTCCGAACGATTCGTATCCGAGGGATTCATTTGCAGCGGAATCCAGAATTCTCCGCCCCAAAGGTTAAAGCGCGCGGGCATGACTCCGATCACCGAGTAGGCCACGCCGTTGGCGCGGATCGCTTGGCCGAGAATATTCGGATCGCTGCCATACCGCCGTTTCCAGAGCTCATGGCTGAGCACAGCCACCGGAGGCCCGCCCGGGCGCTCCTCTTCTTCCGTGAAAGTTCGTCCCAGAATCGGCGCTACCTGCGTCATCGTGATGGCATTCGCCGTGACGTATGTACCGAGAACGTGCTCGGGGTATTCGCCGCCGGTGAGATTGAAGCTGTCGCCGTGGATGGCGCCCACAGCTTCGAAAACATCGCCGAGCTTTTTTACCTCCTGAATTTCCGGAACCGACAAATAGTTGATGAACATCTTTTGCGCCGGCGAATACGCATGGACCACATCCCATCGGTCCACGACCGGATAGATATGGCTATGCAGCAGGCAGGCATCGATCAGGCTGTAGATGGCTGTGCCCGCTCCGATTCCGATGGCCAGGATGAACACGATGACCACCGTGAGCAGCGGCGCCCGCGCGAAAATGCGCAGGCCGTAGCGCACGTCCTCCACAAGGTCCTGAAGCAGCCGCACCCCGCGCGAGTCGCGGCATTCTTCTTTCACCTGCTCGACGCCTCCGATTTTCCGGAGCGCTGCCGCTCGAGCGTCTTCCGGTGCCATTCCCGCGGCGATCTCTTCGGCAATCTCCCGGTCGAGATGAAAACGCAGCTCTTCATCGAGTTCCTGGTCCACGCGATCGCGATGGAAGAGAGACCGCAGGCGAAGCAGGATTTTCGCCGGCCAGCGTAAGTAAGCGGCCTGTCGCATCAGGAAGTCCTCAAAACCAGGCCGATCGCGGACGAGAGACGCTCCCAATGGGCCTGTTCCTGGCGGAGAAATTTCTTTCCCGCCCGTGTGAGGGAATAATACTTCGCGCGGCGGTTATTTTCCGATTCGCCCCATTCGGCGCGGATCCAGCCTTGCTGTTCGAGCCGATGGAGGGCAGGGTAAAGCGCGCCCTGATTCACCTGCAGCACGTCCGCGGAGACCTGGCGAATCCGCTGGGCGATGGCCCAGCCGTGCATCGGCCGGACCGCCACGGTTTTCAGAATCAGAAGATCCACGGTGCCCTGCACGAGGTCGGTTGGTTTGCTCATCTCTCCCCTCAGCCGATGACAGGAAGCCTACCATTCCTCCTGTCAATAAGCAAGGGGAAGGGGACCCGCCGCTCAGCGGCGCGCGGCGGCGGAAGAGGAAGGCGCTTCGAGCATTTCCGGAGTGATGTCCAGCGCCAGGCGCACCCATTGATTCTGGTGCGTCACTTTCACGTGGTCGAGAAGCGCCTTGAGAAACGTCCACTGCTCCGGCGTCATCTGCCGGCGCGTTTCGGGGTCGGCGAGCGCCACCCCGCCGAAGAAGCGGAAACCATCGAGCAGAGTGGCCAGCTCCAGAGCGCTTTTCGCCGAGTCGCATTCGGCATCGAGCGCCAGTTTGATATTGTCGCCGTCGGGCTGGCCCGCAAGCGAGAGGCTGCGGACGCTTCGCGCGGCGCGATCGAACTCCGGCAAGCTCTTGAAATTCGCGTAGAAACTCGGCGGGAGATTCACTGTGCGCGCGACCGCAAACATGGGAGCGCCCGCCACGCGCTCGATCCGCGCGCGCATGGCTGCATCGGGCGCACCCGCGCCGGAATCGGCGAGTACGCTGCTTGGATTTCCACCGCCGGCGAGCGAGATCCGCTGCGGCGACTGGAACTCCAGTGCCGCAGGAGGCGCACCCGGAATCTCATAGACCACCCGCGCTCCCCGCGGCACAGCCCTTCCTGTCCGCAAGGCATAGGCTGCGATTTTCTTTTCATCGAAGCGGCCGTCCGCAATCGATAGGATGCGCGTCTCGCCAGCCAAACGACCCGAGGAGGAGAAGCCCTCAGGCCAGAGTGCGATGGCCAGCCTGTCAAGATCCCGGCTGTAATCGAAGCCGGTTTGGCGCACGAATTCGGCATATTCGCGATCGACTCGCGGGCCGGGCGAGGTGAGGCCCAAGAGTGCCGCCCACGGCGAGTGTTGCAGGCCGCGGAGGGCGGCCACATCGAGGTACGCCACCACCGGCGCGTCGGCGGGAAGCTGACGGAGGAGATCGGGCGCCCGACCGGCAACCGGGGAAGCCAGATTCCCACGAAGGCGATAGAAGTAAACTCCCGCGCCACCCGCAACGACGCCCAATAGAATGCCGGCTGCAATTAAAGCGCGCTGGCGCGAGGAAATTGGCACGATCGATTTCGAGTATAAGTTTCGGTGAGTGGAGTGTAAAGTTCCGAGCGGCAGCGACTGAAAACGGCTAGAGCAATTCCTGGGGAACAAAGCGCCGCTCGAGCCACCTAGCAACGGAATGAGTCCTTGCTGCGTCTAATTGTAAAGACTCAGCCCTTTCCTGAGAGGAACTCCTTCAGAATGAATAAACTCGCTGCACTGGCCGTCATAACGTTCGGGTTGAGTCTCCCCGCAATGGGGCAGGCGCCGCAGAAGGCCTCAGCCAATGCGCCGAGTCCGGCCGCCAGCCCTGATTCTGCCGCTTTGCCCTCGGCGGACAATATTCTGACGCGATATGTAGAAGCCCTCGGAGGCCGCGCCGCCTGGCAAAAACTGAATTCCCGCGTCTCGACCGGAACGATTGAAGTGCCGGCCATGAATCTTTCCGGAACCGTGGAGATGCACGAGAAGGCTCCTAATTCCATGCTCGCAGTGATCGTGATCAATGGCGCCGCTTATCGCCAGGGATTTGACGGCTCCGCCGGGTGGGCGGACGACCCGCAGAACGGCTTGCGCCAGATGGATGGAGTGGAACTCGACGAGACGCGCCGTGATTCCGATTTTTATCATCCACTGGATTTGAAAAAAATCTACTCGAATTTCACGGTGACCGGGAGGGATAAAATTCGCGAGCGCGATACCTATGTGGTGGAGGCAGCCCTCCCCGGCGGCGGCCCGGATCGATTGTATTTCGACGTTCAATCGGGGCTGGTGCTGCGGATTATCAGCCAGCATCACACTCCCGAAGGAGTGATCACTTTCACGGAAGACCTTTCGGACTATCGGGATGTGGACGGCGTGAAGCTTCCATTTACCGTCCATCAATCGAGTGCGGAATCCGACTTCACAATTCGTTTCAGTGAAGTGCGCCACAATGTGGCCCAGGAAGACGCTCAGTTCTCGAAGCCTGCTGCACAGTAGGACATAGTACTCGCTCAGGATTTGATGATAAATGCCCTCCTGGCAAGGGCTTTGCTGGCACCGGAAACGCGCTTGCAATTTCATGGCCTGTGTGATAATTTTCATTGGTTTGAGCGGCGCTGGCGTAGCTCAGTGGTAGAGCATCTGATTTGTAATCAGAGGGTCGGGGGTTCAAATCCCTCCGCCAGCTGAGTTTGCTTGACCTGCCCACCGGCAGGCGGCGGCACGCAGGTTTGAGGGACCAAGAATTTTCGGCAGGGATGCGGACGGTTTCCTCGCGACAAAAGCGCTAGGGCTGGTGTCTTTGGACACGAGCCCTTTCTGCATTGCGATGTACCCCGTACAGCAGTCCGGTCAGATTCTGGTTGGAAGAGCGGGATGCTGATGTTGTGTCCCGACTGGTTTTGCGGGACGTCGTTCCTGCGTCCCGGACGGTTTCGCGGGACGGGTGGGTGAGTGGCTAAAACCAGCAGACTGTAAATCTGCCGCTCCTTGCGGGCTACGGAGGTTCGAATCCTCCCCCGTCCACCAGCGTCTGGCGGGACCAACAGGGTCCTCGGTGCTCGGCGAAAAACTTGGAAGCAGGCATCCCCGGCCGCGCTTCCGACGCACGATTCGGAGGGAGCGGGGAAGCCGGTTCGAGCCTGGGTAGCTCAGTTGGTAGAGCGCGTCCTTGGTAAGGACGAGGTCACCGGTTCAATCCCGGTCCCAGGCTCCAGAAAGTGCGGAGCGAATTGGTGGCGTGCCCGAGCGGGGGTAACTCAGGGGTAGAGTCTCTGCCTTCCAAGCAGATGGTCGCGGGTTCGAATCCCGTCCCCCGCTCCATTCTGCGGCCTGCGACGGGCGCGAAGTGAGGGCTCAAAGACGATTGAACGCGGCGTTCACCGCGTAGTTTCAAAGAGAGGGTAAAGCGAGATGGCGAAGGAGAAATTCGAGCGCAGCAAGCCGCACGTGAACGTGGGGACGATCGGGCACATCGACCACGGCAAGACCACCTTGACCTCGGCGATCACCAAGGTGCTGGCCAAGACGAACCCCAAGGTGCAGTTCCGCGCGTTCGACACGATCGATAACGCGCCGGAAGAGCGCGAGCGGGGCATCACGATTGCGGTGGCGCACGTCGAGTACGAGACGGCGAACCGCCACTACGCGCACATCGATTGCCCGGGCCATGCGGATTACATCAAGAACATGATCACGGGCGCAGCGCAGATGGACGGCGCGATTCTGGTTGTGGCGGCGACCGACGGGCCGATGCCGCAGACGCGGGAGCACATTCTGCTGGCGCGGCAGGTGGGCGTGCCGTACATC
>DASPSD010000091.1:0-50662 GCA_035624115.1 Candidatus Sulfotelmatobacter sp. | reverse complement strand
GATGTCCACATCGTGACGCAGGAGGCGGATTAGCGCCGCCCGGGCGCATTCCGCTCAGAGAGCAGGCCCCCCTCAGGCGCCGTCCGAGGGCACATCGAAGTTCACCAAGTCGGATTAAAATCCCCTGGTCTTGACTGCGCCGTAGGCGATCCCAACCGCCATCCAAATCCCCCCGAGAATCTTGGCGTGGGGATCCAAATTGCGCCAGATGAAGAAGCAGATCACAAACCCGAGCAGCGGAAAAACCAGATCGGTCCAGTGCTTCTTCTGCGCGCGAAGAAAATACCGGACAAATGCGGCGGCGTTGACACCCATAAATGCGATGAGCGCGCCGAAGTTGAGAAGCTCCGCGCCTCTTTCGTAGTTGATGCAGAACGCGCCGATCAACGCAATCGCTCCCACAAAAATCACGTTGTTGCGCGGGATATGATGTTTCGGCTCGATGGCGCCGAAAAATTTCTTGGGAATTCCATTGCTCCGGCCCATTCCGTAGAGCAGGCGGGCGGCGCCGAGTTGCGCGCCCATGCCGGAACCGATATTGGCGATCAGCACGGTGAAATTCAGGAGGTGAAACAAAAAAAATCCGCCCGCGCGCTGAGCCACGAGAGGAAACGCCGATTCCACCATTTCCTCCGGGAAGGGCTTCGATCCCCAGACGAGCTGTGCCGCATAGACTTCCAGCGAGGATAGAATTCCGGTGATCAGGCAGACCAGAACCGTCGCCAGCATGATGTTGCGGCGCGGGTTTTCTACTTCTTCGGAGAACGTGGAAATGGCGTCAAAGCCGATATACGTGAGGACGGCGATGGAAGTGCCGCGGAACACGCCGCTGAAGCTGAAGGTCTCCGGATTGTAGAAAGGCTGCAAGAAAAAGCCCGCGCCATATTCGTGCAGCCCCCAGACGAATCGAATCACGAAGGCGAAGAAGATGACCACGACCACTGTCATCCCGGCGGCGAGCGCGTCGTTGATGCGCGCCGACGTCTTGATGCCGCGCAGATTGAGGGCGCTGAAAAGCACAGCGTAACCGACGGCCAGCGCCCAGTAAGGCACGCCCGGAAGAATGTTTTGCGTCAGCTTGCTCGAAATGATCGTGCAGATAAGCGGGTTCAGGATGTAGTCCATCACCATCGCCCAGCCGGTGATGTAGCCGAGCGAGGGATGAATTTCCTGGCCGACGTAAGTGTAGGCCGAGCCGGCGCTGGGGTAAGCGCGCGCCATCTTGCCGTAGCTGACGGCGGTGAACAGCATCGCCACCATGGCGATGAGGATCGTGGTCACCACGTGCCCGCGGGCGTTATTGCTGACCACGCCGAAAATTCCCATCGGCGCGATGGGCTGGATGATCACAATTCCGATGATGATCAAGTCCCAAAGGCCGAGAACGCGGCTGAGCTTGACGGGCGGGGCAGCACTTTCGATCGGCGCGGTCATTCGGTTATGACAGCTTTTACGAGATTGCGCGGATGATCCACGTCGTGGCCATTGAGCCGCGCGAAGTGGTAGGCAAAAAGCTGGAGCGGCACGATTTCGAGAATGGGCAGAAGAACCTCGGGAGCGGCAGGGACTGAAATGACGCAATCCGCGAGCGCGGCGGCATCGCGGTCCTCTCCGGTGGCGACAGCCATCGCCTTTCCACCACGGCTCTTCACATATTCAAGAACGCCCAGAGTTTTCTGATAGCGGAGCAAGGAGTCCGGGTCGGCGGAATCCCGCGCGGCGAGAACGATGACCGGCGTGTTTGCATCCACCAGCGCATTCGGGCCGTGGCGCAATTCGCCCGCGGGAAATCCTTCCGCTTGCACGTAGGAGATTTCCTTCAGCTTCAGAGCGCCTTCGCGAGCGATGGCATAGTGGACGCTGCGGCCGAGATAGAGAAAGGCTCGAGCCTGCTGCCAGGAGCGGGCGCATTCGGCGGCCTGCGCATCCCACAGGGCGAGCGAGCGCTCGATTCCGTCAGCCGCTTCCGCCAGAGATTTCAAGTGCGCGCGGATGGCCTGCGCGCTCAGGCGGCCGCGCTGGCGCGCGAGGAATAGGGAGAACAGATAGAGGATGGCCAACTGAGCCGTGAAACTTTTGGTTGCCGGGATCGCATGTTCCGGTCCGGCGTGGGTGATCAATGCGGCGCTCGCTTCGCGCGTGATGGTGGAATCCGCCACATTCGAAATAGCAATTGTCTTTGCGCCGCGATTGAGCGCCTCGCGTTGCGCTGCGATCGTATCGGCCGTCTCGCCCGATTGCGTAATCACGAGAACGATCGGATCCGTCCCTGCGTGCGTCGAGCGGTAGCAATATTCGCTGGCGTACTCGACGTCCACTGCAACTCCCGCCAAATCCTCCATCATGATTTCGCCGGCAAGCCCGGCGTGGCGGCTCGAGCCGCTCGCGGCGATGATGATTTTCTTGAAGGCGAAAAGCGCTTCCTCGATGGGCTGAAGCGCGCCGGGGAAAATCGCGTCGCTGGTCAAGTTGCTCTGGATGGTCCGGCGGATGGCGTCAGGTTGCTCGTAGATTTCCCGAAGCATCGCGGGAGGAGACGCTTCGCGGCCGGGCGGATTCGGGGCGAGTGGTTCGGCAGCCATCAGCGGACCTTTCGGGCAGGCTGCGCGCTGGCGGGCTTCGGCTCGGTCACCGGCACAATCTCCGTTTTGATGTTCCAGCCGGTCACCACAAGCTCCGCGTTTTTTACCAGCGTTTGCGGCGAAAGAAACTGGGCAGTGAGCTCGCGCGCCTCGCCGGGCATGAGTTCCAGATAATTATCGTCCCACAGCACGGGAAGAATTTCCGTCTCTTCCCCCGTCCGGTGGATTCCCAGGCGAACCTGAAATGCGAGATGACTGGTCGGATTCTGCAATTTCACCCGCACGCGCGGCTCTTGCCCTGCCTGCTCGACGACGGCTGAGGCCGTCAGGTTCGCGGGCGGCAATTCGTTCAGCAGGGTGAGGTCGTCATACGGGGTTGCCGGAGTGAAAATGGAAGATTCGTAGGTGAGGTCCTTCGGCGGCGGATCGTCCATGTAGCGCGTTTTTTCCCACATAATTCTCGCCGCATTCGAAGGCAGCCAGTAAAAGTTCGAGCTGAGAGGATTTCGATTCGAGTCGAGCAGCGACAGCTTCAGGAAATAAACCGTCGGCGAGAGCGACCTGGGCAAAGGCGGAACCGCGAAAGCGCGCTCAACGGAGTCGGATGGCACATTGATTAAGCGCTGCTGCGAGAATCGCTTCTGCAAATTGAAATCATAAAGATCGGCGCTCACCGTGAGGCCCGTAAATTTCTGGCGGAGATTGTTGACCACGACCACGCTCTCATCGTCGTACGAATACTGGACGTGCAACGGCTCGCATGCCTTCCTGGCGCCGAAAAATCCACCGGCCGGCTGCAAGTAATAATCGTAGAGATGCCAGAAGAGCGAGGGCCAGGCGTTGTTGAGCATCCACTGGATCACGCCGGTGGACGTGTACTTGTCGCGCGCGTACGCCTCAAACATCGCGCGCTCGCCGTCGTAAGCCATTGTTTGCGCCTTTCTGACGTAGTCCTCCAATCCCGCCGGCGGGCCAAACATTTCGTTCATCGCTTTGTTGAAACGATTCAGGTTCGAGAAATTCTCCGAAGCGGCGTGAAAATTCCAGACATCGTCGATGGGCCAGAGGTGCTCCGCCGGCAGCATTTTTTTCAGGCTCTCCAAGAGGGGCACCGCCGGTCCGGGACTTGTCTCGGTGTTGAAGCCAAACGCTCCTCCGAGCCGGCCGGGATCGGTGAGCCAATAAGAGGGCGGGACGTAATCGTAAGGGCCCGTCATTTTCATGCCGGACGGACCTGTGACCGGCGTCGGCATGGCGGAAGCAGAAGAAACAATCGGGTTTGGCCAGTCGAGATCCTTCAGCACATTCAAGTAGGCTCGCTCGACTTTAGCCGGCGGCGGAACGTCGCTCGAATTGAGCCAGACGAAAACACTCGGGTGGCTTCGCATCCGAAGAATTTGCGAGCGCAGCGATTCGACGGCGATTTCCAGGTCGGCGGGCTTCCATTTTTCCCACATTTGCCAGAAAGTGCAGCAAACCCACCCCGGCATGATCAGGATGCCGCGCTCGTCGGCGAAATCGTAAAGATCGTCCGTGTCGAGCTGGCCTTCGAGGCGAACGGCGTTGAGGTGCATCGCACGGATGTAATGAAACTCGGCGTCCATTCTTTCACGCGAGTGCCGCAGCAGCATGTCCTGCGCCCAGCCGCCGCCGCGGATCAGGATTCGTTCCCCGTTGACGCGGAACAGTCGATAGCCTTTGTCCGTGACTTCGGAAGTGAATTCGCGGATGCCATAACGGATCGATTCGGAATCGGAAATTTGGCCGTCCGAGAAAAAATTGACGGTGAGGTCATGCAGATTCTGAGGGCCGAGGTCCGCCGGCCACCAGAGCTTCGGATCTTTGATGTGCAATTGCGGAAAGGCATCGGGAGCGAACCGGACGGTGCGTGCTTCGCCGGGCGCGAGCGTCACTGGCTGCCGCAGGCTGAAATCTTCCATGCGAATTTCGAGGTCGCCTGAGGCCGGCTGTTTTGTTGCATTGCGCGCCTCCGCCAGCACGGTCAAATCGGCCTCGGCAAGCGAGCCGCTGGGAATATGCGTGAGCACTTGCGGATTGCGAACGGCGACGGGGCCGCTTGCATCGAGATAGACTTCATCGAAAAGGCCCATGTCGCGGTCCGGCGGAGCGGGGTTCCAATCCTGGAAGTTGATGCCGAGATCTTTTTCTGTCTGCGCGAAGACCTCGACGGCGAGTGCATTCGGGCGATCCGCGGCCAGCATCGAGGTCACATCGAATTCGTACCGGCGGTACATCCCGGCCACTTCTTTCGAAGTGGCCAGCCGCTGGCCATTGACCCAGATATTCGCCCGATAGTTGATCCCTTTGAAATGCAGCCACACGCGCCGGCCGCGAAAATCTTCCGGCGCGCGGAATTCCGTGCGGTACCACCAGGAGCAGCGGAACGGGCTATCCTTCGGCAGGGGGAGTTCCGCGAAATTTTTTCCGATCGGGTACGTGGTCCCCTGGATCGAGCGGAGGTTCATTCCGAAATACGGGTCAGGATAAGTGTTGTCCGCCACGAGCGCCGCGACGACGGTCGCTGGCACCGTCGCGGAATGCCAGCCGGCGGTGCGGAAGCCGGGTGTGGAGATATCTGCGCCGGTTGCTTTCGTTTCGCACGCAGACTGAATGGCCCAACCGGTACTCAGAGTGAGGTGGAATTTAGCCGGAGGCTGGGGCTGCGACTGGGCTGGCGCCTGCGGAATTGGGAGGAACACGAAGGCTAGGACAAGAAATGTGACGCGGCGCCGGACTGAATCAACCGAGTTTCGCGCTGCATCCATCGAGCAGGCCTGTTCCGTTCGATTCATTAAAGTTTATTGAAGGCCAATATGATTCGCGGGCGCCCGGGCTGTCAAGGCAAAAGCTCGCTTTCCCGCGGGTCAAGAGAGCGCGCGGCTCGATTCGCGCACCACCAGCTCGGGCGCCAGGAGGCGGTGCACCGCCACGAACTCCCGCTCTTCCGCCGCCGCGTTCATGCCTTCGAGGACGATTTCCACCGCCGTGCTCCCCATCGCTTCCATCGGCTGGCGGACGGTGGTCACGGAGGGGACCGAAAGGCCTGCCGGGATGACATCGTCAAAACCGATCACGGAACAATCCTCCGGAACTTTCAGGCCGGCTCGCGCAAGCCCGCGAATCGCGCCGAATGCGGTCATGTCGTCGAACGCCATCACGGCCGTGAATCTCTTTTTGTGTTTCAGCAATTCTTCGGTCAGTTTGAAGCCGTTTTCGAAGCCGGTGTTGGGATCGAGCGAATCCGGCAAATCGACCACCAGCGCCGGATCAATCTCGAGCCCCACCGAGCGGGCGAACGACCGAACGCCGCGCCAGCGCGGGATGCTGTCGCCCAGCATTTTCGGGCCGCGGATGAAAGCGATCTTGCGGTGCCCCAGCGAATAGAGGTGCTCCATGGCAAGGTGCGCTCCGGCTTCGTTGTCCACCATTACGGAGCTGATCGAGCCGGTCCGCAACTCGCGACCGATCATCACGGCGGGAATGTTGCGTTTTTCGAGGTCCGCGAGCAATTCGATATCCACAAAAAGCCAGTTGGCAACGATCACCAGGCCTTCCACCGGCCGGGCCAGCAACATTTCGAGGTATCGTTCAAACCGGCCCCGCTGATTGTGCGCATCGGTGAAGATTGGCAGGTACGATGCCTGGTAAAGCGAATTCTCGATTCCGCGGATGATCAGAGTGCAGAAAGGGTCGGTGATATCGAACACCATCACGCCCACCGTGCGGTTGCGCCGGGCCCCGATGGAACGCAACGCGGTTTTGGGACGATAGCGCAGCTTCTTTGCCGCTCGTTCGATTCGGTCTTTCGTGGTCGGAGGGATATAACGCGCGAGCGGCGCGTTGTTCAGAACAATCGACACAGTGGCTGCAGAAACGCCGCTGGCTTTTGCGACATCCCGCAAAGTGACGGCGGCCCCTTTGTTTTTTCGGCGCGCCAAAGGATTTCTCCGCGAATGGCCCGATGGATTTCCCCGGCCGGCGCGGACATCTTTAACATAAGCGCCGGTGGCGTGCTACAGGAATGAAGCGCAGGAAGAGTGCGGGAATGCGAGGAGGCCGGTCACACCGGCGGGATTTGCGAAACGCTCCAGCCGCCGCCGATTGCTTTCACCAGCAGAACGCTCGCTTCCATCCGCCGCGTCAAAATGCTGACGGCGGTCACTTCATCGGCCAGCGCGGCATTCTGCGCAGTGGTCACCTCGAGGTAGCTGGTCACTCCGCCTTTATAACGGGTAATCGAGAGCGCCAGCGAGTGTTCCGCGGCGGCGACGGCGGCTTCTTCCGTCTTGGCTTCATCTTCGAGGATGCGGAGCGCCGCAAGGTTATCTTCCACTTCCTGAAATGCAGTGAGGACGGTCTGCTGGTAACTCGCGATGAACTGATCGCGCCGGGCGTAAGCTTGATCGAGTGCGCCACGGCGATTGCCGGCGTCGAACAATGTTTCAACCGCCGCTCCGCCAAGATTCCACAAGCCGCTGGGGCCCTGAATCAGAGTGGATATGGCAGTGCTCTCAAAGCCGCCGGCGCCGGTCAAGGTCAGCAGCGGAAAATAGGCGGATTTGGCAACGCCGATCCCCGCGTTCGCTTCTTGCACGCGCCTTTCTGCTCCGGCGATGTCCGGCCGCCGCTCGAGCAGATCCGTAGGCAGCCCGGGCGGAATCGCTGGAGGAGGAATCTTCAGCGGCATCGGAGGAAGGCTGAACGATGCTGCCGGCTTGCCGACAAGGACGGCAATCGCGTGCTCGAGAGCAGCTCGTTGAACTCCCACATCGGTAGCCTGCGCGCGCGTCGTTTCGAGCACCGTCTGCGCCTGCGCCACCTCGACGGCCGAAGCGAGACCGCCCGTATAACGGCTCTGCGTCAGCTCCAGCGCCTTTTGATAGGTGACCACAGTCGAGTCCAGGAGCGCTTTTTGGGCATCGAGGCCGCGCAGCTCGAAGTAGTCGAAAGCGAGCTCGGCGCGCAGGCTCAATTCGACGTTCGCCAGATCCGCGGCGGTGGCTTGCGCTTCGGAGCGGCTGGCTTCGACAGTCCGCCGCACGCGGCCCCACACATCCGGCTCATAGGAAACATCCACCGGCAGTTGGTAATCGGTGTAATCGGTCGTCGTTGTGGCTAAAGGCCGATTTTGCGACAGGTGATAATGGGTGGCGGAGATCCCGCCCGTGACGCTGGGGAAATAATTCGACCGCGCGATTTTCAGCGCGGCGCGGGCTTCGAGGAATTGTGCCTGCGCGATTTTCAGGTTCTGGTTCGAGACGCTGACCTGATCCTCGAGGGCATTGAGTTGAGAATCCTGGTAAACCTCCCACCATTTGCCCTTGGATAGCGCATCGCCCGGCTGCGCCGTCTTCCAATTGCCGCTTTCTTTGAATTCCGCGGGGACGTCTGCGGTGGGACGCACATATTTCGGCCCGACGGTGCACCCTGAAAGGAAGAGCGCGATTAGCGTGCCGAGGGGCGTCCATGCTCGCAGCCCCGCATTTGCGGCGCACGAATTGCAGTTGGCCTGTCGAGTCACTGCCGGGCGGCTCCCGCGGCGGGCGTGACCACGCGCACTTCTTCGCCGGACACAATTGAGTCGGGCGGGCTGGTAATGATGCTTTCCTCCCCGGTGAGCCCGGAGACAACTTCCACTTCGTTCCCAAAATCGCGTCCGAGGGTAACGGACACGAGGGCAGCATGCGAACCATCGGGCACCGTTGCCACCTGCAATCCCTGCGACCGGAATATCAATGCGTTCACGGGAACAATGAAAGTAGGGATGTCCGCCGGAAGCTTCAAATGCACTTCGGCGTACGCGCCAGGCAGAAGTTCGCCGGCCGGATTGTCCACGTCCACTTCGACAAGCAGCGTGCGCGAAGCGGTGTCAATCGCATCGGAGGTGCGAACCAGCTTGCCCACAAATTTCCGCCCGGGAAATTCCTGCAGCGTGACCGCGGCGGTGAGGCCCGGTTTCGCCGCCTGGGAATATTGCTGCGGGACGTTTACATAGACGCGCAGCGTGCGTGTGGCCGAGATGTGGAAGAGCTGCGTGGTCACGCCGCCGTTCGAGCCGGAGCTGATGAGCGCGCCGATATCCGTATTGCGCGCGGTGATGACGCCGTCGAATGGCGCGTAGATGCGCTTGAAGGATTCAAGCTGCTCGAGGTACTTCACCTGGTATTCGGCCGATGCCACCGTGGCGGCGCTGGCCTGGAAAGCGCCCGAGGCGTTGTCCACGTCCTGTTTTGCGACGGCTTCGGTGTTTTTCAGGTCTTGATAGCGCTGGGCGGTGATCTGCGCGAGATTGAAATTGGCTTTCGCGGTGTTCAATTGCGCCCGCGCCTGGGAGAGCTGCTGGTCCACTTCGGGAGTATCGATCTCCGCGAGCAATTGCCCGGACTTCACGTGGGCGCCGATATCGGCGTACCACTTCTTGAGGTATCCGTTCGTGCGGGCATAAATGGGCGCATCAGTGAAAGCCTGCATGTTGGCGGGCAAAACGATTTCCTGGTGCGGGGCGCCCTGCTTCAAATGGATGACGTTTACGCTCGGCACCGCCAGCGCATTTGTCTCTTGCCGGACGGCCGCGCGCGCTTTGATTCGCGGCAGAAGGCCGGCAAAGACGATCCCGGCCACCACTGCCAGCACGGCGATCGCGATCCACACGCCGTGAATGCCGCGGGCGCCGCCCTCCGCCGGCGGCCTTCCCGCGCTGGGCGATCCGCTTTCAGGTTGCTCGCTCATGAAATCCCCATCGTGCGCCGGCCCCTGGTTAGACGGGCCATCATCTTCCAACGTTATTTTACGCCTCCGGCGAGATTCCCTCTGCGCCGCGCGAGTGCACCAGGCTGAAAAACACCGGAACGAAAAACAGCGTGGCGATCGTGGCAAAGAGCAGGCCGCCGATGACGGCGCGGCCCAGCGGCGCGTTCTGCTCTCCGCCTTCGCCGAGCCCCAGCGACATCGGCAACATGCCGATGATCATCGCCAGCGCCGTCATGATCACCGGCCGGAACCGCGTGAAGCCGGAATTCAAGGCTGCATCCACGGCTTCTTCGCCCTCGAGGAGCCTTTCCTTGGCAAAACTCACCACCAAAATGCTATTCGCAGTGGCCACGCCCATGCACATGATGGCTCCCGTCAATGCCGGGACGCTCACCGTGGTGCCCGTGATGAACAGGAACCACACGATCCCCGCCAGCGCCGCCGGAAGAGCCGTGAGAATGACAAATGGATCGAGCCAGGACTGGAAGTTGATGACGATGAGCAAATAAACGAGCACGATCGAAAAGGCCAGTCCCCAGAGCAGGCCCGAAAAAGAGGATTGCATAGTGGCAATCTGGCCGCGGGTGATGAGCTGCGAGCCTCGCGGCAGCTCTTTCTTGCTGGCCTCCACGATCGGCGCAATTTCGCGGGCCACGGCGCCCAGGTCGCGTCCCTGCACCGAACCGAAAATATCGATCACCGGCATGATGTTGTAGTGCGAGACCACGCCCATCTCGGCCCCACGGCTGAACGAAGCAAGGCTCGCCAAAATTTCCGGCGGGGCCGCCGGATTAGGCCCTGTCACCGGGATATTTTCCAGCCCCTGAAGTGAATCGACGCGGTACTGCGGACTTTGCGTGGCGATGTTGTAGCTCACGCCGGTCTTGGGGTCGAGCCAGAAGGTGGGCGCGGTCTGGAAGCTTCCGCTCAACGAGATCAGCAGGTTTTGCGCTACGTCGCGCTGGGTGAACCCGATTTGCTGGGCTTTGGTGCGGTCCACCTCGATATGCAATTTTGGCTGATCGAACGGCTGCTGAATCCTCAGGTCCACCGCGCCGGGCACGAATTTCAGGCGGTTGAGCAGCTTATCGGCGAATTCCCGGTTGGCGTCGAGATTGCGTCCCACCACCTGAATATCGATGGGGGCGGGCAGCCCGAAATTCAGGATCTGGCTGACGATATCCGCCGAGAGAAAATAGAAGCTGACTCCCGGGAAAGCTCCCGGCAATTTTTCGCGCAGTAAGTGCTGGTATTCCGCCGTGGGACGGTGTCCTTTGGAGAGCTCCACAAGAATATCGACGTCGCCGGGGCCGATCGGCGCGGAAGTGCTGTAGGAAAGGTTGAAGCCGCTGTAGGGAAGGCCGATATTGTCGACCACGCTTACGATTTCGGAAGGCGGAATCAGCCGGCGAATTTCGGCGTCCACGCGGTCGCACAGCGCGGCCGTTTCTTCAATCCGGGTTCCGGTGGGCGCCCGCATGTGCAGCTTGAATTCGCCGCTATCGACTGCCGGGAAAAAATCCTGGCCCACCCAGGGCAGGAGCGCGAAGGAAAAAACGCAGGCACACAGGAAACAAACGACAAAGACGCGGCGGTGATGCATGCAGACGCCGAGCAGGCGGTGATATTTTTCTCTCAGCTTCCTGAATCCGCGCTCGAATCGTTGCTGGACGCGCGCAAAAATGTTTCGCGATCCGTCCGAACCGGTCTCGTGGGTCTGCGAGAGGAGCAGATAGCGCGCCATTGTGGGCACGAGCGTCCGGGAAAGCAAGTACGAGGCCAGCATGGCGAACGACACGGCTTCCGCCATCGGCACAAACAGATAGCGCGCGACCCCGGTCAGAAAGAACATCGGCACGAACACGATGCAGATGGCCAGCGTGGAAACAAAGGCGGGCACGGCGATTTGTTGCGCGCCATCGAGAATGGCCTGGATGATCTCCTTGCCTTGATCGAGGTTGCGGTTGATGTTTTCGATTTCGACCGTGGCATCGTCCACCAAAATTCCCACGGCCAGCGCCAGCCCGCCGAGAGTCATGATGTTAATCGTTTGCCCCAGCGCGCTGAGGATGATGATCGAGGTAAGGATGGAAAGCGGAATCGAGACCGCGATGATCAGCGTGCTGCGCCAGCTCCCCAAAAACACGAGAATCATGAAACCCGTCAAGCACGCGGCGATGATCCCTTCCCGCACGACTCCGCGGATGGCCGCGTTCACAAACAGCGACTGGTCCGAAAGCGCTTTCACCTCGAGCTGGGGTGGAAGGCCCGCCAAGACTTGCGGGAGCAACGCTTTGATGCCGGCGATGATGTCGAGCGTAGAAGCGTCGCCGTTCTTCTGGATAGAAAGAAGCGCCGACCTCTTTCCATCCACACGGACAATGTTCGTCTGCGGCGGAAACCCATCGCGCACGTGCGCGACGTCCCGGATGTAGATCGTGGAGTTTCCCACCGTTTTTACGGGCAGGTCGTTCAGCTCCTTCACCGACTGCGGCGCCCCGTTCATGTCCACCTGATACTCGAAAGGCCCGATTTTTGCCGTGCCCGCCGGAAGAATCAGATTCTGCACGCTGACGGCGTTCACCACGTCGAGCGGCGAAAGCCCTTTCGATTGGAGCTCAGCCGTGTCGAGATCCACTTGCACCTGGCGCATCTTGCCGCCGTAGGGATAAGGAATCGCCACGCCGGGGATGGTCACAAGCCCCGTCCGGATGAAATTGATGGCCAGATCGCCGAGCTGCTGCTCCGACAACCCCTGCCCGGAAAGCCCTAATTGAAGAATCGGCACGGTGGAAGCGTTGTAGGTGATGATGAAAGGAGGCGTGGTACCCGGGGGCAAGCCCCGCAGAATCGCCTGCGAAATTGCGGTCACCTGGGAAATCCCGTTGGCCACCTGCACGCCCTGGTGAAAGAAGACTTTGACGATCGCGAGCCCGGCATAGGACTGCGACTCGATGTGGTCGATATCGTTGACGGTGGTGGTGAGCGCGCGCTCGAAATTGAAGACGATTCGAGTCGACATGTCTTCGGGAGACAACCCGGTGTAGTTCCAGACCACGGTCACGACCGGGATGTCAATATTCGGGAAGATGTCGGTGGGCGTGCGCAGAATTGCAATCGGGCCGATGATCAGCAAGAGAATTGCGGCCACCACGAATGTGTAGGGCCGGCGCAGCGCCAGCCTGACAATCCACATCGTTCGCTCCCAGACCCCTCAGCGCCGCGAAAGAGGGCGGCTCGGGAAGGGCGCCCAGAGGACACTGAGACGCCTATTATCCCACGCAAATTCGGTTCGGCTACGCGAGTATTTGAACCCATTGGATGCAAGGCAAACTGCGGCGGTTTCAGGCGAGGCGGCTTGCGAGCACCTGTGCAGCGTGGACGGAGAGGGTGCGCAACATTTTTTGGAGAAGCGGGTTTCTAAGAAGCGAGACGGGCTTCGGGCAAATTTTGTTGTCACCTCGGGAGGGTTGTGCGCGTCTAATCGTGTGAGCGCCACATCAGAGGCTGGCGCCCGGCCCGAAAGGAAAGAAAAATGTCAGAGACGGTGATCAACGTCGTCATGCTTGGGATCATCATAGCCGCCGTCCTCGTAGGAATTTTTTCCCCGATCTTCGCCCTGTTCGCCGCTTTTTGGAAATGGTACCGGGAATCAAATCACGCTGAGTCCGCCCGCGCTGCGGAGGCGCCCCCCGCGAGCGCGGTACAGAGATAAGCTGGCTCTGTTGACATCCTGCCACCGGTGGCTCCGGCCGGATGTTGGCGTACGTTACCTCACCATCGAAAACAAAGCGGAAGCAAGCTTCCGCACTCCAAATGTCTCGTGGGCAGCGCTTAGAAACATCGGATTTCAACAGAGCCGGATGAGCTCGAGTTCGCTGCCCCGAGGACTTGCCCGCCGGTTCCTGACTCCTCTTCACTTGCCCGTCAGATTCCCAGTAGATTGGTTTGAATTTTGGTGTAGCCGTGCTCGACGGCCCAGAGGTTGAGCGGGACTGTCGCGAGTTCATCCACGACGGGCACGGCGTGGCCGTCTTTGGTGAGGTCGACCGTGTTGATGTAAGCGCGGCAGGCGTCGCAGGCCTCGACGCGCACATGGGGAAATTCCTTGGCCGTGTACACGGCGAGTTTGTGCACGTCCTCTTCTCCGCACGCCGGGCAAACCAGGCGCCGGAAAGCCCACTCGTTGGCACAGAGCGCGCAAATGAGCGCGCGCTTCCCGCCGTCGCCCTCCGGCCGCAACACGCCCACCTGCGGCCTGCTCGAACACAGCGGGCATACCGATGGGGTCGAGTGCAAGGGAGGCTGGTGGGTGTAATCCGCCAGGTATTCCGCGTAGGGCTGAAGAAAGATCCAGGAAATCAGTGCGTCCGCCGCCGCGAGCGTCCCCACGAAGCTCGGACCAGCTCCCCAGAATTCGGTGAGCAATTCTTGCCAGCGCGCCCCGTCCAGTCCCCGCAAGGCGCCGGCGGAACGGGCGAGCGCCGCCGGCGCGGATTTTTCAATCACCGCCAGGAACGCGGAGAATCGCGGCAGCAGCAGAAAGAGGTCCAACTCCTGCCGCAGGGCCCCTGCCGGACGCGGCTCTTTTGCCGTGCCGCATTCCTTCTGGAGATCGGAGTACAGGGATTTCTGGAATTGGAGGACGTGGCGGTAGAACTCGAGTCCTTCGGAAGCAAACGGGTGGGCGGAGGCTAGCTGGCTCGCGCGGCGAATCCGGAGATCCCACTTGCCATTCTTCATTTCCTCGCCGACGCGTTCTTTACAAGCTGGTCGTACCATGTGCGGTGGTGGGTTTGCATCCACGCCCGCGAAACGTCGCCGCGGATCACCGAACCGAAGGCCCCGCGCTCCATCGCCGTGCCCATGTACGCGTGAATCATGAACAGCGCAATGGTGACGAGCGCGGCGATCGAATGCAGGATGCCGCAAAGCGGCCGCACCCAGCCGGCGCTCCAAGAAATATACTCCGGGAACCAGAGCACCAGCCCCGTGACGAGCAGCACGAGTCCGCTGATAAAGAATCCCCAGAACAGCAGCTTCTGCCCTGGATTAAATCGGTCGGCCGACGGCACTTTTTCATCTTCGTTTCGGATGTAATGCCCGATTGCGTCCCACCACCCTTTGTCTGCGGGAGTTCCCTTCATTTGTGCGCCCCACAGCCGGTACATCAAGAAAGTGGACAGCACGAAGACGAGGCCGATCCAGCGATGCAGATTGGCCGAAACGGTGCCGCCGCCCAGGATCACCGCAATCCAAAAAAGCCAGGGCGACCAGAAAGCCAAGCCCGTCAGCAGCAAGTACACGTACGATATCCCCGCCATCCAGTGAATCAAGCGCTCGTGGAACGAATACCGCAACACCCGGCCATTGGGAAGGAAGTAGGGTTCGCTGCTCATTGCTTTCCTCCCTGTTTCGTCTGTTCATCTTCCTTCACGAGCTTGGGGCCGAACCGCAGGTAATGCGCGAAGATGCCGAGCGCACCGGCAATGATCCCGAAGTTCCCGATCCATTTCAGCGGATTCTTCCAGAGCTTCACCGCCCAGGGAATGCGCGGATCGGCGGGCAAGCCGCCGTAGATTTCCGGCTGGCTCGTATCGTGGAGCACGTACATCACGTGCGTGCCGCCCACGCCCTTCGGATCGTACACACCCGCTTTGCTGAAGCCGGACTGTTCGCGCAACTGTTTGGCGCGGCGTTCGGCCAGATCCTTCATGTCGTCCTTGCTGCCGAAGTGCAAGCAGCCGGTGGGGCAGGATTTGATGCACGCCGGCTCGAGGCCCTGGCTCACGCGATCCACGCAAAGCGTGCATTTGAAAACCTTGCGAGCTTCAGCGCTGAATTTCGGGATATTGAACGGGCAGCCGGACATGCAGTAACCGCAACCGATACAGTTCTCCTCTTGGAAGTCCACGATCCCATTCATGTACTGCACGATCGCGCCGTCCGCGGGGCAGGCTTCCAGGCACCCCGGCTCCTCGCAGTGCATGCACTGGTCTTTTCGCATCAAGAGCATGAGCCCGTGGTCGGGGTGCTCATGCTCGTTGAACTTGATGAGGTTCCAATAATTCCAGGCCGTCTCGGGCATGGTCTGATAGGAATTATTGAAGGTGGTTTCGGTGAATGAGTACCCATTCCATTCCAGGCAGGCCACCTCGCACGCCTTGCACCCGATGCAGGTGGTTACGTCGATGAGTTTGCAGACGTCGTATTCGCGGCTCATCCCCGCCCCGGGGACAGAACCGGCATGGCCCGAAATCGCTCGAATTTCCATCGTTGTGCTGGGCATCGGCGTTCCCCCTAGGCCTTCTCGACCTTCACAAGGAAGCCCTTGAACTCAGGGGTGTAAGCATTCGGGTCAATTACGGTTGGTGAGAGGAAGTTCGCCAGGGTGCGCGCAACTTCATTTTCGTCTTCGGCAATCCCGCGAAAACCCTGATGAATGGGGATGCCGATTTGGAAAACTTTTTTCCCCTGGATGTTCATCGGCTTGATTCGCCGCGTGACGAAGGCTTTGGCCACATACGTGCCCCTCGCGCTCGTCACTTTTATTTTTTCCGCGCCGCGGATGCCCATCTCATCAGCCAGCTCGACCGGAATCTCAATGAACGGCTCAGGGATAAGCTGGACGTTCATGGGATTGTTCTTCGTCCAGTAGTGATATTGCTCGGTCAGGCGGTACGTCGTGCAGACGATGGTGAAGCCCTGCTCCGGAGTCCCGAACTTGTCGTCGGGCGTCATCAGCTTCTTCACCACCGGGCTGTTGGACTGGTTCGGGTGCAGGAGATTCACCACCGGGCTTTCGATGGGTTCGTAATGCTCCGGGAACGGCCCATCTGTCACGGCGCCCAACGGAACAAACAGCCGGCCCACGCCCTCCGGGTTCATGATGAAGGGACCCATGTGGTCCTTCGGGTCGGAATCGGCCTTGAAATCGGGGACATCGTTGCCGACCCACTTTTTGGCCGCCTCGCTCCACCACACTTGCCTTCGGGTGGGATCCCACGGCTTGCCGGATGGATCGCACGATGCGCGGTTGTACATTACCCGCCGATTCGCTGGCCACGACCACGCCCAGTTCTGATAAATCCCGAGTCCAGAGGGATCGTCGGTGCCGCGGCGCTGAATCTGCGGGCCCGCTTCGGTCCAAGAGCCGCTGTAGAGCCAGTTGCCGCACGCGGTGGTGCCGTCGTCTTTGAGCCAGGCGAATCCGGGCAGTTGCTGCCCCGTCTTGATTTCCTGGCCGGTTTTCTCGTCTTTCAAATCCGCGAGCGCCTTGCCGTTAATTTCCTTCGCAACTTCGGCGAGTGAGGGATGCTCGGGACTCGTGTAGCTCCACGTGGCATTCAGGATGGGATCCGGGAATTTCCCGCCGTCTTTCTTATAGAGCGCGCGGACGCGCAGGAAAATCTGAGCCACGATGTCCTGGTCCAGGCGGCAATCGGCGGGAGGGGGCAGGGCGACGTTTTTCCACTGGAGCCAGCGGGCCGAATTCGTGAAGCTGCCGTCCTTTTCGGCGAACCCAGCGCAGGGCAAGCGATAGACGGTGGTCTGGATATTCTTCATTTCTTCGGGCGTAGTTCCGGGCGCGCGCCAGAATTCGCTGGTTTCATCCGGATAAATTTCGCCCACCACCAGCCAGTCGGCGCGCTTGAGCGCATCGATGTTTTTCTTGGAGTCCGGGCCGATCGCCACGCCGTTCATCCCGAACGCAATCATGCCCTTGACGTTGCCGCGGTACATGGCGTCCCAGATTTGCGTCCAAGAATAGTTGCGATCGATCTTCGGCCAGTAGTTGAAGGCGAAATCGTTTTGCTTGGTGGCGGCGTCGCCGTACATCGCTTTCAAGAGCGAGATAGCGAACTTCGGCGTGTTGGACCAATAGTTGAACGAATCCCACTGCGCCGGCTTGGATGCGGTTGGTGTGATTCGCTTCAAGTAGGCAGCCAAATCCGCGTCGTTGGGGTTCGGCACTTTCAGGTAACCCGGCAGATTGTCGAAGATTCCCGCCATGTCCGTGGCGCCCTGAATATTCGAATGCCCGCGCAGCGCATTCACGCCGCCGCCGGCGCGTCCGACATCTCCCAAAAGGAGCTGGAGCATTGCGGCGGTGCGGATGATTTGGGTTCCGTAGGTGTGTTGCGTCCAGCCCACGGCGTAAATAATCGTGGCGACCTTCTTCATGTCGCCGTCCTTGCGGACCGACGTGAACATTTCCGCGGCTTTCAGGAATTGATCCTTGGGAATACCGGTAATGCTGGAGACAGTCTCGGGCGTGTAGCGCGAGTATTGCTTCTTCAAGAGTTGAAAGACGCAGCGCGGATGTTCGAGCGCAAGATCGTACGCCACATTCGGGGGAAGCAACGGCGGGGCGGGCGCCTGGCCGGGAGGGGCTGGCTTCGGCGCGGCCACTACATGGGCCGGCTCGGCCGCGTGCTTGCCGGTTAAGTCGCCGCCTTCTTCATAATTCCAGGTGGACTTGTCGTACACCTTGGTGGCGGGATCAAAACCGGAGTACAGGCCGTCCTCAGGAAGCTTGAAGCCTTCCTTGATGACAAAGGCGGCGTTCGTGTAGTTGAGGAGGTAATCCTTGGCAAAGCGGTTGTTTTCGATCGCGTAGTGAATCACGCCGCCCAGGAAAGCGATATCCGAACCGGCGCGAATCTGGCAGAAATGGTCGGCTACCGAGGCGGTGCGCGTGAAGCGCGGGTCCACCACGATCATTTTGGCGTTGCGATTCCGCTTTGCTTCGACGGCCCACTTGAACCCGCAGGGATGATTCTCGGCAGGATTCCCGCCCATGATCAACATCATGTCGGTGTTCTTGATGTCGATCCAGCCATTGGTCATCGCCCCGCGTCCGAATGTTGGTCCCAAACTTGAGACCGTGGGGCCGTGTCAAACTCTGGCCTGGTTTTCGAGGTAGCAGACCCCCAGGCTGCGCATGGCTTTGACGACGAGGTAGTTGAATTCGTTGGTGTCGGTGCAGCCGCCGGCCCAAGCAATGCTTTCGCAGCGGTTCACGGTTTTGCCGTTGGCGTCCTTCTCGACGAAGGTGTCGTCGCGGGTCTTTTTCATCCGCGCGGCAATCTCGTCGAGCGCCTTGTCCCAGGAAATGTCTTCCCAGTCGGTGGCGCCGGGCCGGCGCACCTGCGGCTTCAAGAGGCGGCGGTCGTTGAGTATGTCCTGCTCGAGCGAAGCGCCCTTGGGACATAGCGTTCCGCGGTTGATGGGGTGGTCTGGATCGCCTTCGACGTGGACCACCTGCGGCGTGACGTTCTTGGCTTTGTCGCCCAGAGTGTAGATGATCACGCCGCAGCTCACCGAGCAGTAGGGGCAAGTCGAGCGCGTTTCCGTGGCGCGCGCGATCTTCAGCTCGCGCAACTGCGCGTAGGCCGGCGCGAGATCAAATCCGAATACGGACGCCGCGGCTCCGCCGATGGTGGCGACTTTCAGAAAGTCTCGACGACTCGTCTCCATGTTTTGATCCTCCGAACTCAGTCCGCGAGCGGAACGCGCCCGCGCCACCTGTGATCGCTCAAAGATTCAAGAAGATTCGGTCGTGATGGGGTCACATCCAGGCGTACATGGTGCACAAACCGCTCAATGCAAACAGGTAGTGGGAGGGAACGGCTGCCTGGCATAGCCTGAAACATCGCTGGACTCCCCGGCACTTACGGACGATCCAACCGGCGTATTATCTGCACGCCTATGACAGGTGTCAACGGATTTTGCCCGCGAACCAGGCTGGAACACAGAGGGAGGCCTTTGCCGAAATCGCGGCCAGATGGCGGGCGGAGTTTGATTGGCCCCGCGCAAGAAATGGAGCCGGCGTGGCCGGGCGGAAGACGGCCGGCACGGGAAGGGGGATCGCCGTGCGGCCGTCTTCGCTCCGCCCTGGGACTACTCGAGCAGCCCGTTCTACGGCCCTGCCGGCGCTACGGCGGCTCCTCCGCAGGCGCCTCACAGCGGTGAGGGCCTGCTGCAGCTGCTTTTGCGGCGGCAGACTCGTGGACTGGATAGCCGCATCGAACGCCTCGCCGCACCAGCGCTCAATGGCCTCCTTGCTTCGGAGAGGCCGGCGGGCAGGGCGGCGCGCAGATCGCCGAACTCCCTGCCCGAAACGACCCGTACAGGCCGCTGATCGGCCTCTCTCGCCCTGCCGGCCAGTCTGAGGTGCTGGCCGGCCGTTTCATCGCGCTCGCGAGCGAGAACCCTTTTCGCACCCGCCTAGAGCGAACGCAGGAAATTCAGAAGATCCTGCTGCTGCCCGGGGCTGAGCGCGAGGTTGAACCGATGGATCACACCGTTTGCCTCTGAACCCTGGCTCGCGTGCTGCTGAATCGCGTCGAGCAGGTCCGTGGTGCGTCCGTCGTGCAGGAAAAAGACCCGCTGCCCGACGCCCCACAGAGGAGCGCTGCGGAACTCATCCGGGCCCGCGCCTCCTTGAGAGACCCCATCCGCCAGGTTGGTTCCCATGTGATGGACAAGCAAATCCGAGAACAGATTTGCGTCCGCATGGTCCAGGCCCGGCGTGAAGGAGGAGTGCGCCGTTCGAAACGTCGGCGTGTGGCACAGGTTGCATCCGGCGGTTATAAACGCCACCCGGCCGTTTGCAATCGATGTGGCCCCGCCCGGATTGCTGGTGGAAGGCGTCGGAGGCGCGAGCAGCCGCATAAACATCGCGAACTGCACCACGTCGCTCGGCACCTGCGCGTTTTGCGCCGCCGCATCGGAATTCGACGGAACGATGAAGTTGGTCGTGTCCTCGGGCGTCGGATTCAACTTGCAGGCCCGCGGCAAGCCGCCCTGCAATTCTTCATCGGGGCTGGGCCGTTCGTTTTGAAAGAGCTCATTGGTGACGCCCATTTCCACGTTGTAGGCTTCACCGGAAAAAATCTCGAGAGATTTGTTCTGAGCTTTCCAGCCGAACCGCGAAATCGTGCCGTCGTTGCCGTTGTGGTTGGGATGGCCTGAGATTCCGAGCGAAGCCTTCACCCCGGCGTTCGCGTTCATGTTCGCCAGGATCTCTTCTTCCGGAATGTTTTCGATCAGCCCGGCGCCGAATACCGGCGTAGGGATCCGGAAGATCGCATTGCCCAGAGCCACGTTGGTTGCGAAATCAGGCTGCTGAATCTGGCAATTGCCTGCGTCCGGCCTCCCGGTGATCACGAACAGGTCATGCACCCCGCCATCCGGCGCCGACGTGTTCACCGTCCCGTTTGAATTCAAGAAGAATTTGAACCGCACTTCGCGCACGGGACCCTCCGGTGTAATGAACGGAGGAAGCGTGTTTTTGGCGCCGTCGAGGTTGTAAACCTGGGTTTGAGGGTTTGGACCGAGATTCGGGAATGCGTTGAGGCTCGGGCTGCTGCCGCCCACGTTCGGCTGCGCGTGGCAGCTGGAGCACTGGTTGGAGTTGAATCGCGGACCCAGGCCGTTGTTCGTCCCTCCCTGAACCACTTCGATTTCCTGGAACCGCCCGAATCCGTTGTTGAAGAATTCCGTCGCGCCCGGTGTTTGCGAGAGAGAAGCAAGCGGCTGGCCCGCGTCCACCGTGCCGCCGCGCACTCCCGGGTCGTGAACCGCAAATTGGCCGATCGCTGCACCCGCGCATCCCAGGACAAGCAACGCCACAGTGCCCGCAATCCGCTTGGCTTGAGCCGTCAGTTGGAGCCTTCCGCGCAACGGCGCGAAAGACCGCGCTCGAACACACCTTTCTTCGTGCATGGATTTACCTTCTCCTTCGGGTCTGGGACCGGCGGTCGTCTGCGGAGTCGCTTGGCCGCCGCGACCGGGCCAGCGCGAGGGCCCTTTGGCTGCGGCTGCGATGCGACCGCGAGGTGCTTGAAGATAGGCGCGAACGTAGAAAGAAACTACTGGCCTCAAGTTCAAATAAGGTGCAGGCGAAAGCCTTGCCCGAAAATCGCCGCTTCGTTGCAGAAGGGAAAGGATTCACTCATATCGGGGGTACGAGCCGAATTTTTGGTGAATGAAAAGAAAGCGAAATCGCCGTGCCAATTCAGAAAGGCGCGTACTGGCCCGCGAGTACCCTTTTTCGAAAACTCGCCTCCTCGCGAATCGATCGAACCGTTACCGGTCGTCTAATCTCCTGCACACTCTGGATAAATTTCTCTTCTCTCCACAGGTATCGCGTGGCCATTCATTCCTGCATTCCGCTTGAAATCAATGCGTCGCCGTTGGTCGAGGGATTGCTCCCATATTACGTCCCTGCTGGCCATTGTGTTTTCAGTGTGGGAACGGTGAGATGGGCGGGGACGGCAAATTCCGGGATTCGCAGTTGCCGCACTATTTGGCTGCCTGCGTTGCACTTTGCCTCGCCTGCTTTTGGTTGCTGGGCGCGGCAGTTCCCGTCTATCGCGGCCGAATTTCATCGGCCAATCGCTCGAATTCCCGCACTCCGCGCATCGACTTGTTCCGCTCCCATTCCTTTCCCGATTTCCCCCAGCGCCCGCTCCTCATCGCGCGTCCGCTTTTCCCGTATTCAATCGTTCCAGGCGGAGTGCAAAACGCGCAGGAGTTGCGGAATGCGATCGCGCATGACCCGATTGTCGCGGAGCACTATGCTGATTTCGATCTCCCGAACGCTTGCATTCGGCGCAACGACCGCAACCGCTCCGTCTATGTCTCGTATCGCATCGGCGAAAAAATCTTCTGGACGAAGAAGCCGCTGACAATCTCAAAAGGCGAAACCCTGATCACCGACGGCGCTCATATTGCCCGCACTCGCTGCGGCAACCGTGTTTCGGAGACGCCGATGCAGCCGATGTCCCCAGCAGAGCCGACGCCCCAAGCGCTCGAAACCGCCCAGAATCCCGGACTCCTTGCCGAGCCGATCCCATCTTTTGAACTTCCCTTCGATGCGCCGCCCGGAACCCAAATTCAGGTCGCGGAGCATCAAGGCGAGACTTTCTTTCCGCCGATCCTCCCAATTTATTGGGGAGGGACGTCTTCAGGTCCCGGCGGCTCAGTCAACCCGGTTGCCTCGACGCCTCCGATTCTGACCCCCGAACCCGGCACTCTGTTTATGGTTGCTGCCGGCGTCTCCACAGCCTTGCTGCTGAGAACCGCCCTACGCAGCTAGCTTTCCTGCCGATCCGTCGACACTCCCTCGTAGGAGCGCCCAATCCTGATAGTATTGTCCCCAGCCGAATCGGGGGCAGGGGCGCTAAGCCACGCGAGACAAAACATGAAAATCGCCACAGACGTGACCCAACTCATTGGACGCACTCCGCTGGTCGCATTGAACAAAGTTACGCAGGGTTGCAAAGCGACCGTCGTCGCTAAACTCGAAAGCTTCAACCCGTGCAGCAGCGTGAAGGACCGCATCGGCGTGAGCATGATCGCAGCGGCCGAAAAAGCCGGAAAAATCCGGCCGGGAAAAACCGTCCTCATCGAACCGACGAGCGGCAACACCGGGATCGGCCTTGCTTTTGTGGCCGCCGTCAAGGGCTACCGCTTGATCCTCACGATGCCTGACACGATGAGCCTCGAACGCCGCGTGCTATTCCGGGCGTTCGGAGCCGAAGTGGTTTTGACTCCCGGAGCAAAAGGGATGACCGGCGCAGTAAAGAAAGCCGAGCACATTCTGGCGGAGACCCCCAACGGCTTCATCCTTCAGCAATTCTCCAACCCGGCAAATCCGCAAATCCACTTCGCCACCACCGGACCGGAAATCTGGGAAGATACCGACGGCAAAGCGGATATTCTTGTTTCCGGCGTGGGCACGGGCGGGACAATCACCGGCGTCTGCGAATACATCAAGCCCAAAAAGCCCGGATTCAAGGCAGTCGCCGTGGAACCTGTGGAAAGTCCCGTGCTTTCCGGAGGCGCGCCCGGCCCGCACAAAATCCAGGGCATCGGCGCCGGTTTCGTGCCTGAAATTCTTCGCGCGGACTTCATCGATGAAATCATCCAGGTGACGAGCGCAGACGCCGTGGAAATGGCCCGGCGGCTGGCGCGCGAAGAAGGGTTGTTGATGGGCATTTCATCCGGAGCGGCCGTGGTAGCGGCGATTCAGGTGGCTCGAAGGCCCGAGAACGCAGGCAAGCTGATCGTCGTGGTTCTCCCCGATTTTGGCGAACGCTACCTCAGCAGCATCCTGTTTGAAAACCTGCGCAACGAAGCGTTGCAAATGGAGGCCGTCGAGGTTTGAGCCGTGGCCGGATTTCTCAACTCGATTCGTGAAGATATTCGCGCGGTTCTCGAGCGCGACCCGGCTGCCCGGTCACGTCTGGAAGTCTTCCTGTGTTACCCGGGCTTGCATGCCATCTGGGCCCATCGCATAAATCACTCGCTCTGGAAGCATCATCTGTATTTGCTCGCCCGGTTTCTCTCGAACCTGTCGCGCGCCGCTACCGGCATCGAGATCCATCCGGGAGCACAGATCGGACGCCGCCTTTTCATTGATCACGGCATGGGAGTGGTGATCGGAGAAACAGCCGTCGTCGGCGACGACGTGACGATGTTCCACGGCTCCACTCTGGGCGGCACAGGGCTCGAGAAAGGAAAGCGCCACCCCACCCTCGGCGATGGCGTGTTGATCGGCGCAGGAGCAAAAATCCTCGGAAACATCCGAATCGGAAACAACGCGCGCGTCGGCGCGAATAGCGTGGTCCTGCACGACGTCCCGGATGGCGCCAGCGTCGGGGGCATCCCTGCTCGCGTGCTTCCACACCGCCGCTCGGCCTCCGCAGGAACGCATCAAATGAATTCCATGGTGGCCACGGCCAATTCGGAAGACCCGGACTAGGGTCATTTAATAGGAACATTCACACCGATCGTGGCCGGACGGTGCTGGAACGGCCTGGTTGGCTTATCAAATTGTACCGGGTCTCGAGCTTCCTCACGGCCTCCGCCTCTGTTCATCCTTGACTTTCCGTTTTCTCGGCGCTATACGACCGCTCCAGAGTGCCCTTTTCAGCCAGTTCCTCGCTCCTGCTGACGCCGCGTAAACAAGGCGCCGCCCTACCGGGGGGTGGGCAAATCGAAAGGAGAAGCTGATGGTCTGGCACCAGGTTTATAACCCCTTCAACAACGTCTTGCTCTCTACGCTCGTGGCAGCCATTCCCATTTGCACCTTGCTGTATTTCATCGCTCTCCATCCCCATCGCGACAAGCAGGGGGTAAGGCATCTCGGCGTCAGTGCTCCGTACGCGGCGTTCTACGGGGTCTTGGCGGCGTTCCTGGTCGCCTGCGTGGCCTTCGGGATGCCGCTTCGGCCCGCCTTCTCGGCCTTCGGCCTCGGGGTGTTGTCCGGGTTCCTGGCGATTATCTGGATCATCGTCGGAGCCATTTTCCTCTACAACATGACTCTCCTCTCCGGCAAGTTCGAGATCGTGAAGGAATCCATCATTCACATCTCCTTCGACCGGCGCCTTCAGGTTCTGCTGATCGCCTTCTCCTTCGGCGCCATCATCGAGGGGACCTCCGGGTTCGGGACACCCGTGGCCATCGCCGGGGCGGTCATGGTAGGACTTGGATTCCCACCTTTCCAATCGGCCGTTCTCAACCTCTTAGCCAACACCGCCCCAGTCGCCTGGGGAGCCATCGGCACGCCCATCGTGACACTGGCGGCCGTAAGCGGTCTCGACCAATTGAAGGTCTCGTCTATGGCCGGGCATCAGCTCCCGTTCGTTTCCGTCCTTGTGCCCTTCTGGCTCGTCACCGCGTTCGTGCTGATGGAGGGGGGCAAGTGGAAAGATGCCTGGGAAGTGTGGCCGGGAACGCTTTGCGCGGGCCTTTCCTTCGCCGTCATGCAGTGGTTCACGTCCTCGACGCCGTCCTTGCACCTCATGACCGATGTGGTCTCGGGTGTCTTCTCCGTGATCTGTACCGCGCTGTTCCTGCGCTTCGTCTGGCATCCCAAGACGCGCTTCCTCCTGCGGTCGGAGCGCGAAGCCCTGGCCAAAGCTGGGCAGGGTGGAGCAACGGCGACCACGGACAGGACGGAGTGGGTGTACAAGTACACCGCCGCCCAGACCGCGTATGCCTGGGTGCCGTGGGCAATCCTTATCATCTGCTGCGCCATCTGGGGCATGCCGGCATGGCGACTCTACTTGAATAACCTCTTTGCGGGCATCACCTTCAAGACCACCATCCTGGGCGGCGTATTTGCGGGCAAACTATCCCTGCCGACCTGGCAAATGCCCGCGTTGCATAACATGGTCCAGCGCGTGCCGCCGGTCGTCCCTGCGACCGCCAAGCCCGAAGCGGCTATTTTTACTATCAACTGGCTGTCGGCGTCCGGTACCGGCGTGTTTGTGGCGGCCTTGTTGTCCGGGCTCGCCCTGCGGTTGAGTGCCGCACAGTGGCGCGAAGCTGTCGAGCGAACCGCCCGCCGCCTGGTGGTCCCGATCCTGGTGATCGCACAGGTGCTTGGACTCGGATTCCTCACCCGCTATAGTGGGACCGACGCGGTGCTTGGTCTGGCGTTCACCCGAGCGGGGATGCTGTACCCCTTCTTTGCCGCTTATCTGGGCTGGCTGGGAGTGTTCCTCACCGGCTCCGACACCGCCTCGAACGCGCTGTTCGGCAGCCTTCAGAGGATTACCGCCCAGCAGCTCCACTTGAACGAGACGCTCATCGTCGCAACCAACTCCACCGGCGGCGTCATGGGTAAGATGATCGATCCCCAATCAATCATGGTGGCCTGCGCCGCCTGCTACGAGGATCCCTACGAGCGGACCCATGCTCTGGGGCCGATTTTCCGAACCGTGTGGTGGCATTCGGTCGCGGGCGCTGCGGTGATTGGCCTGATCGCCTTCCTCCAGGCCTATGTCTTCAGGGGCCTTATCCCCTGACGGGCCGTGCCGCCGCCCTGCTTATGTAGCGGCCACCTTCTCGTCCTGAGGAGCCTGCCGTGCAGGCTCCGAAGGGGAGGCGCGCCGTTTGCGTCCCGGCGCTTTGCGCCGGGGCGGGCCGACCCTCTTGGCCGTTGTAGCGCCGGCGTCCCGCCGGCTCCTCCTCCGCGCCCCTCTCCGTCATCCCGAAGCGACTTCAAGCGAGGGATCTGCTTTCGCCGTCACGCTCTGTTTCCCTCTTCGCCTTTCTCTCGCCTTTGGCCGCCCTCCTCCGATCCCTTCAGGCGAATCCGCGGCGAAAAAATGGGTCAAAGACTTGGTCAAATACTTGACCTAAAATGGTCAAATACTTTGACCCAATTAGGTCAAGCACTATGACCTTAAACCGCGCAAAATTGGCCGTTTTGGACGCAAAAAAGGCCTCAAAACGACGCGTCCGGGGGGTAGATTGACGCGACCGCCGCCCCTCGGCGCGCTCCCTGCGGAATCCCGAGATGCAATATAGTGCAGGTCGCCTGTCACAACATGCACTATCCTGCATGTTCGGCTTCGAGGTGGGTTGGAATTGGCAGGCGGTTTATGCCGCTTCCACCGTGAGCCTCAACCCGATCGCTTTTGTGACCGCCACCAGCGTGGACAAACGGGGGTTCCCGTTCACTGACAGCGCCCGATACAGGCTCTCTCGCTCGATGCCCGCGGCTTTGGCGACCTTCGCAATTCCCTGCGCTTGCGCCAGATGACGCAGTGCGATCAGCAGAACGCGAGGGCCACCGTCATCTTCGAGCGCCGCTTTCAAATACTCCGCGGCGAATTTCGGGTCCTTCCGGAGCCGGCGAACGATGGCCTCGTGGTGGGTTACGCTCGCTTTACGTTTCATGCCTTCCGGTCCTTATTTTTCATTGTAACTTATAAATTACAAATTAGCGACCGGCGTCCTTTCGCTCGGGGGCCGACGGCGGCGATAACAAACACTCGATGAGATGGCTGAGAGATACTATTCGCGGGGTGGGGAATCAATTGTGGAAATTACGCACGCCTGAAGGCTGGGGCACCCGCCCTTAATCGTCAGAGGTTCCGGAGAGGAGTGGTCGACTTCAAAACGTTGATCGGCAATTTCGTCCTTTGGATCAGTGCATGCAGTCCCGTGAGTGCTAAATCCTGATAGGCGTTCGGTCCGATGGTTATTTCCGTTATCGGAAACGGAAGGGAAGGGCTCTCCAGCCCGAGCACGCAATGTGGAATTGCCACGGAACCTTTTATTCGATACTCCATACGCTCGTCGTATGAAGATACGAGCGCCGTAGCTCGCCACTCTTGTTCTTCGCTGAAGTCGGGGTGCTTTAGGATTGCGGCCACGGGCGGCAGCCTTTGGACGAAGCCAGTGATCGAGCTGTCGACGGCACTGTCGATCGAGTTATCGTCCGTAATCGTTCCGATTAGCGTCAACACCTCGTCGACAACAATTCCAATCAAACGCTCCTGCTCCGTGAACTCGTAAACACACTGTCTCAGTTGAAAGTTGTGGCGATCTAAATGCGGAGCTAGGAGGTCCACCTGGAACTTAAGGTTATACCCTCCTTCAGGTGGGCAGTATGCCCTCCACTGACTGAGCTGGTTGGGCATCGCGGTCAGGGAGAATACGCAGATGAAAAGGCCCTCGATTCTCCACAAGGAGCCAGCCAATTGTGCGATGAAAGAAGGCCAATGCTCATCCGTCCGACGCGTTCCCCTTTTGTGCAGGGCCTGTTTCACCAAATCGAGGGCATAGAGCCACTCTCTTGAGTCGTTCATGAACTGGAGTCGTGGTGCCCACACTGCCCTCGCCTTTAGGATTCCCTCCACTCCGCGAATAGAGGTGTAGTGGTATAGCGAAGAGGGTAGGTTTGGCGGGAGCGTCCCCGGGGGTTCACCTCCCAGATTTGTCTGCGGTGCACTCATGTGCTGTTTCCTCGCATTACGTGATGCGTGGACTCGATCTAAGACCAAGACGCCCGAACCGCCTACTCCCTAAGTCCAAAGGGCCAGGCGTTTGATGAATGGGCGAAGCGTGGCCGCAATGAACGGAATCGCTTCATCGGGTAACCCCGAGAGCCTGCAGCCGGCTAACGCAAATCCCTCGGTCGTTGCTTCCGCCAAAACATCCGCTACCAGTTTCTGTGCTTGCTGATTCATCTGCAGGGACTCCAATCTTGCTAACCGCAATTGAACACAACTAACGACCGCGGAGCGGGCGATTTCTCTCACATGGTGCTTCAGAAACCGCCGAGGATCCTCCTCCCAGTCGTAGTATTCAGTCAGCGTCGGATGCGGACTCAGGTACGCGTGCCCCGGGAGCGTCACGATGTATCGTTCTCTGCCGACGATGCCCTTTCGGAGCAAGTAAAAGGTTCCCGTATCTTCGAATATTTGCCAGTTCTCGCGACTCACAAGCTCTCTCAGCGGAGCGTCAGTTGGACGCAAGCGCCGCAAACGGTGTAAGAGCAACTCCCGCACAATGAGTGTTAAGCTATCCTCGGTTGAAATCCGGACGATGGGTGAGAGGGTCCAAGTCCTTCCCTCGGTTCTCGTCAGGAAGTTTGCGAGCAGCTTGAGACTCGCAAGGCATCGGCTGAAGCGCTCGGGTGTAAACCCGCAATTCACGCTTTTCACGAGTTCTCCGCCTGCGGATACCAGGAGGTCTTCGGGCACTTTGTTTAGCTCGATGAGCTTGATGCCGAGGGCCCTGGCCCCGTTCGCGCGAAGAATCGGCTCGTCTGCGTGGGCCATGCATAACTGCCGGATGTCTATTCCATGCGCTAAGAGGCCAAGCGTGGGTGCATCCAATGCTGCCCTTGCTAGGACCCTCCATGCCGTAGCCATCAACGGCTGCCGCCCAAGGGCGACAACGCATAGTGATGCCCTCAGAATACCGGTGGCTAAGGTCAGATACTTCCAGCGGGCATCGGATGTATGTAACGCGCGAGAGACGGTCCGGTTCCGTTCGTCTTGACGGGATTCTGTGCCGGCCGTACTACCAATGTCCTGAAGCATCAGTTTCGCGTGCGACTCGCTGCTAGCCTTGTCAATCAAGCTTGCGACGAAAGCGTAGCTTAGCAGCGCATCTGCTTGTGCTCGGCCAGCCAACCGATCGAAATGTTCCCCGACGTCTCCAAGCTCGTCGACGAGTGAGGCAAGGAACAGGAAATCTCCGGGCGCGGTCCTGCTCTGCAGAGCCTTCAGCCGATCGAAGATAGTTAGACTATCGATCACGAACTCCCAGAATTTAGGCTGGCCCAATGTTTGGATTTGCCAGCCAGTAAGCCACCGCGCCAGTTGATGGCCTATGTCGCTGTATATTCTCGGGATGATAGCACTGTGGTGGTTACCCTTGACGTTTATTCCCAGTTAAGGAAGGAGGCAAGTAGCCGATCCGTTCGCGCGCGTATTTCCTGTGATTGATTCCTCCGCTCGCGAAGCGTAGACCTCGGCCCCTTCGGCAAGCTCGGGACAAGTTGCGCTACAAACGCGCGGAAGTACGACAGCAGATCCCTCACCCCATCCCTCCCGAGTCCCGAAGTCTCGGGACGGGAGGGCTGGGTTCGGGATGACACCCGCCGGAGAAGGAAGCGAAGAGAGATTCTTCGCTCCGCTCAGAATGACGGGCGAATGCGCGATGCCCATACAGCAGAGCGCCATTCGGGAGAATGGCGTTCCCAGGGAAAGGCACAGAGCCGGCCCTTCGGCTCCGCTCAGGATAAACGGGACGCCCTTCGACTGTGCTCAGGACAAGCCGGCGCTACAAAGGCGAAGAGAAAGGCGGAAAGCAGATCCCTCCCTGGAAACCGGCGCGGGATGACGACGAAAGAGGGAAGGCGACGGGCGGCTCCCGAATCCCGAAGCTTCAGGATCGGGATGCAAACGGCAAGAGCCGATCGGGAGATCGGCGTTCCCAGGGAAAGGCACAGAGCCGGCCCCTCGGCTTCGCTCGGGACAAGCAAGATGCCGGCGCTTGCAAATGCCAAACTCCCCATCACATTTTCCAATAACTTGCAAAACCGCTTGACGATTCCCCTTTTCCGCTCATACTTTCGAAAATTCCGGGCCAGGAATCCCCCGGGAATTTTGCACCGCAAGCAGCGAGGCCATCCATGACCATCCCCGATTCATCGAGAGCCTTTCGCGTCGGCGTCGCGGGCCCGGTCGGCTCCGGCAAGACCGCCCTCATCGACCGCCTCTCTCGCCGACTTTGGCCGGCCCGCAATCTCGCTGTCGTGACCAACGACATCTACACCAAAGAAGACGCCGAGTTTCTCCTTCGCCAGGGCGTCCTTCCCGCCGAACGCGTCCGCGGCGTCGAAACCGGCGGCTGCCCGCACGCCGCCATTCGGGAAGACGCTTCAATGAATCTGCAGGCGATCGCGGAGCTCGAAAATTTGCTCCCCGGGCTCGAGCTGATTTTCGTCGAAAGCGGCGGCGACAATCTTGCCGCCGCTTTCAGCCCCGAGCTGGTCGATGTCTGGATTTACGTCATCGACGTGGCCGAGGGCGACAAAATCCCGCGCAAAGGCGGCCCGGGCATCACTCGCTCGGATCTGCTGGTCATCAACAAGATCGATCTGGCTCCTTACGTGGGCGCTTCACTGGAGGTGATGGAGCGCGATTCGCGCCGGATGCGCGGCGATCGCCCGTTTTTCTTCACCAACCTCCGCGAAGATGCGGGCCTCGACCGCGTGATCGCGTGGCTCGATGAAAAGTTGAGTCTCCCGGCGGACGCCCGCCGCTCCCTCATCGATGCGCATGCTCCTTACATGGGCCATCCCCACACCCATCCTCATGAGCATTCTCATTCGCACTCACATGAGCACTCCCGCGCGGAGGCGCACGCTCACGACGGCGCGCACGAACCTCCTTGCGCCCTCGGCCAGCATTCCTGACACAGAATGCCGATGGCCCCGAGCGATCCAACCCGAATGCTTCCATCGCTCGCGGATCTCCGCCTTCTGCATTTCGCCGATAGCGCCATGCCCATCGGTGCGCTGGCTCATTCCTTTGGACTCGAATCGCTCGCTGCAACTGAATTGCTCCAGGCGAGCGGCCTCTCGAGTTTTTTGCGTGAAATTCTGCTGGAAGCAGGCCTCGTGGAAGCGGTCTTTTTCCGGCGCTCCTACTGTCTCGCGGCTCCGCAGCAGGGAGCGTTTTCTCCCGATCGCTGGCTGGAGCTCAATGACCTGCTGAGCGCGCGAAAACCGGCTCGCGAGAGCCGCAACGGCAGTGTTTCGCTCGGCCAAAATTTCCTGAACGCCGTCGCCACACTCGGCAATTTCCCGATTCTCCGTGAGGCCCTGCGGACTTCGAAAGACTCGGCCGGGTTGATTCACCACTCCACCGCTTTCGGCCTTGCGAGCGGCGCGCTCGGATTGGATGAAGATCGCGCCGTCCTCTCGTTCCTGCACCAGTCAGCGACAAGCTTGATTAGCGCTTGCCAGCGGCTCATGCCGCTCGGCCAGACGGAAGCGACGCACATTCTATGGAATCTCAAGCCCGCGATGATCGAGACCGCCGAACGCAGCGCCGCTTGCGCGCTCGACGATGCCTGTTCTTTTCTGCCGCTCCCCGATTGGGGCGCCATGGAGCATCCATCGCTCTTGACTCGCCTTTTTGTGAGCTGATGAAGAGGAAATGTAGCTCAGGTCTTCAGACCTGAGGTTTTGGTTTTCGCATGGCACACGCGACCGCAACCAAACGCGAACCAATTTCGGCACCCGCCGAATTTCTCCGGATCGAGGCGTCTCTTGACCTGCATTTCACCCGCACTGCCACCGGCCAAACGATTCTCGCCGCAAGCCGCCAGGAGCCGCCGCTCAAAGTCGTCCGGAGCTTTTCTCTCGCTGATGGCGCCGCACTGGTGCACTTGCATAACGTCTCGGGCGGCCTTCTGGGCGGAGATCAATTGACTTTGCGCGCGCAAATCGGCGAGCGCGCGTCCGTTCAGATCACCACGACCGGCGCCACACGCATCTATCGTCCACGCCGTGAAGCAGCGCCGGCTTCCCAGACGAATGAAATCGAGGTCGGTGCAAATGCGCTGCTGGAATATCTCCCCGATGCGATCATTCCCTATGCCGGCTCCCGCTTTTCCCAGCGCACCTCGATTCGGCTCGCACCGGCAGCAGGTCTGTTCTGGTGGGAAATACTCGTGCCCGGCCGCGAAGCGCGCGGGGAAATTTTCGCCTACGAGTGCCTGGACCTCAAATTGGACATTGTCGCAAACGCTCGCCCCATCGCCGCCGAGCGCGCCCGCCTGGAACCGCGCAGCCGCGCCATGAATTCGCTCGCGCGCCTTGGGCCCTATCGCACCTGGGCCACTTTTTACATTTGCCGGGTCGGAGTGGAGGCAAAGGCCTGGCTTGCGCTCGAGGACGAACTGCGCAGCCTCGCTCGCGAACTCGCGCCGCCGGGCGAGGCGCTTTGGAGCGTCAGCACGCTTGTCGCTCATGGCCTGGCGATTCGCTGCCTGGCGCGCTCGAGCCGCGATGTCCTGCGCGGCCTGCACGCGCTCTGGCGCGCCGCAAAAAATCGCCTGTACAATCGCGAAGCCGTGCCGCCGCGCAAAGTCTATTGAGGGGCAGTGGCAGTGAGGGTTGCAGAGTGGGCGATTGGTTTAACACAGAGGGCACAGAGAAATTCGGAGAACACGGAGGCGCCTCCGCACGAATTCTCCGTGCCCTCATGCCTTTCTCCGTGCCCTCTGTGTTTCAACTGACTCCAGAAAGGCCGCACCCATGCACCTAACACCGCGTGAACAAGAAAAGCTGATGATCGTAGTCGCTGCCGATCTAGCCCGCCGACGCCAAGCACGCGGCCTGAAACTCAATTACGTGGAAGCCGTCGCCATTCTCTCCGCCGAAGTTCTGGAAGCCGCGCGCGACGGCAAAAGCGTCGCCGAAATTATGAGTTCCGGCACGAAAATTCTGGCGCGTGAACAGGTGATGGAAGGCGTCCCAGAAATGATTCATGAAGTGCAAGTGGAGGCCACTTTCCCGGATGGAACGAAGCTCGTCACCATCCACGACCCAATCAAATAATTCGAAGCCGTCAAATCGGAGGAGTTTTTGTAGCGGCCGCCCTTGGGCGGGCGCCTTTTTCAGGCGCAAGGAGAAGAAATGATCCCCGGCGAATATTTTCTCGATGAAGCTGCCGGCCCCATCCGCGCCAACGCCGGCCGCCGCACTGCTCGGCTGCTCGTGAAAAACACCGGCGATCGCCCCATCCAGGTCGGCAGCCATTTTCATTTCTTCGAGGCGAATTCCGCGCTCGAGTTCGACCGCCCCGCCGCTTACGGCATGCGCCTCAATATTCCCGCGGGGACGGCCGTCCGCTTCGAACCGGGCGAAGAAAAAGAAATCATGCTGGCCGAATTCGCCGGGCGCCGCGTGGTTCTCGGCTTCAGCGCCCTGGTCGGCAGCGAGCTCGACGCTCCCGGCGCCCGCGAACAATCCATCGCCCGCGCGCGGGATGCCGGATTTCGCTCCACACCCGAGGAAAAAAACCGATGAGCCTCGAGATTCCTCGCCGCACCTACGCCGATCTCTACGGCCCCACCAAAGGCGACCGGATCCGCCTGGCTGACACGGAGCTCCTCATCGAAGTCGAACAGGATTTCACTCAGTACGGCGACGAAATCACGTTCGGCGGCGGCAAAGTGATCCGCGACGGCATGGGCCAGAGCAGCACGGCGCGTAGAGAAAGTGAACCCGGCGCGCTCGATCTCGTCATCACCAATGCCGTGATTCTCGATCACTGGGGAATCGTGAAAGGCGATATCGGCATCAAGCACGGCCGCATCGTGAAAGTGGGCAAGGCCGGCAATCCCGACACGATGGAAGGCGTGGACCCGCAACTTGTGGTCGGAGCCGCCACCGAAGTGATTGCCGGCGAAAATCTGATCGTCACGGCCGGCGGCGTCGATAGCCATATTCATTTCATTTCGCCGCAGCAGGTGTATGAAGCGATCTCGAATGGAATCACCACCATGATCGGCGGCGGAACGGGCCCCGCCACCGGGACTGCGGCCACCACCTGCACGCCCGGCGCGTGGAATATCGCCCGCATGTTGCAGGCCGCCGAAGCCTGGCCGATGAATTTCGGTTTTCTCGGCAAAGGCAACGCCGCTGCCGCCGAACCCCTCGCCGAGCAGATCGAAGCCGGCGCGTGCGGTTTGAAGCTCCATGAAGACTGGGGCACCACGCCCGCAGCCATCGACACATGCCTCGAAGTTGCCGACGATTTTGACGTCCAGGTGGCGATTCACACCGACACGATCAACGAAGCGGGATTTCTGGAAGCTACCATCGCTGCCATCAAGGGCCGCACGATTCACACCTACCACACCGAAGGCGCCGGCGGCGGCCATGCTCCCGACATCATTCGAATTGCGATGTTTCCCAACGTGCTGCCCTCTTCAACCAACCCCACGCGCCCCTTCACCGTCAACACCCTCGCCGAGCATCTCGATATGCTGATGGTCTGCCATCATCTAAATCCGCAGGTGCCCGAGGATGTCGCTTTCGCCGAAAGCCGCATTCGCCCGGAAACCATCGCCGCCGAAGACATCCTCCACGATCTCGGCGTGCTCAGCATGCTTTCCAGCGACTCGCAGGCCATGGGGCGCATCGGCGAAGTCGTCACGCGCACCTGGCAGACCGCGCACAAAATGAAAGTTCAGCGCGGCCCGCTCCCGCAGGATTCCGCGCGGAACGACAATCACCGCGCCAAGCGCTACGTCGCGAAGTACACCATCAATCCCGCCGTCACGCACGGCATGGCCGCCGAAATCGGCTCGATCGAGCCGGGCAAGCTGGCGGACCTGGTGCTGTGGAAGCCCGCATTTTTCGGAGTGAAACCGGAAATGGTGGTGAAAGGAGGATTCATTGCCTGGAGCGTGATGGGCGATCCGAACGCGTCCATTCCCACGCCGCAGCCCGTGCTTTACCGCCCCATGTTCGGCAGCTTCGGCCTAGCCACCAAAGCCACGAGCATCACATTCATTTCGGAAGCCGCGCTCTCAACCGCTTTGCCGGATAAACTGGGCCTCAAAAAGATGATCGCGGCCGTAAAAAACTGCCGCAGCCTCGGCAAGAAAGACATGATTCACAATAGCGCCACGCCGCGTATCGACGTCGATCCGGAAACCTACGAAGTCCGCGTCGACGGCCAATTGATCACCTGCGATCCCGCGCGCGTTCTCCCCCTCGCCCAGCGCTATTTTCTCTTCTGACCTGCCCACCCATGCTGTCGTGATACCGCGCATCAGCTTTTTCCCGTAGGGGCACGGCATGCCGTGCCCGGCGCGGCCCGTCGGAGTTCGACGCGAGATGCAACCCTGTGAAAAGGGATCGGAAGGGCACGGCTTCAGCCGTGCCGACAAGGCCTGCCCCTCAGGGGTTTTAACCCCTGAGGTCGCCCGGCAGCGACCGACCACCCAGTCCGGCCGGTCGCCTCACTTCTTTACGAAGATGGATTTCGGCACCATGCAGTGGACACCCTTGCGGATGTCCACCATCTGCGTGACGCGGCAGTCCCCGGCGATCGAAGTGAGCGCGTAGGCTTCCTCGCGGCTCATGGGGACCATCTTCTGCGTGGAAAGCCAGTTGATCGTTTGCGTGACGGCGATTTTCATCGCTTGCGTGAGATCCTCGTCGAAGCCGGTGAAGATCCAATCATCCTTCGTCTCGGCCCACGGCCACTCGGTTTTCAGGTCTTTACGGACGATCGGCTGGATCTTGATTTCTTTGTAGGCGCACTCCAAAGCCTCCAAGTTCACCTCGCCGTTTCCCTGGCGGCAATGCGAGTCGCCGGTCCAAATCAGCGCGCCCTTCACGAACACGGGCAAATAAAGCGTCGAGCCAGCCTGCAATTCATTCAGGTCCATGTTCGAGCCGTTTTTCCACGGCCGCAACGTGCTCGTGCGTCCCTTGTCGTCTTTGATCGGAGGGCCGGCCTTCTCTTTCGGCTCGTTTGGATCCGGCCCGACTGCAATTACTCCGGGGAACGGCTGAAGATCGAGCACGATTCCCGGCTTGAATTCCGTCTGGTTCTTCACCAGGTCGAGCCTGTAGTAGCGGACAAATCCCTCCGGAAAATCTCCCGGCAGCAGCCCCGTGGGAAACAGCTTTCCGGGAAGATTGAAATTCTGCGCGTATTCCTTGGGGACGATTTTCAGGATGCGGATTTCCAGCGTGTCGCCCGGCTCCGCGCCGTTTACATAGATAGGACCCGTGATCGAGTGCGGGCCGCCGCCGTCGTTTTCCTTGCGCAACTCGCCAAGTTCGTCCATGGAAGGGCCGGTGAGCGTGTGGTCTTCGGGCGCCGGCTTGATTTTGTCCAGCGCGTGATACCACGTCTCGATCGAGACCGTGTCACCGGATTCAATCGTGAGCTTCGGCTTCTCGTGGATATCGAACCAGCCCCACTGCACATTTTCTTTGGTGGCCGGCAGGACGTAGTGTTTCCCCTCCGCAGGCGCCTTTGCGGCGTCATCGCCTCCGGCGCGAGCAGGCACACTCGCCGCTAACATGAATCCGAGAATCACAGCAAATTGGAATGTGAATTTCACGTGAGCCTCCTTCCGGCACACGAGAGCCTTTCGTTGGCGGGAATATAGCATTACCTTCGAGATTGGCGCTTCTCGGAAAGCATCACTCCGTCTTGTGCGACGGCCAGGTGGTGAACCGTGGAAGCAAGTCCGTGCTTTTCAAATTGCGCGGCGATGGCCTTGCCGATTTCATCGTCGCCGGTGGTGGCGAGCGCAATGACGCTCGGCCCGGCGCCGCTGAGCGCGACGCCCAGCAGACCCGGCATGCGGGGCATCGCGAGCACGTCGGCGAGGCCGGGAATCAGCGGCGCGCGGTAGCGCTGGTGCAGCCGGTCGTGCATGGCGTCGCCGATCAGGTCGTAGCGGCGCTCTTCGACCGCCGCCACGAACAGCGCGGCGCGCTGCAGGTTGTGCACGGCATCCGCGTGCGGCACCGTCTTCGGCAGCGCCGCGCGGGCGGCAGCGGTTTCGAGCGCCATCTCCGGCGTGACGGCGATCGCACGGATCATTTTCGGCCAGCGGCGGTGGATCGCGGCGACGCTTCCATCGGCGCGGACGAGCGTCACAACAAGGCCGCCGAGCAGCGACGCGCTCACATTGTCCGCGTGGCCTTCGAGCTCCGTCGCATAGCGCAGCGCCGCTTCCTGCGACAGCTTGCGCCCGCACACGGCAAATCCCAGCGCGACTCCGGCGACGATCGCGGCGGCGCTGCTTCCCAGGCCGCTTGCCATCGGAATGTCGTTCTGCACGGCGAGGCGCACGGGCGGCAGGCGCAGTCCTTCGGCTTCCGCGGTGTGGCGCATGGCGCGCAGGATCAGATTCTGCTCGGGAGCGGCCGGGAGCGACGCGCTGCCTTCGACGCCGCGGCTCCGCGCATGCGTTTTTGCGCCGGGTTCTGAAAGCACCGTTGCGCGCACGGTGAGATACAACTCGAGCGCGAGGCCCAGGCAATCAAATCCGGCTCCCAGGTTCGCGGTCGATGCGGGAGCTCGGACTTCCAGCGAGTATTGGCGGGGCAGCGTCATGGCGCGAGGCGGATTTACCGCTTCCGCTCCAGGTAATCAAGGATTGCGGCCTTCGTCGCTGCGATTCGTTCCGGCGCATTGCGGAATTTTCCGGCGATCGGCTGCGCAGCGGCGGCGTTTCCTGAAGCAATCGACAGCGTGCCGCGATGATAGTGGCTCACGTAATCGGGGTCTTTGAGCACGTGCCCGGTGAGCACTCCGACGACGGATTCGTCGCGGCGAATCACGCCGGCGGCGACGAGCTTCTTGATACCCGCAACGGTCGTGGCCGACGCGGGCTCACAGCCGATTCCGTCGCGCCCGATGATTGCTTTTGCGTCCGCGATCTCTTGCTCGCTGACGCTGATGATTTGCCCGCGCGAATCGAGGACGGCGCGCAGCGCCTTCTCCCACGAAACCGGCGAGCCGATTTTGATCGCGGTCGCAAGCGTGCGCGGGTCGGCTACAGGCGTGATGGATTCGGGAAGCGGCGAGCGCGGCGCGCGATGCGCGTCATCGAGCCCGGCAAAAAGGCGCGCGAGCGGCGCCGCCCCTTCCGCCTGGACGATGCTCAGCCTCGGAAGCTGCTCGATCAATCCCAGGCGCAGCAGCTCTCCGAATCCTTTTCCGAACGCGGAGCTATTCCCCATATTCCCGCCCGGAACTACAACGTGATCGGGCGGGCGCCAGCCGCACTGCTCCATCAATTCGAACGCGACGGTTTTTTGCCCTTCGATGCGGAAGGGGTTGATCGAATTGGCGATGTAGATTGATGGATCCTCGCCCAGCTCCTGAATCAAGCGCATGCAATCGTCGAAATTTCCATCGAGCTCGCAAATCGCCGCGCCGTAATCCATGCTCTGCGCCAACTTCGCAGAGGTGATTTGTCCCCGGGGCACGAGAATCGCGCACTGCAATCCGGCGCGCGCGGCGTAGGCGGCGAGGCTCGCGGCTGTGTTCCCCGTGCTCGCGCAAGCCACACGCCGGGCGCCGAGCAGCGCCGCCTGCGTCACGGCTGCGGTCATTCCCGTATCTTTGAAGGAGCCTGTCGGATTGCAGCCTTGATGCTTGAGCCGCAATCCGTCGAGGCCCGCATACTCGGCCGACCGAGGCGCGTCGTAGAGCGGCGTATTTCCTTCGGCGAGCGTGACAATCGGGGCGCGTTCGTCGAAGGGAAGCAATTCGCGGAAGCGCCACACTCCGCTGCGGTCGCGCGGTTCGAAGGATGCGCGGCGCGCCTGCCAGCCGGCGCGAAGCGAAGCCGCGTCCGCAGCGCAGGGGACGGGACACTCGATTTCGAGCGGCCCTCCGCACTTCGGGCACACGTAAATTCGCTCCCGGATTCCAAACGAAGCCCCGCATGCCGGCGAAAGGCACCGCTGCACGGCCTGAGCGCTGCCCTCTTTCGTTGCGTGTGCGATTGGTTCTGCCATTAGTGGGCGCCTGCTTCGCCGAGATGGAATTCCCGATGAACCGCGACGAGCGCTGCTTTCATCGCCGGCCGCGCGACAACGAACGATATGTTGGATTCCGACGAGCCTTGCGCAATCGCGATGATATTCACATTCTCGCGTCCCAGGGCGCTGAATGTGCGCCCCGCCACGCCGGGAATCCCGCGCATGTTTTCTCCCACCACCGCAACGACCGCAATTTCGGGGTCGATGGTGATGTGCTCGACCGTCTCATGCGCCAGGTCCTGCGCGAATTCCTCGCGCAAGCCTTCCACCGTGCGCTTGGCATCGGCGGCGGAAACAATGAAGCAGATGTCGTTCTGCGAGGAGGATTGAGAAATAAGCAGAACGTTGGCGCGCACCTGCGCGGTGGTCGAGAAAGTCCGGCCCACAACGTCCGGGACGCCGACAATGCCCGGCCCGCCCACGGTAATCAGCGCCACGTCGCTGATGGCCGTCAGGGCTTTTACTCCTCCGCCGATGCTTTGGCCTTGCGGCGTGATTTTCGTCCCGGCGCGCTCGGGCGCGAAGCTGTTGCGAATCCACACGGGGATGCCCGCTTGCATCACGGCGCGCAGCGTCTTCGGATGCAGGACCTTGGCGCCGAAATAGGCCAGCTCCGCCGCTTCGCGGTAGGAGATTTCCGGGATGGTGCGGGCTTCGGGAACCAGCCGCGGATCGGCCGTCAGGACGCCGTCCACGTCCGTCCAGATGGTGACCTCGTCCGCAGCAAGCGCTGCGCCCAGGATGGTTGCCGAATAATCGGAACCGCCGCGGCCGAGCGTCGTAAGAACCCCCACCTTACTCGCGCCGATAAATCCTGTGACCACGGGCACGACGCCCCGCTCGAGCAGAGGGCGGAGGCGCGTTTCGGCGCGCTCCCGCGTCCGCTCCATCAGCGGCTCGGCGCCTCCGTGATAGGAATCCGTGACAATCAACTCGGTGGCGTCCACGGCCTCGCTGCGGACTCCGAGCTCCGCGAGCGCCGCAGCCACCACGGGCGCGGAAAGCTGCTCGCCGAGGCTCGAGACCGAATCCAGCGCGCGAGGCGTGAGCTCGCGCAGCAGCGAAGTGCCTTCGCACAGGCGGCGGCCTTGTGCCAGGATGTCATCCAGGCGCGCGGAAATTTTGGCGCGGCCTTCCGTGTTCGTCACCAGAGCTTCCAGGGCCTGCTCGTGTTGGCGGCGCAAGGCTTCGAGGATGGCTTCGGCCTGCGCGAGATCACCCGTTTCGGCGCGGTTTGCTGCTTCGATGCATTTGTTTGTCACGCCGCCCATTGCCGAGACCACGGCCACCACGCTGCGCTCCTCGGACGCTCGCGCCACAATTTGGGCCACTCGCTGGATGCAGGAAGCATCACCGACGGAAGTACCCCCGAACTTCATGACTTCCAAATGTGATCTCATCCGAATCGCCTCAGGCGCACGGCGGTTTCATCCGGCCCAGGCAGAACCCGGCGTGGGGTTCAGGCAGACATCGCGCTAAAAACTATACACTAATGAATCCGTCGCAGTTTTGTGGATTGCTCTGAGAGCTTGGAGAATCCAAGGTGAAGTCTTTTGGAATCCTATTGATTTGAGCGCCGCCCACCAAGACCTTTGGAGTGCGGAAGCTTGCCTGTCCCGAGCGCAGCCGAGGGGCTTCCGCTTTGTTTTCAAATCCAGTAAAACGCCCGCCAACATCTGAGGTGAAGTGATTTCACGAATGCTGAAATTCAGCGCCGCCGGGAACTTCAGGGGCTGAAGCCCCGCAATCTCAGCCGTTCTAATGTCGCGGTTGAAACCGCGACCTACAAAGCGGATTTATGAAATGGGATCGCGCGAGGATCGGCCCACAAACAACTTCGGGGCTGCCCCGCTTATTCGGGACAGCCCCGCATGAGTCCTCTGAGATGAATTTACTGCGCTAGCAGAGCGTTGATCAGGGCGCTGGCTTGTGGAGTGCCGAGGCCGGTCACGTAGTCATATCCAGCCATGGCGTCGCACCAAACGCCGCAAGTGCCGTTCTCACCTTGCGTCACCACGTGGAAGTCCGCCGACATGTGCGCCTTCGCCACTGAGTAGAGCGAGGTGTCCGTGCCGCTCAGGCGCGCCTTGCGCGCGGCCACGCGCATGGAATTGGCGATGGCGACCAGCGCCGCCCATTGCGGCGATGAGGCGCTTGTCCCGCCCACCTGGAACCACCCGGAGGCGCCGCTGAGCTTCACGGAATCGTACACCGCATAGCCGGTTCCCGGGTTCGCGTTGTAGGCGACGTCCGGCGCGCCGCGCATCCCGCGCGGATCGTACGGAATTCCAAACTGCGCCTGGAAAGAAGGCTCGCGCTCATATGCGCTCAGTCCGCCGCCGCTGCCGCTCCAGGCGCTCTCGGAAAGGTAGCTGCCGTTCTGGCTCAGGTAGAGCGACGTGCCGCCCACGGCGACCACATCGGGCGAGGCTGCCGGATAGGCCATGCCGTAACCCGTGTCGCCCGAGGCTGCCAGGAAAGTGACGCCGCTCGAAACGAAGTTATTGTCGTAGGCCGCCTCGCTCGAAAACTCGCCCGCCGTCCAGCTCATCGAAACCACCGACGCGCCGTTGCGCACCGCCACGCCGACTCCGCCCAGCAGGTCGGAGAGGCTGTTCGAGGGCGTTTCGACCAGGACGATTGTGGCCTGCGGCGCGATTGCATGCGCCCACTGGATGTCGAGCGAAATTTCAAGGGCCCAGTTGGCGTTCGAGGCCGGCTGGTGTCCATTGGAATAGACTTTGTGGAAGCAGCCGTTCGCCGAAGTGCACGCCGGGAGCCCGAACTGCTGGCTGAAGACGCCCAGGTCGGCTTCCGCCGAAGGATCGTCATAGGCGTCCACGATACCGATAATCTGGCCTGCACCCTGATTCGAAACCAGGTCAAATCCATAAGCGTGGCGAATCTGCGCCGGCGTAAAGGCGCTCGACGGCGGGCCAGGAAGGCCCGCCAGTTTCACGCCCTGGTCCTCGTGAATCACGTAGAACGGGCGCATGAAGGAGATGGGTTCGCTGTTGCCGGAGTAATCTTGCAAGGGCAGGTGCAATACGGGCTGTCCGGCAAATACCGGCTGTGAAAGTATGAGTGCAATTACCAGGAACTTGCCGACGCGGGCGAAAACCTTGATTCCCTCAGTACGCATTTGCTTTTGTCTCCCTCAGTTTGGGCCCCCAGTTCAGGCCCCCATGCCGGTTCAACTGCCATCAACAGAAGCAAGGGTACTGGCCGGATCGGTTTAGGAGCTATGGCGCAAGAGGTTCAATCGATTGGTACGAAAGTCATTTTCCGAGGGTGTTTCAGAGTGGAGAATTCGGGAGGGCCGGGCGAACATCTCGAAAAAGCCCCATTTTTAGGGCTTTAATCAGGATGGGATTGCCGCGGATCTGCGAAGCTCGAGTGACTTACAACATTCAGCGCGAGCAGGCTAAAGAGCCGGGCGTGATAAAATCCAGCAAACGGCGGGGCCATAGCTCAAACGGATAGAGCACGAGTTTCCTAAAAGGCAAGCATCATCTTGTGTTGTTTGTTTTCAATAGCTTAGGCGGGGCTCGGTTGTGTACATTTGCTGTAATTGGGCCAACCGGGGCCGCGAAATGTGCACAGGGTTGTGCACAGGTTTTTTGAAGTAGAATAGAAAACGTGGGGCCGTAGCTCAAACGGATAGAGCTTCAGTTTCCTAAACTGAAAATTCCGGTTCAAGTCCGGGCGGCCCTACCATTCGAGCCATAGCCCCCAAAGGCAAATCCACCGTAGTGTCCTAAATCTGCGTTGATCGCGTCCGTTGTTTCTGCGCCCCGGCTGCCCGAGAGATTTCAAAGAGCCTGCAAGTGATTGCGTGCTCGTCCGCATGGAAAGATTTCTGGGAGAGGCTCTGCACAGTGGTCCCCCGGCTGGTGTGCTTGTAATCGCCATAGGACCTTGCAAATGAGTTCTTCTGACGCGGTGTATGTAAGGGATCAGCGAAGAGGAGGACCACATATTTCGACAGGTTTGGGTCGGAACGCCGACTGCCAAGTTTCTTGATGCACTTTCGGAACTCTGAAAGATTCTTCTTTCCGGGGCCACCTTTGAATCCACAGGGCTGATCTGTTTCTGGGTTGAATCGAGGAGGACGCCAGTAAAACTTGAACTCGACGAAGGCAATCTCGTGTTTTCCTCTCAGTACAAGGTCGATGTGGTCACATTCAAGACGCTGGACGATGCTGGCATTAGCTTTTGAAAGAAAGCGGCAGAAAAAGTACCGGAACACCCCTTCGGACCACCTGCCAAGCGGCATCGTCTTGAGTTCGCGGGGAAGGGATTCCGCGGTGTCATTGAAAGCTCGCTTAATCAGCTTGCGCATCCGCACGCGACGCATGTTTCGCCGCCCTCACCCATCATGCGAAGCTCAGGACCCCTGTGGAATACGTAGACGCTTTCCCATCACCATCATCAACCCTAACAGTCCTACGCCAGTTAGCATGAGGCCCAATGTGTCGGGCTCTGGCACTCTACTTACAGTCAATGTGTCAATGAGGACCCCATTTGAGTATGTTGAGTATGTGCCGGGGGTGCTGTAATCGCTAAGTGGGAACTGGTCGTCTCCGCTATACGTTGCTGAGGCGGTTCCAAGTCCATTGGAAGTTTCTATGGCTTGGTCACCGCCACCGCCGTAGTTCAAAATAAACTCGTTAAGGTCTGCGAGGTAAAAGGACCCTGTCAGTGAATACGAGCGGAGATCAACGGGCGTGAGGATCACATTAGCCGTGGTTACCGCCTGCATGGGTTTGGTTGTGATCGTTGCTCCGTACACGCTTGGGTCTAGGTTGACTGTGTACGTGTAGACGTAAGCGTCAGCGTAAGCTGAAGGTGACCCTATGGCCGCAGCCAGCACCGCAAGGACAAGCCCCAATGCTTTTCTCATAGGTGATCTCCGTTGCCGAAACGTCTGGGGGAGAGACGTTAGTGGACAGTACCCCCCAGTTCCATATCCGTCAAGCAAATGTTTGGTGAGATTAGGACGAAGCAGGTAAGGGGCAGGCGCGCTGCCTTACTTCAAGCCGACTGCCTTTTCTACCCTTTGTAGGCGGGCGTCCAAGTTTTGGATCATGTCCGCGATAACGTCTAAGGTAGGTGCCATTTTTCTGCTGTCAATGGGGGCAGACAATTTGCCATTAAATAGAAATTGCCTTGTTACTGCGGTGAGCGTTTCCCGTGTCGGATCCAGCGTCGCTACCTTTTTATTCTTAACCTTAGTTTTCTTGGCCATGCGCTAAGTCTGCCCGCGAACTCCGCCGCCGGGCAAGTCTGCTGGCACGGCCAACGGCCAAAACGTCAACGCTACCGCGCTAGAGCCTACCTTTTCGGCACCCACAGAACTGTGGTTACAGGAGCGGGCGCACAAAGGACGTATTGAGCTTCCTCAGCTTCTCCAATTTTGAAATCCGGATTGACCAATTTGGCCTGCTCTACCGCCGCTACCATATTCGGTGCGGTTAGGAAAAGGTTTTTGTTCTGGCCGTTATCTGAAACCTTTACTCGCCACAGTTTTCCGGGCACAGATTGAAAAGGCATTTTATGCTCCTTCCGCCGGTCATCATGCGGGAGCGCGGGTGCACGGCGCTAGCTGTACTTCGAGCAGACGTGTCGAACCAGTGATGATGTCGCAAAAACAGTGGTGCTATGCTTTACCCAACGTACGAACCGCTTGTATTTTTGCCCTGAAATGCCGGTAGCCATCATGCGTCAAATTGTAGGCCCGGATACCACGAATAGGCTGCACCAACCATCCCTCAGAAACCAGTTCAGCAAGGCACTCGCGTAATGGCTCGAATTCTTCGGGATGATCTGGGTCAGGTTCGATCATGAATGGGCGGATGTTGCCAGCTTCGTAGGTATCGGCAAGCCCTAAAAGGATGTCGTTCAAAATCGCCTCTTTAGTTGGCGCGGGTTGCATTTCAATCCTCCATTTAGAACTTGCGCTGCCACAAATCATATACAAGCCTAACTTCGGATTCCCAAAAAACACGCCTTTGCTCTCGGTCTTCACTTCCACTGTACTTGTTCAATTCCTTTGCTAGCTTAAAAAAGCCATCGCCCGGCAGTCCATTGACCGTTACGGCGACTGCCGTTAGCATGGGTCTCCTGCTGTCATTTTGAGCTCTAGAAATTGCCCCAAGGCACTGGCCAAGTTCGTTCGCCATGTGGTCGCCAATAATCGGCAAACCTATCAGGTGCGCCAGCTCTTGATACGTTACTGTGCCCCGATGTTGGGCCGCTTTCACCAATTCATTGAAAACCAAGAAATATTCCCCCGTACCTTGATATTGCATCTGCATTTCTCCTTTGCGGCCACACATTCTACCACGCCTGGTGCGCTCTTACCGACCCAGTAATGGTAGAATGCGATAAAAGGAGCGCCGATGTTCTGTGCACAATGCGGGAAGGAACTGCCGGGTGCTGGCACCTACTATTTGGTTTTCGACAATGGATTTTCGCTTCTTACCCCGAAAGCCGTTCAAGCCGACGGCACGCTTCGCTACATGAATTAGGGCGGTAATTCAGCCATGATCTTATTACGAATTGTGCTTTATGTAGGGCTGGCCTATGTACTTGTTCTGTTTATAGCAGGCTGGCTGTACTACCGCCGAAATAGAGCGCTTTACGGACATCTTCTACCCTTAGAATACTTCCGCCAACGTATCAGAAGGAAGGGAGCTGAGCCAGACGAAAACCACGACGAAGAATTGATGCGGTGGCAAAAAGTTCATTGCACCCACGAGCATCTCACAGACATTTGCCCCTCTTGTGCCGCCGAATTCGCTGTGCACCTTGCAAGACAGGGGTCTAAACGGCGATAAATAAGTCTTCAGGTCAGAAAGAGTGGCACCGCGTATCCGCCGCCTGCCAAAATGAAGTTTTGCCGGGAGCCCCGGCGCGCCACGTAATTTTTGGCAATATCAGTTAGGAGATCAAGCAGATGGAGCACGATGCTAAGAAGTGCACTAGGTGCCGGGGAACCGGGAAGGTTGCGCACGTAGGGATCATTCGGAACCAAAATTTCCATGACCACAAAGTCGTTCACAATAAAGAGACATGCCCGTGTTGCCGTGGGACCGGCAAAAAGCCACACTGAAACAGCGCCGGGCCACAAACCCGGCCCTTTTTTATTCCCACACAGGACGAAAAAAACGGGGCGTGGTTGACCACGGTGGGACAACCGTGGGCCACGCCCCTATTTGTCAGCGTTTCCCCGCATCAACCGGGGGAGGTGTTCCCGGTACGCAATTAAGGAAACGCGCCAGCAATTGCGCGCTGGTTCACCACACGGCGGTTAGGTGCCGTGGGGCAAACTTTTAGGCAGTAACACAGACGTACTTGGGATTATCGTTGTGCTCCCTACGGCCCTCCGTTATTGTTGCGTGCACGCCGGGGATGCCGTTAAGGTAGTCTTTCCATTGTTCCGCCAGCGGCTTGTCGTAAAATCGCAAGAAGACAACACTTTCGTGCCTTTTGATTACCAAGTCGCTGCGGCTGTGGCGGCTGCCTGTTTCTTTGACCCACTCTTTTATTTGCCTGTATGACGCGTTGCCAAACCAAGGGTGATGAATTCTTACGTACAGAAGGCTAGCCATTTTTTTCAAGCTCCTTTTCACATTCAGCCAAAAGACGTTTTGTGTATCTAACCAAGAACGCGTCTGTTGCATCGGGCCGTACAACCTTGCGATGCCTTACGTGAAAAGAAATTCCCAACGTGTCCAGCAATTGGTTAGTTTTTTTCACGGCATCACGCCACTGCTGCTCGGCCAACCACGCAAAGGCAATTTCTTCTCGCACGGTGTAATACGGCGGTTCCTTTGTGGTGCCTGTGTGCGGGTCGTTACTGATTGCGTTCTTCATTTGGTGGTGGATATGCAGCGTCAAGTTCCGCCAGCATTTTCTTAAACACAGCACGCAAGCGGGCAACACGTGGCTGGACATCTACACCGAACTGGCCCTGCAACTGGCGCAATGCCGGTATCAGGTTATCAAGCGTACCGGCGACCGCCGGTGTGCCTGACGCTTTGTTAGCGGCCTTACCTTCAACCGCGCGCAAAAAATCATCAACTACTGGATATGGGTTCATTTTTGCTCCTCAAAAAGTGTGGGGGCCGACGCCCGCTGATAGACGTCAGCCCCCTTGTTGTCCAACCGTATGTTTCCCGGCTGGTGGAAGTTTAGTTGTGGATGGTTGCGTACTGGATTGGCGCACCGCTGGTGTCAACCGGCGAACCGATAATGGCCGGGTCAAACACGGTGCTGTCTGCCCGCATACGCGAACTGATTAGCACTCGGGCACTGTCCGCGTAAACCTGCCACCACTTGCGAAGGTACAACGCGCTGACACGCACCTTGAAGTGTGACAAGTCGCCAAAGACAATTCCTTTGGAACCGCCGCCCCAAGGCATTGAGGGTGAAACAAGCACGGGTTGCCCCATCAACATCTCAATGTCATTTTGGACACTGATTAGGGGCCGCCCGACGGTATCTGTTGCCGCACGGATTAGTTTCAGCGTGTTGTCGTTCATAACCCACGCGGCCTTCGGTGCCGCCCGGTAAACGCGGTTGACACTGAAGTAGATGCTTACGATGTCCGTGTAGGTGATTACACCGCCAGACTGTGTGGTGTAACCGCTGTTGGATGCGCCGGTAAGCAGCCCGCTAGGGCCAGTCCCACCGCCCGCACCGTTGACTAGGTCAGCCCCGATGCCCCGCGCAAGTCCGACGCCATGCGCCCGGCCAACCGTGGTCATCACCGGTTCAAAGTCATCTTCGGTTATTTCGTAGCTGGCCAGTGTGTGCAGCTTGTATCCGTAACCCTGCAAAACCTCGCTTGAGCTGTATGGAAACGCATCGTCCGGCAGCTCTTGGTTTTCTTGTACGCGCACGGCCTTGATTTGCGACAGGTCGTAACCGGGCAACACGCGCGGGTTCATTGCGTAGGTTGGCTCGGGGATTAGGTCAACACACTTGGGGTCAAGCAGTGGATCAACCTGTGCCATGGCGGTTGTGATGGTGCTGTAGAAATCAATGGGCACCAACATGCCGCCCTCTGAACCTTCGGTATAGCTGATGCTTTGCGACCCGGCAAACATGTCCCGCGCTTCTGCAATGATGCGTTGCTGGTGTTGCGGTGTGGGCGACAGCATGTAGCGGCGGAATAGGCTTGCGTGCCGTGCACGCTGTTCCCTGCCGTCCCTGCCAATTTTTTCAACCAGCGCGTCCGTGTATTGTGCACGGGCTTCATCGGTTGAAATGCCGGTTTCCCGGATGGTTGCAACACGCGCCAGCAACGCATCCGCCTGCTTGCGTTCGCTGGCCGTGCCAGTGGCCAAACGGCGGGCTTCCGCCGTAAGGTCGTGTATTTCAAGGATTGCTTCTGAGCTTAGTGTACTCATTGCTTTTGTTTCCAATTGCCCGACTAACGGGCGTGATTTTTTTGCGCGCCACGGTGCACCCGCGCGCAGGGTTTACAGCTAGAACAAACTTGCCGCTGCAATTTTGGTTTGCAGCTCATCCGCCGGTGCGGTATCGCGTTGGAACAGCGGGCCAAGTTTCTTGGCACGCTTTTCCAGTTCGCGTTCCACAATGCGCTTGGCAAAAACTGCCGGGCAGCCAAGGTCAATTAGCTGCTCCGCCGTGCAAAGCGCCCGCAACCCCACGGTTGCGTGTTCGGAATGTAGAAAACGTTTTTCGTTGTCGGTAAATTCCATGTGCGTTCCCCTTTCTTTTTGATTTTTGCTGCTCACCACCTAGGCCCGCGTTCCAACGCCGCAACGCGATCTTCCAGCGTCGGGGGCGGGGGCGGTGGTTGTAGGTTGTCCTTTTCTGCTACTGCGGTGAGACCACTACCGTCATTTGCGGCCCTACGCATGATTAGCTGCGTAACGAACGGCATGTACAACGGCAACCCTGCACTGTGAAAAACATCCAGCAATTGGTCAGCGTTTAGGTTGCTGTTCTGCAAACGGTCAACCACTTCCTTTAGGTCAGCCTTGGCCGTTGCAATGAAATTGTCCACACCACGACTATTTGCCATTACGATCACCTGCCTTTCTTTTTTGCGGATTTTGCTGCTACTTGTGCGCCCGGCGGACTTCGGTTAATCCGGTGACGCGTTTTACGGGGCCAACAATGATGGCATCGCCTGATAAAACCAGTTTCACGGCTTGTTTGACCGTCACAAGCTGTGGAAAACCAAGCTCCCGGATTGTAACCACGTCAACTTCCACTTTCTTTATTCTTGCCATGTTTTTTCATTCACCACCTTTCTTTTTTCTGTTACTACAAAACGAACACTTTGGGTTCACAACTTCGCGGTACACATGCCAACGAAGGTGGGCCGCATACGCTGATACGCCGGGCGCACAAACACCAATCTGCCGCTCCGCGCACGTTTGCCCACCACGCAAACCACCGGCACGCCCACCACGCACCCTGTCAGCGCGGGTCAGCATTGTGTCTACACCTTATTTTTTGGATTTTGCTTCTACGACACGCGCCATTTCGGCAGGACGGTCGCTACATAATCTTTGCCCGCAACCCAGTCTGGCGTTCCTTCGGTTGGCGGATGGCAATTTTCACACAAGCACACCAAATTGCTAGGAACCAAGAACAAATCCGGGCGTTCCTTTGGCGACACCAAGTGGTGCACCAACGTGCTGGCGTTGTGGCACTGTTCGTTCTTGTACATGCCCACGTTCAAAATTTTTTGGCACACCGGATTATGCCCGCGCATGACACGAGACAGTTTTGGCCACGCCCCGCGCGTATAACGCGGATCATCGCTGTAGCCGCGCGCTGCTGGTGTTGTGCCCGGTAGTTTGGCTGTCGGTGTACGTTTCATGGCACAAACTTGGTGTACTGGAATTCATCCGGGACACTGTCCCAATTGTCAATGAATGGGGAACGATCCGCGCGGATGTTGTCCCACCGGGGTTGCGCCCACAGATGTTTTCCAAACTCTTCAAGCTCGCGCGGGTACGGCACCGCCGCCGGGCAGCATATGGCCCTTGGTGCTGTTCCTTGGAAGCCTTTTGCACCGGCAACCCACGCTTCTTTTTTGTTGCAGTACGGGCAAACGTATTCAATGCACGGGTAGCCGTCATATTTGCCGGTGAACCGCACCGCCCAACCGACGCCCAAAAAGGTATTCAATTTTTGCCGCAACCAAAAAAGTCCAAACGCCATGTTGCCTCCTAGATCAAAATTATCCGCGGTGTCCCCGTGTACTTCTTGTTCGCCGGATCAGCCATTTGCTGCATGGCCGATACGGCGGCTTGGACACCGTCTATTTTCAACCGGCGGTCGCCGCCACTTTTCTGCGGTCGTATGCCGCCTGTTTTTTCACTTGGTTCCAAATCCACGTTTGAGAGCATCCAAGTTAAAACCGGATTGCCGAGATGGGCCACGGTGCCGTTAAGGACGCCCATTT
>DASPSD010000090.1:0-3138 GCA_035624115.1 Candidatus Sulfotelmatobacter sp. | reverse complement strand
CGAAGGTTTTCCAGCGTCTCAAAATTCGCGTCCAGGCGTTCTTCCTGCGAATCCGCCACGAACACCACTCCGTCCGCGCCCTTCAGGATCAGCTTGCGGCTCGCTTCATAGAACACCTGGCCGGGAACGGTGTACAGATGGAAGCGCGTCTTGAATCCGCGAACCGTCCCCAGGTCCAGCGGCAGGAAATCGAAGAACAAAGTGCGGTCCGTCTCCGTGGCCAGCGAGATCATCTTGCCTTTCTGCTGCGCCCCGGTTTTCTCGTAGATCCACTGCAAATTCGCTGTCTTGCCCCCCAGGCCGGGGCCGTAGTAGACAAGCTTGCAGTTGATTTCGCGCGCGGGAAAGTTGATGAAAGACACGATCCCCCAGCCAAACTGAGTCGCTACTTATAACATATGCCGGGCGCACCGCGCGAGCGCCAGGTTACACACCAGATACCACCCTTCGTGGCACAGCCCCGATCCCGATGCTTCGGGATCCGGATTAGCCTGCGCGCTTCTCTGTGCACCGCGTTCTCACGAGTATGAACCCGCTTTTGTCCCCTCAGTTGTCCGTTCTGGCGCAAATTTTCCCCGACACACCGCTTCCCAGCCCGCGTTGACTCATCATTTCGCCTTTGCTACTATCGCCCGCTGATTAAGATGACAAAAGCCGGCAAGCGCCGCGCCTCCCGTGCTCGGGGGTCGGCGTCCCCTTCCTCTAACTCATTGAAACGAAAAGGAGTTGCCGGAGCTTCCGCTTCCGTCCGTCGTGAGAAAGAAATGACCGACCCCCGCGTGCGCGAACAGCAAAAGCTCTACGAAGAAGCCATGCGGCATTTCCACGAGCAAAAATTCCATAAAGCCAAGCAGGCGCTCGAAAAAGTTCTGGAAGGTCCCAGCCGCGAGCTGGTGGACCGCGCTCAGGTCCATCTCCGCATCTGCGAGCGCCGCATTTCCAAGCCGCCCGACACCACTCCCCGCACCGTTGAGGAGCATTACCACCACGGCGTCGCTATGATGAATCTCGGCCGCTGGGAAGACAGCCGCCAGGCACTCGAACGCGCCCGCAAAATCGCGCCCAAGGCCGATTACGTCATCTACGCGCTCGCCGCTCTCGACTCGCTCACCGGCGAAGTCGAATCCGCCATGAACCACCTCAAGCTGGCCATCGAGCTTCGTCCCGAAAACCGCTACCACGCGCGCAACGATCAGGACTTCGCCTACCTGCTCGAAGATCCTCGCTTCACCGAACTGCTCTATCCGGAGCGCGACGGGCCGCTCACCTGATTCTCGTGCCTTCCGCCGTTCGCAATCCCGCGCCACCGTCCCTCCACCCGGGTCCTCAGGCCACGGGACGCGACCGCACCGTCCGCATCGTCGCGCTCGGAGGCGGTACCGGCCTTTCCACGCTTCTTCGCGGGCTGAAAAATTTCGTTTCCGCCGCGCGTCCCGCCTATCCTCCGTCCACGCGCCGCATCGCCTCACCGGTTCGCGGGCCCATCGCCGATCTCGCCGCCATCGTCACCGTCACCGATGATGGTGGTAGTTCCGGCCGTCTGCGCCGTGAGTACCGCATCCTTCCCCCCGGCGATTTGCGCAACTGCATGGTCGCGCTCTCGCAGGACGAAGCGCTGCTCAGCCGCCTCTTCCAATACCGCTTCCAGCGCCGCGGCAGCCTCAAAGGCCACAGCTTCGGCAACCTGTTTCTCGCCGCGCTCACCAAAGTCACCGGAGATTTTCCCGAAGCTGTTCGCCTGTGCAGCGAAGTCCTGGCCATCCGCGGACGCATTTTTCCGGCCACTTCGCAGCTCGTTTCGCTTCGCGCCGAGCTCGCCGGCGGCACCGAAGTTGCCGGCGAGACGCGTATCAGCCGCTCGCGCCGGCGTATCGAGCGCGTGTGGCTCGAGCCGCGCCATGTCAAGCCGCTCGCTGGAACCCTCGACGCCATCCGCCGCGCCGATTTGATTCTGCTCGGCCCCGGCTCGCTCTATACCAGCATCATTCCCAATTTGCTCGTGGCCGGCGTCGCCGATACCATCCGCCGTTCGCGCGCCACGCGCGTCTATATCGCCAATATCATGACCCAGCCCGGCGAAACCGGCGGCTATTCCGTCACCGACCATGTGCGCGCGATTTACGAGCACGCTGGAGGACGCATCTTCGACTGGGCCGTGATCAACAATCAGCAGATTTCACCGAAACTGCTCGCGCGCTACCGCGCCGAAGGCGCCGAACCGGTCCGCGCCAATGTCGCCGAATTGCAGAAACTCGGCGTCCGCTGCGTCTTCGACCATCTGGTGGAAGAAGGCGGCGTCGTCCGCCACGACCCGGTCCGCCTCACCCGCCTCCTGCTTGAAGAATTCTGCCATCCGTAGCGCTCCGCTTTTTATGGAGTGCGGCGGCTCGACGCCGCTTTGCCTTTTCAGTTCCTCTCGCCCTCCGTGTTGAATTCCTCCTCATCTCTCATCGAGTGTCATCAGGGCTTACATCGAAGTCATCTAGGACTTTCACTCGATCCGAACGCAATTCCATCACGATCCGGCGGAACGCTCCACCAGCCTCTCGTTCAAACCACGCGGCCGAGCACCAGGCATAGTGCTCTGGCTGCTGTACCAAGCCATGTCGCACAGCATTGCAATGCACATAATTCAGTCTCGCCAGATAGGATCGCGCGTACGTGAGATGCGAATCCCAATACTGGAACCAGACTTTTCGGCCGGGAGTGTCGTCCTGAAGATTGATCTCCCTTCCCGTGACCGCATGCAGATGGCCTAGAAAACGGGGGAGATTGATCCCTTTCTGCTGAGACGTGGCTACGAAGTGATAATGATTCGGAAACACGGCCCACGCCTCGAGTTTCCAGTCGTAGCGCGGAGCCAAATCCAGAAGCGTTTCGCAAAAGTAGGCAAGACGATTGCCGGTGCGGAATAGGGGTTGCTTGCGATAGGTCGCCGCGGTGACCATATAGGCGCCGGCGCTCTCCAGCCGGTGTGTAGGGCTGCGCGGCCAATTCGGCATTGCTGTGGAGTTTACGTTTGCGCTCGACCCAAAAGCAAAGCGGCGTCAAGCCGCCGCACTCCAAATAAATACTCAAGACCGGCCGCCGCACATTGCCTTTTTTCGGAGTGCGGCGGCTTGACGCCGCCTTGCCGGG
>DASPSD010000028.1:0-38924 GCA_035624115.1 Candidatus Sulfotelmatobacter sp. | reverse complement strand
CCCCCACGCGGCGTTGCTGCGTCAGGCTTTCGCCCATTGCGCAAGATTCCCCACTGCTGCCTCCCGTAGGAGTCTGGACCGTGTCTCAGTTCCAGTGTGGCCGATCATCCTCTCAGACCGGCTACCGATCATTGCCTTGGTAAGCCGTTACCTTACCAACTAGCTAATCGGCCGCGGATCCCTCTTCCGGCGACTTGCGCCTTTGAATGCAACAGCATGTGCCATCGCATTGTTATGCGGTATTAGCCCCGCTTTCGCGGGGTTATTCCCCACCTGAAGGAAGGTTATCCACGTGTTACGCACCCGTTCGCCACGAATGTATTGCTACACCCGTTCGACTTGCATGTGTTAAGCACGCCGCCAGCGTTCGCTCTGAGCCAGGATCAAACTCTCGTTTGAAACCTGATGTTACGACCGTGATCCATCCGAAGATGCCCACGATCGGAACGAACTTTCAAATCGCTTGGTTGTATCTCAAAACCAAACGGGTTCTGGCATGTATCATCCGATTGTCAAAGAGCAGCTCATCCCAGGCCAGCTGGAAGGACATCCAGACAAACGATTATTGTATCCAACGGCCCCCAAAAGTCAACCCAAGAAACGAACAATTTTTGCACCGCTGTTCGTGTCTGTGGATTTCTCGCGCGGGCCGTGACTCGTGACTTGTAACTCGTGATTCGTGAGCCGATTGGCCGGGGCATTGCTTTCCCCCTGGGAACGCCGATCCGTCCTCAGGGGACTCGAAAGATCACCTCATTGGCCCGATTCTTCGCACTTCCGCTCGTCATTCGGAACGGAGTGAAGAATCTCTCTCAGCCGGCGAGACGCCCTTTTGCTGTGCTTCCCTCGGCTATCCTCAGGGCGGCAGGGACAAGCCAGCGCTACAAAGGGCCAGACTCACGCCCCACCCTTGCCCGCTCAAGCGGACAAGAGTGCGCCAGCCACAGGTTTATTGCTGAGGTAATTCACGTAAGAGGAATTAAATGACGTTCTCGCCCATGATCGCCCCGATTGTCGCCTGGTCGTGGCCGGCGGACAATAGCCCCTGGGTCAGGTACGGCAATTGATCGATCGCAATCGGCATTGGAAATGAATCGAAGCCGGACCCGAGCGCAACGCCTTTCGGGCCGACAATTCAGATCATGTGCTCGATGCAGCAAAGCAGATCCTCGAGCCCGTCGCCATTCACGTAATCCCTGACGAAGCAAAGTCCGATCACCCCGCCCTTCTCGACGACGGCGCGCAGCAGTTCGTCCGACATGCATTTCGGATCGTTGCTAACCCCTCGGGGACCGGTGTGAGATACAAATGGGGCTCGTTTCGAAGATTTCACCACCTCTTCGATCACCCGCGGAGCCACATAGGCCAGGTCGATGATCATGCCCGCTTCGTTCATCGCCGCAACTGCGTCGCGGCCAAGGGGCGTCAGCCCGCTCTTGGACACGCTACTGGCGGAGGCGGCAAATGCGCTGTCCGCGAGGTGGCAAAGCGAGCAGGTGCGGTAACCCCCGGCGAACAGACGCTGGATATTAGGAAGCGAATACTTCGTGCCGTCGTTGCTCTCCAGGCCGAGCACAGCGGCGCGCACCGCGGGATCGCCGCGCCGATCGTCGAGCGCGCGGCGGAGCTGGCTGGCCTTCTCAATAAAACGGATCTCGCCCTCGCTGCGCGCGCAAAATGACTTCAGCTTGCTCCCCATACAGAGCGCGCGTTCGGTCTGATCGAGAATGGCGGCAATCGGCCATTGGTCGAGAATGTCGAGCAGAGTCAGGCGATCGCTGTGATCATCGATCAGGTCGCCCGCCACCTGCCGAGGTATCTCGGTCACCGAGAGGAAAAGTTGAAGCGCGCCATTGGCGTCGCGCATCCTTGGAAAGTCGAAGTGACCCAGGTTCGAGCGGCGCGTCAAATCCTTCCGCCAGATCGTTGCATCGCAGTGTAGATCTGCGATGCGAAGCCTGTGGTGCAAGTCCGTCGCCTCGGCCGTGAGCGCGATTGCGGGCGGTGCGCTGGGGCGCGGGCAAAACACGCGCGTGGCGCTGAAGAGATCGAGCCGCACTAGCAGCGTCCATCCAATCACCAGCCCCACAACAAACAAGACAGCGGCCAATAGGAAGCCCAAGAGAGCCTCCCAGCTCAACCTGTTACGGGTGAACGCCTGTTTTCTTTCCGCCACGGGAGCACCCGTGGCAGGTCGGAGTCAAGCAAAATGTAAACAATGGCTCTCGCTTTGAAGAAACACACCTCGGACTCCAACGCAAAGCCGCAGCCGGGCCCAGGTCGAACGAACTCGAAGCTCCGCGGCGGCGGGGGATGACAGCCTAGGACCAAACTGCCGGCAAGATGCCCTTCGTGCCTCGGGGCAAGCCAGCGCTACGAGGACCAGAACAGCGGATCCCTCGCTGGGAACCGCGTCGGGATGACAACACGGAGGGAACGAAGCGGCGGAAAGAATAGGTGTAGAATGCCGCGGGATTTCGGCCCTCACGCAACTGACTCCAAGCTGAGAGGAGAGCTCATGAACTGGCACAAGTCCGTATTGTTGATTTTGCTCGCGATGTTGCCCTGGAGCGCCGGCGCGCAAACGAAGCCGGCGGCGAAAGCAAGCGCTGCTGCGCAGCCGCATGGCGCGATCGTCGTTGAGCCGGGAACGGAACGGTGGGGAGACGTTCCGGCGGCGGCGCTGGTTGGCAAGCCGTCGGTGGAAATGGGCGGAACGCTGAAGATCGCCATCATCCAAGGCGATCCCATGACGCCGGGACGAACGTACACCATCCGGCTTTCTTGTACCGATGGATTGAAGATCGCGCCGCACTGGCATCCCAAGACGGAAAACGTGACCGTAGTCAAGGGCGCGGCCGCCGTCGGCATGGGATCGAAATGGGACGACGCGGCGCTCAAAGAAGTGGGCACGGGAGGGTTTTTCTCGGCGGCGCCGGAGATGAGGCATTACGCGCAGTGCAAGGGCGACACAATTTTGCAAGTGCACGGCGTGGCGCCGTTCGTGGTCAATTTTGTGAGTCCCGACGAGGGGCCAACCGAAAAGAAGTAGTAGGCGCTGACGTCTGTACTTCAGGGGCTGAAGCCCACTAAGAAAGCGGCTGTTATGTCGGAGCTAAAGCTCCGACCCCCTATCGGAGCGAGTTTTTCCGCACACTGTGAAGCCGCTTTCGATTTGCACTGCCTGCGGCACGGCTGCCTTTGGGGTTCGCTCAGTAAAAAAACCGGTAGGTACAAAAATCGGAGAGAACTCTTTGCCGAAAAATTCGGGCCGAGGGCGATTGTGCATGAATCGGGGATTGTAATCGTAAGAGCGCAGCCAGGAGTGGCTGCGCCACACGCGCCCAATGTGCAGCTCAGAGGCGCGGGAGTTGCGGGAGCGCATCGAAGTGAGAGTCGCGATCATACAGGATCAACGAATGCTGAAGAACTAGCGTCGCGATCCACATGTCGTTGGTGGGAAGCGGCGTCCCTTGCTTTCGCAGTTGCCGGTATAAGCCGGCGTAATGATGGGTGGTCTGCTCGTCCGCATACAGGACGCCGACCCCGGGCTTCAGAAGAAAGCGCCGCAGAACGGCCTCGTTGTGCGGCCCGTGGCTTCCGACAGCAAATCCTGCCCGCAACTCGCCCAGGACGATGAAGGGCAGCCAGACCTCGTCGGCCGCGGCGACCATTTCAACCACGCGGGCGTTTCCGCGGCACAGATCGGCGTAGCGATTGGTGTCGAGCGCCAGTCTCACCGCCACATTTCCCGATCGATGGCGTGCTGAGCGGCGAGGGCGCGATCGAAGGCGCGATCTTTCCGCCAGGTGCCGGCAATGTCGCGGAGATCGCGCTGCGGCTCCCGTTCGCCGTCGACCCCGGCGCCCCTGGACAGAGCCTCAATCGCCACTTCATTGAGGCTCCGGCCCTGCTCTCGCGCCCGGCGACGCAGGGCCGCGTCCAAGAAATCTGGCACTTTCCGAATGGTGTACTGCATGCACCAATTATAGGCAATGCAGGCACCAGATGCAAGCATCCGGGCGGAGCAGGAGTGGAGCGCTATTCTTCGCGCAGGGCGATGAGAGGATCGAGGCGGGTGGCGCGGTGGGCGGCGAGGGATGGACTGCGTGCGGCGCGTGTTACCTGTTGATTAGCGGTCGAATGGACACCGGCGCGTTCGCGGATGTTGCGGCGGCGAAGGAGCGCCGATAAGCTGGGATTACTGCCGTCGCTGCAATTCAAGTCTCGTAGGAAACATCCGGTCCGTCGAGGAGAACCGCATGAAGCCAAGCGCTGCGCCGCACACGTATCTTGCCCGACAGTTCCTGTTCATTCTGCTCTTCCTGTGCTTGCCATTCATCGCCCTGGCGCAGCAAAAAGGGACAGTTTCGGCGCCGAGTCCTGCACCCGCGCCGAAACCTGCGCCGGCTCCCGCAGCCAAACCGGCGCCGGCTCCGGATGCACACCATGAAGGCGGAAGCGACCACGAGCCTGAAGCACACCCTGGCGGAACGGCAGGGACATCCCCTCACGTGGCCGGCAACACCGGCTCGGGAAGCTCGGCCGGGAACAACACGTTCAATACACCCAAAACTGCCACCAAGCGCGCGACTCCGGGGCCGAATAACGCCAATCGGGCGGGCGGCACGGGCGGAGCAAATGGATCCACGACTCCGAAGGTCGAGACGGATCCCAGAGCGCCGACTGGGCTGAATCTGAGGCCGAGGGCGGTGAACACTTCGAGCGGAGAGAACAAAGCCAGCGGCACGGGATCGGCGCGGACCAACTCGTCGAGCGCGGGCGGTGGCGCGAAGGGAGCCGCGGGCGCGAACAATCAACCCGGCGCGACCAAGCTGCCGAACGGCGGGACGAGAACAACGCACGCCGACGGAAGCACCGTGGACCGCAGCCGCACCGGCAAGTTGACCGGCGTGACCACGTCCAAGGGCGCGACCGCGAAGATGGACACGCGCGGCCGCGCGACTGCGATTCACGACGCCAAGGGAACGACTATCAGCCGCGGGCCGCACGGCGAGCGCAGAATCGAAACGACGCGAGCCGATCACACCCGGCTCGTCTCCAACGGCAAGCAAGGCGGCTTCGGGGAACGCCGGTTCACCCGCAGCGGGCATGAATTCGCGCAGCGGACTTACTACTCCAACGGAGCCTACTCTTCGCGCGTCTATGTGCCCTATTACTACGGCGGCTATCCCTTCTACGAATATGTGCCCGCGGTCTACTATGACCCGGCGTTTTATGGCTGGGCGTACACCCCGTGGCCGGTGGATGTAGCCTTCACCTGGGGCTGGATGGGCGCCGCGTGGTACACGCCGTATGGCTATTACTTTGTCCCTTACGCTGTTTACCCCGCGCCGGCATTCTGGCTCGCGGACTATGCCATGGCGCAGAGCTTGCAAACAGGGTCCGAGGACGCGGCGGACGCGGCGGCAGAAGGATCCGATTCGAGCCGCCTGTGGGATGGCTCCGGGTTCGTGCTCGCATCGGCGCACGCGAGCCAACTGAATCAAGGCGCGGCTCCGGCGGTTGTGACCAACGCAACGAAGGACCAGATCGCGGAGCAAGTGAAGCAAATGATCGCCGATGAGAAAGACGCCTCAACAAAGCCGGTTAGCGCCGCAGCGGCTCCGGGGAGCCCTCCGAAGATTCCGCCCTCGCTCGATTCGCGATTCGTGCTGTTCATCGCTTCCTCCGAATTGAGCCTCGAGACGGGAGACACGGCCTGCTCGCTCACCGCCGGCGACATCATCCGGCGAAAAGAAATCACTCCGGATGCGAACGGCACGGTCGCCATCGAAGTGGTGAGCGGGAAGAAGGGCGATTGCTCGGCGGGAATGGCCGGCCGATTGAAAGTGGACGATCTCGAGGAGATGCATGACAACTTCCGCGCGAAGATTGACGATGGATTGAAGTCGCTCGCGGGCACTCAGGGCAAGGGCGGCATTCCCCCAGGCCCCGCTGCGAAGCCAAGAGACGTTCCCGAAGGCCAGGCGGACCCGGATACGTCGGTGGCGGATGAATTGAAAAAGCAGCAGCAAGCCGCAGATGCAACCGAGAAAGACGTGAAAGCCGCTTCGTCGGAAGGCGGCTCCGCCGACTGAATTTTTGCTCTGCGCTTAGCAGTCGCACGCAGCCGATCGCTCTGAGGGCAGCACTCGAGTTGCTCAAGAACTGCTGTCACTGAGCGGCCTCCTCACCAGCCGTCCGCAGTAATCTTGAAGTTTCCGAAAAGCAGACCAGGTGTCGACGGAATCTCGGGACGACCCCGCCAGAACACATCATCCTCCCGAGTGCAGCTTTATTTGAGACGGGATTTTAGGTTGGCTACGCGTCCCTAACTTTGGCAGAATCCTTTGCGCTTGGGATGCGTCTAGGGGAGGAACTGCGTGCCTCTTCCACTCGTTTTGAAGAAATTCGCCCCGGCGATTTTCACGGTGACTGCACTTGCATCGATTGCTGCGGGCCAGGAGAAATCAGCGCCGGTGATGACGCTGGTCGTGGACGAGACGCAGGAGGCCCGCCGAATCGCTTTCGTGCATGAGGAAATTCGGGTCCGGCCGGGACTGCTTGCGCTCGCCTACCCGAAGTGGATTCCCGGCGAACACGGACCGACCGGCCCGATCGAACAATTCGCTGCGCTGCGGATCCATGCCGGAAACGCGACGCTGCTCTGGAAACGTGATCCCGAAGAAATCTTCACGATTCATGTGGAAGTTCCTGCAGGCATCGACCGGATTACAGTGGATTTTGACAATCTGCTGAGAAACACGATTTCGGATCATCAACTACTGCTGGCGTGGAACCGTGTGGTGCTCTACCCGCGGGACATAGACAAGCGCAGCCTGATAATTGAGCCGTCGGTTGTGCTCCCTCCGAATTGGAAACAGGGAAGTTCGCTGCAGGTGACGAGCGAAACGAACGGGCGCGTAAATTTTGCGCCGGTATCGCTCGAACGCCTGATTGACTCGCCAGTGCTCGCCGGGGAATTTTTCCGGGCGGTGCCGCTCGCGTCGAGCTGGCCGGCGGTGCTGGAGGTCACCGGCGACAGCCACGCCAGCGTTGACAACGCCAACGACGCGCATGCGTTTGAGCTCTTTGGGAAGCTGGTCGAGCAGGACCGGGCGATGTTCGGCTTCCGGCACTGGGAGAAGCTGCACCTTCTTGTATCCCAAAGCGAATTGGGGCCTTTTGACGCGCTCGAGCATGAAGATTCGCCCTACAGCGGAATGGGGGTCGCCGGGCTTTCGAAGAAAGAGGAGCTCGAAAAATTCGGTTGGGTGCTGCTGGCGCACGAGCAATCACATTCGTGGGACGGCAAGTACCGGCGCGCGGCGGAGCTGTATTCGAAGCCGGATTATCAAGGGCCTGAGCGGACGTCGCTACTCTGGGTATATGAGGGCTTGAACCAGTACATTGGTCAGCTGCTGGCGACGCGCGCCGGGTTCAATGACGCCGCATACTTACTCGACTATATCGGGTTTGTGGCTGCTTACCTTGCGCAGATCCCCGCCCGTGCTTCCACTCCGCTGGTGGATACGGCGACCGAATCTTGGGTTCTGCGCACGACGGATGATGCTTGGGGCTCGCTCCGGCGCGCGCAAGACTATTACGACGAGGGCGCGCTCATCTGGCTGCGCGCGGACACCATTATCCGCGAGCAAACGCAGGGACGCCTTTCGCTCGATGATTTCTTGCGGAGCTTTTTCGGCCAGCGCGATACCGGGCCGATCGTAGTTCCGTACACGCGCGAGGATGTGGAGGCGGCGCTCGCGGAGATTTGTCCCTATGACTGGCACTCATTTTTTGAAACGCGCATCTACCAGGTGAATAGCAAGCCGCCGACAGAGGGCCTCGAGGCGGCCGGCTGGCGGCTCGTTTACAACGACACGCCGAACAACCCGCTTCCCTTTCCGACATATCCTGTGACTTACTTCGCGATGTTTTCGATTGGGATCGACGTGACCAAAGACGGCACTATCGACGACGTGCTCCCGGGCGCACCTGCCTATGAGGCGGGACTTGGGCCGCTCATGAAAATCGTCGCGGTGGATGGCCGGGCTTATTCCTCGGATGTGCTGAACGACGCGATCGCACATCCACGAAACGGCAAAATCACATTGCTCGTTCGCAATTTTGACACTTTCGAATCGCATGAAATCCGTTATGCCGGGGGACTGCGTTACCCGCATCTGGAGCGCATCCCCGGCACACATGATTACCTGAGCGAAATCTTCGCGCCGCGAAGCTATAGGGAACACTAGCGCGAGACGCGGCCATGACTGCCTACTCCCCCAAACCCACTCTTGAATCAATTTACAGGGCCGAGATACTGGTCGAGCCAGTTGAGGGATTCCTTGATCAGCTCGTTGCGGGGGATCGTGTGGCCGGTGTCATAGATTAAATGCTTCTTCTGGTCTTTGGGCGAACCGAGCAGACGGAAGAATGGCTCCTGATTGGTGTCCACTGGGAAAAAGAAATCGTAGCGGCCATTGAGCATCAATGAAGGCTGCTTTACGTGCGGCAGGAAATTGACGACGTGAACCTCCGGCAGCGAGCGCTGGAAATCGAGACCGCCGAGAGCAATGATGTTCACTTTGATGCGCGTATCAACGGCCGGTATAAGGCCGCCCATCACTGCGCCCCAACTGTAGCCATAGTAGGCAATTTTCTGGTGGTCGAGCTCCGGGCGAGTCTCGGCGTAGTCGAGGGCTCGCGAGGCGTCTTTCTCCCACATGATGACGTGGTCGCGCCAGGTGCTGGTCATGTTTTCCGTATCGGATTCCAGGCCGTCACCGCGTTCGTAGGTGCTTTTGTAAACGGGAAAGAGGACCGCGCGTCCGCCCTTCAGAAATACGTCCAGCGATGCCGTCGGATAGACCTTGAAAGTCCGCAACAAAAGCGCATTGGAGCCGGGAAAGAAAAGCACGGTCTGAAACGGCGGCTTTCCCTTCTTCGGAATAAACAAGTAAGTGATGGCCTTTTCATCCCCGTAAGCGGCCGCATAGGTGATCTTCTCAGTCGTCCAATCCTCATCTTCCTTGTCCAGGCGCTCGACCGAAGCGTTCAGGGGAGTTTTGTCGTAGGAATATACGCTGAGGTAGGCGCGGAAAAGTTCATCCGAGACCGGTTTTTCTTTGCTCAGGTCGCGTCGGGGAGAGGGAATCGCGGCGAGCGCCTCTTTTGGAATGGCCTGTGGGTCGGGGTACTTCACGCAGCGGAATCCGATATTGGAGGCGCGCAGAAAAGCGGACTGCGCATCCGGATCGACAAACATGTAGTTCGGCTCGTCCCAGGCCCCGCCAAGCACATAGCGCCTACCGGAGTCAGCTTCATTCCAGATCCATTCCTTCACGTTTCCCGCCATATCGAAGCTGCCGAAAGGGCCCAGGTCCGGTTTGCTGCCGACGGGCAGCAAGCCGGAGCCGCTGAAATTGCTCGCCGGGACAATGTAGGGGGCCGACGTGGCACCAGCAGCGCGGTGCCAGTGGAAAATGCTGGGAAGACTCTTGCCCGCGAATTCAGCGTAGGCCGCGGCTTCGTACCAACTCACACCCGCAACCGGATAGTCGTCCAGTCCCTTCGGGTAGTCGCCTTGAATCCAATCTTTGGGCCCGGGGCGTCCCGCGGAATCGCGGAACAGGGCCAGGGCCTGTTCCCAGGTGAGCGATTTTCCATTTTGGCGGAATTCTTGTTTCCAATACTCGCGTTTCTGATATCCGCCCTGGTCTACGAAAGCCTTGAATTGACGATTGGTGACCTCGTACTCATCGATCCAGAACTCTTTCATCGCGACCTCCGGTATTCCCTCATAACCGGGGATCACGAGATCTTGCTTGCCGCTCTTCGGTGCCGCAACTTTGACCATGCCGGGCGGAACTTTTCCGGTTTCATCAAGCACGATCGATGCAATTTGGTTGGACCTGCCCGGAGAGCTCGGGATCCACAATCCGAATAGGCCGAGTGTGGTTCGCAGAACGGTCGCGAACCCCGGCTTCTCAATCTTCCAGACATAGTAGCCTTGAGGCGCGCGGACTTCTTTCAGCGGAGTCCGCCCGACGAATTGCCAGGGAGCATTGGCCTCGCCGTATGCGCTCCTGTAAATATCGGCTCCCGGTGGAGTGGTCTCGATCGAGATGCGGTAGGAAATTTGCGGCCAGACCTTCGTGAGGGCCGGGTCATCAGGAATAAACTTCTCGGCTCTGGAGGCAAGGGCGTATGCCGCGTCCAGTTTCCCGGCGTCGTACAAACGAGAAATTTCCGGCAGGGCTACCGTGCGGGCCCAGCGCGCATCGCGCGAGCGCTTCACAAGCCAAATTCCGCCCGCGGCCACCGCGAGAATTGCAAGGGCAAGAATCGCGAGCCGCGCGTGGGAGGGTTTGGCGGCGGGAAGCGGCTGTGCCGCTGCGGCGCTCGGTGAGACCGCGCTGGAAGAGGCCGGCCGCATTTGCTGCGCACTCGACGCGGGAGAAACCTGTGCCCCCGAAGTGGACGCGGCTTCCGTGACTGCCGTCATGTGGCCGCTATCCAAGTCGCGTTTCAGCCGCTGCAAGTCCGCGCGCAAATCGGAAGCATGCTGGTAGCGGAGATTGCGGTCTTTTTCGAACGCGCGGCTGACGATTTCTTCGAATTGCGGAGGCAGGTCCGGATTGAGCCGCACCGGAGCTACCGGCGCGCGATTCAAGATGGCGTCGAAAATCACACCGGAAGTTTCTCCGCGAAAGGGGAGGACTCCGGTGGCCATCTCGTAGAGGACAACGCCGAAAGAGAAAATGTCGCTCCGGCCGTCGAGCTCCTTGCCGCGCACCTGCTCCGGCGACATGTAAGCGACGGTTCCGACCGTGGTGCCGGGGCTGGTGAGGAGTTCGTCTCTGGTGACAGTGGGAGTCGCACCCGCGCCGACGCCCTCCGCCACCGGGGACAGCTTGGCGAGACCAAAATCGAGAACTTTGGCGTGCCCGCGCTTGGTGACGAAAATGTTGGACGCTTTGATGTCTCGATGAACGATTCCCTGCGCGTGAGCCGCTTCGAGCGCGTCGGCGATTTGAATTCCCAGGTTGAGCGTTTCGTCGAAAGCGAGCGGACGGCCGCCGATCAATTCATTCAGCGTCTTGCCCTCGAGAAACTGCATGGCGATGAAGGGCCGGCCTTCGTGCTCGCCAATTTCATAAATCGTGCAGATATTCGGATGATCGAGTGCGGAGGCGGACTGGGCTTCGCGTTGGAAACGCTCCAGCGCCGGGCCGGCGATGGCAAGTCCTTCCGGCAGGAATTTCAACGCGACAAAGCGATGGAGCTTTACATCTTCGGCCTTATAAACGACGCCCATGCCTCCGGCCCCGAGTTTTTCGAGGACGCGGTAGTGAGAGATGATTTGGCCAAGCAAGCTCGAAGCGCTCCGTCGATTGGGGCACATCTTAGGTGCGCGTCGAAGCGGAAGTCAACGGCGGCTTAGTCTTTCGGCACGGCCAATTGGCGGGGAGGCCCGCTCATGCAGATATAATGAATGAACATGATCCCTGCTTCCTACAAGCCGCGAAGGAAATTCATGGAGCTGGCAGTGGCGGAGGCGAAGCGCGCCGGCGACCGCGGCGACTATCCAATTGGTGCGGTCATCACCCGCCTGGAAGGCAGCCGCGAAGTGGTGATTGCCAGCGCGGGAAACCGCGTGAAGACGTCGGGGTCAAGCATCAAACACGTGGAGCTGGAGACGCTGAAATACGTTTCCAGCGGCTATGGCCGCTACTTGCCCGACTTCGTCCTCTACTCGACGCATGAGCCGTGTGCGATGTGTGCCGGCGCTTGCGTGTGGTCGAGAATCGGCGCGGTGGTTTACGGAGTTTCGCAGGAAGACATCGCCGCGTACGGCCGCAAGTGCGGCACGGAAGACTACAAGTGGCGCGCGTGCCTGATTTCCTGCCGCCACGTCTTGGAGAAGGGCAATCATCGCATTCCGGTGATCGGCGGGTTTCTCAGGGAGAAGTGCCACAAGCTGTTCCACTACAGAATGCCGCGCCCCTGAGCCACTGCATCAGCGCTTGACGACGGCGACGGCCTCGATTTCGATGAGCCATTCCGGGCGGACGAGGCGGCGGACCACAACGAACGTGCTCGCCGGAGGATTCTGCGTGTTCACGTATTTGTCGCGCACCTCGCGGACTTGCGGCGTCAGCGATGGATCTACGCTGTCTGCGCAATAATAATTGAGCTTGATCACGTCGTGGAAGCTGCCGCCCACCGCTTGGACGGCGGCATTCAAATTCTTGAATACCTGTTCGACCTGTGCACGGAAATTATCTTTTCCGACCAAATTGCCGGACGGGTCGAGCGCCACCTGCCCGGCGATGTAAACGAGTTTTCCTCCCGTGACTTCGGCCACCTGGGAGTAGCCTGCCACCGGCTTGGCCATCGTATCGGGATTGAACAGGCGGAAATTCGAGGAATCAGGCATCGCTGCGCTCCTTTTTGTCTCTTGTGGATGCGCTACAAGAGATGTGCAAGCGAGCGCGGCGATGCAGGAAAGTGCAGCCAGAAGCATGGAATTTCTGCGGCGTGTGTTCATGGTGCTGATTTTGACGGGACGCGCCGGCGGAGGAAAGCAGAGATGGCTCAGGCAAAGATGGCGAGCATCTACGAGATGAACCCACCTCATAAATCCGCTTTGTAGGTCGCGGTTTCTTGCCCTGAGCAGCGCCGAAGGGTAACCGCGACATTAATCCGCTTTGTAGGTCGCGGTTTTAACCGCGACATTAGAATGGCCGAATTTGCGGGCTTTAGCCCCTGAAGTTCCCAGCGGCGCTGCAATTCGGCGTCTAAAACCTGACTTGGCTCTCTAGAGATCCCACCGAATATGGTTCAGCCAGATCTTGGCGGGCGTTGCAGCGGATTCGAAAACAAAGCGGAAGCAAGCTTCCGCACTCCAAAGGTCTTGGTGGGCGGCGCTCAGCTGGAGAGGATCTCGACAGAGCCACATGACTTCATGAATTCTTCACCCCTCACAAATCGCCAGGCTAGTGCGCTTGTCCTGCGAGAAGCTTCTGTAGCTCAAGGCGGCGGGAAATCAGGCGCCGCAGTTCTTCGGCCGGAGGCCTCGATTCGATTTGTTGCTGAAGTTCGGCGAGTTCGCGCGCGACGTGCCTGGTGCGAAGCGCCGCAAGGCAACTTTCCGCCTCCTCCCAGGTCGCTTCGGCCACAGTCTCAAAGAGCACCTCGAAGAGGAGGCGGCGGTCCTTCTCATCGAGCGACGACGCCACCGCTGCGGGGTCGGGGCGCAGGCCGGAATTGATGGCGATCGCCAGAGCTTCGAAGATTTTTTCCGTTTCGAGTCCGCGATGCGCGCCGCCGGAAATAATTTCCCCCGCGAGCTTTTCGCGAAAGGCCTGTGACTCGACAAGAATTTGCAGCAGGCGGCGCTCCGCGGGCTTCACGGCGGGGGCCAGGAGCTCGGCCTTCGGTTTCACTTCGCTGCGGCGCTCGGCGGCGGCGCGGCGCAAGGCTTCGCGCAGCACCGGTTCATCCACGCGCAGCTCCGAAGCGATGCGCGTGGCCCACTCCGAGCGAAGGAGCCGATTCGGCAGCCGCTGGACATAAGGCATCAGAAAATTCAGCGCGGCCACTTTGCCCGCGGCTGTGGTGCGGTCCATCTGGCGCGCGCGGCCGATCAGATAATCGAGATACGCCGGCGCCTGGGCCAGAAGCTGGCGGTAGGCATCGGCGCCTTGGTCCTTCAGAAATTTGTCGGGATCGGCGCGGCCGGGAAGGGCGAGCACGCGCACGTCGAAATCTTTCTCGAGCAGCAGCGTGAGCGAACGCTCCGTGGCCGCCTGGCCCGCCGTATCGGGATCGTAATTCACCACCACACGGCGAGTGAACCGGCCGAGCAATTTTATTTGCGGCTCGGCCAGGGAGGTGCCGCAACTGGCGACGACGTTCGCAAACCCGGCACGCGCCACGGCAATCGCGTCCATGTATCCTTCCACCAGAATCGCGAAATCGTTCTGGCGCAGAGCTTCCTTGGCGCGATCGACGTGATAAAGCACGTTGCTCTTCAAATAGATCGGCGTCTCCGGCGAGTTCATGTACTTGGGCATGTCGTCGCCCATGGCGCGGCCGCCGAAGGCGATCACCTTGCCGGATTCGTTCGCGATGGGAAACATGATCCGGCGGCGGAATTTGTCGTAGATGCGGCCGCCCGGGTCGCGCGCAAACAGGCCGGAGGCCTCGAGCAGTTGTTCAGCGTATTTCGATTTCAAGTGGCGCAGCAGAGCGTCGCCTGCCGACGGCGCATAGCCCAGCCCAAAGCGCCGCATGGCATCGCGGTCGAGGCCGCGGTCTTCGAGATAACCCGCCGCCACTTTTCCTTCCGGGCTCTCATGGAGCTGTCGCGTGAAGAATGCCGCGGCCTCGCGGTGCATCTCGACGAGCACCGAACGCTGCTGGTTTTCGCGGCGCTCTTCGGGCGAGCGCTCGCGGGGCTTGGGAATTGCGATGCCGCACTTTTCCGCGACGGCCCGCACGGCTTCGGGAAAAGTGAGCTTCTCGAGCTCCATCACGAATTTGAAAACGTCGCCGCCGGCCCCGCAGCCGAAGCAGTGATAAATCTGCTTCACGGGATGTACCGCAAAGGATGGCGTCTTTTCCTGGTGAAACGGGCAAAGCCCGGTAAAATTCTGCCCGCTTTTCTTCAAGCGCACGTATTCGCCGATCACGCGGACAATGTCCGCCTGCTGCTTCACGCGCTCGGCAAATGATCCGGCTTCAGCCACGCACTCGTGTCCTTTCAACTCGGCATTCTTCGGAATCCCAAGCCTACCTGCGTGAAATGCGCATCCGCGGTCAGAATATCGGTAAGCCTGAGTTCCATCATGAGCGCCATGCTGCTCAAATCCGTAAATGAAATCTTGGGTTTGTCCGAAAATCGCTGCCTCAGCTCGAAAGCCTTCCGGAATCTTGGTTCGGTCACGGTCTCAACTCGTATGAACGGAGACTGTAAAATTCCCAGCGAGAAACGTAAAGCCTCCGTGTATGGGCGGCGCCGGAATAAAAGCGTCAGGGTTTCTGCCAAAACAAAATTGGACGTGAGGACGCGTCCCTCCTTGCCGCTAAACTTCTTATAACACTCCGCTGTCTTGGAATGGAGGGGATCCTTGGGGTCGGCCAGCACCAGCCATCCCCAAGTGTCCACAAAGAGCTTCACGCAGGTTCTTCCCCGTACAATTCCTTATCGATCCCCTGGGCCAACTTTCCATCTCCGCCGATCCCGATGACGTCGAGGAAGGGGTCCTGACCTGCTTGAAGGATCGCCCGCAAATTTTGCAGCGACTCAGGGGAAAATACCCCGTTCTCGACAGCGCTTCGAAACAATTCGACAAAGTTTTCTTCCTCGATCACGAGATGCACGCGATTGTGCCGACCGCCCTTGTTTTTGCAGAAGCGAAGTGCTTCCCAGCTTTTCCCGTTCAGAGCAAAGAGGTTTCGTTCGATCCGTGCCTGCTGCGAAGCGTCCCAGTCGAATGTACCCACGGCACGCTGCTCGATGGTGATCATCTTCTTGCTGTTGGGCACGCCGGCCTCCAATAGAATCTACTGGTATTCTACTAGAATCTACTAGATTGCGTGAAGAAAAATAATGACTTATCCCTTGAGCTCCGCCACCGTAACTGCGTTTCCTCCGCGTTCCTCGGTTTCTGCATGGATACGATCGACAAGCGGATGAGTTCCCAAAAACTCCGCCAGGCCGCGGCGGAGGGCGCCGGTGCCGTGGCCGTGGATGATGCGCACCGAGGGCTTGCCGGCGAGCGCGGCTTCGTCGAGAAACTTATCGACGCGGCGCGTGGCCTCTTCGACCGTGTTGCCGATCACGTTGATTTCGTCGCCGGCGGGTTCGTCGCTCGCTTGCGTGTGAACCACGACGCTTCGTGGAAGCGCGGCTGCGGCGGCGCCGGCCGACTTCGTGCCCGCATCGATCGCGATGATATCTGCCAGCGGGACTTTCATGCGCAGCGGCCCGGCTTCCACTTCGGCACTCCGGCCGTCGTGCCGGCGGAACACGACCGGCTGCTTGAAACCTTTTACGTTGACGCGCATGCCGGCCGAAAGCTGCTCCGGTTCGACAGGCTTGGGTGGTCCTTCGACGCCGGCTCCTAGGTCCGCCTGCGATGCCGCGAGGGTTTCGACGACCGCGGCATCGGCTTCCGCGCGCGCTTCGGAAGCGATTTTTCCCATGCGGCGTCCGGATTGCTTTTCGATTTGCGCCCGCACGCTTCGGTCTTTGATGTCGGCCGCGAGCCGCGCCACCTCGGTTTCCAGGCGCTTTTGTGTCTCGCGAAAATTTTTTTCGAGCTCGGCGATGCGTTTCTTCTGGCGTTCGATCCACTCCGTCTGGAGCGAGCGGCGTTCCGCTTCGAGCTGAGCAAGCTCCTCGCGCGCCTGCTTCTGGATGGCATCGATTTCGTCGCGGCTGCGGTGCAAATAAGCGATCAGCCCGCGCGCTTCGCGCGATTCGGGCGAAAGGCCCGCGCGAGCGTGGTCCACCACGCGGGCCGGCAAGCCCAGCCGCCGCGCGATTTCGATTCCGCTCGATGTGCCGGGCACGCCGACGAGCAACCGGTACGTGGGCCGCAAATTCGTTTCATCGAATTCCATCGCGGCGTTGACGATCCCCGGCGTGGTCGAGGCATAGGCTTTCAGCCGGTCATGGTGCGTAGTAGCGAGCGTGAGCGCCCGCCGCGCGCGAAATTCTTCCAGCAGCGCCACCGCGAGCGCGGCCCCTTCCTCGGGCGCAGTTCCCGTGCCCATTTCATCGACCAGGATCAGCGAGTGTTCGGTCGCGGTCTCGAGCATGGATTTCAGATTCAGCATGTGGGCCGAAAATGTGGAAAGGTCCGCGGCAATGGATTGTTCGTCGCCGATGTCTGCCAGCACGCGGTCGAAGACGGGAAGCTCCGCGCGCTCGGCGGCCACGGGGATTCCCGATTGCGCGGAAAGCGCGGCGAGCCCGACCGTCTTGAGCGCGACGGTCTTCCCTCCCGTGTTGGGCCCGCTGATCACCATCACAGTCTCGCCGCCACCCAGAGCCAGCGAGAGCGGAACGGCGCTGCGCCCCTGCGGCCGCAATGTGTCCTCGAGCACGGGATTGCGCGCGGCATCGAGCCGCAGTGTGTTCCCCACAGAGAATTCCGGCAGGGTGCAATTGAATTCACGCGCGAATCGAGCGCGGGCAAAGATTGAATCGAGATGCGCGATCGAAGCGGCAGCAGCCGCCAGCGGCCCGCGCTCGGCGCGCACGTGGCCGGTCAATTCCTCGAGAATGCGCGCGATTTCGGCGGCTTCATCCTCCGCGAGTTGCACGAGACGATTGTTCAAGTCGATGGCCTCAAGCGGCTCGACGAAAACCGTTTGCCCCGTGGCGCTGGCGCCGTGGACGACACCGGGAACCGCGCGCCGGTCGGAAGCGCGCACGGGAATCACGAAGCGGTCGTTGCGCAGCGTGATGTAGTCTTCTCCGGAAGGCTCCCCGCGCGCGCGAAGGATGCTTTCAAGCGAACGCTGAATTTTTTCGCGCGCCTGAGCGATTCCCGCGCGGATGCGGCGGAGCTGCGGAGAAGCGTCGTCGCTGATTTCACCGTTCGGAAGGATGGCCTTGCGAATCACGGACGAAAGATGGCGGAAGCCGGCGAGTGCGGCGGCCCGTTCAGCAAGGCGCGGAAACTTGGCGGCTTCGCTTTTGAATGTCTGTTTTACCGCGCCGACGGTTTCACCGAGAGACGCGACTTCCAGAAGTTCGGCGCTCGATAGCACCGAGCCGGGCATTGCCAGGCGCGCGAGCCACGGTTCCGGATCGGAGAGCGAGCCGAATCCAAGTTCGGCACCCGCGCGAAGATAAGCGACCGCTTCGCGCACGAGCGCAAATTCCGCTTCCAGTGCAGGAACGTCTTGCCGCGGCGAGAGCGCTTCCACGGCCCGGCGGCCCGGAGGGCACGTCGAGTAGCGGCTGACGATTTCCTTCAGCCGGGCGAATTCGAGAATTGTTTCCGCGTGGCTCGGCACAAATTCCTCACGAATGTGGCGCGTCCGGGTGATCAGCGCCGCGGCTTCTCAAAATGTCTGACGAGATACTCGACAGCGTCCGCCGGAGTCGGCGCGAAGCGCACGAGCGGCTCATCGCGCTCGCCCCAGGGCGATTCATGGCCGAGCTCGGCTTCGCGCACCCGCTCGATCACCGGTTGCCAGAACTCTCCAAGCACGACGAGCGGTTTGCGAGCCATCGCGCCCTTATTCAGCATCTCCCACACGACCGCAAGCTCCACCAGCGTTCCCGTGCCGCCCGGGCAAGTGATGTAGGCGCGGCCGCGCTTCACCAGCTCGAACAGCCGCCCTTGCCAGGTCGCGACGCGAATTTCTTCGTCCACCCAACGGTTCGCGCGCGCTTTGAAGAATCGCGCCGTGACGGCGAGCGTGAGCCCGCCCGCTTCCTTCGCGCCGCGCGAGACCGCTTCCATCACGCCGCCGTACCCTCCGGTGCAAACGACGAATCCGCGCGCGGCAAGCTCCGCACCCAAACTTTGCGCCGCAGCGTATTGCGGATCGCCGTGGGTGGGGCGCGAGCTGCCGAAAACCGTCACAATTTTTCGTTGGCGGTTCACTTTTTCTTTTTTCGGGGTGGCGGCTGGCCGAGCGTCTCGACCATCGCGACGGCGATGGCATCCACGGCTGCCGACGCGTCATGCCCGTGCTGCGGGTTGTGGTTGACGAAGATGGAGAACACGAGATGTTCGCCGCGCTCGGTGGTGGCGAACCCGGAGAACGCGCGAACGTGCGCGTGGGTGCCCGTCTTCGCCTGGATGCGGCCGACGGCGGGCGTTCCCACCAGGCGCGTTTCGAGCGTGCCGTCCACGCCGGCAATCGGAAACGTCGAAATGTAATCCGCGCCCCAGGGCTGCTGCGCAACCCAGCGAAGAAGCGCGAGAGTCGCGCGCGGCGTGACCAAGTTGTTCTCCGAAAGCCCCGAACCATCCGACAGCACCACATCGCCATCGGCAATTCCGGCGGACTTCAGAAAATCGCGCTCGGACTTGAGACCGGCGGCGGTCGAGCCGATGCCGAGTTTGGCGAGCCCCGCGGCGCGGAGGAGCAGCTCGGCGTGAAGGTTTTCGCTCATCTTGTTGGTTACGCGCACGGTTTCAATCAGCGGCGGCGAATCGTGTTCGGCAAGAACGAATGAATTCGGCCCGCGTAGCGCGGGCGCAGGATCAGGCGGAGTCGGCAGGGGATCTCCGGCTTCGTTCGAAGCGGGCGGCGGCCCGTGGTGGACGCGAACGTTGCCGGTGACGCGAATTCCGCGGGCTTCGAGAAGCTGCTTGAGGGCGAGCCCGGCGATTTCAGCCGGATGCTGCATCGCGAATTCGAGCTTCGCGGGCGCATGGCCGATCGGAATCGAGCCGCGCAGCAAAAGAAAATTCTCCCCCGGCTGGCGAACCACGGCGAAATCGGGTTCGCCGCCGGGGACGCGCGTGATAATTTCACGCCCGAACCCATCGACGGCAACTCCCGGTGTGACGGTGACAACGGCCGGATCTCCGGCGGCCGGCCCTGCGCTGACTTCGAGACCGAGCGTATTGTCGTTGAAGGCGATGGCGCTCACCGGCGCGCCGAAGGTGAAGAAGAGGTCGCCGTCGCTCCAGCCCGCGGGGTATGGATCGTAGGGGAAATAGCTGTCGTCCGCGACCAGATCGCCGTCTATTTCTTTGAGTCCCTTTGCGGCAGCGGAGTCCGCCAATTCGGCAAGGATTTTTTCCGCCGGGCCGTCGTGCTCGACTTTCCCGGCGAAAGGAAATTTGCGGTTGGAAAGGTCCGGATCGCCGCGGCCGACGAGAACTAAATCCCCTTGCAAGCGGCCGCCGGGGGCAAGCGCGGCGTCGGATTCGAGCGTGGTGTGAAAGCGATAGCCGGGCCCGAGCGCCGAGGCGGCAAACGCAGTAGTGAAAATCTTCGTGTTCGATGCCGGCGTGAAAAAATGGTTCGAGTTCAGCTCGTAGAGCGTCTCGCCGGTGTCGCGGTCGGCAATCAGGATGCCCCAGTAGGCTTTTTGCGCGTGTTCGTCCGAAAGCGTCGCTTGGACGCGCGCACGAAAGCGGGCCAGATCCGCACGGGCCTTCGGGCCAGCATTTGCGCCCGGCCGGGCTGCGGAAGCAGCCGGCGATTTTGTTTGCGCGGCGAGCGGCCGCGCCGCCAGAATCGCCGCGAAGCAAAAGATGCACCCGGCGACGACGAATCCGCGCCTGCGTGAATCCGATGGACGAAAGCGGAGGTGCATGGAAAATCGCTCGAATCCGGAAACCCGGCGATTATATTCCATCGCTTCGCGCCCCGCCGCTCGTTTGATATACTCGCCCGTGGCACCCTGCCCTTGAAACCGTGTGATCAGCATTTATCCTGAGGAGGAAGTCGATGAAAAAAATACTGGCCGTTGTCCTCGCAGCAGCTCTGGTGGGAATCCCCGCGCTTTTCAGCGCCACGCCGCTCCGCGCGGACGACAAGCAAAAAGACGAAGACCGGCTCGAAAACGCCGGCACCGTCGCAAAGGAGATCATGGATATCCCCGATGACATCCCGCAGGACGTGATCGACAAGGCCGACTGCGTCATCGTTTATCCATCGGTGCTCAAGGCCGCGTTTGTCGTGGGCGCCAGCTACGGCCGCGGCGCGATGACGTGCCGGAGCGGCCCCGATTTCCGCGGCCCGTGGGGGGCGCCGACGATGATGGCGCTCGAGGGCGCCAGCGTCGGTTTTCAGATCGGCGGCCAGGCGACGGACTTTGTCCTGCTGGTAATGAACGAACGCGGGGCGAGCTCGATTCTCGCGAGCAAAGTGAAATTAGGCGGCGACGCTTCGGCGGCCGCCGGGCCGATCGGGCGCAACGCTACGGCGGAGTCCGACGTGACCATGCGCGCGGAAATTCTCAGCTATTCCCGCGCTCGCGGGCTCTTTGCCGGAGTCTCGCTCGAAGGCTCGACGGTTCGCCCGGATAACGACGCCAACGAGCGCATCTACGGCAAGAAACTCGAGGCCAAGGAGATTGTCCTCCACGGCGCCGTGCCCGTTCCTCCGTCGGCCAAGCTGCTGATCTCGACTCTCAACCAGCACAGCCCGAAGAATAAATCGAAGTAGAATCACATGCGATTTTTCCGCGCCGGCGGATCGCTCTTCCGGCGCGGAAAGCTTTCATCCTCCAAACGTCCCGCGATATAAGCGCAGGGGCTTCATGATGACCACTCACTTCCGTGCCGACGATGCTCGCATCCATGTGCAAAAGCTTTCCAGCCGCTTTGCCGCGGCGTTTGAGTCGTGGGGGGCTGCGGTTTCATCCAAACAAGCTGCCAGCTGAAGGGGGTGGTTTCGTGAATTGCCGCTGGAAAATTTCTTTCTTCATTGCGATTTTCCTGCCGCTCGGAACGCTGCCGGCGCGCGCCCAAACGGGCTCGACCACCACAGCCACTCCGGCTTACACCCCGAGCGGCTCGAGTTCCGCAACTTCGCCGCCCGCTCTAGGGCCGCAAAACCCGTATATCGGAAGTGTGCCGGGAAAGCTGGTTCCCGGCGTGTTGCCGCTCTCGCTCCAGGACGCCATCGATCGCGGCCTGAAACAGAATCTCGGCTTGCTGCTTTCGAACGAAGACGTCCGCTCGGCGCGCGGCGAGCGCTGGACGCAACTGAGCAAGCTGCTGCCGAACCTCACGACGCAGACCAGCGTGGACGCCTCGCAAATCGATCTGGCCACTTTGGGAATCACATCCGTCCACATAGCAATTCCCGGATTTCCCGGATTTCCGTCGGTTGCCGGCCCGTTCTCATACTTTGATTCGCGCGGCTATCTGACGCAAAAGCTTTTCGACTGGAAATCGATCAACCAGACGCGTTCCGCCATCAAGGGCCTCGAAGCATCCAAGCACACTTATGAGGACGCGCGCGATCTCGTTGTCCTCGCCGTGGGCTATACGTACCTGCAAGGCATTGCGGATGCAGCCCGCATCGACACGGCGGCGGCGCAAGTGAAAACGGCTCAGGCGCTTTATGACCAGGCGTCGGATCAAGTGAGCGCCGGCACGTCGCCCGCAATCGACGCCTTGCGGGCGAAGGTGGAGTTGCAAACCCGCCAGCAGCAATTGATTCAGGCGAAGAATGATTTCGCGATTCAGAAGCTCACGATCGCGCGCGTGATCGGGCTGGCGCCGGGGCAGGAGTTCGATCTTACGGACACTTCTCCCTACAAGACTCTCGAAGCCATTCCGGTGGAGGAAGCGCTTCGCCGGGCCTATTCGTCGCGCTCGGATTTTCAGGCGGCGCTCTCGGATGTCCGCTCCGCAGAATATTCGCGCAAAGCGGCCTTCGGGGGCTATTACCCCACGCTGGACTTCAGCGCCGATTACGGCGCCGCCGGAAATCATCCGAGCACCAGCTCCCATGGCGTCTTCGACGTGCGCGGCACGCTCACGATCCCCATCTTTCAAGGCGGCAGCGTTCATGGCGATGTGCTCAAAGCCGACGCGCAACTGGAACAGAGCCGCCAGCGCCTGGAAAACTTGCGCGGCCAAATCGATGCCGACGTGCGGACCGCGCTCTTCAATCTTCAGTCGTCCGCGGAACAGGTGATTGTGGCGCAAAGCAACATTGAGCTCGCGGAAGAGACCTTGACGCAATCTCGCGATCGCTTTGCCGCGGGCGTCACCGATACGGTCGAGGTGGTGCAGTCCCAAGAAACCGTCGCCACCGCGCACGAACAATACATTTCCAGCCTTTACGCTTACAATTACGCCAAAATTTCTCTGGCCCGCGCCCTGGGGCAGGCCGAGGAAGGCGTGAAAGAGTTCTTCAAAGGAAAATAATCCATGGCCGAGAAAATCGATCTGGAAATCCCGCCGAAGGCCGCTCCCGCGGCGCCGGCTCCTGCGGAGTCTCACTCCGCGCCTCCGCCGCCCCCTGCGCACGCGGAGCGCGCCTTGCCGCCGCGGCCGCGCCTGCGCGCCTATCTGATCGGCGCCGCCGTCGTGCTGTTGGTTGGCGGCGTGGTGGCGTGGCGCTATTTCTCGAGCTATGAATCCACCGACGACGCGCAGGTGGACGGCCACCTGATGCCGCTCAGCGCGCGCATCACCGGCTACATCTTGAAAGTGAACGTGGACGACAACCAGTACGTCACCGCGGGGACCGTGCTTGCCGAGATCGACCCGAAGGATTATCAGGTGGCCGTAGATAAAGCGCGCGCCGACCTGGCCGACGCGGAGGCGACGGCCGCTTCCTTGAACATCAATGTGCCCATCACTTCGGTGAGTACGACGAGCCAGACGACTTTCTCCGAGGCCGACGTGATCAACGCGCGGGCCGGAATCGACGCAGCGCAGAAACAGTTCGATGCGGCGAAGGCGCAACTCGTGCAGGCGCAAGCGAACGATTGGAAGGCCCAATTGGACGTGGTCCGCTACAAACAGCTTGTCGATAAGAAGGAGGTCTCTCAACAGACTTACGATCAAGCGTTCGCAGCCGCCAACGCCACCGCCGCAGCCGTTGCCGCCGCGCAGGCGTCTGCCTCCGCTGCGGAACAGCAAGTCACGCAGGCCAAGAGCCGCCTGGCCGAGGCCGAAGCCAACTACAAAGCTTCGCTGACGGGCCCGCAGCAAGTGGCGTCCACCCGCGCCCGCGCGCTTTCGGCCGACGCCACCGTCAAGCAGCGGCAAGCAGCGCTCGAACAGGCGGAATTGAATTTGCAGTACACGAAGATCATGGCGCCGGTGACCGGCGTCGTGGGAAAAAATATAGAAGTAGGAATGAACATTCAGCCCGGCCAGCAGCTTTTCACGATCGTGCCGCTCGATGACGTCTGGGTCACAGCCAATTTCAAAGAGACCGAGCTGAGGTACATGCGCCCCGGACAGCGCGCGGAATTCAAACTCGATGCGAACGGCCACACCTATAAAGGCCACGTCGACAGCATCGCCGGCTCGAGCGGAGCCCGGCTCAGCTTGCTGCCGCCCGAAAACGCCACGGGAAATTACGTCAAGGTGGTTCAGCGCGTCCCGGTGAAAATCGTCCTCGAGCCGGGACAGAACAGCGACCACTCTCTTCGGCTCGGCATGTCGGTGGAACCCACCGTGCACGTGAAGTGAGCGCGACTGCTTCGATTGCTTTGCCTGACCAGTCGCGGCCCGCCATCAATCCGTGGATCATCGCGCTGACGGTGACCCTCGCGACGTTCATGGAGGTGCTCGACACCAGCGTGGCCAACGTGGCGCTCCCGCACATTGCGGGCAGCCTATCGGCGGGGCAGGACGAGAGCACCTGGGTGCTCACGTCGTACCTGGTTTCGAACGCCATCGTGCTCCCCATGAGCGGCTGGTTTTCCGCTCTCATCGGGCGCAAGCGCTTCTACATGTCTTGCGTCGCGATGTTTACCATCAGTTCGTTCTTCTGCGGACTGGCCCCCAGCCTCGGATCGCTCATCTTCTTCCGCGTGCTTCAAGGAGCCGGCGGCGGCGGGCTTCAGCCGAGCGAGCAGGCGATTCTCGCGGACACGTTTCCACCGGCGAAGCGCGGGATGGCATTCGCCGTTTACGGCATGGCCGTGGTGCTCGCGCCGGCGATCGGGCCCACGCTCGGCGGGTGGATCACCGACAATTTCACGTGGCGCTGGATTTTCTTTATCAATATTCCCGTAGGCATCATTTCGTTGCTGCTTACCAACCAGCTCATTTCCGATCCGCCGGAAATGAAGCGGCACGCGCTCGGCACGCTCAAGGTGGATTACACCGGTCTCGGCCTGCTGGCCGTGGGGCTCGGGACGTTGCAAGTGGTGCTGGATAAAGGGCAGCGCGACGATTGGTTCGGCTCGCACTTCATCGTCACCATGAGCACGATCTGCGTGGTGGCGCTCATCGCTGTCATCTTCTGGGAGTGGCGGCACAAGGATCCCATCATTGACTTGCACCTGTTTCGCGAGCGCTCCTTCGCCATCGGCAATCTGATGATGTTCATGGTCGGATTCGCGCTGCTTTCAAGCACCGTACTGATCCCGCTGTTTCTCCAGACCCTGATGGGCTACACGGCGCAGAAAGCCGGGCTTGTGCTGATGCCCGGAGGATTCGCAATCCTTTGCTGCATGCCGTTGGTTGGATTCCTGCTCGGGCGCTTCGATCCGCGGCGGCTGCTGCTCTTCGGGTTGGCGATGCTGTCGTTCGCCCTGTTCCATATGACGCGTTTCGATACTTACATCGATTTCCGCACTGCTGCGATCGCGCGCGTATTCCAGGCCATTGGTCTTGCATTCCTTTTCGTGCCGATCAACACCGCGGCCTACGCCTTCGTCCCCCGGGATAAGAGCAACGCCGCCTCCGGGCTGATCAATCTCGCCCGAAACATCGGAGGCAGCGTGGGCATTTCGCTGGTCACCACGATGCTGGCCCGCCGCGCCCAATTTCATCAAACGGTCCTTTCGAGCGGCATCCATGGAGGCAACGCCAAGCTTCAGGCGCTGCACGCGGCCGCCACGCACACGCTGATCGCTCACGGCTCGAGCGCCTATGAAGCCTCGCGCCAGGCCTACGGCCTCGTCGCAAATATGATTGACCAGCAAGCCACCATGCTGGCATATATTGATGATTTCTGGATGCTGGGCGTGGCCGTGCTTCTCATGATTCCTTTCGTTTTCCTGATGAAGAAGGTGAAGCCCGGCAGCCCCATTTCGGTGCACTGAGACACACCATCCAAAATGCAGATTCGCATCATCTGCGTGGAACGGGAATACGGCAGCGGCGGCGCCGTGATCGCTCGCAGGCTTGCCGAGCATCTCGGCTGGAAGCTCTGGGACGAGGAAATTACCGCGGAAATCGCCCGCGTGGCCAAAATCGATCCGGATGCCGCGCGGCGCTGCGACGAGTGCGTGGACCCGCTCATCTACCGCCTGTTCAAAGTATTTGCCCGCGGCAGCTACGAGCGCACGCTTCCGCTCGGTGAAGGCGGCGCTTTCGATACGGACCGCATGGTGGCGCTGCTTCATCGCGTGATCGAGGATTTTGCTTCGCGCGGCAATTGCGTCATCGTCGGCCGCGGCGCGCCGTACATCCTGCGCAACCGTCCGGATGTTTTCTCTGTGTTCGTGTTTGCTTCGTTTGACGAGAAGGTCCGCCGCATCCGCTCCCTGGGCAAGACGGAGCAGGAAGCGGCGCAACTGGTGGAAGATATCGACGCCGAGCGGGCCGCCTTCATCCGCCATTATTTCGGAAAAGAATGGCCGCACCGCCCGCTCTATCACCTCATGATCAACTCGAAGTTCGGCGATGAGCACGTAGTCGAAATGGTCCTGCACCACATCGCCGCCCTGGAAGCCCGCCCGGTTTCCACCTCCGTGCGGGTTTAGGCCGCACGCGCAGACACGAATCCTGGCGCCGGCGGCCTGCGCTCGCGTTGATCAATTCATCGGCAAGTTCTTTTCTCTGCTTGAGCGGCGCCGCGCTCAGGCGGCGAAGCGCGATCCTGCGCCGCGCCCACTCACATAAAGGAAAACGGGATGCGGACGATGACTTAATTGAGACCATTCCATGTCTGCGATGAGAGAGGTACGCGTTCAACCGACGGGCCGCGAGCGCCTCTGGGGCGAGGAAGAAATTATCGTCAGCAAGACCGACCTGAAGGGAATCATTACGTACGCGAATCTCACGTTTTTGAAAGTATCGGGATACTCGGAAGCGGAGCTGCTCGGGAAGCCTCACAACATCCTCCGCCACCCCGATATGCCGCGTTGCGTCTTCAAATTGCTGTGGGACACCATCGAAGCGGGCCGCGAAATCTTCGCCTACGTGAAAAACATGGCCAAGAACGGCGACCACTACTGGGTGTTCGCGCATGTGACTCCCACATTCGACGCCCGGGGAAAAATCATCGGGTATCACTCGAACCGCCGCTGCCCGCACCGCCATCAAGTGCAAATCTTCGATGATCTCTATCGCCAGTTGCTGGCCGAAGAGAAACGGCACACCGACTGGCGCGAAGGGATGGCCGCAGCCGGCCAAATCATTCAAAACGCCGTCGCGCAGAAGAATATGACTTACGACGAGTTCATATTTTCCGTGTGAATCCGGATCCGCCGGTGGGGGCTGAGGTGCAAATGCAGGAAAAAGCGGAAAGAAAGAATTTCCTCGGGCGTTTTCGGCGCTCGTCCGCTTCCGCCGGGACTCTCGAAGACCTGAACCTCCGGGGGCACGTGCAGAACGGCGGCGCAGGCGACGAGGAGGAGCTTTCGCGCCAGCGCGAATGGATCGGCCGAGCCGCCGAAGTGTGCGAAGAAGCGTCGGCCGGAAACCTCGAAGCGCGGCTCACACATTGCACCGAGACCGGCGATACCGGGCGCCTGGTCCACGGCATCAATCACCTGCTGGACATGACAGATGCTTTCCTGCGCGAGGCCCGCGCGTCGCTGGAGCACGCGAGCCAGGGCAAATTCTACCGGCGCGTGATTCTGCGCGGAATGCTGGGAGCGTTTCGCAGCGCCAGCGAAACAATCAACAAAGACATTGAGGCGATGGCGCGGGATGCGGCCCTGAAAGAGACCGTCGAGCAGCGCCGGGCGCTGGCGGACCGCTTTGAACGCACCGTGAAGAACGGTTTTTCGGCGCTGGCAACTTCGGCGACGCGCGTGAACGATGCCGCTCAGATCCTGGCCGCCGCGGCGGGCGACACGGCCAAAGCGGCCAAGAGCGCGAATGGAGAAAGCCGGCGCACGGCCGGAGGGCTGGCTGCCGCCGCGAAGCAGCACCAGCTCAACGAGGTGATCGCGCGCCTCACCGAAGCGTCCCAGAGAATCGGCGGAATCGTAAAGCTGATTTCCGAAATCGCCGGGAAGACAAACTTGCTGGCCTTGAACGCCACGATCGAAGCAGCCCGCGCCGGAGAAGCCGGGCGCGGATTCGCGGTGGTCGCCTCCGAAGTGAAAAAGCTTTCTACGCAGACGGCCGGCGCAACCGAGGAAATTACCCGCGAGATCTCCAAGATGCGCACCACGGTAGAGGACACTGCGTCCCTGGTCCTCGAGATGTCTCACAGCATCGGCGAAATGAAGGGGATCTCCCTGGAGCTTTCCTCGCAAACGAACGAGCTCTCCGCCTCCGTTGACTCCTTCCTCCAGTCCATTCGCGCCTGACGGGCCTTTTTCTGTTCCCCTTTCACCTCGCCAACGCCGAGTCGTCTTATATCCATTCTGCAATGAACCCATCTGGCTGAGTTGAAATCCTAATTATCTGAGCGCTGCCCACCAAGACCTTTGGAGTGCGGAAGCTTGCTTCCGCTTTGTTTTCAAATCCGGTACAACCCCTGCGAACGTCTGGTTGAACCATCTCCGGCAGGATCTCGACAGAGCCAACCCATCTCATAAATCCGGTTTGTAGGCCGCGGTTTCTACCGCGACATTAGAATCGCCGAATTTGCGGGGCTTCAGCCCCTGAAGCTCCCAGCGGCGCTGGATTTCGGGGTTTAGGGTATGACTTCATCGCAGGCGAACGAATTTTCCCGTATTCCGTCAGACGACCTGGCGTCTGAACTGCCGCGAGAAAATACATCGCAAGGGAGCGCGAAATGCAACCACGGGAATTTCCGTGAAGGGAACTGCTGCGGGGTTCCGCCGCGGTCTGCTCGATCGCGGCGATGCCGCTTGCTCCCGAGGCGGCCAGGCCGAAATCTATCTCCGCGACAACGGCATCCGCCCGCCCTCCTATCGCGTCTAAAGTTAGCCTTTCCTTGTGAGCGGGGATTTGCAATGTAGTTCCGGCATTACGTGTTTTCTTTCGCTTCCAAACTCAATCTCACGAGCTCGGAAATGCTGACAAATCGCAATCCTTTCCGACTTCCCGCTTCCAAAATAGAGGGCAGAGCCCGAATGCTCCGTGTCGAGTCTGCGATGCCGTCATGAAGGATAATGATCGTCCCGGGGACAAGATTTTTTTCGATCAGCCACCTGATGTACCAGAGGGGAGGGGGCATCAGTCGTTCGAGCAATCACCCCTCGGGACAGGACTGAATTGGAGCCCATCCCGGACTTGAAGGAAAAGAGCGTGATCGTGGCTGTAGAACTCGGGAGTGGTCCGCAGCAGAACTATATTGAAAAGCGGCCCAATCTCTTTCGGTGTCCGGTAGACCACCAACTCTTCGACCTCGGATGTCGAGACCTCTTTCGTTTTGCGGAAGTGAACATAAACCGCAGAGAAACCCCGGAACTTAGTGTCACGCTGCTCTAGAATCGTGATCTTCTCCGACGCATTGGCTGGCTTCAGTTCGTATTCCTTGAGATAAGCCCGCGCACTGCCAAGGTCAGTGGCGTCATTACTGTCATAAACATCCACGAGTCTCCGCTCTTCGAGCGTCACTTCGGTTGTGATGCTTGGATTGTCAGCCGAAATGAGAATCCCGTGGTTCGGGCTCGGAGGATGAGACCCGTGGCCCACCACGCCAGGCGGAAGGTTGACCAAATACCCGTGGTCGCAGTTCTTGTATCGACCCCGCCAGATCAGCTCGTTCGATGTTTCTGTCCAGTGCTTCACTTGAGAGCTGGCGAACGTGCTGGCCAGGAGCAGGGTAGGAATAAGTAGGGTGATCCGCATCCACCACAAAGGTTATCAGAAACCGGCAACAGTTTAAGGCTTTGTGCTATGGTCCACGGAGAAGGTTGGCCCCCTATGACCATGACACATTCAAATCCGCTTGGCGTGAAAGCGCTCGTGTTCGACGTCTTCGGAACGGTGGTGGATTGGCGCGGTTCGATCATTCGCGAGGGGGCCGAGTGGGGCCGGGCGAAGGGCCTCGATGTGGACTGGGCCACATTCGCAGATCGCTGGCGCGCGGGTTATCCGCCGGCGATGGACAAGGTGCGCAAGGGTGAATTGCCATGGATGAAACTCGACGCGCTACACCGCCTCATCCTGAATGACCTGCTGGCCGAATTCAAAATCTCGGGCTTGACCGAAGAGGAGAAGGACCACTGGAATTACGTCTGGCACCGGCTCATTCCCTGGCCTGATTCGGTCGAAGGCTTGACGCGGCTGAAGAAGAAATTCGTCATTGCCACGCTCTCGAATGGCAATGTTTCTCTCCTGGTGGGAATGGCGAAATCGGCGGGGCTGCCGTGGGATACGGTGTTCTCGGCGGAATTGTTCCATCACTACAAGCCCGATCCCGAAACTTATCTCGGGGCGGCTGATTTGCTCGGCTGCAAACCTGCGGAGGTGATGCTGGTCGCCGCGCATCCGAGCGATTTGGCAGCCGCGCGCTCGTGCGGCCTGAAAACGGGTTTCGTGCCGCGTCCGCTCGAACACGGCAAGAAAAAGGAGCCCTCTCCGCCCGTCGCGGACACCTTCGATGTCACCGCCCGCGATTTTCTCGACCTGGCAAAAAAGCTGTCTCCGAAAGTTCGCTGAGGAGCCGGAATGAGCTGTCCCATCTGCGAGAAGCGCCGCCCCGAGCGGTATTGCCCCGCAAAGGGCGAAAAAATCTGCGCGGTATGCTGCGGACGCGAACGCGAGGTTACGATTGATTGCCCCTCGGACTGCTCCTATCTGATTGCCGCGCATCGTTACGAACGCGAGCACCGCAAGCCGCTCGGTCCGGAGGAGTTTCCTTATCGCGATATCGAATTTTCCGTGGATTTCGTTTATGAGCGCTGGCCGGTCGTCGCCGGAATTGCCGCCGCGATTTTGGGCTTTCAAACCCAAGACAAGGATTTGAACGACGCCGCAATCTTCGCCGCGCTCGAAGCGCTCGCGGAAACGCTCCGCACTCTCGAGACCGGCATCTATTACGAACGCCCGCCGGATGCTCCGCTCCCCCGGGCTCTTTACGCGCAACTTGGCGAATTCCTCCGGGAAGCCAAAAAACAGGAAGCCGCGCGCACCGGCTTTTCCGCGCTCAAAGACTCGGAAATTTTCCGGCTGATTATTTTTCTTCTGCGTTTGGCCAAGGCCGAAACCAACGGCCGCCCGCGCTCCCGCGCCTTCCTCGATTTCCTCCGCGCCCGCTTTCCGCTCCCGGCCCAAGCTGCAAAGGAAGCGCCGCGAATCATCGTGCCGTGACTTCGGCCAGCTCCGGCAAGTCGAAGGCGATTTGCGGAGACTGATAAGCTTTCGACACGGGCGATTCGTAGCGTGAGCTGAGGCCGTATTTGCGGCGAAGGCGCTGCACGCGTTCGGAAATTTCCTTGCGGTACGATTCCGGCGCATAGCCGCCGCGCCCGTACCATTCATGATATTGGCGCGCGAGCTTTGGGAATTTCTGCCCGAGAAATGGAAGAAAATGTTTGAGTGATGCGGGCATCAGAAAAAGCACGTTTCCGCCGAACCACAACGCCCCAGCATCACGCGCCGCTCGCGCCAGCGCATCGAGATCTTCCTCGCCGTCGGTGATCCCGGGGAGAATCGGCATGGCAAACACGCCCGCGTCGATTCCCGCTTCGCGCATTTGCCGCACTGCATCGAGGCGCAAATCGGGCCGCGGCGCGCGCGGTTCGAGCAGCCGCGCCAGCCGGGTTCGCAGCGTCGTCACGCTCAAATTGACTGTCAGCGACGACCGCTCCGCGATCCGCTTCAGCAAGTCGATGTCCCGAGTCACCTGATTCGACTTCGTCGTGATCTCGAGCCGCAGCCCTTCGCGCTCGGCCATTTTTTCGAGAATTTCCCGCGTAGCGCCGAATTCTTTTTCTGCCGGCTGATAGGGGTCGGTGGCCGTGCCCAGCGCGATATGCTCGCCGCGAACTTTTTCCATGGCCAGGTCGCGCTCCGCCAGCGCTCCGGCATCTTTCTTCATATAAATCTTCGATTCGAATTCGTTCCCGTCAATCTCCATGTACTCGTGCGTGTATCGCGCATAGCAGTAATGACACCCAAACTCGCACCCCCGATAGGGATTGATCGTCCACCGGAAGGGAACGCGCTCGGAATCGCAGCGGTTCAGGATCGAGCGAACCGGCAGAAGGTAATACTCCGTCCCGCGCTTGGCTTCGGCGCGAGGGGAGGATGCGGCGAGGCGTGCAATGCCGACCAGTTCCGTTGCGGGCTTCGTACTCCTGTCTGGTACAGGAGGGGGCGCGGAAGCACCGCAAGGGGGCTCACAGGTGCCGTGGCGAGCGGCTGTAGGGAAAAGGGTGAGACTGGTCTGCTTCGGCCGAGTCCGCGGACGCCGAAGGGGCGCCGGGCTGGGTCGAAGGATGGGAGAAGTGGCCATTGGCTGCCTCGCCGCACGGAGGGGACTATATTCGCTTTTTGTTCGCCATGTCAAGCATTATTCTTCGCTTTATTTTCGCCTGTTCGGCGGGTCAATCGCGGCCTGGAAACCCTGCCCTCCGGCCAAGAAAGCCCTGATCGGCTCGCGGCCTATACTGGGCAATTCCCGGATTCTGAGGGTAGGTGCTTTGGCTGAAGTCGGAATCCTGATCATTGACGACGACATCGTCAGCCAGCGGGCGCTGAAAAGCGTCCTGGATGCAGAGGGTTGGCGCGTGCGGATCGTGCCGCAGGCCGCCCACGCGTTTCAGGAGCTGGCAAGCGGGGGGTGGAATCTCGTCATCGTCAACGTGGCGCTCACCGACCTGCGCGGCCCCCTGTTCGCCATATTGAATGAGCTTTCCCAGGCTGGCACCGAGGCACCCGCCGAGGAGGAGGAGCCTGCTGGCTTACCCGGTACAGGCAATGGCACAGACGCCCTGGCGACGCTCAACCCTCCGAAACGGCTGCGCGTCCTGTACCTTGTCCCCGTGCTGGCTGCCAAGCACGCCCAGCCGGTCCTCGAGCGCGAAGGCATGCCGTACTCGCTCAAGCCATACCATTTGCACGACTTCCTCGAAAAGGTCAGCGAACTTCTCGTGGAAGCGGGCGCCATCGCGGAGCCCATCCGCAGCATGACCGGCCTTTCTGGCGGCAAGAAACGCTCCCGCGTGCGCCGCATTGGCCGCGATGCGCGCCGCAGCACGATGTTCGCCTCCCGCGACGACTACCAGATGACCGAAGAAGAGCTCGCCGAATGGGAGCGCCAGGAAGAAGAAGACAAAAAGAAGCGCGAGAAAGAGCGCAAGGAACGCGAACACCTCGGCTGACAATCTTCCCGGACCTGCACCCCCCCATCCCCCGCAACCCTGCAAGAAATCCCAACCCGCCCGTTCTCATGGTGAACAGTCTGCGCGCGGCAGCGCCGCGCCGCAGCATGGCAACTGATCGAGGAGGGGTTCATGAACCGCAATCGCAGGAACAACTTCTGGGGTTTGAGTGGCTTGATTCTCATTCTTCTTTCCGGGGGAATTCTGATGACGGATTCGAATTCGAACGCGCACGCTTCCGCCGGCGGGGCGCCGGCTCAGAACGGGTGGCGGCTGCTCGAGCCGGTCACCTACGAGAACATCTCGATCTTCCCTGTGGTATCGGCGCAGGGAGCGGATACCAGCGCATTCGCCACGCTCGATGAGGCGCTGGCCTCGGGCGATGCGGTGGTCACCGAGCAAGGCAGCGCGATTTACCGCGCGCGCGACGGCTCGGGGCGGCCGCCCATCGCCGGCGGCGCGCAAGTCAATCAACTGGTGCTCATCAACCGCGGCAAAAAGCCGCTGCTGCTGCTGGCCGGCGAAGTGGTTTCCGGCGGCAAGCAGGATCGCATCATCGGGAAAGACCGCATCGTCCCGATCGGCGCCGAGCCGCTGCCGCTCGACGTGTTCTGCGTCGAGCGCGGGCGATGGACCGGCGGCTCTGCGAAATTTGCGTCGGCGATGATGATGGTGCATCCGAGCGTGCGCGAAAAAGCCGCCGTGGACGAGGATCAGGCGCGCGTTTGGGCCGCGGTGCGCGCGCAGGAATCCATGTCGAGCAATCTCGAGAGCAACCCGAACGCAGCCGGGGCGGCGGCGGGCGCAGCCGCCGCGCCCACGCCGGCGATTTCGTCGAGGTCGGTTGATTCCGCGATTGCCACGGCTGCTCCGACCGAATCGTACCGGAAGATTTATCAGTCGTCGCAGGTGAGCGGCTCGGTGGAGAATTTCGCCGACCAGGTGCAGAAGCGCTTCGAGCGAGCCACAACCGGCTTGAAAGGCGAGCGCGTTGTGGGAGTGGTGGTCGCCTACGGCGGCGAAGTGGCGTGGAGCGACATCTTCGCTTCCTCGCAGCTCTTCGAAGCCTACTGGCCGAAGCTGTTGCGCAGCTACGCGGTGGAAGCGCTGACGCGCCACGCCACGCGCGAGACCGTTTCGCTCACCGATGCGCGCGATTTTCTCCGGCCCGCCTCCGGCCGCACTCGCGAAGAGACCGAGCCCGGCGTCTATCGCTGGCGCGAGCGCACCGAAGGCAAAGCCGCGGAAATCGAGCTCGAAGCGCTCGATCCCAAGCCGCTCACCCTCCACTGGCTCAAAGTCCTGCGGCTGAGCTAGCCGGCGTTTAGCGCTGTCATTCCAAGGGGCGAGGAGACTCGCCCCCAGGAATATCATTTTGCTTCGCGAAGCGGCCCTCAGGGGAGAATTCTCGATGAATACGAACGTGACGCGGAAGATCCACGCTCGATAAAACCAAGACTCAAAGGCGCGTTGGCGAAACACTAGCCGGCGAGCGCGAGTTCCTTCTCAACGACCTCTTTGTGCGTCTGCGGGAACTTGGCCTTGGCTTCGATTCCCAGGCGCCCCGCATACTGAAGCAGCTTATCAACCGTTTTGTTGGCAATCTTTCCGTTGAGAAGTTCGCTTACGCGCGGCTGAGGTTCCCCGAGGATTATCTGAAGTTCTTTCTGCGAGTACTTGCTGGCGCACTTCAGAATCGCGTGGTAGAGCTCAGCCTTGAATTTGAGGGCTGTCGCGTCTTTCGGTGAAAAACCGAGATCGTCCAACACGTTTCCCCGCGTCAAGTGGGATGGCTTGCTAGCCGCCTTTTTCATTTTTCTTCTCCTCCACAAACCGCGCTTTCACTGCCTTGAGCCGTTGCTTCGCGGTTTCGAATTCCTTTCGTGGCATCTTCCGGCTTTTCTTTTCGAAGCAGTGAAGGACATGAATCACGTCTTTGGTGCGCGACAGGTAAATGACGCGAAACCAGCCCGATGGATCCCGGTCCCGCAGCTCAAAAACTCCCGCGCCAATGGACGGGAGGGGCCTGTAGTCGGCTGCGCTCTCGCCTAGCTGCAACCTCCAGAGCTGAAACCCCAGGTTTTGCTGAACGCTTTCAGGGAAGCCCTGGAGAACCTCTCTGGAGTCGCCCTCCCATGCAACGGTCGCGTAGGCAGGTCTTCCACGTTCCATTGTCAATCGAGGCGCTTTGGCTGCATGTCCAAAATCAATTATACATTAGAGTGTATAAGGCGGTCTACAAATTAGTATGACTTGAGCTCATCTGGCTCTGTTGACATCCTAGCCCTGGGAACGCCGTCGGAAGCACTGCTTTTTTGGAGTGCGGCGGCTTGACGCCGCTTTGGGCCCGCGTTGGCCCGCTAAAAGCCACCCACTCGACCGAGGCTTGACTCGGTCGGCACGATTGCCGCGTTCCATTTGTTGGGATGTCAACAGAGCCAGCCCGTCTCATGAATCCGCTTTGTAGGTTGCGGTTTTTACGCTGCCTGCCCCCGAAGCCCTCGCGTGGGCGGGAGCAACGCCGAAGGGCAATCGCGACATTGGAATGGGCGTATTTGCAGGGCTTTAGAGTCTGTGTGACGACGCGCGTTTTTCGTCGGGGCACAGTTTCACCCGCGGAAAGGCTGGTTTCAGAGTTCTCACACAAACTCTTCAGCTACTGACCTTCCCGGCGCCGGTGGAATTCGTCACACTGTCGACTGCGATGCCGTATGAGACTCTGGTGTCAAGTATGGTATGATGGGGCATGGCGACCTCGCGCAAGATCACGGTACAGCTGCCCAGTGACCTCCTGGAGAAGGCGCAGGCAGCTAGCGGCGCCGGCATCACTCAGACCATCCGGGCCGGGCTCCAACTTATAGCGGCGTCGCGGACGTATTCCCGCCTGCGCCGGCTCCGCGGCAAGGTTCGATTCGGCCGCACCTGGCCGGAGCTCAAGGCCGACCGGTGATCGCGGCCGACACGAGCTCCTGGGTTGTTTATCTGGAGGGTGGCGAAGGCGAGGATGTGCAGTGGCTCGATCGCGCGCTGGAAGACCGCCAAGTGGTTATGGTGCCGATCGTGCTGACCGAACTCCTGAGTGGCCCCAATCTACCTTCTACCGTCGTCGAATTGCTTTCCGAGGTTCCGCTTCTCAATATTACTCCCGGTTACTGGCACCGGGCGGGCGCCCTCCGGGCGAAGGTGCTGGCAAAGCGCAGACGGGCACGTCTCGCCGACGCACTAATCGCTCAAAATTGCATCGATGCAGGTGTTCCTCTTCTCACGCGGGACCGGGACTTTCGAGCCTTCGCTGAAGCCGCTGGGCTCGATTTGCTGCTCTCCCCTTAGGTGCGGTACGGATTTTCTGGATGCAAAAATACCGATATCAAAAACTCAGTCCTTAGGCGAATCAGTGGGTGCGATGGAAGGGGTAGCAGCCGCGGTGGCAGTCCGCGATTTGCGGTAGGGCTCGAAATCGTTCCACACGGCCTGGATCGTTCTTGCATCGAGGGTTTTCACGGTGGGCGCGGAATTCTTGTCGGCGTAAATTTCCAGCGTGATCTGAGTGCAATCCGGCGAGATGGCGTCGGGCAAGTAGTCGTAGATTCCCACGTAGGTTGTGTCGTTCACTTCGGCGGATGACGTCTCAGCGCCGACAAACTGGACTTTTCCCGGGCGGATGGGCGTGATCTCCTGGCCTCCGCAGAGCAGACGCAGGCGGTAGAAATCGGTCTTGAAGCGGGCGCGGACGCGCCGGTCGGTCGAGGCCATCGAAGCCCAGAACTTCACTTTGAGCTGCGGCTGCACGGTGATCGTAATTTTCGGGCGGTGTTCGTTCGCTTCCCAGTTTTTTACATCCTCGCCGGATGTAATTTCCGCGGAGCTATCGCCCCGTTTCTTGTCGCGTTTCTCCCGCTCTTTTTCGAGTTCGCGCTGGCGCTCGAGATACACGCGGTAGGCGAACGCGGGAGTGGTCACGACCACGTCAAAATCTCCCGCTGAAAACACATAGGGCGCGCGCTCCGTTTTTCCGGCGGGCCCGAGCCCGCGCAGCGCGTCCATCGGATACGATTCCTGCGGCTCGACGGGAAGAAGCTCGGCGGAGGGCATCGGCGCCTGCGCGAGTTTCGCCCGCGCCTCTTCCACCAGCGGCAGGGCTTCTTCAATGCGGACGATTCCGGAAAGGCCGGGGCCCCGCTTCGCCTGCTGGTTGTAGGTGGTCACGCCGATCACTACGCCGGAGGAATTGAACAGCGGCCCGCCCGAATTGCCGGGATTGATGTTGATGTCCGAGATGATCGCCTTCGGCTCCACGCGGCTGACCACACCGGTGGTGAGAACTTTTTGCTGATTCAAAGGATTGCCGATCGTGAAAACGCGATCGCCTTCCGCCGCAGCGGGTTTCTCGGAGCCGGCTTTCAGCAGCGGCGCAATCACCGCATCCGGGTAAGCCGCGAGATTTACTCGCAGGATGGCCACATCTTTTTCCGAATCCGAGGCCAGCACGTCGGCGGCGACCTTCCGCTTTTCATCAAATTGCACGGCGAGATATTCGGATTTGTGGATCACGTGCTCGTTCGTAATCACAAGCCCGCCGGGATCGACGAGAAACCCAGTCCCGTGCCCGAATTCTGTCTGGACCGTCACGACGCTATTCCGCAAAAGCTTGAACTGCGCGGAAAGATCTTCAGCCGCCGGCGAGGCCCCGGCGCTGGCAACGCTTGTAACTTTCGCGTTGTCGTTGCTCAGCTCAAGGGACGCTTCCGCTCCTTCGAACTGCACTTCCATTTCCCATTGGTACCGCTTTCCCTGAAATTCGAGCGGCTCGGGAGTCGTGAGCCGGTACGACCCCGGCGGAAGTGAAATCTCTGCGCGTCCGTCAAGCGATGTCTTGAGCGAAATCGCGGGGCCGGGCGCGTCGCTGCGTTGCAACGCCAGCGCCAGGTGCGGGACCGGCTTCTGGTTCAAATCCTTGTCCACCAGGACCGCATGAATCTTGACCGCCACATCCGGGCTCTGCGCATACACCGCCGCAGCAAGAATCAGAAGAAGCATCGCCGGTAGCAGTCGCCGCATGATCTGTTCACCTCGGCTTGCACTCAGTGATTTCTGCGAGGATGTTCCCCTGGGACGGTGTTGTCAAGCTTCGGAGGCCGGGTGAGAACTTTGGTCATCCGTCAGGGCACGGCTTTAGCCGTGCCGAGAAGATTGCAAAATCTTTGCGGCTTTAGCCGCTGAGGTCGCATCTTCAAATTTTTCGCGGGAGCTCTTTAGGCCAGGCACGCACTTCGCTGCGGTCGGGCGTTTCCGCAAGCAATTCGGCGATTGTCTTTTGCAGGATTGGGTGGCGCACGCCGGGCGCAATCTCGGCAAACGGAACCAGCACGAATCGCCGCTCGGCCATGCGCGGGTGCGGAATCTCAAGCTCGGCTGTGCGCACAACGCTCGTGCCAAACAGCAGAATGTCGATATCAATCAGCCGCGGCCCTTTTCCTACGCGCCGGACACGCCCCATCTCGCGCTCGATTGCGTGCAGCGCGTGCATCAATTGCAGCGGCATCAAATCCGTCTCCACTTCCACCACGCAATTCAAAAACCACGCCTGCTCGCGCAGCTCCACCGGCTCAGTCTCATACACCGACGATTGCCGCGTGACACGCACGCCCCGCGCCGGCAGCGCCTCAATCGCCCGCGCAAGATTCGCAGCCCGGTCGCCGATGTTTGATCCCAATGACAAATAGACCGTTTTCATCCTCGTCGTCAGACTCCAACGGTTCTCAATCGGGTGGAAAGATTCTAGCTGAAGAGGCCGGGCTGGCGCCGGGAC
>DASPSD010000020.1:0-2652 GCA_035624115.1 Candidatus Sulfotelmatobacter sp. | reverse complement strand
AGCAGCTCGGCGTTGCGTTCGAGCAGCAACTCCTCGTCGGCGCCCCGGAATGTGACTACGACATCCGCTTCCTCCGGTTTCGCGCCTTCGCTCGAAGTTGAAATCTCCCACTCAAGCTCGAGTCCCATTTCGCGGATGGCGAGATCGAGGAAGCGCTTGAGTTCCGTGACCACGCGTTCGCGATCCAGACGCGGTTGCGCCTGCGGACGGTCGCGGTGCGGCCGGCCATGGCCCCGGAATTTCTTTCCGCCTGCGGCTCGTTCGTCGCTCATTGCTTTTTATTTTTGAACTTGCTGCGCGTCGGCGCCGGTTGCGTGCGGTTCAGATACAGCTGCTGGCCGACGCTGACGAGGTTGCTCGTGAAATAGTACAAGTTCAGCCCGCTCGACAGGCTGAAGAAAAACACCCCCATCATCAGCGGCATCAGCGCCATCATCCGCTGTTGCGAGGGATCGACCGTCGCCGGCGTGGGCATCATCTTCGTGCTGAAATACATCGTGGCCGCCATCGCGATCGGAAGAATGAAGTAGGGATCTCTCGCCGAAAGGTCGTGAATCCAGAAAATCCACGGCGCGTGACGCAATTCGATGGCGCCGGCCAGCATCCGGTAGAAAGCCCACAGAAATGGAATCTGCAGCAGCGTCGGCAGGCATCCGCTGATCTGCGACCACGGACTCAATCCATGCTTCGCATACAGCGCCATGATTTCATCGTTCATCTTCTGGCGGCGCGGGTCCGTCATCGAATACTTTCGGTAACGGTCCTGGATCATCTTCATCTCAGGCGCGACCACCTGCATTCGCCGCATCGAGTGGAATGTCCACACGCGAATCGGCAGCAAGATCATCGTCAGCGCCAGCGTGAAGACGACGATGGCCCACCCGTAATTGGGAATGTAGCGGTGCAGCCACTGCAAAACGAAGAGCATCGGCTTGGCGATCACGCCCGTCCAGCCGAATTGCACGAGCCCCTCGAGCGAAGGCTGCACTTTGCCCAATAGCGCCAAATCCTTGGGCCCAATAAAGGCGCGGAATTTCACTGGCCCCGGTGCGGCTGATCCAACCGCCATTTCGGCGACGGGATCAAAAGCCGGCTGGTTGTTGGCCGTGTAGTGGTGCCACTGCGTCCAATGCGATAGGTAGAGGTCTGTTCCGTTCGGAATGAACGCGGCTGCGAAAAACTGGTCCTCGGCTCCGGCGAATTGCATCCCGCCGGGCTGCTGGTAAGGCTGAATCTGGTTTCCCGGCGCGCCGAGCTTTTTATACTGAAGCACGGTCAGCGATCCGCCCAAGTCGTAAAAGACGCTCGCGAGCTGCGGCGCCTTGTAGACGGATTTGTCGCCAAACCCGCCGCGCCACGAAATCCCGCAGGTGAGCGGCTTGCCGTCGAGCGAGGCTAAGACTTCCCCGGACATTTCGTAATTCGGCGTGAAGCTCAGCTTCTTCGTGACGTCCAGGTGGCCGTCGCTCCAGTGAAGCGTGATTGTGGCGGGCGCATCGAAAATGCTGCTGTTCGCCGCGGGATTCGTCGTCACTTCATAGAGGCCGGAATTCGCGCTCGCTTCGAGCTGGGCATCGGAAAGAGCCAGCGAAAACGGCCAGCCGAGTTCCTGCGCCGCCGCGGAATTCACCAGGTCGAGTGGGTGCGGCGGCTTCTGGTCGTCGACATACTTGTAATCATGAAGCCGCGGATCCTTCTCGGTCAGCGTCCAGCTCCGCACCACGGCGCCACGATTCGTAATCTCGATGTGATAGAGCGGGCTTTCCACCGTGACGATTTTCTCCGCCGCCGCTTGCACCACGGGAACGTTCACCGGCGCCATCGGAGGCGCAATCGCAGCCTGCGCCGCGGTTGGCTGCGCCGCACCTGCGCTGGGCGCCGTCTGATGAAGCTCTGGGCCGAGGGCCGGCTGGGCGGGTGGCTTGTAGATGCGCAGCCAGACGAACGTAATCACCATCACCACGACCACGAAAATGACGGCGCGAACTTGGTCCGACATCTCTGCCTTGCGTTCCGTCACTGGACCAGCTCCGCGCGATTTTGAGCGACGTTGGAAAGTGATGCCGCAGGCTGCTCCGGTTCGGGAACCGGATCGAATCCGCCGAGCGTAAAAGGCCGGCAGCGCAAGAGCCGCTTCAGGGCAAGGACCACACCGCGCCGGGGTCCGTGCCGCGCAATCGCTTCATACGCATAGTGCGAGCAGGAGGGATGAAATTTGCAGGCGCCGCCAAAAAACGGCGAGAGGAAAATCATGTAGCAGCGGATCAAAAAAAGCAGCGCGTATTTGCCCGCGGATTTGGCGAACGACTTCACTCCGCTCGCTTCGGCGGCACCGCCGCGGACGACGGAGATTTCGGAAGCAGTCGCAGCAGTTCCTCCGCCAGCGGCGAAAAATCCACCGTGGCGGCTGAGCTGCGCGGATGAATCACGATGTCCCATCCCGGAGCAATCTCCCGTCGATGCAGCCTTACAATCTCGCGGAGCCGGCGCCGGATGCGGTTGCGCCGGACTGCGCTGCCCAGCGCCTTCTTGATGCTCCAGCCGAACCGGCTGAGCTCCAGGCCATTGGGGCGAAGAAAAACGGTGAACTCGCGGCCCGCTCGTCTCCTTCCGCCCTGATAGACCGCGTCGAACTCGGCGCGGCGCAGCAGT
>DASPSD010000096.1:0-75662 GCA_035624115.1 Candidatus Sulfotelmatobacter sp. | reverse complement strand
ATCTGCTCCGCGGGAAATCTCTTTTCCGCTTCGTACTCGCGGAGGATCGGGCGCATCTCCGCTTCCATGAATTGGCGGACGGCGTCGCAGATCAAGATTTGGTCGCTGGTAAGGGAGAAATCCATCACCCGAAGCGTTCGCAGAATGCTAGCACAATTGGCGGGGAGTCCAAGCCGGGAGTTGAGGCGGAATTCACATCGAACTCGGCTTCGGGCTGGGCGGGGATTTCAAGCGGATGTGTACTTTGGCGGTGCCGCCCCCCTTCACGTTCACCTTTTGAGTTTTCGGGAGGCATCCTCTTGCCGTGATGGTGAGGACGTATTTCCCCGGCTCGAGCTTGGGGATATTGAAAGCGCCGCGCGCATCGGTCGTCACCGTGCCGGGCTCCTTGGCATTCTCCGCCGTCCACTTGATTTCGGCGCCCGCCAGCGGCGTGCCGGATTTGTCGAACACTTCGCCGGCGATCCCGCCTTTGGCTGGAGAGGCGGGGGCCTGCGGCGCAGCGGGTTTGGCCTGTGCGAACGAAAGCGCGGCGGCCGGAACAATCAAGAGGAGGAGAAGAACAGGAGCGCAAAGCGCCCGCGCCACCATCCTTGGACAAGGCGAGGTCGGCGCCATTAGAGCTTCAATAGCTCGCGCAAGCGGCGGGTTTGCGCACGGGAGACGGGAATTTCGCTCGCGCGTTTGTCGTCCATTTTGAGCATGTAACTCGATTTGAACCACGGAACCACTTCTTTGATGTGGTTGATGTTGACAAGATAAGACCGGTGCGCGCGCCAGAAGGTTTCCGCGTCGAGCGAGCCGGCCAGCTCCTCGATGGTGCGATAGTTCGAGACGCCTTCGGCGTCGCGCGCGAAGATCGTGATCGTGCCGTCCTGGATCGAAGCGTAAATCATGTCTTCGGCATCGACCAGGAACATGCGCAATTGCGACTTCACCAGCAGTTTCACAGGCTGTCCAGGTTTCGGCGCCGCGGAGCCGAGGTCGCCCAGCTTGCCCACAAGGGTCTCGAGCCGCTCGACGGGCGAAGCATGGGCATCCACCATTTTTTTCGCGCGCTGAATGGCTTTGCCGATGCGCGCCTTGTCGAAGGGCTTCAAGACATAATCGACCGCATTTACTTCGAAGGCTTGGATGGCGTAATTGTCGAAGGCGGTGGCGAAGACAATCTGCGGAACGCGCAGCTTGCGTTCTACCAGCTTTTTTATTACACCAAAGCCATCGAGGCCCGGCATTTGCACGTCAAGGAACACAAGGTCGGGGTCGTGCTCTTTGATCAAGGCGATGGCTTCCAGGCCGTTTTTGCCCTGGGCGATGACGTTGATATCGGGGAAACCCTTGAGCAGAAAGGAGAGCTCGTCCCGGGCGGGACGTTCGTCGTCGACGATGACAGTATTGATGGGCATGGCTCGCGCCTCGCTGAAGTATAGCAAAAGACCTTTAAACCACAGATAAACACAGATGTTGCGATAAAATCGCAAACCAGAAGGCGATCGCTGGGAGCGGCCGTGGCTACAAAAAACAAGAAACGCGCGCAGCCGCGCGAAGAGCGGGTGCTGAGCAGCGAGGTTCTTTTTACCGGGAAGGTCTTCGGTGTGCGGCGCGATCGAGTGATCGAGCCCAATGGCGTCGAGGCCACACGTGAAGTGGTGACCCATCCGGGCTCCGTTGTGGTTCTGCCGGTCTTTGGCGACGAGCGCATTCTACTGATCCGCCAGTACCGGCACGCTGCCGGGCAGTACCTTTGGGAATTGGTCGCCGGCCGGCGGGACCAAGGCGAAAAATTTCATCGCGCTGCTATCCGCGAACTCGCGGAAGAGACGGGCTACACCGCGAAGACCATGCGTGAGCTGATGGACGTGTTCCCCACTCCCGGGTTTGTGAGCGAGCGGATGGTGATTTTTCTTGCGGAGGGATTGACGAAGGGCCCGGCGAATCCGGAGCCGGACGAGAAAATCTGGATGCGTCCGTTCCGGTTGCACAAGGCACTGAACTGGATCCGCAAAGGCAAAATCCGCGACGCGAAGTCCATCGCCGGGATTCTTTACTACGCGACTTTTGTCCACAGCGAACACCGTTGACGTTTCGCGACGTTTTCCTCCACCGGCCCGTTTCACACTATAATCAGCACGAATCGGAGACTCTCAGATGGAAAACAAAGAGGTCGCAAAAATCCTGCGCGAGACCGCGCATCTGCTGGAAATCGACGGCGCCATCATCGGGCGCTACCGCAGCTATGAGAAGGCCGCGGAATTAATCGACAGCCTGCCGGAACGAATCGAAATCCTCGCCCAGGACGACAAGAAAATGCAGGAGCTGCCCGGAATCGGCGAGGGCATGACCGCGCACATTCACGAGATCCTCAAGACCGGCGACTACGCCCTGCGCAAAAAGCTCCTGAAAAAATATCCGGGGACAATTCTCGATTTGCTGCAACTGCAGTCGCTGGGTCCCAAGAAGGTCGCGCTGCTATGGAAGAAATTTCAGGTAGCCACCGTCGAGGGCGTTGAAAAACTCGCGCGCGAAGGCAAGCTGCGCGCCCTCGCAGGATTTGGCGAGAAAAGCGAACAAAACATTTTGAAGGCCGCGGACCTGTTCAAGCGATCGTCGGGCCGATTTCTTTTGAACGTGGCGGACGAAGAAGCGCAGAAGCTTTCGGGCTACATCCGCGGGGCCGGAAAAGCGGTCGAAGACGTCACGCCGGCGGGATCGCTGCGCCGCGGAAAGGAAACCGTCGGCGATCTCGACCTGCTGGTGACCATGCGCCCCGGCCACGACAAACAGAAAGACGTTGACGCCGTTGCCGCGCACATCCTGAAGTTTCCCGGAATTCAGCAGACCCTGGCGCACGGCGAAAATAAGGTCAGCATTCTGCTGGAGAACGGAATGCAGGTGGACGTCCGTCTGCTCGACAAGGCCAGCTTCGGCGCGGCGCTGCTTTACTTCACCGGATCGAAAGAACACAACGTGGCGCTGCGCGGCCGCGCGAACGACATGGGCTGGACGCTGAATGAATATGCGCTAACGACGTTGAAGGGCGGAAAAGTGGTGGCGCGCGAAAGCGAAGAAGAGATTTACGCAAAGCTGAAACTCGACTACATCGAACCCGAATTGAGGGAAATGACCGGCGAAATCGAAGCAGCCGAAAAACACCGGCTGCCGAAACTCGTCGCACTCAAGGATATTCGCGGCGATCTGCAAATGCACACCACCGCGTCCGACGGAAGGAACTCGATCGAGGAAATGGGCCAGGCGGCCAAAGCGCTCGGCTACGAATACATCGCTCTGACGGACCACTCCAAAGCCGTCACCGTAGCGAATGGAATGGACGAGAAGCGCACGCTCGAACAAATCAAGAAAATTCGGGCGGCGCAATCGCGCGTTACTGGCATCCGCCTGCTCGCCGGGATCGAATGCGACATTTTGAAAGACGGCTCGCTCGACCTCGATGACGAGGTGCTGGCCGAGCTCGACGTGGTCGTGTGCTCGGTGCATTCCTACATGAATCTCGAAAGCGCCGAGATGACCGACCGCATTCTGGCTGCGATCGAGAATCCCTACACGCAGATTATTGCGCACCCGACCGGAAGGCTGGTGCTCCGGCGCGAACCTTTCCACTACGAAATGGAGAAAGTTCTCGCCGCCGCGCAGAAACACGGCGTGGCGATGGAGTGCAATGCGTACCCCGATCGCCTCGACCTGAAGGATGTCCACTTGCGCATGGCCAAGGAACGGGGCGTGAAGATCGTGATCTCGACCGACTCGCACACCACGAAGAACCTGACTTACATGAAATATGGCGTCGAGACCGCCCGGCGCGGATGGATCGAGAAGAAAGACGTGATCAACACGCTCCCGCTCGAGGAGTTCCTGGCCGCGCTGCGGCCGAAGCCGCACGCGGCGCGAGGCAAGGCTGCCAAACGCAAGTCCGCGTAGCCGCCAGGCCAAGCATCGAGGGAACATTTCGACGCGCCTCTTCGTACCTGAAAGTGAAGAGGAGAGAAGAAGCATGAAACGCAAGATTTTGGCAGGAGCCATCTTCGGGGCCGCGTTCATCGCGGCCACGGCTTTGCCCACAAGGGCGGATGAGTGGACGAAGAGCTACCCGATCAGCGGCCGCGCCGATTTGCACGTTACAACCGACGACGGCGACGTGATCATCACTTCCGCCGACCAGAAGCAGATCGACGCCCGCGTGGTCACGCAGGGATTCAAGCTGTCGCCGGGCGACGTTCATGTCGAAGAGACTCAGAGCGGGGACCAGGTGACGCTGCACGTGAGGATGCCGCATTTCAATTGGGGCTTGTGGGGCGCACATTCCAAGTGGGTGCACGTGGAGCTGCGGGTTCCGCGCGAGCTCGATCTCGATGTGCATACCGGCGATGGAAATGTGACCACATCGGCGGTAGCTGGCCACGTGCGAATTGACACCGGCGATGGGAACGTCACTGTTTCGGGGCTGAAAGGCGAAATTCGGCTGCATACGGGCGACGGCCACATCGAGGCGTCCGGACTTGACGGCTCGCTCGACGTGAATACTGGTGATGGCCACGTGCGGGTCGACGGCCGGTTTGATTCACTGAACGTGCGGACCGGAGACGGCAACATCGAAGCGAAAGTGCTGAACGGGTCGAAAGTGGCCACGAACTGGAAGATGCATTCCGGAGACGGGCACATTAACGTCTGGTTGCCCTCGGACTTGAACGCTGAGCTCGATGCTCACACGGGGGATGGGCAAATCACGCTGGACATTCCCGTGACTGTGTCGGGTTCGCTGAGCCACTCCACGATTCACGGAAAATTGAATGGTGGCGGAGCCGCGCTCTCGATCAGCTCCGGTGACGGGTCGATTCACGTTCAAAGGCTCTAGAGTTTGCGTGAGAAATTCGAGATCAGCCCCTCAGCGGCTAAAGCCGGACTCCATTTGCAATTCGTGCGGCACGGCTGAAGCCGTGCCCTGACGAATAACCGCCGATGCAAGCCCAGGGTTTCAACTAATCGCGATAGACGAATTCGAGCTGCACGCCTGCCACTTCGATCACGTCACCGGGGTTGAGTTTCGTCGGGTGCGTGATCGGCGTTCCGTTCACCGTGGGAACGCGATCCGCTGCGCCGATGTAGTACGACTGATCCTCGCGGCGATTGATTTGCGCTGCGGCTTTGGGTTTGAACCAGCCGGTCAGCTTGACGGTGGCCATCGCTGACTTCCCCACCACCGTCAGTTTGTTTGAAAGCGTGTACTCGCTCTGGTCGGTGCCGCCCTTCAGAACCAAAAGAGTCGGGACTTTGAGCCGCGCCGGAGCGACCTGCACACTTTCGCCCACCGCGGCAACTTTCTGAAGAAACTCGCGCCGATCCTTGGTCTCCAGCATCACCGTCTCATTGATTCTCGGCGCCGCGGGTTTCGTTTGCACGTGGTCGAGCGAGTGCGCACGCACTTCGACGGAATCGGTGACCACGATGGTGTGTTTGCCGATGGCCACTGAGTCTCCCGGGCGAAGGCCCACCATCCGCACGCGCTGGCCATTGACGAAGGTGCCGTTCAAGCTTCCGAAATCTTCGAGCATCAGCCGGCCGTCCTCTTGGAACACGCGCGCGTGATAATGCGACACCGCCGGGTTATCGATCACGATGCCGTTGTCCGGCGACCGGCCGATGCTGATTTCTTTCGAGCCGACCGCGACTTCCTGAAGGACCGCGTTTTCAAATTTCAGAACCAGCTTGGACATTGCAACGCCCTCCCCCGAAAAAATGTGACTTCGAAACTCGATCCTTGAACGCCGCTCATCGCGATTCCTTAAACCACCGTCCGATGCGCGCAATGGCTCCAACGGGCCGCGACGCGGGCCGCAGAACAATCACGGAAATGTTGTCTCCGCCGCCGGCCCGATTGGCGAGCTCAATCAATCGGTCCGCGGCTTCTTCCGGGTCGTCCTCGGCGCCGAGAACATCGGCAATCTGCGGATCGGAAAGCTCGCGCGTGAGGCCGTCGGAGCACATCAAGATGGTGTCGCCATCCATCACAAGCTCTTCGCTGACGTCCGGCTCCACTTCGGGATCGACTCCCAGGGCGCGCATCAGCACGTTTTGAAGCTGGCTTTGCGCCGCTTCCTGCGGTGTCATTAGGCCGCGCCGGACCTGCTCGGCGACGAACGAATGGTCGGTGGTGAGCTGCTCGAGCGCTCCGCCGCGCAAGCGATACGCGCGGCTATCTCCCACGTGCGCGAGGCTCATCCGCTCATTCTTGAACCACGCGGCGACGACGGTCGCGCCCATGCCCTGCTGCGACGGGTTTTGCTGCGAGGCCTGGTGAACCACGCCGTTTGCCAACCTCACTGCGCTTGCAAGCCGGTTCGAAATCTCGGAAACGCCTGCGAGGCGTTCGCCGATCAATGGCTGCGCCGGGTTTTCCTCGGCCTCGAGACAGTGCGCGAGAATCGTTTCGGTCGCGAGGCGGCTCGCGACTTCACCCGACGCTTGCCCGCCCATCCCGTCGGAAAGGACGAACAGGTCTGTCTCCGGCGCGCAGCGCAGGCTATCCTCGTTCGATTCGCGGATGCGCCCTCGGTCGGTGCGGGCGCTGAATTCCATCTTCATTCCCTGCCTCTCGACCCCAATCGCGCGATGCAATCCACCTGTGCCGCTCCCAATGCGGCGCGATCACCGCCCTACTGATTCATATCCACCGGCGGCTTATCAATTGACCGCACGGTCAAAAATCCCTGCGATTGCAGCCACTGCTTCACGCTGGGCACCCTCTCGGCGCTGAAGGGCCCGGCAAAAACCACGTACACTTGCTGGTTTCCGTTGCGCTTCGGAACGATCTCCACGGGAAGGCCGAGCTCTTCGATTTTCTTGGCAGCCTCCTGGGCCCGATCCTCTTTCTGGAAGCGGCCAACCCACAAATACGTTTTGCCCTTCGGCGTCTGAGGAACTGGCACCCCATCAAATGAACGCTCCGCGCGCTGTTGACCCTCTGCCGTGGGCGGAGCTTGCGCCGGCTTCTGAGCCGGAGCCTTGGGTGCGGCCGGTTTTGGAGCTGCAGCCGGGGGCTCCTCTACTTGGGGAGACGCAGCAGGGGTGGCCGGCGTTGTGGAGTCAGGCGCGGGCGTCTCTGCTGTTTCACCGGGTTTCTCGTACGCGAAATCGGGTGGCGGAGGAGCTGGAGGCCCCGCGGGTGCCTGGATCTGTTCCGCCTCTTTCGCAACGTTCGCCAGCCGATAGCTCGCCCAACCCGCAAGGGCTAGCAGCGCGCCAAGAAAAACCAACATGAACGGAGAAGTATGCCGCTCTTCCCGTTCGACCGCGGGCGTAAAAATCGGAATCGGCGCGGGAGCGTGGCTTGAGAGAATGCGCGCCGGAGCAACCGGTGCGCCTGCCAGAGCCGCTGCCGGAGCGCGCAAGACTTTCTCGAGTTCGCCCACGGATTGGAAGCGTCGCGCCGGCTCCTTTTCGAGGCATTTCAAAATCGCCCGCTCGATTGGCACGGGAATGGAAGGCTCGATCACGTGGGGCGCCGGGGGTGTCTCGCGAATCTGCTTTAGCGCGACCGCCACCGGTGTGTCGCCGTTGAACGCCTGAGTGCCGGTGAACATCTCATACAGCATCAGCCCGAGCGAGTAGATGTCGGTGCGGTAATCCACCTGCTTGCCCGAAACTTGTTCCGGAGCCATGTAAGCGGGGGTGCCGACCATCGAGCCGGTGAGGCGCGTGCCCGCTTCCATCGAGCGGGCAATACCGAAATCCATGATTTTCACGTTGCCCTGCGCATCGATCATCACGTTTTCGGGCTTCAGGTCGCGGTGCACGATTCCCTGCGCGTGCGCTTCTTTGAGTCCCGAGCAGATTTGCAGGGCGACGTCGATGGCCTTCCGCTGCGGAAGCCCTCCAAAGCGGCTGAGTACCGAGCGCAGGCTTTCGCCTTCGACGAATTCCATCGAGGTGTAAGCGATGCCGCCGATGCGGTTGAATTCGTGCACGCGGCAGACATTTTTGTGCGTAATCTTGCGGGCGAAGAGCAGCTCGTTTTTGAACCGCTCCATCATGGCCTGGTCGGAGGCGATTTCGGGCTTCAAAAGCTTCAGCGCGACAGTCTCGCCGGTCTCGCGGTCGCGCGCCTTGTACACGTTGCCCATGCTGCCGGTGCCGGCCTCACCCAGGATGTCGTAACGCTGGCCGAGTGCGGCAAGGCTGAGCGAACTCAAGTTGGAATTGGCGAGCGCAGGCGCGGAGATTTCGGCGATCAGAGCCGGTGCGTCGGCAACATCGCTCAGCAGAACAGTCTCCTGCCGGCGCTCGGCGCCGGACGAATCGCTCACAGGGCGAGCCGGCCGGGTCGTTTCGTCGTCGGAATTGCGGTGCTGGGTCATGGTCCTAGCGACCAGAATAGGGGAGAAAAAGGGAGTGAGCTACCGGCCGCAAGGACAGTGTAAGGAAAGAGTATCTGGTACTTTGAGCACAGGAAATGGGAGCTGTAAGCCGCGATTCGCGAGCGGTTTACAGCTCGCGAAGCGCGGCCGCTACGGGCCGGCGCGCGGCTCGAATGGCAGGCGGAACACCGCCGATCACTCCCATGGCCAGGGCGAAGACGATCCCAATGGCCATGAGCAGCGGAGTGATGCGGAAGGCGAACGCGAGATGCGAAAATGTCTGCCAGTTCATCGCGCCCGTGGTCAGCCCGTTCAGCGGAAGCACTGCCAGGCAGCCGACCAAGCCTCCCGACGCGGAAATCAAAAGCGCTTCGATGATGAAGGAGACGACCACACTCGTGGCGCCGAATCCGATAGCGCGCATCGTCGCGATTTCGCGCGAGCGCTCCGCCACGGCTGAATACATCGTGTTCAGCGCGCCAAAAACCGCGCCAATCCCCATCACCGCGGCAACGATGGCGCCCAGCGTAACGATCATGGTGGTCAGCATGCGCGACTGTTTGTCGTAATAGTCGATCTCGCGCGTCACGTCAACGTTCATGCGCGGATCGGCGGTCAGCGAGTCTTTGAAGGGTTGAAACGCATCGCGCGAATCCAAATGCGCGGTAACGGACTGGAACAGATTTTCCGGGCGGTTGTAGGTTTGCTTCAGAACGCGCGCGTCGCACCAAACTTCGGAATCAAAAGCGGAGCCGCCCGCGTCGAATATCCCGACGACAGTCCACTGACGTCCTCCAAATCGCGGCGTATCTCCGAGGCGCAGCCCTTCGTAAGAATTCGTCGCGTTGCGGCCCACGACAACCTCCGCAAGCCCTGACTGGAAAAAGCGGCCCTGAACGATTTTGATTTGCCGGCGCACTTCAATGGCTTTCGGCGAAACGCCGCGAATCTGGACGTTCGCATCGGTTCCGGTCGAGCGCATCACGAGCGGCGCGATTACGACAACCTCGGGAGTCACCAGCGCCCCTTCCGCGTCGCGCGCCACGCCGGGAGCATCCTCAATCACGTGCACCTGCTCGAGTTGCACGCCGCTATCCATTTCACTGGTCGAGCCGGCGCGCCTCACGATGGCGTTGTCAGCGGTTCCGGACGATACCAGGGTCGCCTTGAACCCATTCGCAAGGGAGAGCATGGCAATGAAGACGCCGACAGTGCCTGCGATTCCGAGCACTGCAACGACACTCGAATTCCAGCGCGCCTTCACGCTCCGCAGGTTGTAGATAACCGGTATAGCCACGGTCACACTCTCCGAAGCGCGTCCACCACGCGCAGCCGCATCGCGCCGACTGCAGGCAGCAGGCCGCTCACGGTGCCGACCAACAGGGTCACAATCAGTCCGGCCACCACCGCAGGCACCGGCAACTGGAAGTACGGCAGCATTCCTCTTGTGGGATCTCCGATCGTCACGGTGAACAGCCACGCCAGGAAAAGCCCAAGACCGCCTCCAAAGACGGCCATCAGCAGCGATTCGCCGAGCACGAGGAACAGCACGAAGCGATCGGAAAAACCCACAGCTTTCAATACGGCCAGCTCCGCCGTGCGCTCACGCACGGCAATGGCCATGGTGTTGCCGGTGACCAGCAGCAATGTGAAAAACACCACGCTGCCAATCGAGAGAATCAGGAATTGGATGTTGCCCATCTGTTTTACCCAGCCGGCGGCAAACGCCTTTTCGGTTTCCGTGCGCGTTTCGTACGCCGAATTGGAGAATTCCTGGTCGATGGCTTTGGCGATTCGCGCCGAATCGTCCGGATTATCCACCACGGCGTAATACCAGCCGGCAAGACCCTTGATCCGTTCGGGAACCATTTCTTCAAAGTAGTCCCACTGAAACCAGAACTGCGTTTCATCGTCCTGCGGGTGAGCGCCGTGGTAGATTCCATCCAAATTGAATTCCCAGTTGCCCTGGGCGAACGTCCCCTTGATGGGGATGCGGTCTCCGATTTTCCAACCGTATTTCTTCACCAGATACGCCCCGGCAACGGCTCCCTGGCGGTCCTTCAAGAAGTTGTCCCACTGATCGTCGGGAACAATCAGCTCCGGAAACGCTTTGCGCTGGTTCGCCGGGTCGATCACGAACTGCGCGAACCAATTCCGTTCGTCCTGATAGACCCCGCCGAACCAATTGTCGTGCGTCACGATTTTCACGCCCGGAATTCGCAGGATGCGGTCGCCGTAAGAAAGCGGAAGCGGCTGGATGATCGAGCTGCGGTTCACGATCACCAGGCGGTTCGCCCCAGCCATTTCTACCCCCTGAGCGAACGAGCCTCTCACAACCGCCAGCAAACCAAACAAAAACAGCGCCACGGCAAAAGACCCGATCGTCAGCATCAGCCGGATTTTCTTGCGAAACAGATTCGCAAAGATCAAGTTGCCGTATTTCATCAGCCGCCTCCGGCCATCGCGGCGACGCCCTCGACGAGGACTCCTTTATTCAGGTGCAGGACGGCCTGGGCGCGCTCGGCCGCCATCGGATCGTGCGTCACCATCAGGATCGTCTTTGCCTGATCCTTTGAAAGCTGCGTGAGAATCCCCAGAATCTCATCGGCGCTCTTGCGGTCGAGGTCGCCGGTGGGCTCATCGCACAGCAGAAACGTAGGATCCGCGACGATCGCGCGGGCAATCGCCACGCGCTGCTCCTGGCCGCCGGAAAGCTGGCGCGGGTAGTGGTTCATGCGATCGGCGAGATTCACGATACCGAGCGCCGCCTCGACGTGCTGCCGCCTCTCGGATTTCGAGAGGCTCGTGAGCAGCAGCGGAAGCTCCACATTCTGGAACGCCGTCAGCACGGGGATCAGGTTGTACATCTGGAAGATGAAGCCCACATGCCGCGCGCGCCACTCCGTGAGCTTCCCGCGCGACATGTGCGTGATTTCATCGCCTGCGACGGTGATCTTGCCCTGCGAAGGAACGTCCAAACCCCCAAGCAAATTGAGCAGCGTCGTCTTTCCCGAGCCGCTCGGCCCCATGAACGCTACGAACTCGCCGGCGTCCACGTCCAGATTGAGCCCTTGCAGGACGTGAATCTCTTCCCCGCCCCGCCGGTATGTTTTGTCGAGCCCCCGAATCTGAATCAGGCTCTTGCCGTCCCCTCTTCCATCCACTCGAACCATTCGCCGGCTCCTATTTTTTCACTTCCACTGCCAGCCCATCGCGCAGCGTGGCCGGGCCTTTGACTACGACCGCATCGCCCGCCGCGATTCCGGCAAGGACTTCGGTATCGGCCCCGCGCGTGCCGCCAACCGTGACGGCGCGCCGCTCGAGATGCTCCTGCTTGACGAGGTACACGACCTTTTGTCCGCCATCCGAATGAATCGCTTCGGTTGGGATCGTGACCGCCGGGGCAGCGGCGCCGGATTTCTGTTCCGGCACATCACCGAGAAAAGTCACCTTGATTCCCATGTCCGGCAGAATCCGCGGGTCCAATTTCAGAAATGAGATGCGAACTTTCACCGTGGCTTTTTGCCGGTCGGCGGTCGGGATTACCGTGCGCACCTTCGACGGGATTTGCCAGTCAGGATATGCATCGAGAACCGCGGTGACCGGCTGCCCGGGTACCACGCGCGCGATATACGCTTCGTTCACATCCACTTCGATTTCGTTCGAGTTCATGTCCACGATCGTGGCGATGCCCGTCCGAGTGAACCCTCCGCCCGCGGAGATAGGCGACACCATTTCGCCCACCTGGGCGTCTTTCGAAACGATAATTCCCTCAAATGGCGCGCGGATTACGCAATTATCAACGGCTTGTTGCGCTTCGCGGATCCGCGCCTCGGCGGCCACCACTTGTTGCCTGGCAAGCGCGATTTTTGCTTTGAGGCTGTCGGCAGTCGTCCGGGCATTGTCGAGCGCTTCCTGGCTTTGAACTCCGGCTGCCTGAAGCTCCAGGGCGCGATGCAGTTCGATGGACGCGTTTTTGAGCTGCACCTGCAAATCCTCAATTTGGGCTTCAGTGGCATTGCGGTCCGCTACGGCTGAATCGAGCGCCCGCTTCACGTCGGAATCGTCAAGCGTGGCGAGGACGTACCCCTCCTTCACATGCAGCCCTTCGTCAAAAAACACCCCGGTCACACGGCCCGTGATTTTGGCGGCGACCGTGGCTCGCCGCCGCGGCGTCACGTACCCGCTCGCGTTCAAAAGGGCTGGACGGCCCGCGCCCGCCTTCTGCGCCACCGCGGTTTCCACTGCCGGCTTTTGGTTTCGGAACGCCGAGAGCAGTCCAGCAACAATGATCACCAGCCCCAGCGCGGCGGCAAACAGGCTCAGAATTTTGCCTGCCCGGCCGCCTTTGCGCTGCTTTTCGGCAATCCGCAGCCGGCCGAGATCGTGTTGTGGAGTCGCCTCCGGGGTCGCCATCAGGGCGCAGTCTTTCTGCCATTGGGAACCACAATCTATAACGCTGGAAGCAGGGCTCAGATTACGCCCCACCGCGCAATCAGTTCCCAAGCCATCCCATTGTAGCGTGAGTCGCGGCCTTTTGGGGCGCTCCGCAGGGGACTGCAAGAATTTTCCTCTGCTGGTGTCTTCCGATGGCAACAATGTGTCCCTCGATCAGATGTTACTGAGGGCGCTTGAGTTATTAATGCTTTCTAATGAATAAGTTACGGGAGCCGGACGACTGGTATCCCCCGTGCATCAAATTGGTTGTCCGCAGGGATAGTGAGGCAGCAGATGGTTGCATTCGTAATGCTCGGGATGCTTGCTTTGCTTGGCTTCCTTTGCGTTTCTGGCGCAGTGGTGAACGCCACGCGCCGGACGCATGGCGAGCCGAGGCGCTAACTAGGCGCGCCCGACCCGCCGGACCTGTTAGAAGTTGGAATCCGCCGCTGGCACAAATTCCCCGGAAGTCTCGCAGTTCTCCGCGTTGACCTTCTTTTCCTCCGCTGGGAATGATTGCAAATCGTGGCTTGATGCCCCATGATGTTTGGTTGCAATCCAACCGGCGCGCGGCACAGGGCAGAGCCGCAGCCAACTCTTCGAATTGAATCTGGGGGAACCGAATGCGCAGGCCTGTCAATATTGCTCCGCCGAAAGGCAAGTTGGGAGTGCTGACGCCCGGGATGGGCGCTGTGAGCACTACGTTCATGGCGGGGGTGGAACTGGTCCGGCAGAAGGCCTCCTCGCCGGTGGGTTCGCTCACGCAGATGGGGACCATCCGGCTCGGCAAACGCACCGAGAACCGGGTGCCCCGGATCAAAGATTTCGTTCCGTTGGCGCGGCTGGAAGACGTGGTCTTCGGCGGGTGGGACATTTACCCCGACGATGCGTATGAAGCTGCTTCGAAAGCCGGCGTGCTAGACGCCAAGGATCTGGAAAAGGCGCAGAAGTTTCTCAAGACCGTCAAGCCCATGAAGGCCGCGTTTGACCAGACGTACGTGAAGAATCTCCACGGCGCGCACATCAAAAAGGGAAAAACGAAGTTCGATCTCGCCGAGCAGATCCGGGAAGACATTCGCGAGTTCAAAAAAAAGTCGAAAGCCGACCGGCTGGTAATGGTCTGGTGCGCGTCCACGGAAGTTTTTCTCAAGCCGGAAGATGTGCACAAGGATTTGCCCTCATTCGAAAAGGGCATGAAGTCGAACCATCCCTCGATTGCGCCCTCCATGCTTTACGCCTACGCCGCGATCAGCGAAGGCGTGCCTTTTGCCAATGGCGCGCCGAATTTGACCCTCGATATTCCCGCGCTCGAGGATTTCGCCAAAGCAAAGAACGTCCCGATCGGCGGCAAGGATTTCAAAACCGGGCAGACGCTGATGAAAACCGTCCTGGCGCCCGGCTTCAAAGCGCGCATGCTCGGGCTCAACGGCTGGTTCTCGACGAATATTCTGGGCAATCGAGATGGCGAAGTGCTCGACGATCCCGGCTCGTTCAAGACCAAGGAAGAATCGAAGCTCGGCGCGCTCGAATATATTTTGCAGCCGAATCTCTATCCCGATCTCTACGGCACGATTCACCACAAAGTGCGCATCAACTACTATCCGCCGCGCGGCGACAACAAAGAGGGCTGGGACAACATCGACATTTTCGGCTGGCTCGGCTACCCCATGCAGATCAAAGTGGATTTCCTGTGCCGCGATTCGATTCTTGCCGCGCCCATCGTGCTCGACCTCGCGCTCTTCTTCGATCTCGCCCAGCGCGCCGGGATGCGCGGCATCCAGGAATGGCTGAGCTTCTATTTCAAATCACCGATGTGCGCCCGCGAGCTGTATCCCGAGCACGATTTGTTCATCCAATTAATGAAGCTGAAAAACACGCTGCGCTGGATGATGGGCGAAGACTTGATCACCCACCTCGGCGCCGAATATTACGATTAACTGCGGGCGGTTTTCAGCAGGGGCGCGCGATGTTTCCGGCCACTCGTCTTACGAAGCATCTAGGCATCGAATATCCCATCATTCAGGCTCCAATGGCGGGCGCGGTCACGGGACCGGACTTAATTGCCGCGGTATCGAATGCCGGCGCGCTAGGTACGTTTGCCGGCGCGATGATTCCGCCCGTTGCCATCCGCAAGGGCGTCGCGGAAATCAGGGAGAAGACAAGCAAACCCATCGGCGTGAACCTGTTTGTTCTGGAGGAGCCGGCGCCGGACCCGCAGCAGGTGGCGCGTGCGCTCGAATTGCTCCAACCCATTCGCGACGCGCTTGGCTTGCCGCCGGGAGCGCCGCTCCAAAAGTATTGCGAAGACACGAACGCTCAATTCGAAGTGCTGCTGGAGCTGGCTCCGGCGATTGCGAGCTTTACATTCGGCGTTCTGCCGAAACAAAAAGTCGCAGCCCTGAAAGCGCGGGGGACGTTGGTAATGGGAACCGCGACCAACGTCGCCGAGGCGGAGGCATGGGAAGACTCCGGGGCGGACATGATTTGCGCGCAAGGATCGGAAGCAGGGGCCCATCGAGGCACTTTCCTTGGCGATTTCGATGGCTCGATGATTGGATTGATGGCGCTCGTCCCGCAGATTGTGGATGCAGTACGCGTGCCGGTAATTGCCGCGGGCGGCATCATGGACGGGCGCGGCATCGCTGCCGCACTGATGCTGGGAGCGGAGGGCGTGCAGATTGGAACTGCGTTCCTTACGTGCCCGGAATCGGGGCTTGCGGCGCCGTGGAAGAATTCGCTACTGCGCGCGAGCGGCGAGCAGACGCGCGTGTCTCGAATTTATTCCGGAAAGCCCGCGCGCGGAGTCGAGAACGAATTCATGCGGCGATTGGACGCAGTGCGCGACCAAATCCCGCCGTATCCGATTCAGAACGCACTCACCGGTCCCATCCGCCGCGCTGCTGCCGGCGCCGGCCGCCCGGAGTTCATGTCGCTCTGGGCGGGCCAAGGCGTCGCGATGTGCCGCGAGCTGCCGGCCGCTGAACTCGTTGCCACCCTCGTCAAAGAGACTCACTCCGCGCTTCACAGTGTATAAGCCGTGGCGTCGTGCAGATGGACACTGCGCCACAGGAACGCCTCTATCTCCATCGGGAGTTCTCGGCCGCGAGAAAGATGCGGCGAGTCCGCCCCCTTGACTTTCACGGATTCTTCAATACCATCAGCAACAACATGAAAAAGCAGCGCGCATTCGCCGTCGCAATTTGTCTCGCCTTAGCCCTGGCCCTTGCTCCGCTGCGTTCCCGAGGCGAACACCACGAGACCTGGATTGAGATTCGATCGCCGCACTTTACCGTTCTTTCGAATGCGGGAGAATATGAGGGCCGCAAAACGGCGCTACAGTTCGAGGAGATTCGCGACCTCTTCCAGCACCTCTATCCCAATCTCCGGGTGGATTCCGGCAAGCCGATCACCATCTTCGCAATCAAAAATGAAGAATCTCTCAAGCTCTTCATCCCGGATTATGGACAGAACAGCAAGTCCATGCGCCTGGGCGGGCTCTATCACATGTCCAGCGACAGAAACTTTGCAGTCGTCCGCACAGACGTGCGCAGTCTCGGTCCGATGGGCTTCCGTACTCTCTATCACGAATATACCCACGCTTACTTCCACCATAACTTCCGTGGCTTGCCACTGTGGCTTGACGAGGGGTTGGCCGAATACTACGGAAACACGGATATCGGGAGCAAAGAAGCCAGCGTCGGAATGGCGAGTGAGAATCAGATCCGTCTCCTGAGAGAGAATAGACTTTTACCCATCGACCAGCTCGTCTCGATCGATCGCACCTCCCCGCTCTATAACACCAAGGACCATTCGGGCATCTTTTACGCGGAATCCTGGGCCCTGGTTCATTACTTGAGCATCTCCGCCGATGTGCGAGAGCAAGAGCTCATCAACAAGTACCTCAATGCGCTGCATGCCACCGACGACCCCATTGCCGCGGCCAGCCAGACTTTTGGCGACCTGAAGAAATTCTCCGACAAGCTCGAGGCGTATATCCATCAATCCAGCTTTCGATTCATGCGCGTGCCGCTGCCCTCGAGCCTTTCGGAAAAGGACTTCCCGGCGCGCACGCTCTCTCCGGCCGAAGGGATCCTGGCGCAAGCGGCGTATTTGATCCGCGGCAGCCACCTGCCCGAGGGCCTTGAGAAACTTCACGAAGTGGAGAAGTGGGACTCCGCAACACCGGGTTACCACAGCGAGATGGGACACTATCATTTGCAGAAAGCGGACTACGCGAATGCGGAAAAGGAGCTGCAATTAGCCATTGCCGCCAATCCGAATGATATTTCTGCGCACATAGACATGGCGTACGTCTACCTCCGCCGGGACGGGTATACTCTGGAATCCACGCCGAAAATTCGGACTGAACTCGAAAAAGCAATTGCCTTGAACCCCGATTTCGCGCCCGCTCACGCATTTCTTTCCGTAGCATACTTGCACGAACCCGGCGAAGACACTGCCCGGGCCCAGAAAGCGGCGCTTCGCGCGTCCGAACTTGAGCCTGGCAATCTCGCATATTTTATCGATATTGGAAGAGCGCTTATGGCCTCTGGCCGCTTCGCCGACGCAAAAAAGATCGCGGAAGCCGCCCAAAGGGTCGCCATCACTACAAACGACAGAAGCATGGCAACCAACTTCAGCAAGCAGGTAGATTTCAAGGCTTCTCATCCGCAGGAGGCGGCCGCCAAGTCCACGGACACCGAGGCTTCCCCGCCGGACGCCAGTGCGGGCAACCCATCCGACACCTCCTTCCACGCGGAGGGGCAGATTACGGAATTGCTCTGTGGACACCCTCCGGAGGTCCTTCTCACGCTCAGCACCGGCACGGACTCCTTGCTGCTGCACGTGGCGGACATTGCGAAAGTCTCGATCCAGAATAGCGGCAGCGCAAGCGACGCCGTTCAACTTCCGTGCGCCCAATGGAAAGATCGGCGCGCAAAAGTAGATTATCGCGCCGGATCTTCGGGCGCGGCCAAGGGCGAGATTCAAATCATTTCCCTGGAGTGAACCCCTACCGCTCCGTCGTATCCGCTCTCAATTGGGAGCTTCCGGATTCCTTGACATAAATTGTGCGGGGGCGTAGTGTGCTGCCGGAATTCGAACGTCTTGCTGGGCTCACTGAGAATACCGACTCCAACCGACTAAGCCGCCCCTGGCGGTAAGAATTTCTCACGGAGGAAATGCAAATATGATTCGACTTGGGAAAGTTGTGACCGTATTGTGTGCGCTCGCTCTGGCGGCCCTTTGGGCCAGCCCGGCCCGCGCGCAAGGCGGCGAGGAAAAGGAAAAGCCGCACGTTTATACGTACGTGGCGCAGTGGGATGTGCCTCGCGCCGACTGGGCCACATTTGAAAAACCAAACCCGCCCTTCGACGCTTTGATGGCCAAGCTCCTGGCGGACGGGACCGTCCTTGATCACGGCGGCTTCAAGTCCGTCGCTCATCAGGAGGGCTCGCCGAACCACGGCGGCTGGTGGTCGGCGACTTCGGTAGGCAACTTGATGAAAGCACTTTCGGCAATCGCCTCCCTGAAAGGCAATCCCGAGCTGGAGAAGATTCAGGCGGCGTCGAAGCATTGGGACTACATTCTCGATAGCCGGTTGTACGGCGCAAAACACGGCAGCTTCGAGAATGGCTACCTCCGCGTCGGCGCCTACAAATCGAAACCGCACGAAGGGGAGCAGACGGACAAAATGGTCAAGGCCTACATCGTTCCTCTGCTCGAAAAGTTGCTTGCCGATGGCTCCATCTATGCGTATTCGATCGACCACGAAGCGATTCACACGGCCGACCCGTCGTATTTCTGGATCGTCATTATCGCCAATGGGCCCGAAGGCCTCGACAAGTTCTATGAGGGCCTTGAATCGACGGGCAAATCCAATCCGACCGGAGGCCCTGCGTTCGGCTCGACGGTGGAGAGTGCGGATCATCGCGACTCGCTCTCGCTCGCGAGCGGAACATACAAGTAGAATCAGCCGCAGCGGTTTGCCGCCTGCATCCGGCGCGCGGCGCCAGCCCCGCGCCGGAGCAATTTTTCAGGAGTGTCGGCTCTCTTGATAATCAATTTATCTGAGCGCTGCCCAACGAGACCTTTGGAGTGCGGAAGCTTGCTTCCGCTTTGTTTTCAATTTCAGTATAGCGCCCGCCAACACCTGGCTGAGTCGTATCCAGCAGGATCTCAATAGAGCCAGGAATATTCTAGAAGTCATCTCATAAATGCCGAATTGCAGCCCCGCCGGGAACTTCAGGGGCTGAAGCCCTACAAATTCGGCCATTCGAATGTCGCGGTTGAAACCGCGACCCACAAAGCGGATTTATGAGACGAGTTCTAGTTTGTCGCGCGCAGCACTTCCGCGATGAATTGGACCAGGCGCAGTTTCTCCCACCAATCGCCGCTCTTCTTCGCATCCACGTGAGAAAACACGGGAGTAATCAGCGCCGCGCGCAAATCCGCCGGAGGCACCTCCCGTTGGAGCCACGCGCTCTCCGATGCCGGAATGATGTCGTCGGCCGTGCCATGCAGGATAAAGACGGGAATGCGCAACCCTGCAATGCGACCATGGGGGGAAATGGCATCGAGCTGCGGCTGGTCGGCGCGAATGGCAACGAGCATCTTCGGCCGCAAAGTGTCGAATTGCCGGTTAAAAAGCGATTCCATTGTGGTGCGTGATGCAGGGCTTAATTTCGCAAGCCACGACCTCGCGTCTTCCGGCTGTTCCCAGAGCCAATAGCGCAAAGCCTCGTAAGCCGCGGGCAAATCGTTTGGCGGGAAGAATTTATCGAGCCGTGCATAGACCAATACCTGCGCCCCGTAGGGATGAGCTGGAAATTTGAGCGTGCGTCCATCCGGAAATTCCTCCTCGTCCGTCACGAGAAATCGCGAGGCGCGCGCCAAATCCGCGTACGCTCCCATGAGCACCAGAGCTTTGAAATGCGGCGCATACTTCGGGTCGCAGGCAGCGAGCAGGGCGAGGCCTCCCGCAAAGCTCACGCCGGTTACCGTGACACGGCGGTTGCCGAGATGCTGATCGAGCCAGCCGGCAGACTCTCCGATCGCGGCAATCGAAGCCGCATCGACGTGGTAATCCGCGAGCGACGTGAGCTCCGGCGTGAGCACCTCGATTCCCGTTCCGGCCATCGCGCGCGCGAAATTCACGAGCCGAGGCTCGTTGATTCCGAGATGATGAATCCCGTGCGCAATCACCATGCCGGGCGGGCGCGAGATTCCCGCGGGTTTGTAGAGCCGTCCAGGAATTGGCTCGCCAGACGTGGAAATCGGCACGTCCTCTGTGGTCACTTGGCGTGATTCCCATCGCAGAATCGGGCCGGTGGCCTCCGGATCCGTGAAGTGTGTGAGGAGCGCATAGCTTCGCAATTCGTAACGCAACCAATTCACGGCAACTGCGATCAGCAGGAATCCGAGAAGCAGAATCACTCCAAGACGCCAATCGCGCCGCCACTTGGCCGGGCTGGTTTTTGAGGGCATCGCCAGATTCATTCGTCGAGCGCCGCAGAATCCTACACCCTGTCCCAGCGGACAGGTTTCCCATCGGCTACGCGAGCAAACGATCCTCTCCGGTTTGATCGCGCCCGCCCCATACTACAACCAGACCCCATCCTTAGGCCGCAGCAGGAGGCTGATATGCACTCGAAATTCGCCCGAATCGCCGCGATTTTGGTGCTGGCTGTGTCTTTGCTCGCGCGAGTGTCCGTGGCCCAGACGGCTGCGCCCACGCCGGCCACGCTTACGCCTGCGAGCGCCACGAGTTCCGCGACCAACCCGGATGCGCCGCTGCCCACTACGGGGGAGCTTTTGCGCAAATTTACCGTGGCCATCGGCGAGGATGGCCCTCCGCCGCGCTACACCACTCGCATCACGAAAGGAATTTATCAGACCGAAGATCTTTCTGGGTTCGCCACCATTGAGATGACCAACAAGGCGCCTAACAAATCCCTTACCAAGATTAAATTCTCGAATGGGATCGTGCTTCTCGAAGTGTGCGACGGCGCGGCCGCGTGGGTCGAGGACCCTGCCGGAGGCATGCACGAAATCACGGGCGCAGCGCTGACCAGCCGCCTGTACCTTTCCCGATTCAACAATCGCGAGGAGACCGTGTACGCCATGGCCAAGGGACAGGTGATCGGCACGGCTCAAGTAGGAACGCACTCGACTTACGTGCTGGCCGTTTCCCCGGCGAAGGAACTTCATTCGAAGGTCTATTTCGACACGGCCACGGGCCTGATCGTCCGCACCGACGACACGATTCGGAAGGATGGCGCCGACTACACCGTCGAAACTTATATGGATGACTACCGCCCGGTGGACGGCGTCTACTACCCCTTCAAGATTCGGCACGTGGAACAAGGAAACGTCTTCACCGTGCGGGTCACTCAGATCAAGAATGACCCGCCGGTGGACGATTCGATTTTCACGAGGCCGCAAGTGGGCGGCAGCCGGCCCTGAAGACTCCCGCGTCTAGAAAAGATTCCACAAATACTGGTTGTAAACTTCGTGGTGGTACTGCACCTCGGGAGCTTTCACGAACGTTCCTAGCTCGCGCGGGCAGCGATCGGCGGCCGCTTTTTTCAAATCCGCGTAGCGGCCTTTCACATCATTTCCGAGAAGCGTAGTTGTCCACTCGGAATTCCGGAAATTGTCGAGCGCGTCGTAGATGTTGTCCGGCAGATAGCGTTCGGCCTGGCGCAGATTCTTGATATTGGCGATGGAGCCTTCGAGTCCGGTCTTGAACACCGCATACATCACCATGTAGGGATTCGAGTCCGGGGAAACCGAGCGGACTTCCACGCGCATGGTGCGCTCATTGCCGATCGGGATGCGGATCATCGAGCCGCGGTCCACCGGCGAAGCTTTAATCTGATTGGGCGCTTCGAAATGTGGATCGAGCCGGCGATACGCGTTCACGCTCGCGTTGAGCATCAGGCAGAGGTCGTTCGCGTGGGTGAGAATTCGGTCCACAAAAGCCCAGCCGCATTTGCTGAGCTTCTCTTCGCCTCTCGCATCCCAGAAAATGTTCCTGGCGTTCTGGCTCACGGAGACGTTGGTGTGCATCCCGCTGCCGTTCACGCCTACGACCGGCTTGGGCAGGAAGCTCGCCGTGAATCCCATCTTCGTGGCCACCTGCCGGCAAATCAGCTTGTAAAGCTGAATCCGATCCGCCGCCGCGACCACGTCTCCATAGCTGTAATTGATTTCAAATTGTGAGGGAGCCACTTCGGGGTGATCTTTCTCGTTTTGGAAGCCCATGGCGCGCTGCACTTCCGCGGTGGTATCAATAAATGTGCGGAGCGGATCGCCGGGCAGCGAATGGAAATAGCCGCCCTTGTTCACGTACTCGAATTTGGCGGTTTCGTGATAGCGGCGCTCGGCATCCGGGCCATCGAACAAGAATCCTTCAATCTCGTTCGCCGCGTTCAACGTGTACTGCTCCTTTTCGTACAGCATATCGGCATAGCCCTTGAGGATGCCGCGAATATCGGCGGCATAGGGCGTGCCGTCTTTGTCGATCACATGGCCGAAGACAAGCACTTTCCCCGGCCCGAAAACGTCCGCGGGCGCCCAATAAAAGGCGTCCCAGTCGATGGCGAGGCGCAGATCGCTTTCGCGCTGCGCGGTGAAGCCACGAATCGACGAGCCATCGAAGGTCAGGTTGTCCCAGCTCTTGAGCAGGAATTTTTTGTCGTAGTCGAGCATGTGCAGGCGGCCTTCGAGGTCGCTGAAAAGCACGGTGACCGCCTTGAGGCCCTTTTCATCGGTGAGATATTTGATTCGTTCTTCCTGAATCTCGTGGAGGGGAACGTGGTTTTTCCGTTGCTCCTTTGCTTCGAGGTTCAGTGCTTCGAGCTCGTCATAAGAAAGCGCCAGAAAACTGCGAAGTTCGGTCGGCATGAATCTCCTTGGTTTGAAATGAATTTCGTGACCGCCGGGGGACTTGGAATTCTGAAGCAAAAGCCATCCATGAAGTAGCCTACCGTGGCCCCAAACGAGCGTCAATTAAAAGAACTGATGAGACAAATTAAGCATTTTTATGGGCGCGCCTCGCCGCGCTGTACCGTTCCGCGCCACCGCTCGGTCAAACCGCTCCTTGACGCCGCAAGGGCCCTCAGGTAGCCTCCCACTTAAATTTCGCGGCTCGGATTGCCGCGCAGGAGGATGCATGGACGTCAAGGCTGTGCTGGATTACGCCGCGAAACACAACGCGAAGATTCTCGATCTACGGTTCATCGATGTTCCCGGCGTGTGGCAGCACGTGAGTTTTCCCATCAAGGAGCTTACGGCCCGCTCGTTCGACGACGGATTTGGAATGGACGCCAGCTCGATTCGCGGATGGGCCGCGATTCATGAATCGGACATGCTCCTCATTCCCGATCCCAACACGGCGTTCATGGATCCGTTCCGCGACACTCCCACGCTCATCATGATCGCCGACGCCGTCGATCCCGTGACGCGCAAGCCGTACGAACGCGACACGCGCCACCTGGCGCGCCGGGCCGAAGAATATCTTCGCAAGACCAAGGTCGCGGACCAGGCGTTTTTCGGCGCCGAAGCCGAATTCTTCATCTTTGATAATGTCCGCTTCGATCAAAAGGAGAATTTCGGCTTCTATTACATCGACGCGGAGGAGGGACGCTGGAATTCGGGCCGCGCGGAACACAATCTCGGTTACCGCCCACGCTATAAGGAAGGCTACTTCCCCGTTCCGCCCACCGACCACTATCAGGATCTGCGCACCGACATGGTCCTTCAGCTTCAGGCCTGCGGAGTCGAAGTGGAGTGCCATCACCACGAAGTGGCCACCGCCGGACAGGCGGAGATCGACTTCAAATTCAGCACGCTCGTCCGCGCCGCCGACAACATGATGATTTACAAATATGTGGTGCGGAACACGGCGTATCAATACGGCAAGAGCGTGACATTCATGCCCAAGCCCATTTTTTCGGACAATGGCACCGGCATGCACACGCATCAGTCGCTTTGGAGCAAGACGAAACCCCTCTTTGCCGGCGACAAATACGCGGGCCTGAGCGACCTGGCGCTTCATTACATCGGTGGCTTACTGAAGCACGCACCCGCGCTCGCCGCGTTCGTCGCGCCTTCCACGAATTCCTACAAGAGGCTCGTTCCCGGATTTGAAGCGCCGGTCAATCTCGCCTACTCGAAGCGCAACCGCTCCGCGGCCGTGCGCATTCCTGTCTATTCGCAAAGCCCGAAGGCCAAGCGCGTCGAATTCCGGCCTCCCGACCCATCCTGCAATCCCTACATCGCGTATTCGGCGATGCTCATGGCGGGTCTCGACGGCATCGAGAACAAACTCGATCCGGGGCAGCCTCTCGACAAAGATATTTTTGAGCTCTCCGCGGAAGAGTTGCGCCACGTGCCTTCGCTTCCCGGCTCGCTCGAGGAATCTCTCGGCGCGCTTGCGAAGGACAACGACTTTCTCACCAAGGGCGGCGTATTCCACGAGGAGTTCATCGAGCTCTGGATCGATTACAAAATGTCGAAGGAAGTGAACCCCATGCGCATGCGCCCGCACCCCTACGAGTTCATGCTCTACTACGACATTTAGGAAGTGGACGGACGATAGCGAACACCAAGCGAAGAAAACTGGGCGGGAACAGCATCAAGCAACATGATGCCATTCACGCCGAAAAGCGCCCCCAAATGGCAAAAATCGCGCCCGCGCCGAAAAAACCTCAAGTGATTCTTTAGAGTTCCGGGCATAAACACCCAAATTCGGGCCTTCGCCCCCGATGGCTGAAAAAATTTCGTTCCGCGCTATGGTTTTGCGCTGCTTTGGTTCGATTGGCTGATAGGTTGCGCTTTGCGTGCGTAAGGCACATACACCGGATCCCAGATGTTCGCTTGCAGTTCCCTCTTCAGAGCCGCTTCGTCGGGAATCTGCGCTTCTCCCTCCACGATGGCTTGTCTTCCCACGGCCTCGCCGATGAATGCAGCCAGCTCGCGCGCCTTGGAAATCGGCGGGAGGAGGCTGGCGTTGTGGTCCTTCTGCGTGAGCAAACGGCGCACCAATTCTTCCGCCGCCGCTTTCACCATCGTGTCGGTCACCCGCCTGGGTTTCGACGCCACGATCCCCAAGGCCAGGCCGGGGAATATGTACGAGTTATTGGTCTGCGCGACCGGCACCTTCTTTCCGCCGACATTCACCGGCGCAAACGGGCTCCCGGCGCCGATCAAGGCTCTTCCCTCCGTCCAAGCCATCAAGTCCTGAGGAGTCGCTTCGCTTCGGGACGTGGGATTCGAAAGCGGAAAAATGACCGGGCGGGCAGCGTGCTTGGCCATTTCGCGCACGGATTGTTCGGTGAATGCTCCCGGTTGGCCTGACACTCCGATCATCACGGAGGGCTTTGCGTTGCGAATCACGTCGAGCAGCGCGATCTCGCCGTTCGGCTGCCTCCACGCCTTCACTTCCTCCTCTTTGCGCGCATAGGCCATCTGCTCCGGCCGCAGCCCCTGCGTCTTCTCGGTGACCAACCCGTCGCGGTCAATGGCATAGAATCGCCTGCGCGTTTCGTCTTCCGAAATGCCTTTGTCCCGGACAAACTGCTCCAACAGGTCCGTGATGCCCAGGCCGGCGCTGCCGAACCCGACGATCACGAACTTCTGCTGCTCCAGAGGAATGCCGGTGATGTTGATGGCGGAGAGAACCGTGGCCGCCGCGATGGCCGCGGTGCCTTGAATGTCGTCGTTGAAGGTGCAGAGCTGATCGCGATAGCGCTCGAGCAACCGCGCCGCGTTCGCGCCGGCAAAATCCTCCCATTGCAGCAGCACGTGCGGCCAGCGCTTCTTCACGCACTGAACAAAATCGTCCACGAAATCGTCATACTCGGGGCCGCGAACGCGATGGTGCGTCCACCCCATATAAATCGGATTCTTCAGCAGGTCCTCGTTGTCCGTCCCCACGTCGAGCAGAACCGGCAGGCAATTCTCCGGATGAATGCCGCCCAGCGCGGTGTAGAGCGCCATTTTGCCGATGGGGATGCCCATCCCGCCGGCGCCCTGGTCGCCCAGCCCCAGAATGCGCTCACCGTCGCTCACCACGATGCATTTCACCTGGTCGTAGCGCGGGTGGCTCAGGATCTGGGCGATGCGATCTTTGTTGGGATAGCTCAGAAAGAGCCCGCGCGGCTTTCGCCAGATTTCGCTGAAGCGCTGGCAACCCTCGCCCACCGTCGGGGTGTAAACCAGCGGCAGCATCATCTCGATATGGCGAACCAGCAGCGCGTAGAAAAGCGTCTCGTTGATATCTTGCAGGTCGCGCAGAAAGCTGTATTTGGTGAAAGGCGTCGGTTCACCGGCAAGCGCGCGCATCCGGCGCTCCACCTGCTCGTCGAGAGTCCCCACGTGCGGCGGCAACAAACCGTGGAGGTCAAAAATGTCGCGCTCCTGATTGCTGAAAGCGGTCCCTTTATTCAGCCGCGGAGAATTGATCAGGCCGAATCCGGAAAGAGAAACTTCCAGCGTCTTTTGGCCGGCAGTCGCTTGCGAGCGCTCCTTCATACCTGCCCCCTCAAACGCTCATCTAGAACTCCACCTTCGTTTTCGATCCGGACCGCCGAGAGTTTCCTCGGGTTGTTCCTGCGAACGCACGGGCGTTGACGCCGCAAAAATGCAGATGCAGAGAAGGATCGCCGTTCGAAGGCTTCGTGCATACATGGCCGGGCGGCATGGGCTCTGACGTGGGCTGGGACGTGAGCTGTGCCCAGAGGTAGTTTCGCCGGTGAGCGATGATACCCCGCGACTCGAATTAAGACAACGATTTGGCAGTGCGCCGACGGGATTCCCTGGTGAGTGATGTTCATGGAGAAAACTTCAAGACTTCGAACCCAACCTGCGCACCCTCTGCCGACGCTTGGGATGCCGCACTAAGTGCCCATCGAAACGTTTCGCGCCGCCAGATTGCCACTCCGGTGATTTTCACCGGCAGCATCCTGCGGCCCAACTTGAAGTACCTTCGCTGACTGATCTGCCCGGCTGCCCTGCAGCCGGCTCCGCGCGCACGCATTTCCAGCGCATTGCCACAACAACACAGCCGCATAGGACCGCCAGGGACGCCACACTTCGGACCGTCTTTCCAAATCTTCCGCGCTCCGCTCACCCATCACTTGCTGTAGCGCAAGGTCACCACAAGGGAATGCATCCGGATCGCGCAGGACGCACATCGCCACATATTGCGCCAACGGTTTTCCAATCCCGGCAATCTCACGCAGCCGCATCGAAAAATCGCCGGCGTCGACGATTCCTTCAAAGCGGATCTGTCCATCGCAGACGGCTCGCGCGAAGGCGCGGAGCGTCGCAGCAATGCCCCTCGGCACGCCCGCGCCCGCAAGGTTGGCGCCGGCAAGGATCTCCGCCGTTGGAAATAAATGCGTGAGGCCGTTGGCCGCGACGAACGCCGGCCCGCAAGCTTTGACGACCCGGTCCGCCAGCGCCGCTGCCTGCTCCACGCTCTTCTGCTGCCCGAGGATCGTACGCACCGTGAGTTCGAAATCGCTCCAACCACCCGGGACGCGCACACCGCTTTCCGCATCTACCAGTGGCGCCAGGGCTGCGTCGTTTCGCAACGCCTTGGCGATGACCGCCCAATCCGAATCCAGGTCAAACATCCTCCGAATCCGGTCGATGACGATGAAAAGCGCGCGCGGCTCTCCGAATTCCACGCGAACGGTGAGAGCGCTGCCCTCTTCGCCCGGCGACACCTCAAAGTATCCGTGATGGCCCTTGAGCGATATCGACCGGCGATAGCGCCCGCCCTCGACCGCTTCCACGCCGGGAGTGGCGCGCAGGGCAAGGAATTCAAGCGCCCTCTTCCAGTTATAGGGCGGCCGGAAGTGCAGGTGAAAAATGTACTGGCCGGCGTCTTGCGCCGCGCTCCGCGCGGCCAGCTTGCGTATTTGCCTCGGCGTGCGCCGATACACTTTGCGAATGCATTCATTGAAGCTTCTCACGCAGCCGAAGCCAGAAGCAATCGCCACTTGCGTCATGGGCAGCCGCGTTTCGTCGATTAATTTTTTGGCGAAATGCAACCGGCGCGTCTGCGCAACGCAAGTGGGCGTCGCCCCCAGATGCCGCAAAAACAGGCGCCGCAGATGGCGCGAGCCGACTCCCAGCCGCTCCGCCAGCGCTTCCACGCCTCCATCCTCCAAGCCGCTTTCGCCGATCAGCTTCAGCGCCCGCGCCACCGTGTTTCTGGTTCCGGTGCACGCCAGGGTCCCCGGCGAACATTCCGGCCGGCAGCGCAAGCACGGGCGAAAGCCGGCTTCCGCGGCTGCGGCCGCAGTCGCAAAATAATGGACGTTTTCTTCCTTGCTGGTGCGCGCCGGGCACGTCGGCCGGCAATAGACTTTTGTGCTGCGCACGCCGATGAAAAACTTCCCGTCGAAACGGGCATCGCGCGCCAGCCTGGCCCGCGAACAGACTCGCCAATCCAATTCCACAGTTTCCACGGCTTCATGGTAGCCCACCCTGCCGGACAATCTAGAAGATTTCGGACCTCGATTAATGATTCGCATTTTCGCCTTCGCTCACCAACCGTTGTCTCAAGCGTCCGCCGTTTCATCAACATAGCGCATTCGTTTCCCGCCGCGCTCCGCTTCGGATTCAGCGCGCATTGTTTCGAAGTCCGCAAACTTCCAATTATGCGTGCCCAAAATCCCTAATGTTTTTCCGGAATTGCCGAGCGTCCAGGGGCCGGTTCGCACTTTTCGCAAAGAAATCTCATTCCGGAGGCGCGGTTGCGAAAAGTCCGGCGCCATGGCCGCTCAAAAGACTAATCGAAGGAGGCAACATGAAGACGAAAATCTTGATTTGTGTGGCCGTCATCTCCCGGTTCGCAGTGCTCGCGCCTTCCACTCGACTCACCGCGCAGGACCCGCCGGGGCCAGCTCATTACCGCGTCATCGATCTCGGCACGCTCGGCGGCACCGTCAGCAGCGGCAACGCCATTAACAATGCGGGCTGGGTGACCGGAAGTTCCGATGAAGCCGGCGATGCCGTCCAGCTCGCCGCGCTCTGGGTGGATGGCCGGCAAATTCCGCTCGGCACGCTTGGCTGCCCCAGCAGCGACGTCGGCTGGCCCGTAAAAAATAACTTCGGGATCATTTCTGGCATTTCCGAAAACGGGAAGCACGATCCCCTCAACGAGTCGTTTTCCTGTCCGGTATTCGGGCTCGTCAGCGGGAATTCCTGCGAAGCTTTTGTGTGGGAGTTCGGCACGATCAAACAACTCCCCGGCCTCGGCGGCAACAATTCCATCGGGGGAGGCAATAACAACCTCGGCCAAATTGTGGGGTGGGCGGAAACCTCCGTATTCGATCCCACTTGCGACAATAGCGCCGGCCAGTTTCTCCAGTTCGAGGCCACTCTGTGGCAGCGCGATTTTGGATCCGGGAAATGGCGGGTCTCGGAACTTCCGCCCCTTCCAGGCGACCCCGATTCGGCTGCCACGGCGATCAATGATCGCGGTCAGGCCGTGGGCATCTCCGGCACATGCGACGTGGCCATCGGGGCTTTCAGCGCCATTCACGCCTTGCTGTGGGAAAACGGGACGCCCGTCGATCTGGGCAACCTCGGAGGCCACGGCTGGAACACCCCCGGCGCCATAAACAATCGCGGGGTCATCACCGGATTCGTGAACGGGCCCAACGATCTGATCGACGGCCAGATCCAATTCCGGTTCCTGGCTTTCATCTGGACCAAAGAGAACGGAATGCAAAGTCTCGGGACGCTGCCCGGACTCAACGGCACGCCCGACGCCATGAGCGAAGCGACGGACATCAACGATGAAGGCCAAATTGTCGGCGTGTCGTTCGCCGATTTTGAATTCGATGGCGCGCGCGCGTTCATTTACCAGAACGGCGGCATGACTCCCCTCAATTCGCTGATCGGTTCGGCCAGCGCGAACTGGGATATCTCTTCCACGGGGGGAATCAATGACCAAGGCGAAATCGCAGCGCAGGCCAATGTGATTTCCGGCGGCGTTGTCACTTCCGTGGCGCATGCGGTTTTGTTGATACCTTCCGGCCCGGACGATTTGGAGTCCCACGCGGAGTTGAAGCCTTATGCGATTCCGCCGGACGTGCAGAAACAAATGCGCCGGCAGGTCCGCATCGGCCGCTTTCTCCTGCGGGTGAAGCCGGCCTGACGATCGCCAAAGCCAGACGTCATTTGAGTTGAACCGATCTGGCTCAGCAGAGATCTTGCTGGAAATGGCTCAGCCGGCAGGCCGCACTCCAAAAGTCTCGTTGGGCAGCGCCCAGACAGATAGGATTTCAACAGAGCCAGATGAGTTTTTGTCTCGGGTCGAGTTAAGGAAGCACTTGTCAAGGAAAGCGTCAGCGGATCGCCAGTCTGCGACGGGGACTGGCGGTTGCGCCGGCCACTTTTCGGAAAAGCGGCCTCGAGGCACCTTCGCGGACCAGTGGCCGCGGCGTTCCGGGAGGCCGCGCTCAAGTGTAAGCCGAGATTGCGAAGCAATCTCACTTCTGGAGAAGGTTCGCGAATTCTTGCAGCTCGGCCGTGTTCAGGTCGGAGACGGCGCAGAAATACATTCCGCTCGAGCGCCAGAAAACCATGTGGTACCCCTGATACGCTTCGGAATGAGCCGCTTCCGACGCCTTCGATTCTTCCGGCCACACAAACACATTGATGATGTGTTTGCGCCGCTCGTAAACGAGCGCCGCCACGTCGCGATGATCGAGATAATCGAGCCGCCCGCCGATCAGCGGAAATCCCTCATCGGCGAGATCCTTCACCGGCGGCGAAAAATCCACTTTGCCGTTGAACCACGGCTTCACGGTGTGCTGGTCGGTGGACTGCACATCCATCAGGTGGCCGGGCTGCAACGATCGAATGTGGCTCGAAACAATTTCCTCCGCCACGACTCCTCGCGATACAGGCCCGACAACCAGAGCCGGCAGCACGCGAAACGTGGTGAAGACCACGATCGCCGCTGCGGCGGCTACGGCGAGCCATTGCAGCGCTCTTCGCCGCGGCGCCGGCATGGTCACAACCGCCGGAGCGGACTCAGCTTCCTGCGCGATTGACGCGCGAATTTTCGCCTCGAGTCCCTTCGGTGCGCGCTCATACAAATTGGCCGACCGGAACCCCTTCCGCAGCGTCTGCTGGTTCCACAATTCCTGCGCGCAATCCGGACAAGTCTTGACGTGCTCTTCCAGCTCGAGGCTGCGGACCAGGTCGAGCTCGCCGTCGACGTACCCGTGAATCAGAAGCGCATTTTCATCGCACGCCACGAAGCCCCTCCTTCCCCCGCATGCGCAACAGCGAATCGCGAAGCCGCTCGCGTCCGCGCGCCAGGCTCGACATCACCGTGCCGATGGGAATCTCCGTCACTTCAGCAATCTCCTTGTACGAAAGGCCTTCCAGCTCGCGCAGGATGAGAATCTCGCGGAAATTCGCGGGCAGCTCGTCCAGCGCCTGCCTTAGCATCAGCGATTCGACGCTCTTCACCATGGCCGTCTCCGCATTCATTTCGGGCCGATCGGCGGCGTGCACTTTCTCGTCAAATTCTTCGGCCAGGCTTGCCGGCCGGTTCTTCTCTAAAAACGAGTAGCTCGTATTGCGCACGATTTTTAGCAACCAGCTCCGGGGGGCGCCGCCCTGAAATCCTCCGAAGAATTTGAAAGCTCGCAAGCAAGCTTCCTGCACGATGTCCTGCGCGTCCTGCGGATTGCGGACAATCCATCGCGCCAGGTTGTACGCCGCATCCACATGCGGCATCACAACCCGCTCAAACCGCGCGGAGTCCCCTGTCCCGCTCAATTCCCCCGCCATTTCCCTGTAGGCCTTCCAGTGTAAAGACTCGCTGCCAGCCAATTTTATTCCCGTTGGACTGCGGAACCGGCCTGGAATTTTTGCGCTTCGGCTGTTCTGTCCAGTGAAACCCGACTGGAAGGAAGGCGGGGCAGGCGCCCATGCGCGTGGGTGATGCGCCTGCCCCTTGGGGGAGGGGACTTGGACTGCGGAGGCCGTCAGTAGTAGGTGGCAATGCGCATGGCGTCTTCGTCGATGGCCGTTTGTACGCGCTCGATCCAGAGTCCGCCGGCGTCCACGACGTAAATCAGTCCGCGCTTCTCGTCTTCGAGAAATCGGGCCGACTTGGAGAACTCGTGGCCGGCAGTTGCGCCCGAAACGCTGGCATTGAGCAACGACGGCACCTGCGGAGCGTCGCCGCTGGTTTCGGCCGGGGCGGAGGCGAGGTTGGCGGCCGCCAGTTTCGCCGGCTCGACGATGTGAGCCTTGCGCGGCTTGGTCACGTCCACGATCACCAACCGCGAAGAATCGCTGGTGGCGATGTACAGGAGTTGCGTTTTGTTCTGCTTCACCAACTGCACGCGAGTCGCCGGACCCCCCGCGATTTCCAGGTGCGCGAGCACCTTCACCGATTCGGAGCGCGCGGGCTTCGACGGCCCGTTTGCCATTGCCGCCGGTGCAATTGCCATCCCGGCGGCCAGGACCGCGCCGGCGAATCGGAGCGCCCGGCCCTTCCGTTGAAATTTCCGATCTGTTTCCATTTTCGTGCTCTCCTTTTTCAATTTTGAATTTCCTGCAACCACACCCGTACCTCCCCGACTTCTCAGCTTTGGCTTTGCTTCGGCTTACTTGACGATCACCTTGCCGGTCATCTTCGGGTGAATCGAGCAGAAGTACTCGTAAGTCCCCGGCGCGTCGAACGTGAAGCTGAACTGATCATCGGTGTCGAGCGCCTTGGATTTGAATTTGTCCGACGTACTTGTCACCGTGTGCGGGATGTCGTCCCGGTTGATCCAGGTGACTTTCGTTCCCGCGGCGACCGTCAGTTCCTGCGGCGAGAAGCTGAAGTTATCGATCTTTACTTCGGTTGCCTGCGCCTTCGATTGAATCGCCGCCGGCGATGCCGCTGTTGCCCTGCTCACTGGATAATACCCGGCCAGGATTCCCGCGAGGCCGAGGCACACCACTCCTGTCTTGATGATGGTCCTCTTCATTTTCTTCTCCTTATCCCTGGAGCGCTGAATCCACGATCGCGAGGGTGTTTTTACCGCGGACGAAGTTCAAGTCCGTCACGCCGAGCACCGTCCGCAGCTTGTCGTCCGGCACTTTCATGGGGCCCGGCGAAGGCGCGGTTCCCGGGGCCGGCTGTGGGAACGCGGTGGACATCGCCGTATGGAACGTCACGTTGCCTTCCACTTTCTGCATGACCTGATGGATGTGCCCGTTCAGCACGCTCACCGACCCGAATCTCTTCAGATAACCGAGCGCCTGCGCGCCGTCATCGGTTCCCCATCCCCATTCGGGGTACACCGACCACAGCGGAATGTGCGCGAACACGACGATCGGAGTGCTGGACTTCAAGTGCTTCACGTCGTCCTCGAGCCACTCGAGCTGCTCATGGCCCAGATTGCCCAGCCCACCTGCTTTCAGGTTCAGCACGTTTACGAGCCCGATGAAATGGACTCCTTTGTGATCGAAGCTGTACCAGCCATCGCCCTTGGTGTTCTTGCCGTAGCGCTCGCGGTAGCCCGCGCCGTTATCGTTGATCACGTCGTGCTCGCCAGGGACGTAGTGGATTTCTCCCGTGCGAAGGCTCTTGAGCGCCTGGTCGAGCGTGTCGAATTCCGACGCTTTCGAGAGGTGGCTCAAGTCGCCCGTGTGCAGAATGAACTCGGGAGCCGCGGGCAGCGCGTTGATTTTGTCGATGGCCGCCTGCAAGGTTGCCGTCACGTCCGGATTGGCCGGCTTGTTGAACCCGATGTGGCTGTCGCTGATTTGAACGAAAGCGAGTTCGCCCTTCGCCCGGGCGTAGTCCCGGGGCGTCATTCCGCTCAGCGCAAACGATTTCAAAACGCCGCCCTGGAGCACGCACAGAGTTCCCGTTCCGGCCCAGGCCATGCACTTCAAAAAGCCGCGCCGGTCAATTCCGTCCTGATCGAGATTTTGCTTGATCACATTCCCCATATGCCTTGCCTCCGGAACGCCCGCGCTCTCTCATCAGCGCCTGCGTGTGCCGTTCCATCTGTCTAGACAGGCCCACCCTCGGATTTATTCCCGCGGCGGATCCCGGCGCCCTGGAGGCAAGAGGCTTGAATTCAAAGGAGGACCATGCGGCTGGCGAGGGGAATGTGCTATCTTGGTTGGCTTAGACTTGCCCCTTCGCACAGAAACCCATTCTCTCCATCACGGTGTTACGGGGGATTTGTCGACCATGAAGAATTCGTACAACGGAGTAGCAGTCCCAGCGGCCGGGAAGGCGATCGATTATGCCGGCGAAGAATTCCGCGTTCCCGTTAATCCCATTATTCCCTTCATTGAAGGCGATGGCACGGGCCGCGACATCTGGAAGGCTTCGCAGCGAGTGTTCGAGGCGGCTGTGCAGAAGGCTTACGGCGCAAAACGAAAAGTGGTGTGGCTCGAGCTCTTTGCCGGCGAAAAGGCCTTTAACCAGTTCAAAGAATGGCTTCCCCAGGACACGGTGGATGCCATCCGCGATTTCCGGGTAGCTATCAAGGGGCCGCTCACGACACCGGTGGGCGGCGGAATTCGCTCGCTCAACGTGACGCTCCGCCAGGTGCTCGACCTTTACGCCTGCGTCCGGCCGGTCCGGTATTTCGAAGGCGTGCCTTCTCCGGTGCGCAATCCCGAGCGCATGAACATCGTGATTTTCCGCGAGAACACCGAAGACGTCTACGCCGGAATCGAGTGGCGTTCCGGGTCGGCGGAAGCGAAAAAGCTGATCGAGTTTCTGAATGGCGATCTGCTGAAGAACACTACGAAGCGCGTGCGCGAGGACTCAGGCGTCGGCATCAAGCCGATGTCTCCGACGGGAAGCAAACGCCTGGTGCGGCGCGCCATCCAGCACGCGATTGAAAATCACCGGCACGTCGTCACGCTGGTCCACAAAGGCAACATCATGAAGTTTACCGAAGGCGCGTTCCGCGATTGGGGCTACGAGCTGGCCATCGCTGAATTCCGCCAGCAGGTCGTCACCGAACGCGAAAGCTGGATCCTCGATAACAAAGACCGCGACCCGGCCCTTCCGGTCGAACAAAACGCCGCCATGATCGAGCCCGGCCTCGAACAAGGGACCGAAGAATTCAAGAAGGCCATCTATTCCGAAGTAAAGCGGACGCTCGATGCGATCTATGATTCCCACGGCAAGGGGCAGTGGAAGAAGAAAATCATGATCAACGACCGCATCGCCGATTCCATCTTCCAGCAGGTGCTCACCCGCGCCGACGAGTATCACGTGCTCGCCACCCCGAACCTGAACGGCGATTATCTTTCCGACGCTTGCGCCGCCCAGGTGGGCGGCCTCGGCATGGCTCCGGGAGCGAATATCGGCGACGGCTTCGGAATTTTCGAGGCCACCCACGGCACGGCGCCGAAGTATGCGGATAAGGACGTCATCAACCCGAGTTCCGTGATGCTATCCGGCGCGATGATGTTCGACTTCATGGGATGGAAAGAAGCCGCGCGGCTGATTGAAGACGGCATCGCGCGCACGATCCAGCAAAAGCGCGTCACCTACGATCTTGAGCGGCTGATGCCCGGCTCGAAAAAACTCAAAACTTCGGAATTTGCCGCGGCCATCATCGACAACATGCACGCAGCCGTCGCCGCTGATTAAAAGAGGCGGTTTATTCTTGTAGGGGCACGGCATGCCGTGCCCGGGCTTTCGCGGCCCCATGCACCACGCATCCACTGAAGGAGACTTGCAAATGCGCAAGAAAGTCACAGTCGTCGGCGGCGGTTTTGTGGGCTCCACAACGGCCCAGCGGATTCACGACGCCGGCCTTGCCGACGTTGTGCTGACGGACATCCTCGAAGGCGTCCCCGCGGGAAAAGCTCTCGACATGGCGGAATCGGGGCCGATTCTGGGCGCGGACGCGGGCGCCATCGGCATTTCCACCAACACGGGCGACTATCGCGAGACGGCGAACAGCGACATCACCGTCGTCACTGCCGGCTTCCCGCGCAAACCGGGAATGAGCCGCGACGATCTCCTCAAAGCCAATTATGACGTGATCAAAGGCGTGGTCGAAGCCGTGGTGAAGCTTTCACCGGCGTCGATCCTGATTATGGTGACGAATCCGCTGGACGCCATGGCGCACACCGCCTTCAAAGTGAGCGGCTTCTCGAAAAACCGGGTGATCGGAATGGCCGGAGTGCTCGATTCCGCGCGCATGAGTTCGTTCGTGGCAGCCGAGCTCCGCGTTTCGGTCGAAAACGTTCATTCCTTTGTGCTCGGCGGCCATGGCGACGATATGGTGCCGCTCGCGCGCTATTCCACCGTCGCCGGAATTCCCCTCCCCGAGCTTCTGCCGAAAGACAAGCTCGACGCGATCATCACGCGCACGCGCAAAGGCGGCGCCGAAATTGTGAATCTTCTTAAGACCGGCTCGGCGTACTATGCGCCATCTGCCGCCGTTGCAGAGATGGTTGAAGCCATCTTGAAAGACAAGAAAAAAATTCTTCCTTGCGCCGCCTACCTGGAAGGCGAGTACGGCATCCACGGATTGTTCGTGGGCGTTCCCGTCAAGCTCGGTGCGCGCGGCATCGAAGAGATCATTCAAATCAACCTCGCTCCCGAGGAAAAAGCGGCGCTCGACAAATCCGCCGCCTCCGTCCGGGAGCTGATCAACGTTCTCGGACTCTAGAAACTCCGCCGCAAGGAAAATCCGGCGTCGAATTCCGATTTGCTAAACTGGCCTGGGAGTCATCTCCAGGCTATGGACCGCTCGCGTCGAAAAGGTGACAAGCCCAGCGCCGCCTCAAGAGGCTCACTCCCCCCGCCCGGGGCTGCACCTGTCACCCACCGGCTGACGAAGGAACTTGCGCGCGCTGAGAGCCTCGCGATCATGCTTGCCACCAGCCGCGCTGCGGCCTTCATTGACGTGGCCGACTATCTCGCCGGCATCTACATCTACGATTGGGAGCGCCTTTCGAAGTTCTGGGAGGACCAGGACGCCATCTGCGAGTATTTGCAGCGGATTTGCCGGATCAGTCCTGAAAGCTGGCACCTTTGGATTGAATTTTATGACAAAGAACGGCGCGGCGAAGATCGCGCCAAGCCGCGAAAATTCATCGGCGCCGCCAGCGACGGCGCCTCGGCCCGCTCACCGCTCGGATTTTCACGCGATCTGGCGGCCGTTCTGAAGCGCGCGGAAGCGATCGCGCCGCATCGCGACACTTTCGATGGGCGGGCGATTCCGATTCTCACCACCGAGTGCGTTCTACTATCCATTGTTTGGAACGCAGAATCGCAAATCGGCCGCAAGGTGCTCGAGACCGGCCTCGACGTGGCGCGACTTGAGCAAGCCGCTCGCCACCCCAGGCACGCTCCCCTGCACGGGGACGAGGGCAAATAGCAATAAGCATTTGGCTACCTAGAAGTTGCCGCGCGCATTTTCTCGCGAATCGGTTCGTTATCCGCCCAAATTCGCCACTCGGTCAGCTTCCCGCGCGAGACGGTTGCACACCACACCGCTTCGCTTTGCCATTTGTTCTCGGCCTGGGGCGCACCCCCAGGCGCAACGTATGTGCCGCCTGCCTGACCCAACAGAAAAATTCTATTCTTGTCTGCGATTTCTTCTTGGACCTTGATCCAATAGTCCGGGACCATGGAGAAATACTGCTTCCACCCCGAGGGCATTTGTTCGCGAGGGAGCCTGTTCCCGAGGGAATCAACCATTACGAATTTAGGCGCTAGGAAGGCGAGGATCGCGGCCACATCATGGGCATTGATGGCGGCCACGAATTTCCGCGCCACTCTTCGAGCGTTTTCACTCATATGGCACCCACGCTAAATGATCAGCTTGAATTGCGGCCAGAGGACCGAGAGCGGGGCGCTGGGCTTGCGGCAAACATACACCGTGAGGGATTGCTCGGAGGGCATCCCTCTCGGGTTTGAAATTTGCGCCGCGGCGGTCACTTCGCCAAAAAGTTCCTTGTGCCGCTCGGCTCGCTCCCCGAAAAGAATCACGCAGGCTCCCGTGTAATCGCGGGGCCCCCAATAAAAATAGCTGTTGTGCCCGCTGATTGCCCGGGGAAGGCCGAGCTTCGGCCCGAAGTGATCGATCGCGCCCGCTTCGCCGTAATTTCCGGCGAGGATAGCGCAACCGGCTTGCTCTTGCTCCGGCAGCTCGCGATAGACGCGCGCCACCGTGGTGGCGATATTTTCCCAGCCGAACATGTCCGCGTAAATCTGGGGCAGCGCGGCTGTCGCGTCGCGTTCGGTCTTTACGGATCGAGCGTAGGGCAGCGCCTGCATGTAACGCAAAAATGTATCGACGGTCAGAATCGGGACGCCAAAGGGAACTGTGAGCATTCCTGCCGTCACCAAAACTGCCGGATACGCAAGCTTGAGCCATCGCCAGGCCTTCGCTTGTGCCACAAACTTCTCAAACGCCACTCCTCCCGCCGCCATCAACCACGGATAAGCCGGGAGCGGGTAATACGATTTCCCGCCCAGCACGAGGAACGTGGCGAGGACGATCAAAAACGCCCAGCCGAGAAAACGGAATTCCCTTCCCTCCGGCGCGCGCAGGCACCACCACAGCCCTCCGAGCCACAGTGGCAGCGCCACCGGCTGCATGAACAGCATTTGCTCGTACAAGAATTGCAGCGCGCCGACATGGACGTTTTTGTATTCCTGCGCGTTGCGCACCACTTCAATTTGCGGCCAGCCGTGCCGCGCTTCCCAGACGAGGTTTGGCAGGAACAACGCAAGCGCAATCAGTCCGCCCACCCAGATCCATTTCGAGCGCAATAGATCGTGCCGGCCGCTCAAAAGCAATCCGGCAACGATGGCAAATCCGAAGACAATCATGGTGTGTTTATTTTCAAGGCCGACCCCGGCGATCGTCCCGAACGCCAACCACCAGCGCGGCGACGCGCCCTTCACAACTCGAATTGCAATCCAAGCGCACGCAATCCAGAACACCGGTTCGAATGCGTTCATGGAAAGGAAGCTGTCGATCGCGAGGAGCAGCGGCGCAAACAGGATCGCCGCGGCGGCAAGAAATTGAGCCAGTCGCCCGCCGCCAAGTTCGCGTGCGACGAGCCCCGTGAAAAGCACCGTGGCGCCACCGGCAAGAATCGGCAGCAATCGGTAAGCCGCCAACGAATGGCCAAACACATGGCGCGCGAGCCAGGCGATGGCAGCAATCAGCGGCGGCTGGTCCACGTAGCCCCAGGCGAGATGCTGGCTGCACGCGATGTAGTACAGCTCGTCGCGGAAGAAACCGTAGCGATGGATGGCGAGGAGATGGATTAGAAGTTTGGCGGCCGTGACGCCCAAAACGACGCCGGCGCCGCTGATGGCCATGGACCGAGCCCGCGAGTCTTCTTGCGGCCTCGCGGTGGAATCAATGGCGGCGGCTTCAGTCATGAGAGGGAGCGGGACAGGCTGGGAAGCCTGTCCTACTGAGGCGCGATAATTTCTGTGGATTTGATGAGATCGAGATTCGGGAAATTTTTATCGAGATATGCTTTTCCCTGCGTCGTGATTGCGCCCTGATCGGGCTTTTCGCCGTAGCCGCTGTGAATGTTCTTCACCACGTCCATGCCTTGCGTCACTTCTCCGAACGGCGAGAAACCCTGGCCATCGAGAAAATGATTGTTGCCGAAATTGATGAAAAGCTGCGTGGTGCGCGTATTCGGGCCGGCCGTGGCAAACGTGATGGTGCCGGGCCGGTTGCTCTGCGTCACCGGATCGTCTTTGATATTGGCGGCACGCCAGGGGCGATTGACGGCCGGGTCGGCGCTCAGGCCGAATTGGACGATAAAATTCGGCACCACGCGGAAGAATGCGGCATCGTCGAAGAAATTATTCTTGACGAGATTGTAGAAACGGTCTGCGCCGAGCGGAGCCCACGCGCGCGTCACCCGGACGCTAAAATTTCCCTTCGTCGTTGCAAACTCGACGTTGAACACGTCGGGGGCTTTCTCATTCAGTGCCGATGGCTGCAAGAGTGCCTCGTTTGTGGTCATGAATCCTTTCCTCGAAATGCGCGAAGATTATTTGAAAATGTGAATCCCGCGGTCAACCGCTTTATTGAGACTTCGGCGCCGCTGCGGCCGCGGGCTTCTTGGCCGCGGGCGCAGGAGCGGGCGAAATCACCGTTGCGGAGAGAATCCGGTCCAGCTTCGGAAAAGTTTTGTCGAGATAGGCTTTCCCTTCGTTGGTGATCGAGCCTTGATCCGGCCGCTCGCCGTAAGTGCTGTAGATCGCCGTGACCACTTCCATCCCCGAAGTCACCTGTCCGAACGGCGCGAATCCTTGCGAATCGAGGCCGCCATTGTCGGCGTAATTGATGAACAACTGCGTGGTGCGCGTACCGGGTCCAGCGGTCGCGAAAGTAAGCGTGCCGGTTTTGTTGCTCTGCGTTACCGGGTCATCCGAAATTTTCGCGTTGGCCCAGGCCTTGTTGACGGACGGGTTCGCGCTCAATCCGAATTGCACGATGAACCCGGGCACGACGCGGAAAAAGGCCGCATCGGTAAAAAATCCGTGCTTCACGAGGTTGTAGAAGCGGTCGGCGCCGACCGGCGCCCATGCGCGCGTCACATGGACTACAAATTCGCCGTTCGTGGCCACGAATTTTACGTCGAATTCGTCGGGCGCACGGGCTTTCAACGTCGAAGGATTCAGCAGCGCCGGATCGATTCCCTTTTGCGCTGCGGACGATCCCGCGGGCTTCTTTGCGGGCGCACCGGCGGCCGAGCCGCTGCCCGACGGCTGCGCTTGCGCAAAGGCTCCCGGCGCGGCCATCCATGCAAATACAAATAGGAAAAACCAAATCGCGAGGCGTCTCACGGCGCTCCTCCCATTTTTTTGGCGGCGGCTTCCACCTGCTGCATCACGCGCAAGGTGTTGCCGCCCAGAATTTTTTCTACGTCCGCTTCGGAGTAACCCTTCTTCAAAAGCGCGTCCGTGATCTGCGGCAAATGCGACACGTCGTCCATGCCATACGGCATGTTGGCGCCGTCAAAATCGGAACCGAGTCCCACGTGGTCCGCGCCCACCAGCTTCACGGCATGATCGATGTGATCGATGATTGCCGTCCATTCGACGCGCGGCAGTTTATCTTGAGCCACGGCTTCGCGCGTGATTTTCTCGATTTCCAGCAGTTGGCAGGCGAGATCTTCGCCGCAGCGCTTTTTGACCTCTGCTTCCATGTTTTCGCCGAATTGCGGATTGTCCTTGGTCGCGTTGCGGAATTCCTGGCTGAGAAAACCGACGTGGTAGTTGATCTGGATGACGCCGCCGTTTGCCGCAAGGTCTTTGATCATCTGGTCCGTCATGTTGCGCGGCGCGTCGCAGAGGGCGCGGCAGGAGGAGTGCGAAGCGATCATCGGCGCGGAAGTGACCGCCAGCGCATCGTAAAAAGTCTTGTCCGACACGTGAGAAATATCCACCATCACGCCGAGCCGGTTCATTTCGCGCACCACATGCTTGCCGAAATCGGTCAAGCCGTTGTGGGCCGGCTTGTCGGTGGAGGAATCGGCCCACTCGTCGTTCAGGGTGTGCGTGAGCGTCATATAGCGCACGCCGAGGGAGGCGAAATTTCGCAGCACGCCGAGGTCGCTATTGATCATGTGCCCGCCCTCGACCCCCATCAGTACCGCAATCTTTCCCGCGGCGTGCGCGTGCCGCACTTCGTCGGCCGTGGTAGCCAGCGCGAGATCTTTCGGATGGAGCCGCACCTGTTCGCGCACGGCGCTGATTTGCTGGAGCGCGCGGTCCACCGCGGGCTGGCCCGTAATCGTGCCGGGAATCCAAATGGAAAAGAAAATCGCGCCAAGTCCGCCTTCGCGCATCCGCGGGATATCGATGTCCCCGTCGGTGTGCCGCGCGCCGAGATCGAATTTCGGATCGAGGAGCCGCTGGGTGGTGTCGTCGTGCGTGTCCACGACGATCGAGTGGAAGTGCAGCTCGCGCGCCTTGGGCGAAATGGAAGGCAAATCCGAAATGCTCAGAGCTGCGAGCGGCAGAGCAATCGCCAGCGCCGCGCCGAGCGGGCCCAGCAACATGCGCATCATTCATCCCCCAGACGAACGCAAGATTTTCCTACAGGTGAGCGGAAAATCAAACAGGAGCTTTCGAATCTACTCAGGGACTTCGCCAGCGCCAGGCCTCTGACCTTCGCCGAAAAGCCAAGACTTGATGGCGTGTACGATCACCTGGCCGTTGATGGCGGCGATCGATTCCGTCAGCGGAATTCCTTTCGGGCACACTTTCACGCAATTCTGCGCGTTGTCGCAATCTTCGATTCCGCCCGGGCCCATCAGAGCTTCGAGCCGCGCGGCGGCGTGCATTTCCCCGGTCGGGTGCATGTTGAACAGGCGCACCTGGCTAATTATCGCCGCGCCGACGAATTGAGTGTGCTGGTTCACCTTGGGGCAAATCTCCAGGCAATTTCCGCAGGTGATGCAGCGCGAGAGCGGATAAGCCACCTCTTGCTTCGCGGGCGCCATCCGCGGGCCTGCGCCGAGGTCGTAGGTTCCGTCGATCGGAATCCAGCACTTGGTGCGCTTGAGCGACTCGAACATGTGCGTGCGGTCCACCACGAGATCCCGGACCAGCGGAAATTTCGTCAGCGGCTCCAGGCGGATCGGTTTTTCCAGAGTGTCCACAAGCGCCGAGCACGCTTGCCGCGGCTGCCCGTTGATCACCATGGCGCAGGCGCCGCACACTTCTTCCAGGCAATTCGCGTCGTAGCTCACGGGCGTGGATTCGCGGCCGTCGCGCGTGTAGGGCTTCTCGGCGATATCGCGCAGGCATGTGATGATGTTCATATGCGGGCGGCGGCGGAGCTCGTACTCCTCCCAGCGCACCGCTTCATCCGGACGCTGCTGGCGCTTGATGCGGACGATGAATGTGTTTTCAGCCATGTCGTTTTCTTGAGCCGATGCCGGGCACGGCATGCCGTGCCCCTACGAGAAAAAACCTTCCTCCTTCACTTCGCGGCTGTGTACTTGCGTTCGCGCGGCGGAATCAACGAGACGTCCACGGGCTCGTATTCGAGCGTGATTTTGCCGCACTTGTAGCTCGCCTTCGTTGTCTTCAGCCAGTTGGCGTCGTCGCGATTGGGAAATTCGGGCTTGTAATGCGCGCCGCGCGTTTCATTGCGTTCGAGGGCGCCGAGCGTGATCACCTTCGCCAGAATGATCATGTTCCCCAGCTCGCGAACGAAATTCAGCGTCTGATTCGACCACTGCGTGCGGTCCTGGAGGTTGATTCGCTTGAAGCGGTCGCCGAACTCGTCGATTTTCGCGAGCGTTTTCTGAAGCGCCGCGTTGTACCGGATCACGGTGACGTTCTCGGTCATGATTTCGCCCAGCTCCCGCCAGATCGCGATCGGATTTTCCGTTCCCTGGTGCTGATTGAGCAGTGCATCGGTGATGTCCTGCTGGCGGACGCGCTCGTGCTCGTACACGCTCGAGGGAACACCGGCGCATCCTTTTTCAAGGTTTCGCGCGTAATTCACGGCGGCGGGCCCTCCAAGCATTCCGGCGTAAATGCAACTCACCAGCGAATTCGCCCCCAGGCGGTTGGCGCCGTGGTATTGATAGTCGCACTCCCCCGCCGCATAAATTCCCGGCACGTTGGTGGCCTGGTTCGTGTTGTCCACCCACAGCCCGCCCATGGTGTAGTGCATCGCGGGGAACACTTTCATCGGCTCTTTGCGCGGGTCCACGCCGATAAATTTCTCGTAGATTTCGAGAATCCCTTCGAGCTTGCGGTCGAGCACTTCCCGAGGGATCTGCGTCACGTCCAGGTACACCGCTGGATCCCCCGGCAGCCCCATCTTCATTTCGAACACGACTTTGTGAATCGCGCGCGTGGCGATATCGCGCGGCACCAGGTTGCCGTATTTCGGGTACCACTCTTCAAGAAAATAGAACCGCTCGTTTTCCGGGATCTCCTTGCCCGCGCGCGTGTCGCCGGCCTTTTTCGGCACCCACACGCGGCCGCCTTCGCCGCGAGCCGATTCGCTCATCAACCGGCACTTGTCTTCGCCCGGAATCGCCGTCGGATGAACCTGGATGAATTCGCCGTTCGCGTAATACACGCCCTGCTGGAAAAGCGCCGATTGCGCGGAACCCGTGCATACGACGGAATTCGTCGACTTTCCGAAAATGGCGCCGATTCCGCCGGTGCAGAAAATCGCGGCGTCGCACGGAAACGTGCGAATTTCCATGGTCTTCAAATCCATGGCGCAGATGCCGCGGCCGACTCCGCCCTCGTCGATCACCGCCGACAGAAAGGTCCAGCCTTCGAATTTCTTTACTTTGCCCTCGGATTCGAACCGGCGGACTTGCTCATCGAGAGCGTAGAGCAGTTGCTGGCCGGTGGTCGCGCCCGCGAAAGCGGTCCGGTGGTAAAGCGTGCCGCCGAACCTCCGGAAATCCAGCAACCCTTCGTTCGTGCGGTTGAACATCACTCCCATGCGGTCGAGCAGGTCGATAATCGCCGGAGCGGCCTCGCACATTCCTTTTACCAGCGGCTGATTGGCGAGGAAATCGCCGCCGAAAATCGAGTCGTCAAAATGTTGCCAGGTGGAGTCGCCTTCGCCCTTCAGATTCTTGGCCGCGTTGATGCCACCTTGCGCGCACACCGAATGCGACCGCTTCACCGGAACGATGGAGAAGAGGTCCACGGGGACGCCCGATTCGGCCACGCGAATCACCGCCATCAGGCCCGCGAGGCCTCCGCCGACGACAATGATGCGAGGCTGGTTCACTGGACGTAGCCTCCCAGCGGAAAACAGGCGTAATGCAGCCCGATCACCACGGCGATCCCCGCCACGGTGCAGGCCACGCCCACGGCCGCTCCGAAGTAGGCAGCCGCGCGCTGCGCCCTCGCCGTGACCGCGATGCCCCACTTGCAGGCGAAATTCCAGAGCCCGTTGCCGAGATGGAACGATGAAGCGGTCACGCCGACGACATAAAAAGTGAGATACAGCGGATCCCGCATCGCGTGCGACACATCCGCATAGCGCGTCACGCCGTGGCCCACGAAGCGCTCGGTCCAAAGATGCCAGCCGATGAACGCGAATGCGATGATGCCGGTCCAGCGCTGGAGCGCATACATCCAGTTGGACATCCACGGATGGCCCATCACATTCGATTTCCCGGCCCACCAGATGTAAAGGCCGTACACGCCGTGGAACAAAATCGGAATCCAGAGCACGGCGGCTTCCACAAGAATGCGCCACGGCACGGTTTGCAGGTCGCGCGACACCTGGTCGTATCGTTCCGCGCTCACCAGCGCATAGCTATTGGACCAGAAATGGTCGAGCAAATAAGCGCCGATGGGAATCACGCCGCTCAGTGAATGCAATTTATCGAGGAAATAACTCGTTCTGGAATCAGCCGCTGCGGCCGGCATGCACGCTCCGGAGAAAACGCACTGCGGAAATTCGAAGCCTCAGTATAGGCACCCGGAAAGCAGTTTGCAAGGCGCGCGGTGACTCCGAGGCACCCGGGGAACGCGGCCGCCGCAGATAACGGATTCGCCAAACACTCATCGCGGCGTCCCCCGAAGCTCATCAGGAACATGCTAGATTGAGTTGCCGTCGCCAATTCTTGGGAAAATGGCCAGCGAATACATCAACGAACTGAGGAAGTGGACCTCGGAGCTTCTGAAAAAGAACTCCTCGGGTGAATTCGTGGGTCTGAATCGCGCGGTGGACCTCGTCAGCAAGCAGTTTTCCGTCCAGCCGCACGAAGTGGCCATCTTTGTGCTCACGCCCGACGAACGTTTTCTGCGATTCATCGTTCCCGAAAAGCTTCAGCTCGTCGGGCAGATTCCCATGACCAGCACCCACGCCCTTTCGGCCCGCACGGCGCGGGAAAAGCGCGGAGAGGTGATCAATCATTTTTCCGTGGTGCCTCATTCTTCGGTGTTCGAAGCCGTCCCCATCTTCGACGATGAACAGCGCGGCGATCCCATCCAGAAGATCATGAGTGTGCCGATGATGCTGGACAAGAAACTCATCGGCGTGGTGCAGGTCTCCCGAAAGGGCAAGACGGCCGCCGAGGCCGGCGCCGATTTCACGCACTCACAGCTCCGCGAGCTGAAAACGATGGCCGACGTCCTCGCTGCGTGTGTGGCCCTCAGCACGAAGCAGTAGCGCCTCTCATTGCTCGATGCGAACTTCGTCCGGCGCAAATCCGTGAATCCCATTGACATCGCGTGGCGTGCTTGCTAATTTTCCGATTCGAAAAATTTTTGCCGCAGCCCACGGAGGCACCGCCACCCGGAAAGACTCATGGCGTTCGTCGCGAAGAAAATTTTCCTCACCAAGGGGACCGGCAAACACCGCGAGCGCCTCTCGAGCTTCGAGCTGGCGCTGCGGAATGCGGGAATTGCTGCCTGCAATATCGTCCGCGTATCGTCGATCTTCCCTCCGTATTGCCGGTTGATTTCGCGCACTGAAGGCCTGAAACACTTGAAGCCCGGCCAGGTGGCTTTCACCGTGATCAGCGAAAATCAGACGCGGGAACCGCATCGCCTGATCGCTGCCGGCGTCGGGCTCGCTCTTCCCGGCGATAAATCCATGTTCGGATATCTTTCCGAGCACCATTCCTTCGGCGAGACCGAGGAAGTGGCCGGCGAATATTGCGAAGAGCTCGCCGCGGAAATGCTGGCGACCACGCTGAATGTGGAATTCGATCCGGACCTTTCCTGGGACGAGAAAAAAGAGGTCTACCGCATCTCCAACAAAATCGTCCGCACCATGAACATCACCCAGTCTGCCGTCGGCGATAAGCGCGGCCTGTGGACCACCGTGCTCGCCGCCGCCATCCTCCTCGGCGAAGACGACTAGCACACAGTGGTTTTGGAAATGTATTGGAAGGAGATGTTTGGACCTCGATGAAACCATTGCTGCTCGCTGTGTCTATTTTGTCCGCATTTGGCGGTATGAGCGAACAGTGGCCCACTTGGCAACCATCGCCGGGACATACGCAAGTCGAGATATGGCCTGGCACGCCGCCCGACTCGCAGCCGGTCCCGGGGCCGGAGGCCGCTAAGTCGACTGGGAAGGAGTTTCTGATTGCCGGCCGGCCGGTAATGGGCGTGAGCAACGTGTCGCAGCCCACGATGACGGTCTATTCGCCACAAGGAAAGAATACGGGCGCTGCCGTCATCGTGTTTCCTGGCGGCGGCTTTGAGGAACTGGCCATCGATCTTGAGGGCACGGAGGTTTGTGACTGGCTGACGCCCACCGGGATCACATGCGTGCTGCTTAAATACCGTGTGCCGAGTCCACCCTACGACTGGAAATGCAATTGTCGCCCCGATGGTCTTGCGAAACCAGTATTGGCGTTGGAAGATGCCCAGAGGACGATGGGGCTGGTGCGCTTTCATGCCGCGGAGTGGCATATCGATCCGCACAAGATTGGGGTGCTCGGGTTTTCGGCAGGAGGATATCTGGTGGCGGAGATTAGTACGATCTTTGAGCGCCGTTTGTACCCGGCCGTCGATGCGGCCGACAAGGAGAGCTGTCGCCCGGATTTTGCCGTGGCGATTTATCCGGGGCATCTGGAGGCATCAAAAGGGTTGAATCCCAATGTCCCTGTCATGAGCTACACGCCGCCGACGTTTTTGCTGCAGGCCGAGGACGATCACGTGGACAATGTCAACGACTCGCTGGCTTATTACGTCGCACTAAAAAACGCCGCGGTTCCCGTCGAGATGCACTTGTATGCGCGAGGCGGCCATGCGTTCGGACTGCGACGCACCGAACTTCCAATAACGTGGTGGCCTCAGTTGGTAGAGACGTGGCTGCAGACGCTCGGGATAATTTCGAAGTGACAACACCTGGTCAAGATTTGCCGCGATTGCGCTTGATGTAGCCGATCCGCTGAAGCACCGCGCCGACGACAAGCGGCAGCGCCACTGTCGCGTCGTCGAGCACCTCGGCGAAGCGTCCGCCTTCTTCGGGGGGAACGAATTTGCCCCACGACACCGCTTCCGTGTACGTACTTCCCGATAATCCGCCCCAGTTCACAGGCTCGGGACAAATCCGCACGCCATAGTTATAACGCTTCAGCGGAAGCTGTTCGTAGCCGCGTCGCGCCAGGAGTTCCGCATAAACGCCGAACTGCTGCGCCCAGTTCCGCGGCACTCCGCCGCCGATGGTGAAAATTCCCATGCGCTTGGTCGCGAGCATCGTCCGGGCGTATTCCTCGAAATCTTCGTAAGGGTCGAAACGCAGCGGAGGTTCCCCCGCTTTTTTGCGCAGCCGCTGGTGCAGCGCGACGTCGATCCCAAGTTCGGAATCGGTGAACGCCGGAACGAACACGGGCACATCGTGCTCGTAGCACGATTTCAGGATGCCGCGTCCTTTCGTGTTGCGCACCAGGTATTCGCCGATGCGTCGATTGATTTTGTAGCTGCACAAAACGTCGGCCGCATCCCAGCGCGCGAGGATGTGCTGCATCACTTCTTCCACGTGGTCGAGATTTACTTCCGGCTCGACCGAATCGTAAACGCGGTTGTAGCCGGCGGCGAAGAGTTCGCGGTCGTCCATTTTGGCGTTGTAGCGAAAATGCGACCGGCCGGTGGCTTCCACGAGCCCATGCGCCATCAGCGCGCCGGTGGATACGATGGCTTTCACGATGCCAGACTCGACCAGGTCGCAAAAAATCAGGCCCATCTTGCCGACGGTCATCGCCCCGGAAAGAGTCATCACCACAAAACAGTCCTTGTCGCGCGCCATCGCCTCGACCACGTCGGCCGCGTCTCCGATTTGCCGGGCCGTGAATGCGGTCTGCCCCATGGCGCGCACCAGATCATCGATCGACTGAATGCGGGCGAGATCCAGCGGATAAATCGGCGTCAGATGGTCCGTGATCGGATCGTGCAGGATGCGGCCCGTGCCGCCCTTTTTCTTTGCCATTCAGCGTCCTCGCAGGTAATGTATTGCCTCCCGCCGGCTCCGGGAGCGCGAAAGAATCACTCGGCGCGCACCATTGATATTACAAATGAGGCGGCGGGTGAAAGAGGAAAATCGAATTTTTCTTGCGAGTATGAATCCACGATGACGCGATACACTCCGGTGCCGCCGGGGAATTTCGGCGGGCTTCCCGAAGAACATTCGCTGTATGAAACTGCCCGCGCCGTGATTTTTCCCGTTCCGCTCGAGCGCACCACCACCTACGAGCACGGCACGCGCAACGGCCCGGCCGCCATCCTCGAGGCGAGCCGCAATATGGAGCTCTACGACGACGAGCTCGAACTCGAGCCGTACAAGGAAATCGGCATCGCCACGCTTCCCGCCATCGACACGATGGACGGCACGTTCGACGAAGTGCTTACCGAACTCTTCACCGCGCAGATGGGCCTGCTCGAGGATGAAAAATTCCCCGTGGCCCTCGGCGGCGAGCATTCGCTCACGCCGCCTCTGGTCTCCGCTGCGGCGAAAAAATTCAGGGACCTCACCGTGCTCCAAATCGACGCGCACGCCGACCTCCGCGACGAGTACCAGGGAAATCCGAAGAGCCATGCCTGCGCCATGCGGCGCGTCGTCGAGATTTGCCCCGCGGTGCAGGTCGGCATCCGCTCGCTCTCGATCGAGGAAGCCCAGGCGATTCCCCATCTGCGCACGAAAATCTACTGGGCCAAGGACATTCTGCGCGCTCCGCTGAAAACCTGGATCGCCAAGGTGCTTTCCGAATTGAGTTCGCACGTCTATCTCACCATCGACCTCGACGGCTTCGATCCTTCTCTCGTCCCGGCAACGGGCACGCCCGAACCCGGCGGGCTCGATTGGCACATGGTCACCTCGCTGGTTCGCGCGGTGGCCGACCACAAAAAAATCGTGGCCATGGACGTAGTAGAATTGCTTCCCCAGCCCGGCGATCACGCTTCCAGTTTTCTGGCGGCGAAACTCGTGTACAAATGCCTCGGCTATATATTCTGCCAGGGATGAGGACCCAATGATTCCATTTGCAATTTTGTTGGCACAGCGGGACCAGGGCCGCGAAATTTTCGTTCAGGTCACTTCGCCCGGTTTCATCGGCACGATCATTATCGGCCTTCTCGCCGGATGGATTGCGGGGACCATCTCACGCGGCCGTGGCTACGGCTGCATCGTCGACATTATCTTGGGCCTCATCGGCGCCTTCGTGGGCCGCTGGATTTTCACGCGCCTCGGCATCGTCGTGTGGGGCTTCTGGGGAACCCTCGCAGCCGCCACAGTCGGCGCCGTGGTGCTTGTCGCCGTCGCTCGTCTCATCGCCGGTGGCCGCGATTGAAGTGGAACAGCCTTCAGCCTGTTCTCTTTCAAAGGTGAATCGCTCCTCCGTTCAAGCCGAGGCCGGACCTCGATCACACGCCGCGCCGCTTCGCAGCCATCAACACATTCTCGAACTTCAGGTGTGATACGATTGCCTTCGAGCACTACGCTCCGACACATTTGAGCCGACCTCCGATGCGGGTGCAACTGCACGCTCCTCCGCCAATCGCGCGGCGAGAGAAAGCCGGGAAAAAATCTTGAACGCATCCTCCGTGTGGGCCATCCCGCTCGGCGGGCTGGGCGAGTTCGGGATGAACATGCTCGCGCTGCGTTCGGGCGACGACATCATCGTCATCGACGCCGGCCTGATGTTCCCCGAGCAGGAGCTGCTCGGCGTCGACATCGTCATCCCCGACATCACTTACCTGAAGCAGAACAAACGCATGGTGCGCGCGATCGTCCTCACGCACGCGCACGAAGACCACATCGGCGCGGTTCCCTACATCCTGCGCGACCTCAACGTCCCGATTTACGGAACCACGTTCACTCTCGCCATCCTGCGCAAGAAACTCGAAGAGCACGCGCTGCTCGACGAAGCCAAGCTCATCGAAGTTGCGCCCGGCGAAACCACCACGCTCGGTCCCTTCCAGATCGAATATCTCCACGTCACCCACAGCACCATCGATTGCGTGGCTCTCGCCGTGCGTACCCCCGCCGGCGTCATCATCCACACCGGCGATTTCAAAATCGATCCTACGCCGGTGGACGGCAAGCCCTTCGACATGCATGCCTTCGCGCGCTACGGCCAGGAAGGCGTGCTCGCGCTTTTCAGCGACAGCACCAACGTCGAGCGGCCGGGCTTCACGGCTTCCGAGCGTGCCGTCTGCGTGCGCCTGGAAGAATTATTCCGCGCGGCGCCGCAGAAAGTGGTCGTCTCCTGCTTTTCCAGTTCGATCCATCGCATTCAGCAAGTCATCGATATCGCGCGCCAGGTGGGCAAAAAAATCGGCATCGTCGGCCGCAGCATGGTCGACAACATCGAAATCGCCCACGGCCTCGATAAGCTGCACATTCCCGATGGCAGCGTCGTGCGCCCGCAGGACCTTCGCGGCTACGACCCGAAGCGCCTCGTCGTGCTCGCCAGCGGCACCCAGGCCGAGCCGCTCTCAGCTCTCTCCCGCATCGCCGTGGATAATCACCGCCTGCTCTCGATCGCCGAAAACGACACGGTGATTTTGTCCGCGCGCCTCATCCCCGGAAACGAAAAAGCCATTTTCCGCATGATCGATCATCTGTTCCGCCGGCGCGTGCTTGTGTATTACGAAGGCGGCCGCTCCGCTCCCATCCACGTTTCCGGCCACGCCAGCCAGGAGGAAATGAAAATTCTTCTTCAGCTCGTGAAGCCCAAATATTTCATTCCGCTCCACGGCGAGTACCGCCAGCTTTTCCGCCACGCCGCGCTGGCCGAACAAATGGGCGCAGTCTCGGGCCAAATTTTGCTCGTCGAAAGCGGCCAGCCCATCGAATTCACGCGCGATGGCGGCGCGCAACGCCGCGAGCCCGTCGCTGCGGGGCGCGTGCTGGTGGATTCCGGCTCGCTCGAGGAAATCGAAGAGGTCGTGATCCGCGACCGCCGCCACCTGGCCGAAGACGGCGTCGTGGTCCCCATCATCGCCATCGACAAGCATACGGGCCTCATGGAGACGTCGCCGGAAATCGTCACCCGCGGTTTTCTGCCTTCCGAAGACGGCACGGAAATCCTGAACAAGGCCCGCGAAGTGATTCTGCGCACCGTCGAGCAATCCACCCCCGAAGAAAAAATGGACTGGAGCGTCATCAAAGAAAAAATCCGCGCCGACCTCAAGCGTTACCTCAACAAGCAAACGTCCAAGCGGCCCCTGATCCTCCCCGTGATCCTGGAAGTCTGAGCGAATCTCGAATGAGCCCATCCCTGAACGCAGCTAAGTCAGCCCACTCCAGTACATCCGCGCGATGTTCTCTCGTAGGGGCACGACATGCCGTGCCCGCCCGCGCCAAATAATGGCGACCGTCCCCATCCTGCGAACCTACACGCCCGATGATTTCGAGGCGATCTACGAAATCGACCACGCCTGCTACCAGCCCGCGATCGCCTATTCCCGCCGCGAAATGCGAAATTACCTCCGCTTCCCCGGCGGTGATTGCGTACTCGCGGAGGTTGTGGAAGATCCTGCTCCAGACGCCTTCCGCCAGGGCACGGCTTCAGCCGTGCCGACAGTCGCACCCTCCTCAGGGGTTTTAACCCCTGAGGTTCCTCGCGCCGCTCAGGTCAACAATGCCGGCGCTCCTCCGAAAAAAATTGTGGGCTTCTGCATCACCGCGCACCAGCGCGCCCGCGGCTACATCATCACCATCGACGTGCTCGAAAAATATCGCCGCCAGCGCGTCGGCACCGCGCTCCTCGCCGAAGCCGAACGCCGCCTTGCTTCGCATGGCGTGAAAGAAGTCGGTCTCGAAACGGAAACAACGAATGAATCCGCGATTGCCTTCTGGCACCGGCATGGCTATCGTACCCGCGGCGTGTGGCAGGGATATTATCCCGGCGGCCGCGACGCGTTTTCCATGACCAAGACGCTCGCGCAATCCGATGCCGCCGCGAAAGCGAGAGCGTGACTGATGCCGCTGTGGCGGGCCGCCATCCTGGCGATCGTGCAGGGACTCACCGAGCTGCTCCCCGTTTCCAGCTCCGCGCACGTCATCGTCACCGCCAAGCTGCTGCACGAAAATATGTCCACGCCGGCGAACGCGCTCTTGCTCGTCCTGCTGCACACCGGAACGATGTTTGCCGTGATTGTTTATTTCTGGCGCCGCTGGGTGAGCGAATTTCTGTCTTCGTGGGCGAGCTTCTTTGAATTCGCCAAACGCGCCATTGTCGCCACGCTGCTCTCCGCTGTGGTGGGCTTTCCCACCATCCTCCTCGTCGAGCGCATTCTTGGGCACGGCGAAAGTAAAGCAGAAATCGAAGCCCTGTTCGACAAGCTCAACTGGATCGCCGCCGCGCTGGCTGTTGCCGGCGTGCTGATCATTTACGCCGGCCTTCGCGAAGCGCGCCAGCCGGAGAAAGAAAACCCGCCGGGCGCGCAGTTGGTCGGATGGACCGAGGCGATCGTGATGGGCATCCTCCAGGGCTTCGCAATTCCCTTTCGCGGCTTCTCCCGCTCGGGTTCAACCATTTCCGGCGGCTTGCTGGCGGGTGGCGCGCGCACCGAAATCGAGTCGTTCAGCTTTGCGATGGCCGTGATCATCACGCCGCCGGCAATCGCGCGCGAACTCTGGCGCGTGGTCCGCGCCACGCATCACGCCGCGGCCGGGCCGTCGTTGGGCGCGAGCCTGGCGCCGGGCTTGGCCGGCATGATCTGCGCGTTTGTCGCGGGCTTGCTGGCGCTTCGGTGGCTTTCGCGCTGGCTCGAAGCCGGCCGCTGGTATTGGTTCGGCATCTATTGCCTCGCTGCCTCCGCCGCCATCGCCTGCACCTATCGTCTGGGCTTTTGATTAGGGTGGCGGAGAGCCACTGTTTGAATATGTCAGCCCGTCGGCTGCGCTGTGATTTCTGGTGGGAGCCCCCTGCTTTAGCAGGGGGAAGCCGGACTAAGGGCCATAGAATACGCCTTGGAAACTTGGACACACTCCCGGCAACTACCTGATTTACATTCAGTTTCCCGGTGGTGTAGTCTCTCGGTTGCTCGCGTTCCTCCCGGTGGGCAACGCGCGATAGCGCCCGCGCGTCCCACATGCGTGCGGGAGCCTTCCCCTATCTGCCCAGCCCAAGAGGTGAAATTGTGCGCATCCTGACGCCTACAGAAAATCGCCGCATGAACGAACTCGTCGGCTTCGTGGGGCTGAGCCTGGCCGTGCTGCTCGCCCTCAGCCTGCTTTCGTATTCTCCGCACGACGCTTCATTCAATGTTTCCGCTCCGCCGCCCGGCGGCGGCCCTGCGCGGAATTGGATTGGGCCCGTCGGAGCGCACCTCGCCGACCTTTGCTTCCAGTCCTGCGGCTTTGCGGCGTTCCTCTTCCCCGTGGGAATGTTTCTGATCGCGATGCGCTGGTTCCGCAGCCAGCCGGTCGAGGCGCCGATTGCAAAAATCGCCGGCTCGGCGATGCTGCTGGCGTCTCTTTCAGCGGAGTTGACCCTCGTGCACATGAGCGAGGTGCGGGGCGCTCTGCCTGCGGGCGGAATGCTCGGGACGCTGGTCGCGCACGGCTTGCGTGCCGCGCTGAACCCGGTCGGAGCAAATCTGGTGGCGCTGGCCACGCTGCTTGCCGCGCTGTTTCTCACTACGAGTTTTTCGTTTCGGTCGGCCGTCACGTGGCTCCGGCAGCCCATCTCCGGCGACGGCTACTTCGGCCGATGGATCGCGCGAATCAAGGAATGGCGCGAAGAGCGCGAGGCCGCGCGTCTGCGCAAACGCGTCGAAGAAATCAAAATCGCGGGGCGCCCGCCCGTAGCGCAGCAGAGAATCTCTCTGCGCGAAGCAACTGCGGAAGAAGTCGAACTCGAAGAGCAAGCCGAGGAAGACTCTCCCCACGACCCTGCCGTGATCAAGTTCCATGACCCGGCGAGCGCCGGTTCGGCTGCTCCCAAGAAATCCGGCCCGGATCCGAAAATTGCCCGCGGCAAACCCAGCTTCAAGCTTCCCTCCCCAGGTCTGCTGCGTTTGGCCGAGCGCGGCGAAAAAATGGAAGAAGGCGAGCTGAAAGATTACGCGCGCGCCATCGAGCAGAAATGCTCGGAATTCGATGTCGCCGGCCACGTGACGCAGATCAATCCCGGCCCGGTGGTCACTACGTTCGAATTCAAGCCGGAAGCGGGAATCAAGTACAGCCGCATCACCGCGCTGGCAGAAGATTTGTGCCTGGCCCTGCGCGCCGAATCGATTTTGATCGAGCGCATCCCCGGAAAATCGACGGTCGGCATCGAAGTGCCGAATCCCCATCGCGAGACGATCGCGCTGCGCGACGTGATTGAGTCTCCCGAATTCGGCCATTCATCCTCGAAGCTCACCCTCCCGCTCGGCAAAGACTTGATCGGCCGCATTCGCGCCGCGGACTTGACGCAGATGCCGCACCTGCTGATTGCCGGCGCCACCGGCACCGGCAAGAGCGTGTTCATCAATTCCCTGCTGATGGGCATGCTTTACAAAGCCACTCCGGACGAATTGAAGCTGGTGCTCGTCGATCCAAAGCGGCTCGAGCTGGGACTCTATTCTGATATTCCGCATCTGTTCACGCCGGTGGTGACCGATCCGAAGGTGGCTTCGAACGTGCTGCGCAACGCCACGCGCGAAATGGAGCGGCGTCTGAAGACGCTTGCTCAGCGCGGCGTGCGCAATATCGAGCAATACAACCGCACGTTCGAAAAGGGCCAATCGCTTTCGCTCTTCGAAAGCTCCGACGCCGAAGAACATCGCCCGCTTCCCTATCTCGTGATCGTGATCGACGAGCTGGCCGACCTGATGATGGTGGATACCAACGGCGTCGAAGAATCCATCACTCGGCTGGCGCAAATGGCTCGCGCTGTGGGAATTCATCTGATCCTTGCGACGCAGCGGCCCTCGGTGGACGTCATTACCGGCCTCATCAAGGCTAATTTCCCCGCGCGAATTTCGTTCCGCGTGGCGAGCAAAGTGGACTCGCGGACAATTCTGGATACGAACGGCTCCGAGTCGCTTCTCGGCAAAGGCGACATGCTCTATCTCCCGGCAGGTTCCTCGCGCCTGCATCGCATCCACGGTCCGCTCGTGACGGAATCTGAAATCAGCGCGGTGTGCGATTTCTGGCGCGAGCAAGCCAAAGCCATCTACAACGAAGACTTGCTCAAGCCGCCGAAAGAAGAATCCGCGAGCGCGGGCGAGGCGGGCTCTGCGGGCGACAACGCCGACGACGTGGACGACGATCTCTACCAGGACGCCGTGCGCGTGGTGCTCGAAGCCGGCCGCGCTTCCACTTCCACACTCCAGCGCCGCTTGCGCGTCGGCTATGGCCGCGCCGCCCGCTTGATCGATTTGATGGAGAAAGACGGAATCGTCGGCCCGCCCGATGGCTCGAAGCCGCGCGAAGTGCTCAAAAAGCGCGACTGGATGAAGGAATTCGACGAGTCGATGAAATAAGTTCAGCTCGTAGGAGAGACGGTTTGCAGGTCGCGGTTTTTTACCCTGAGCAATGCCGAAGGGCAACCGCGACGTCCGTACGCGCATTGAGAACGGGCTTTAGCCCCTGAAGCTCCATCCAATCGCGGCGTTGCTGACCTGGGAAATTGCCACAGGACTGACCGAATGGACGCGTCGCGAGCTTCTCGTCAGTCGTTTTTCACTTTGCGCCTCCGCTCGATTTCCGTAAAATCTTTGATTGTCCCGGTGCCGAGGTAGCTCACCGGTAGAGCGCGGCCCTGAAAAGGCCGGCGTAGGCAGTTCGATTCTGCCCCTCGGCACCATGTCCGCGTTCTTCGCAGGCCTTCGGCACGCAACCCTGATTGACGGATTGGCAAAGTTTTCTCTCGCCGTTTTCTGCCCGCCGCAATCCCACGCTATGCTTGAAATTATCAATTGAGCGGACCCATCCTTGGGAGACGACCGTGAGCCGCATCTGGGATGCGCTAAAGGAAGCCGAGCACGAAAAATCGCGCGCGAGTTCGCACGGACGTTCGATACATGGCGCGAAGAGCAGAACAGAGCGCCGGAAAAGCAAGCGCACACTGCTCTTTGTGCCCGTCCTCGTTTACGGTTCGGATGCGGATAAGCAGCCGTTTCACGAGGAAGCCGAAACGCTCGAAGTGAACGAGCACGGCTGCCTGCTCTCGATGGAAAGCGAAGTCGCCCGCGGCCAGCGGCTCTTCCTGAGCAACATGAGCAATCAGGAAGAGCAGGAATGCCGCGTCGTTCACGTGGGCAGGCGCGCGCGCGGCCGAGCCAAAGTCGGGCTGGAATTTCTGCGCCCGTCGCCGCGATTCTGGACCAACCGCTAGCTGCTGCGGCTTCCTGCTGCTAAGCCTCGCCGGCCGGAGCCACCAACGAATAAGATGAAGTGAGCTGAATCGCATTGTGCAGGGTGCGATACAGCGGACAATTCATCGCATAGATTCCGTGAATGCGCTCGACCGTTTCCCGCACGTCCTCGGTTGCAACGAGCCGCATGTCGACGTGAATCCGCCGGATCACGAGCACGTTATCTTCCTTCTCGACCTCGCCCGTCACTTCGGCGGAAAGCCGCCCGTCGTCCGCGGGGATTTGGCGCGCATACAGCGCGCCGCCAAATGTGCCGAGCATTCAACCGGCGGTAGCGGCAATGATGTAGTCAATCGTCGCCGCATGAGGTTCCTTGATCGCTGATGCGGGCACTTTGTAATGTTCGGCGATCGCACCATGGACGCTGAACACGACAGGCTGCGGCTCGCCCGGCAGCCGCGCAATCCGCACCGGCCCGGCTTTGCGCTCCAGATGAATCTTTGAGGTGTAAACGACTTCCGGCATCGCGCCCTCCTTGCGGGGATTTTTCGCTTCCATTAACTCGGCGTCAAGACGTTTGCGCGGCGGACTCGTGCTGCGCAGGCCGCGCGGCGATTCATGCCTCCGGCGCGGACTCACTGGAATTTTGCTATATTTCAGCGCGCCCGGCTCGTCTTGAAAAGTTCTGGCTGTGTTGAGATCCCGCTGGAAATGGCTGAGCCGGAAGTTGGCGGGCGTTGTGCTGGACTTGAAAACAAAGCGGGAGCCCCTCGACTGCGCTCGGGCCGAGCAAGCTCCCGCACTCCGAAGGTCTTGGTGGGCAGCGCTCGGATAGGATTTCGACAGAGCCAAAAGTTCTGTATCCAGCCGCACGATTCATAGGAGAGCAATTCATGCGCCCGTACATTGCCATGGTGATGGCCTTCGTCGCGATGTGTGGAGCGGTCGCCGCGTTTCAGGCCGCGCTGAAAGAGCACGAGACTTCGCGGCTCGAACGCAAGCTCAATCAAGGCCAGTTGCTCGAGCTCACCAGCCGCCAGATCGCCCTCGACCGCGATTCCACATTTCACCAGCTCGACGACAGGTATCAGCAAGACGTGCGCGAAGGCAATTACTTCCAGCAGCAGGCGGCCGAGCTCCGCCCGAAAGATCCCGCGCGCGCCGCGAACTTCGACTTGAAAGCGCAGGAAGAATTTGCCGCCGCGCGGGCGATCCGTCCGTTCCGCGATTACGTGTACGTGGAGACGGGCAAATCCTCTCTCGAAAGCACCGTGGAGAAGCAAGCGGCGCGCGACCTGATCGATCTCGGCTTTGAAGTGGAAGCTCCGGAAGATACCGGGCCGCGCGCTGAGCCGCAGTCCATGTGGCGCGGCCTGAAAGAATCGATCGGGTCGGCGGAATCAAAAGTGGTTGCGCTGGCGCTGGCCGCCGTGATTTTCGTGTGTTCGCTGGCGATGTTCACGTTCGCGCAATTGGTCCCGCCACGCTCCTCGGCCGAGCGCAATCTCGAATATCTCGGGCTTGCATTCGCAGTGGGCGCGCTGATCTTCACGCTCATTGTCGAACACAATAGCTGGGCAAATTTCGTTCGTGCAGGGCTGGCCTTCGCAATTCTCGGCTACGCGGGCTGGAAGCTCTCCCTCAAAATGCCGTTCCTGCGAGCCGACGACGACCAGAAAGAAACGCCGAAGAAACATCTGACCAGGACCGGCGAAGAGCCGATCCATCCGGGCGAGCTCGATCCGCTGCTGTTTGCAGGCCTGCGCATTCACATGGCGGATGCCAAGCACGTTTTCACGCGCGTCATCATCACTCTGATCGCGTGTACGGCGCTGCTCAGCGTCGTGTGCGCCTACTGGTACAGCCAGTCTGCAAAAAATGCGAGTGAGGCCGCCGCCGGAGCTCTGGACTCTCAGGTGCAACTTTTCAAGAGCAGCACGCGCCCGGCGAGCGCCACGTTCTACGTGATGGGAACCCTCGCCACGACGCAAGAAATTCACGCGCGCTATGAAGCGGCGCGCCAGCGCGCCCAGCTCGCCGAAGAGGCTGTGCCGGGCGTGAACATACAAGAGTCGCTCGCGCAACTCAGCCTGCTGAAGGAATTGCTGGTGAAGCAGCCGAAGCAGAACCTGAGCATCCTGTTCGGCCCGTGGGGGCCGGATAAGGACCCGCGCTTCCCCAACAAGTGGGTGACGGAGAGCCTGATTCAGAGGGCGGACGAGGATTACGGCGAGTGGGACGCCAAGAACGAGCTGAGCATCGCGTGGCATCGAAAAGCCACGATGGAACTCGCCACCATCACTCTGTTCGCCATTGCGCTCTATTTGTTCGGGCAATCGCTCGGGATGGGCCAGACGCACGCGGCCTTCATTCTTGTCTTCCTGAGCGCCTGGCTGGTATTTATCGGCGCGGTGCGCGCGGTGTATGTGATCCTCGAGCCGCTTCCCAATCGTCCGCAGACGGTCAGCGCGGAGTGCAAGATTCCCGGAGAGAAAGAGGGCAAGGTCGATCCCGCCGACGAGGCTGCCAAAGACTTCGCCGCCGGCAAAAAGATTCTCGCCACTGCCTTGCGCCCCGAGGAATACGCCAAAGCCAAGAGGAAGTTCCAGTGCGCTGTCGAGGCCCGCTCCAATTTTGCGCTCGCAAATTATTTTCTCGCGCGCACGGCCTGGATGGAAGGAACGCCGCAGAAGGGCGAAGGCTACATCAGCCTCACCACGAAAGAGGCGCTGCCGGATATTCTGAGCCACCAGCGCAAATCGCTCGAGACGCTCGATAAAGAAGGCTTTTCCCGGCCTTTGACCATGCTTGGGAACCACGGCTTCGACAACGTCCTGCTGGCGCTCTCGACGCACGATCGAAAGCATCTGAAGGAAGCCATCAAATCGAGCAGGACGGCCATCGGTAAGGACAACAATGCTCCCTGGCTGCAATTCAACCTCGGCCTCGCTTACCTTGCCGCCAACCAGAAAGAGGATGGGCTCAAAGCCTACGAAGACGGCTTAAAGCTTACATTTGACGAAAACCTTGCCGCCGGCTCCATCACCGACCTGGAAATTTTGAAGGAACATTGCAAGGGCCTGAACGACGCGGCGTATTGTGCGCAAGTCGAAACGGAAATTGCGAAGCTGAAATCGCGCTTTGCCGCTTATTGGAACCGGCCCTCCGGAGCCACGGGAGGCAACATCCAGCCGGGCGGCTCAAGCTCCGCGCGAATCTCCAACATCTCCCTCGAGATCACTCCTTCCGGCGTGGGCTGGCACGCGAATCTTTCCGATATGAATCTGGACCAGGATGTCTTGATCGTGCTCTGGTATGCGCATGACGACGACTGGAACGTCTGGCGCGTCGTGCCGGCCGCTTCCGGAAGAGTCTATCCGGTGGAAGTGTGGGACGACGGCGCCGGGCGCAAATTCGCTTTCAATTCCTATCTCGATTACACCAATCACCACGAATGCCTTTCCGGAGGCGACTACCGCGCCGAGTTTTACTTGAACAATCGCCTCGTCGCTTCGCCAAAAACCACGCTGGCGCGCAATCCCGCTTTCGACGCGGTCGGCTTTCGCGATACCAACATGTCGATGTGCTATCCGAAAGGCTGGGTGCAGTGGCATCCCAAGGATGGAACCAACCCGGGCCTGGTGAAAGGATTCACCGATCCGCTCGGCGGAGGCGGCGCATTTCTCTTCACTTATTACTATCCGCAGACCGGCAGCGGCGCGGTCTCGCCTTACAGACTGTTTCAGCGATCCGTGGCTTACCTGGTCGAGAAGAAGGTGATCGCGCAGGAGCAGTTCAGCCAGCCCACTCCGGATGCTTGCGGGATGTATCCGCCGAACTACCGCATGGTGCACACCAAGTTTATGGGCACAACAACGAACATGCTGGCAAGTTCCTGGACCGAGCGCGACGGACTGATTCACTTCGCCATCATCTACCGGCGGCCTTCAGCTACAACGGGATTCATCGGCTCGGATAAAGCGCGGCGAATGGAGGACGAGGACTGCGGGACGCTTCTTTCGTTCACGAGCGTTTACGGCCCGCTCGAATGACGCGAGGCATATTTTCTGCGAGGCGTCTGGGGCCGCTCACAAACTCACTTCCCTTTTCAAAGAACCGCAGCGGCCGGTGAACTTCCTTCGTGATGCCAATTCGCACGCTTGTGCCGATCTCTCCCGGCGGCTTCAGCGGCGTGCCAATCCAGAGTGATTCGTGCGCCGTCAGATCGATCCCGTCTTGTTGTTTGTCGATCCGAAATGCGGAAGCCAGGCGCCCCGGGCCTCGCGCCAGATCTTTCAAATTCTTGTTTCGCCGGTGGTCTGCCATCAATTCGATCCCTTCGATCGGCTCGACCGCGCGGATCAGGATTCCTTCGCCGACGCCGTCGCGCCCGCCCGAAACATTCAGCATGAAATGATTCCCGTAAGTGAAATAAACGTAGGCGTGCCCGCGTTCGAGATAAAGCGAACGGTTGCGCGGCGTGGGCCCGCGAAACGTGTGCGCCGCCGCATCGCCCGTCAGATAGGCTTCCGTTTCCACGATGCGCCCGATGAGCCGGCCCCCGGGAAGCTCGCGCACGAGCGTCTTGCCGATCAGATACCGCGCGAGCTTGACAGTAGAGACAGGAAGTTCCCGGCGGCGCAGACGGCGAAGGCGTTGGATGGGCGTCATCAGGCCATTTTTTACCATAGCCGCCCGGCGCTCGCTATGCGAAGCAAATGGAGCGATTCGCTCCTCTGGCGAGGCAATTTCCTGTAAGATGCGCTGCCAGAGACAGCCAAGCCTTTCCACGGAGGAATTCCCATGCCCGATCGAACGATAACTCGCGAACAAGCCTGGCCTGCGCTGCCTCTTTCGGAGTGGAAAGACACTTGCGACACGCTGCACATGTGGATGCAGATGGTCGGCAAGACCCGGCTGGCTCTGGCGCCTTATTTCAATCACTGGTGGGAGGTGCCGTTCTATATCAGCGCGCGCGGCCTCACCACTTCGCCGATTCCCTATCCCGCGGGAATCTTCGAAGCAGAATTCGATTTCATCGAGCATGTGTTGCGCCTGGAAACCAGCCGCGGCGAAACGGAAATTCTCGATCTCGCTCCCCGCAGCGTCGCCAGCTTTTACAAAGAGTACATGGAAACGCTTCACGGGCTCGGCATCGAAGCGAAAATCTGGCACATGCCTGTGGAATTCCCGAATCCGATTCCCTTCGACCAGGACACCACTCACGCTTCCTACGATGCGGCTTACGCGGAGCGTTTCTGGCGCATGCTCGTGGGCGCCGACACCATTTTCAAAGAGTTCCGCGGACGATTCCTCGGAAAATCCAGCCCGGTCCATTTCTTTTGGGGAAGTTTCGATCTGGCGCTCACGCGCTTTTCCGGCCGCCGCGCGCCCGAGCGCGCCGGCGCCGATAAAGTGACCCGAGAGGCGTATTCGCACGAGGTCAGCAGCGTAGGACTCTGGCCCGGCGGAGGCGACGTGGCCAACCCGATGTTTTACGCTTACGCCGCGCCTGAACCCCCGGGATTCAGCGAGAGCCCCGTTCATCCCTCCACCGCTTTTTACAGCCCGGAGTTCAAGGAGTTTTTCCTGAAGTACGACGATGTCCGCGCGGCGAGCGACCCGCGCGCGATGCTCCTCGATTTCTGCCAGAGCACCTACGAAGCCGCCGCTAATCTGGGGAAGTGGGATCGCGCTTCTCTGGAAGTGGAAGCTTCGAAAGCTGCTGTCTAGCGGAAACTACGACGGCAGCAGCCCCGGCGCGCTCGGAACAATGATGGCGCGCGATCCGGTGCGAGACAACTTCCCGGCGCGAACCGCGCGATGGCGCTCGATGAAATGCTTTTGCGCGCGGCGGCCCCACGCGCGGACGAAGTAGTAGTTGAGCCCGCCTCCGATGCCTGCGCTCAGGACAGGAATCAGCCGCCCCGACCATTTCTCCGCCACTTCGGCGCCTACTCGCGCGGCGATGCGATCGATGATTCGGGGCACCACCCGCTCCATCGCTTGCTTTTCCAGGAAATCTCTACCCAGATCCAATCCGGCGGCGCTGCCGGCGGCGATCCACAGCGCCGTCACTTCTTCATCGCTGGCGTACTCGAACCCGTAAATCAAGCTGAGCTTTTGCAGCATCCGGATGGTGATGGCCGAAAGGATGCCCATGTCGGGAAGCAGCGTGAGGAATCCGCCCAGGCCGAAGCCCATGCCCTCGAGCGTGGCCATTTTCTTCGCGGAGAAAATTACGCGCTCGGCGTGCGGCTCGAGCATTTCCTCGTCGAGCTGCTGCATATCCGACCACGCCGTGATGGGCAGGCGGTGCACCCGGCGCATGTACTTGAGATATTTGTCGGGGTCGACGCGCACGTGGTAGTAGGCGCGCTCGAGCCCCGCGCGCACAGAAGATTCGAGCAATTGGCGAATCACTCCGGATTGTCGCGGCCTCGGCATCGCTGGCAGGGCCTCCTGGAACGACTTCGGCCCTTTGCACCATTATGCAGCCGAATTCACACCCAACCAAGCATGTCTTCCTCGGCGTCATCCTCGCTCACCGATTAGGGCTTTTTCGCTTTTTCCTGTAGGGGCACGGCACTTGTGGTGAGCGGAGCCGAATCCATGCCGTGCCCGCTCTGGCACAACCAGATACCAGGCCAAGCCGCGGCCTGCTTCCCACATGCGATTGACTTGATTGGAACCGCAGCCTAAGATGCCCGCTCTCGGAGGAGGTTCCGTGGCCGACTGGCAATATGCGCAATCCGACCGCTCGGAAGAGCTGGCCCAAATCACCTACTACTCGATGAAGAAGCACGACCAGGGCCGCGAAATCGAATTCCGCATCACCGTGAAGGAATATGCCACCGCGCCCTCCGGGCAGCACTCGCGGTTCTTCGCGCAAGCCGATAAAATGGTCAATCAGAATGTCGCGCCGGTCCTCCCCAATGGCTGGGGCGATTCGCTCTTGAAAGCCCTCGCCGATTGCATCCGCATGATCCGCCAATTCCCCTACGATGCTTAAAGGGGCTGCCTTTGCCTTCCCTGCTGTGTCGCGCCTACGGCGCTCCTGCGCCATTCCTCCACAGACCCAGCGCTCCCGCGCTGGGCTAATCACTTCCGCGCCTCCGGCGCTTGCCGGATTTTCGTGTTGTACCGGAAGAAGCTTGGGCTCGGTTGGAATCCAAGAAATGTTGTTACCGCAGACCCAGCGCCGGAGGCGCGGCACAATCTAGCCCAGGCCGGAAGGCCTGAGTGTTTGGTTCTCAGGCAGGCCAAGCGCCGTAGGTGCGACACTTCTTCGCCGCCAACTTTCACCCGCAAGCCAATTCGCCCACACTTCCGCTTGACGCCCGCCCACACGTAGGACAGGCCTCCCGGCCTGTCCTCGGCCGGTCGCGACGGTTTCCATCAACGCACCGTGCCCTTGGCATGTCGTGGCACTCCTCGCCACTTCCGCGTTCCTTCACACTTCCGCTTGACGCCCGCGCTCGCGACAGGTACTTTCCACGCATCGTTTGCGGGCTCAACCCGTAGCAGTGGCGGAGCGAGACCATGCCCATGAAACTCGAAACGCGCCAGATTAAACCGGGAGTTGTGGTCCTCGAGGTCACCGGCCGCATTGCCATGGGCAACGACTGCGCCGAAATCGACAAGCGAGTGCAGCGCCACATCGAGCACGATGAGAAGCGCGTGATTTTCGATCTCACCGGCGTCAACCACATCGATAGCGCCGTCGTCGGCCAAATCGTGAAATGCCACTCGACGCTGAAGCGCTCCGGCGGCGCGCTCCGGCTCGCCGGCGTCAGCACCATGGTGTACGGCGTGCTGAAAATGACGCAAGTCGATCGCGTCATCGAAATCTACCCCACCGCCCTCGACGCCTCGTTAAATTTCTAGCGAGATCTTTATTCGGTAAGATCAACCATGCGAGCAGAAGTCAAATCAATCCACACGGTTGACGTGGAGCCCCTCGAACTCCACCCACCAGCGAAGCTCGATTGCTTTTGTGTCTGGGTAAGGGCAATGGTTGGTGTTAGAGGAGAGACGGGCCAGGAATCCTTCGACATCGGCGTGTGCGCGCCCAAGTGGTTGGAAGAAAGGTGTCAGAAGGATGGATTTGTGCTTGGACGGCACTATCTGGTGGTGGATGGTTACAACGTGCCGTTCATCAAGAAAGCCATCACCAAGCTGATTGAATCTTACGAGGGGAGCACTTGGGCTGAGATAGGGGGAAAGATCGCCCGAGTCGGGCATTGGGAGTTTGAGGACTACCGTCCCGACGATAAGCAGTGATTCCCTTTAGCCGATGCGATAACACCGCCGACCCGGGCTTGTGCAGATCTTCCACCACGCCCCTTCCCCGGCTCTTTCCCTGTGCCCTTGCTTCCCTGCCTCGTCTTCCTACGGCCGCACATCCCGAATGTGCGTGGCAACGAACCACCGGTTGCCGAATTCATCGCTTACGCCGGCGCTGCGGTCGCCGTACGGCTGATCCGCCGGCGGCTGAATCGACGTGGCGCCGGCTTCGAGCGCGCGAGCGTACAGCTCATCGGTGTTCGGCACGTAGAGATGAATCGTACTCGGCCGCGGCCCCCATTGACCGTGCGCCTCGCTCATCTCAATCATCGAGTCGCCAATCTTCATCATGCCGTGAACGATTGTTCCCTCCGGCCCAAGGTGGCGCTCCATCTGCTCGCCCTCGAACGCATTCTTGACAAAATCCATCAAGCGGTCCGCCCCGCGCACGATAAGGTAAGGCGTCACTGTCCGCATCCCAGACGGCACGTGCACCACGCCCAAGTGCGTGGCGATGCACCACATTGTGCCCGTCGGATCCTCGACCGTGCCCTCGCGGTCGCCGTAAGGCTGATTCACCACGCCGTGTAGCGACTTCGCTCCCGCCTCCATCGCCTGCGAATAGATGCGGTCCACATCCTTCACATACAGGTGAATGGACGCGGGTGTCGGCGGATATTGCTCGATGGCGTCCGCCAGCTCGACCATCGAATCGCCGATGCGCACTTCCGCGTGCATAATCAACGAAGTCCCCGGCCGCGCCACGCGGAACATTTCCGTCGCGTCGAAAGCCTTCTTCATGAAATCAATGAGCCCGGCCGCCCCGGGGACGATGATGTACGGCGTAATCGTGTGAAATCCTTCCCGAATCGGTTTCACTCCTGTCGAAGCCATTTCTGCCCTCCTTTTGAGATCTTCCAGCAATCTTGCGCGGAAGCTTTCGCGCGGCAATCCTCGCAGCGCAAAGGCCGCGCGCCCTTGCGGTATCATTCGCGCGCTCACGCCGGCGAGCGACCCATCCGCTCGAGCGAGAATCGCCTCGACGATCCGGTCGAGTTGCCCGCTCTGGTTCTGCTTAGGCATTGCGCTCACCCGGCGCTGACGGCCGCTTCTTCGCCGCTTCCGCCCGTAGCTTTTGAATCCCTCGAAACTGAAGCTGCTTCACCGCGCCTTCCGTGCATCCCATTTCCTGCGCGATTTGCCGGATACTTTTTTCTTCGCCAAACCGCAGCTCGACCACGCGCCGCTGTTTTTCCGGCAGCGCGCGGACCAGCCGAAAAAGCAGCGCCTGCCGTTCGATCTCCTCATCCACTCCCCGCACGGGCTCCGGTTCAGGCTCGCTGTGCGCGCGTTCACGGCCGGTCCGGCGCCAGCGGTCGGCAATTGCATTTCCGGCGATGCGATAGAGCCAGGCGGCGAACGGAACGCCCCTCCATTCGAATTTCTTCAGGTTCGCCAGCGCGTGATGAAACACTTCGGCGGTCAGGTCTTCCGCCTCGGCCCGGCCGGATACGCGCCGGGCAACGTAAGCGTACACCCGCTCGAAATTCTGCTCGTAGAGGGCGGCAAACTGGCGCGGGTCGCGCTGCGCCTGTTCGACCAGTTGGCGCTCGCCGGCCTCTTTTGTGGCAGGTTTGGGCAAACTCGATGCTCGCAGGCTACCCAATAACATAAACTTCGGCGCCGGCGAAAGGTTACGCTTCCCCGTCCAACCGCCGGAGAGTTGCCTCGATGGCAACCACTCGCGGTGCTGCCGGCCCGGCGTATCTAGCTGTAAAATGGGATCTTACGGGTAAATCAACTTTAGTTCGGTGCCCTCTGGTACCTCGGTTCTATAGGATTTCTACGGATGCGCTCCTACTGTAGAAACGTCATCATCACGGAGATCTCGGAGACCTCCATGGCCATTGCAGTCGAAACTGCCGAACGGACGTCGCTATTCGAACCACGCAAATCGAAAAGAGAGGCGCGCAAGCGCGAGCGGCTGAAAATCCATTTGCCGGTCGAGGTACGGCCCTTCGACGCCCGATTTATCGACATCCGCGACGTGGGCGAGGTGATTGATTTCACTCGGGATGGACTCTATTTCTCGACCTGCATGCCGCACTATTTCCTGGGCATGCGCTTGATCGTGACATTTCCATTCGGCGAGAAAGTCGCGTCCCACAAACGGTTTCTCGGCGAAATCGTGCGCCTCGAGGATCGCCCCGATGGCGCGCGCGGCATCGCCGTCCGCTTCTTGATCTAGGCACTCGTCAGGGCACGACTTTTTACCCTGAGCGCAGTCGAAGGGGAGTCGTGCCGAAAGGGTTTGCAATTTCAGGGTTTATAACCCCTGGGGGCGAGCCGAGTATTCCATGGCTTTGCTGTTTCGTTTTAAGCAAGCCTGCGGGGGATTCAGCTTGAATCAGCCCTCATCGGGCAGTGAAAATTGAACGAGCGGCTTCGACCGCCCGCCGCTTGGGGCACGTTTTGCACAAAATTCAGCGGCCAGGCAGGTAAAGACGATGCACGAGCATGGAAATAAAAAGCCGGAGCACACTGGCTCCGCCAACTTTTCTCCTTCGGTAAAAGAAGCCGAGCGCCGCGGGACCGAGCGCCACACCTTCACGGCCAGCGCCGAAGTGGTCGAGCTTACCTCGGGCGCCCGCTTCGCCGGCCGCACCACGGATCTCGGTCCGGGCGGCTGTTTTGTGGACACCAAGGTTCCCTTCCCCGTGGGCTCCAAGCTCAAGGTGAATCTGCAAAGAGGAAAGTCGAGCTTCGAGACTGCCGGGACTGTGGTTTATTCGCAGCCCGGGCTCGGAATGGGGGTCGCCTTCGACGGCCTGGATCAGCGCCAGCAGGCGGCGCTGAACGCCTGGTTGGAAGACGTCACGGGGCAGCGGTTTCCCGCCGCCCACTACGAAGACCGGCGCAAGCAGCCGCAGTATGCGGCGAACGCGAGCGGGCCGGAGCACGCCGCGCTGGTGCGCTTGGTTCGCTTGATGATTGGCAAGGGGATTTTGACGGAGGCGGAAGGGTCGTCCGTGCTGATCGATCCGGTCCTCTAAAGCGATTGTAAGCAGCTGAAGCTCCCCTTCGCCGCTGGAAATTTTGCCCTGGTTCGATCTGCTTTGCTTGGGAAAGCTGCTTAGGCAATGAAGAAGAAACGACTTGGGGAGGTCCTGCGCGAGCGGGGCCACGTTTCTCCGACCGACCTGAACAAGGCGATCGAAGACCAGCAGGGCAAGCTCATCCACCTCGGCGAACTCATGCTCGAGCGCGGCGTGGTCACCAAGAACGATCTGGCCGCGGCGCTCACCGAAGTCACGCACGTCCCCTACGTTGACTGCGAAAATATCGAGATCGACCCGGAAGTATTGAAACTCCTACCCCACGCGGTGGCCAAGCGCTGCTGCGTCCTTCCCATCACGGCGCAGGGGAATAAGCTCGTCGCGGTGATGTCCGAGCCTCAAAACCTGCACATTATTGACGAGCTGCGCTTCATGTCCGGCATGGACATCGTCCCGCGCCTGGCTTTCCGCGGAGAAATCGAGGCCGCCGTCGATAAATGGTACGGGGCCGCGGCCGAACAGGAAGCTGCCGTCGCGGAAGCCATCGCTCCCGCCGTGGAAGATCCGGGGATGGAGTTCATCTCCTCGAGTTCGCTCCAGCGCAATATCGAAGCCATGGAGGAAATGCAGGCGGAGCTTCTGCACAAGAGCACGCCCGCCGTCCGCCTGGTGGCCTCCACGATCGCCGCCGCCGCCGAAAAGCAGGCCAGCGACATTCACATCGAATCGCAGTCCACCGAAACCGTGATCCGCCTGCGGGTGGACGGCATGTTGCGCGATTTCCAGCGCATTCCGCGCACGCTGCACAATTCCGTGGTGTCGCGCATCAAGATTCTTGCGGATATGGATATCGCCGAGCGGCGCGCCCCTCAGGATGGCCGCTTCCTGGTGAAAATTTCCGGCCGGAAGATTGACCTGCGCGTTTCCACGCTCCCGACTCAGCACGGCGAAAAAGTGGTGATGCGCCTGCTCGAATCCGATGCGCCCATGCAGGATTTCGGCGCGCTCGGCCTGGCGCCGGAGATCGCCGAGGGCCTTTCGCGCCTTCTCGCGATGCCGCAAGGCATGATCCTTGTCACGGGGCCGACGGGCTCCGGCAAGAGCACCACGCTTTATTCCTCGCTCAACGTGGTGCGCAAACCGACGGTTAACATCATCACGGTCGAAGATCCCGTCGAATATGCTGTCCCCGGCCTGAATCAGGTGCAGGTGAACACGAAGGCGGGCCTGACGTTTGCCTCCTGCCTCCGGTCGATCCTGCGGCAGGACCCCAACGTCATCATGGTTGGCGAAATTCGCGACCGCGAGACTGCCGAGATCGCCATCAAAGCCGCGCAGACCGGCCACCTCGTCCTCTCGACGCTCCATACGAACGACAGTGTCTCGGCTGTCACCCGTCTGCTCGATCTCGGCATCCCCGGGTTTCAAATTGCCACTTCGGTGACCGGAATCATCGCCCAGCGCCTGGTTCGCCGGCTGTGCGCTTGCCGCGATGAAGTTCCCGTCAACCCCGAGTATGCCTCGCGCCTCGCCCAGGCCGGCGTGCTTGATCCGCCGCCATTCCAACGCGTCGCAATCGGCTGCGACTACTGCGATTTGACCGGCTACAAAGGCCGCATTGGAATTTACGAGATGCTTTTGCTCGACGACGCGATTCGCCAGGCGGTGCGCTCTGGCGGCCGCAACGACGAAATTCGCACTCTCGCGCGCAATAACGGCATGAAACTGATGCAGGAATACGCGCTCGATCGCGTCCGCCAGGGCCAGACGACGCTCGACGAGGTGCTGCGCGTCGTCCCCTTCGAGGCGATTCACGCCACCTATTGCGCGTCGTGCCGCCACGAGCTTTCGCCGGCATTCGTTTATTGCCCCTATTGCGGCGAGAAAAAATCCGGCGGCGAAGCTTCCAGCACGCCGCACGGCTCGCTGGTCGGCCAGGGAGCCCACGACGAATGAGCGCCTCTCGCAACGGCCACAAGAACAACGGCAAGCCGTGGGCCAGCCCGCGGCTGTCGCCCCGCTTTTCCAGCCTGTGCGAGCTATCCGTGTCCTATGAAGGCCACAGCGAAGACGTCGCCACGCGCCCCCCCGACATCAGCACGCGCGGAATGTTCATCAACACCAGCCGCACCTTCCCCGAAGGCGCGGTCCTTAACGTCATCTTCCGACTCGCGCTTTCCGGCGTCCAAATCCGCTCCCGCTGCGAAGTGCGCTACTGCCTTCCCGGGGTCGGCGTGGGAGTCGAATTCGTCGACATCTCTCCAGACGATGTCCGCGCCATCGAGTACGAAGTGAAGCTCGGCACCCGCGAGCGAGCCAAGAAGAAAGTCCGCGCGAGAAAATAGCAGCCCGGGTGCGTGACCTGGACCAAATCGGGAATGCTTCCTGCAGCGGAAATCGCTCCGCAGGATAACCGTAAGTCCTCTCCTACCTGCCAGTTGTGGATCCAGTACTACGACTTTTTGGCCATCGCAACTAGGCATCAATTTCCCACTCAAGGAAATTTTTCTTGGGGCTTTTCTGCCCAACTATGCTTGGTCACCAAGCTAACCTCATTGTTTGCAGTAGATTGCAGTAAGTGCACTCCTGGCCGCGCTCGTGCATCTGAACATGAGGAGGATTCTATCCATGGCAGAGCGGCGAAGAGCTAGAAGGTACGAAGTTTACCTCCCCGTCCAAGTCTGCATGGCCAAACGACGCCCCGTCGAATTCCACACCGGCCACCTCCGCGACGTCTCCCGCACGGGCATTTACTTTCATTCCCACATACCCATCGACCCCGGCACCGGCGTCGAACTGACCTTCGCTCTGCCCGGCGAAAAGGAGCGCGGATTGTCCGTGCTCGTTCGCGCCAGCGCCAAAGCCCTGCGCATTTCTCAGCTCGCCGGCGAGGTCACGCCCCTTTACGGCGTCGCCGCCACGATCGACCGCATCGACTTCGTCCGCCCGGTGGCTTCTTCTGCGTCTGCGGCTTAGCCGCTGCGTTCCGGCGAATCGCTCAACTCCTGCTCTTTTCCGCCTGATCTTGGTTTGATCCCGCGCCCGGAGCCATTCCCCGCTAGAATATCCCTCGGCCACATCGACGGCACCTCGATGCAGCGCAACTCAAATTCCGCGGCGCACGGCGATCGGGCTCGCGACCTCGAGCTCGAAATTCTGCGCGCCCTCTGCACTCTCGCCGTCGCCAGCGCGGCGTTGCGCAGCGCGATGGTTTCGCTCGAGCGCCACATTTGGCGCGACCCCGAGCACCGCATCGTTTACGACGCGTTGCGCCGCATTCACCCGGGCCGTCCCACTGCTTTGCGCGAAGAGCTGCCTGGGATGGCCACGCGTATGGGCTTTCCCGATGTTGACTGGGCCCTCTATTTCGCACCGACTAAACTCAAGCCCGCCGAATTCGAAGCCGCCATTCGCGCGGTGATGCAAGCGCCGGCGACGCACGCCCCGCGCCCAGAAAGCGCGGGCGAGCGATGACACTCCGCCTCGAGCGCTGGCTCTCGCTCGCCGACGTCACCTTGCTTCCGGCGTTCATTCTCTGGTTCATCTGGCGGCTTCAATTTACCGCCCGCTGGACGTGGGTGATCTTCATCGTGTGGCTGCTCGCCAGCTTTGCGCTTCATCGCGACACGCCCAAAACGCTCGGCTGGCGCGCCGATAACCTCTGGCCGGCCACGCGGCAGGCGCTCGTCGTCTTTGCTGCGCTGTGTGCGGCGCTCGTGGTGATCGGCCTCGCCCTGGGCGCGCCGCATCAGTTCCCGCCGAACCTGCTCTCCTGGCGGCGCCTCGCCAGTTACGGCGCCTTCTGCTTGCTTCAGCAAGTCGCGCTGAATTCGCTCGTCCACAATCGCATGCTCGCGCTCGTGCGCAATCCGCTCGTTGCCGCTCTCGCGACCGGCGTGATTTTCGCCGCGTGCCATTGGCCCAATCCCGTGCTCGTGTCACTGACGTTCGTGGGCGGCACGGCGATGGCCTGGATGTTCGGCCGCGTCCGCAACATTATTCCGCTCGCCGCCGGCCAAGCGATTCTCGGCTCGCTCGTCATTTGGGCCTTCCCTCTCGCGTGGCACCATCACCTCCGCGTCGGCCCCGGCTATTACGGATTCCAGATTTGACGACCTGCAATTCTAGAGAAGCGTCGCCCCCGAGAACTTTGGAGTGCGGAAGCTTGCTCCCGCTTTGTTTTCAATACGAGCAGAGCTGAAATGCGAACTTCTCGGGGAATTGAGAAGGCCCGCTTAGAGATTCAAATCTGAGTACTTCGCTGAAGCAACACCTCGAGCATGCTCGAGGGTTTTTACTGGAGTCGTCCCGCGCGGATTCGCCCATCGCCCCGGAATCTCGAGCCCGCATTCGGGGCAATGCCCATCCTTCATCCGATTCTGCTGCACATCGTGCCACGACCGCCGGATCAACATCGTCCTGCATCGCGGGCACGACGTATGCGCGCCGTCGCTGTAAATGTTTCCCTCATAGACATAATGCAGCCCCGCCTCCATCGCAATCGCCCGCGCGCGATGGAGCGTCTCGGGCGGCGTCGGCGGCTTATCCTGCAATTTGAAGTCGGGATGGAACGCGGTGAAGTGCAGCGGGACATCCGGACCGAGATGCTCGAGAATCCATTCGGAAAGCTTGCGCGTTTCCCCGGGATCGTCGTTGAGCGTGGGAATCATCAGGTTGGTAATCTCGAACCAGACATTCGTCTCGTTTTTCAGCCACTCGAGCGTTTCGAGCACCGGCTGCAAATGGGTGAGCGTGATCTTTCCGTAGAAATTTTCGGTGAACGCCTTCAAGTCCACGTTCGCGGCGTCAACGTGGTCGTAGATATCGTGAAACGCGTCGTAGGTGACGTAGCCGTTCGTCACCATCACGGTGTTCAAGCCCTGCTCTTTCGCCGCCGCGCAAATATCGATCACATACTCGCCCCAGATGGTCGGCTCATTGTAGGTGAACGCAATCGAAGGGCACCGATTGCGGATCGCCAGCAGCGCCACATCCTCGGGCGGGATGTAGCTCGAATGCACCTGGTCTGAACGCGATTTCGAAATGTCCCAATTCTGGCAGAAGAAGCAGCCCATGTTGCAGCCGGCCGTGCCCATGGAGAAAATTCGCGTTCCCGGAAGGAAATGATTGAGCGGCTTTTTTTCGATGGGATCGATTTGCAGCGCCGCCGGATGGGCGTACCCGAGGCTATACAGTTTCCCGCCCTCGTTCGCGCGGATGAAACAGAACCCCGCCTGCCCCTCGCCGATATGGCAATGCCGCGGGCAAAGATAACAATGCACCTTGCCGCCCGGCTCGGGTTCCCACCAACGCGCCTCGTGCAGCGTCCCGCTCTTTTGCAGAATGTTGAGTTCGGTCAAAGGAGATGGCTTCCTTCGCCACATTATACGCCTTCCGAAGGCTTCGAGCTGGGCGGGATCGCGCGAGCGGTAACGGGCAACAAACGGATGCGCAAATCACGGGTGGCCAGTAAACGCGTGCCGATGGTGCAAAATTTCCTTGAACCGGCGATGCAAATTTATCAGCGCATTTGTGTGCGCCGAAAATAAATCGTAGCCTCGCTCGGCAACTGCCCCGGCCGCGTACACACTCACGCCCGCGAGCAACGCTAGAACGAAAGCTACGCCGAACAATATCTCTGCCGCGGCGAGTTCGCGCAGCAAATAAACTTGCAACGCAAAACAGATGCCCAGCGTTACGCCGACCCCCGTCCTCCAATTTTTTTGATACTTCGTTTTTGCCCCAATCTTTGCTCTCCTCGGCCGTCAAACACCGCCAACGCCGGCCGGTTCGGTTCGCTTCCCGCTGCACCCGAAACTCGAGCAACTCCAACCAAATCCTTCAACCCATGCGAGAAGCAACCCAACTCCGCGCCCTGCTCAGGAGACACAAACAGCTGCGCTATGCGAATCATGCAAGACCCCGGCTTCAGCCGCGCTCAGAACCGCGCCAGACACTCTTTCTGGCAGCCGAGCGGCTGGCAATCGTACAGCGAACACTCCTTGATGTCGATCACGCTCAGTCCCGCGTAGGAAGGGACGAACAGCGCTTCCTTCTGCTCCGCCAGAACTGTGGCGCGCTTCTTGTGCACGGGGCACCATACGGTGCGTCGCCGCAACCCGGGGCCCCACTGCCAGATGGCATACGTGGCGATGGCCCATAGCACCAGCACCACGACGCCCGCGAGCACAACCTGTGTGGTCATGGAGGCCTCCTTTCGCGAGCGCTTGGCGCGCAAATCTGCGCCAATACGCATCTTGTTTATCGCGCAACCGGCCCCCTTCGGACGTGACCCCCCTCACCCCTCGCCGTGACCCCGCGCACCCGCGCCTTTCGCCTTTGTCGTCGCAGTGTCCTCGTAGGGGCACGGCATGCCGTGCCCGGCTTTTCTGGAGTGCGGCGGCTTGACGCCGCTTTGTTAGGGCGAGGCTTGACTCGCCCGTCTTTGTCTCTGTCCTCGCTCTTCCGGGCCCCTTCTCGACGCAATTTCAACCCCCATTTTTCTGACGATTAGAAATGGCTTTGCTTAAAAACCATGAATAAACGATCAGTTCTTGTGCAAATCAAACAGTTTTTGTGCAGACCGAGAAAATCATCTCGTTTTGCGGCCCTGCTTCTTGCGATAGGGTTAATTGGAGTCGTTACCTTTTTCGCTAAAATTGAACAACGCGTTGGTGATAACAGGGGGGTAAGGCTGATTCGTGTAGTGCAACCGGAAATTAGTGTACCGAAGTTTTTTGAAGGCGTCCGTATAGACGATTCGGCCGTAGAGATAGATTCCACGTGTGCCGTTGCCAATATCGGCGATCTCGTTCGGGGTGAGTGTGCGTTCAAACCGAAGGGCCTTATGGAAACTGCCGTTAGCGGCAAGCGTGAGAGCGAATTTTTCTTCCATCGGGTCAGGCACAACGAGGGAGGTGTTTTCGTCTCTGACTTCGATTACTCGAAGGCCAGCCCAAGCGAGGACTTTGTAAGCGGGAGTCTGCCCGCGATTTTTGATAGTCATTATGATACTCGGAACATTCGTCTGTGCTGGAACAGGTGGATTCGATGTGGTTCCATCAAAGAGACCGCTCGATTCTGGCAATACGTAGGCTCTCTGCTGACTTGACCTGACCGGGCATTTTTGTACCAGGTGAAGTGAGAGAGAATTCATCTGGAGGTAGACCGGTCATGCCTATGACCCGATATAAGCCCGAGCAGATTGTAACCCTGCTGCGGCAAATTGAAGTCAGCATCGCCAACGGA
>DASPSD010000095.1:0-14395 GCA_035624115.1 Candidatus Sulfotelmatobacter sp. | reverse complement strand
TCCGTTGGCGATGCTGACTTCAATTTGCCGCAGCAGGGTTACAATCTGCTCGGGCTTATATCGGGTCATAGGCATGACCGGTCTACCTCCAGATGAATTCTCTCTCACTTCACCTGGTACAAAAATGCCCGGTCAGGTCAGGAGCGGCAACCCATTCTGAATCTATATCCACAAAAGGTCAGGCAGGAGGTGACTGTCTATGCCGTCTTTGCGCTCGAATAATTCCTAGCCCGCATTACATGCACATCACATCGTATTGACGCGCGCGCGGCAGTTTGCCATCATCCTTCGCGGCGCTGCGTGTGCACGGCTTCACGCGCGCCGGGCGAGGACGCATCTCTTTTCGGATTTCCATCCTGGCATCCGGTAGCGCGGGCAACTCCACGTTGCTCGAAACCGAGCACACCACCCTCCTCATCGATGCAGGCTACGGCCGCAAAGAGATGTGGCGGCGGTTTGAAGCGCTCGGCCGGCCGCGCCCCGAGCGCGTGGACGCCATCCTCATTTCCCACGAACACTCCGACCATTGCAGCGGGCTCGGCCAGATGCAGCGCGAGTGGGATTGTCCCGCCTATCTCACCGAACCCACGCATCGCGAAATCCTGAAAATGTTTGCCGAGGGCCCGCCGGTCAAAAAGCTCGAGCGCGTCGAGTACATTCACGCCGGCGCGAAATTCGAGGTCGGTGATATCGAGATTGTTCCCTTTGCGATTCCTCATGACGCGGCGGATCCCGTCGGCTTCGCTTTCCGTTCAAACGGCACGAAAGTCGCCATCGTCACCGACCTCGGCTACCTGCCCGGGCACGTCAAGCAGCACCTGCGCGAAGCCGATTTCCTGATCCTCGAATCGAATCACGATCTTGAAATGCTGAAGGTGGGTCCTTATCCGTGGTACATCAAGCAGCGCGTGATGAGCCGCACAGGACATCTTTCAAACGCCGTCGTCAGCGAATTTCTGGCGGATGCCGAAATGTTCGATGCGCGTCCTCGATACCTCGTGCTTGCGCACCTTTCCGAGCAAAACAACAATCCCGAAGTCGCGCGCATTTCCGCCGAAGAAGCTCTCAACAGCCGCCCCGCCGAATTCCCTTTCCGCGGCGCGCTCCACATCGCCTCCCAGCGCGTCCCCCTCGGCCCCTTCGACCTGTAGTGCCTCTCCGCCCGTTGCGTGTTCTTACTTACGGACTCTCTTCGCATTGAATTCCACATAAATTGCGAAATCGTTTGGCTTGCCGGGTGGGGCAATCTCGAACTTCTCCGTAACGGAATCCGCGCCCGCTCGAGCGTAAGTCATCCGGCACGTCGTGCCGCCTGGCGCTGCATCGCTCAAGAACTCGATGGAGTCATCGCCCGGCGCCACGGTTACTGCGTATCGGATGACGTGCCCCCCGCCGTCAAAGAAAATGGCGCGCAGCGAGTTGTCTTTGGGATCGTGGTAGACATACAAAAGATCATCATGGCTAAAGGCGGCCCGCTCCTTCGTCGCCGGATAATCCAGATGCGTTTTTCGGACGAGCACTGTTCCATCCAGTTCCGGCCGGAAGGTAGACACACCCTTTCCCTGCCCTGGCTGCTCCCCTCCGGCCCATGTCCACTCGCCAAATAGGAATTCGAAGTCCTTCCAATCGTTTCTCGACTGGGGTGGCTGACCTTGCATGAACAAGAACGGGTAAAGTGCGGGCACAAGGAGCAATATTCGCCGATTCATTTCGTGCCTCCGACAAATAGTTTAATTTGCCCGAAATTCCACAATGCAAATTGCGATGCAATCGGCATCCATGCTGCTAGCGCGATTCCTCGCGTGCCGAAAGGCTCCCAAAGAACAAATCGTGCATCGTACGGGTGGCGCCTTCCTCGAGGTCCGCCTCGCGCGCGATCGCAACGCGGGCGTTGAAGAGGTTTTCGGGATTCAGCGCGACCCCCGGCGCCACTTCGATTTGGACCAAGTCCGCGCCCGCGTGACCCGGGATTGCCCGCGCGAATTCTCGCAAGCCGCGGCACTGGAAACACACGCCCGATTTGTTTATGAGCGCGCAAAGGCCGTCGAAATCCTGAATCATTTTGCCGCGGGCGTCCGAAAGACGGTGGCGGAAGACCGGTTCCGAGACGCGCAGAATCCCCGCGGCTTCTTCGGCGGTGAAGCCGAGGACTTCCTTCAGCATCAGCGCTGCCTGCTCCTCGGGCGGGAGCGACCATGCGACGCAGGCAAAACAGAAGGCGACGTGCTCGCGGATTTCGAAGACGAATTCCGGCTGCTGCATCACCTCAACCAGCGCCCGATGCATTTCAGGGCTGGCTTTGGCTTCCTGCTCCCCGATGAGTTGCGCCTCCACGCGCCAGCGCTTTTTGTGGCGCAGGTGATCGAGGCACGCGTGCGTGGCGATCCCGAAGAGCCAGCTCTTGAACGGCGCTTCGCCGCGATACTCGCGAAGGTTTTCGAGCACGCGCACGAGCACGTCCTGCAGAAGATCCTCAGCGTCTTGCCGCAGCGTCACCATCCGGTAGATGTAGCCGAACAGCGGCTTGCGCCACGGCTCGACCAGAGCGCCCAATGCCGCGCGGTCTCCTCGCCGCGCCTGCTCGACGAGCGCGGTTTCCTGTTCCTTCGAAACTTGCGGATCCGGTTGGCTCGCCATCGCACCCCTCCCGGAAAGAATGGGGGCCGCGCCAGTTTACACGCGTCGGTTCGAACATGGCGTGGCCCTGTTGAGCTACCTCTGCACCAGCACCTGGCAAAGTTGAAGCCGATTGCCCGAAGGATCGCGAAACGTCGAGAGCTTTACGACTCCCGGAATCTCTTCGATCTTGCCCTCGAACGGCACTCCCGCGGCCTGCAACCGTTTGCGCTCGCGCTCGATATCGTCCACGCGCAGCACCACGGTCGCGTTGGCCTCCTTCCCCCACTGCGTCGCTGCCGCCACGCCGATCGAAGCTTCGCCCTCCGCATGCCCGAACTCGGCCCATTTCTCCATTTCGAAGATTTTCTTCAAGCCGAGCACCTGGCCGTAAAATTTCTTTGCCTGCTCAAAATCATTGGCGCTGAACCATGCCACCGTCATTTTCATTGCCTCACTCCTTTCGCCCGATTGGGGCCTTCATGGAGTAAGTCGTTTGGGCCTCGACTTTCCGCCAACCCCGTCATAATAAATAGCTTACAGGCGAGGCCGGGCATGCGGTGGCCGCGGCGGTCCCATCGCCGCCCTTGCAGGTGATATATATTTGTGGTATATATCATTCGGCGGGTTCTTCCCCATGTCCAAATCCGGAGTCGCCAAACTGTTCCGCAACGGCCGTAGCCAGGCCGTCCGCCTGCCGCGCGAATTCCGCTTCGCGGGCGATGAAGTGCGCATCCGCAAAGTCGGCGGCGGCGTCCTGCTCGAGCCGATCATCTCCGACACGGCCACCTGGTTCGCCGAGCTTGACCGGATGAATTCCGAACCGTTCCTGAAGGGCGGACGAAAGCAGCCTAAGACACCGCCGCGCAGGTTCTTCTCGTGAAGTACCTGCTCGATACCAACGCCTGCATCGGGCTCATCAACCAGCAACCTGCCGCGTTGCGCTTCCGGCTGGATCGCGCGCTCGGCGGCGGGGCGGAATTGTTCGTTTCGGCGATCGCCGCCTTTGAATTATGGTATGGAGTGGCCAAGAGCGCGCATCCGGAATCGAACTCCGAGCGCGTGCAAACATTTTTCGCCGGGCCGGTGACCTTGCTGCCGTTTGAAGAAGAAGATGCTCGAAGCGCTGGAAGAGTCCGCGCGGCTCTGGAAGCCGCGGGGAAATCGATCGGCGCCTACGATACATTGATCGCCGGACAGGCTCTGCGGCACAAGTTGACGCTCATTACCGCGAATGTCCGCGAGTTCGGCCGCATCAAAGGGCTCGCATGGGAAGATTGGGCCAAGCCATGATGGAGGGGAGCGAGGCCGCTTGATCGCGCGATACACACGTCCGGAGATGGGCCGCGTCTGGAGCGAGGAAAACAAATTCCAGAAGTGGCTCGATGTGGAGCTGGCTGCAACGGAAACGCTGGCCGAAGCAGGCATCGTCCCTGCGGAGGCGGCTGGGAAATTGCGGGAGCGGGCGCGTGTGGATGTGGCGCGCATCAACGAGCACGAGGCGCGCGTTCGGCACGACGTCATTGCCTTCACCATCACCGTGCAGGAATCGATCGGCGATCCCGAAGCAGCGCGCTGGCTGCATTACGGGCTCACGTCCAACGACGTGGTGGATACAGCGCAGGTGCTGCTGGTGCGCGACGCCTCGCGCCTGATCGAGAAGGGGCTCGAACGCTTCGGCGAAGTGCTTGAGCGGCGCGCCTGGGAATTCAAAGACACGCCGGAAATCGGCCGCACGCATGGCGTGCACGCCGAGCCGATCACCTTCGGGCTGAAGATTGCGAACTGGTACTCAGAAAATCGCCGCGATCTGGCGCGTTTCCTGGCAGCCGCGCAGCAGATGGCTGTGGGAAAAATTTCGGGCGCGGTTGGCACCTGCACGCATCTCGGCCCCGAAATCGAGGAAAAAATCTGCCGCCGGCTCGGTCTGGCTGCCGCGCCCATCACCTCGCAAGTGATCGAGCGCGACCGTCACGCGCAATATCTCGCGACGCTGGGGATCGTGGCCGCGTCGCTCGAGCGCGTCGCGCAGGAAATCCGCCACCTTCAGCGGACCGAGGTTCGCGAAGTGGAGGAGCCATTTGGCGGCGAACAGCGCGGCAGCTCGGCGATGCCGCATAAGCGCAATCCCGTCGGCAGCGAGCAGATTTGCGGACTCGCGCGCGTGGTTCGCGCGAATGCGATGCCCGCGATGGAGAATATCGCGCTATGGCACGAGCGCGATATCTCGCACAGCTCGGTCGAGCGCGTGATTCTGCCGGATTCGACGATCCTGGTGGATTACATGCTTCATCGCATGACCGAGATCGTTGCCAACATGAAAGTGTTTCCCGAGCGCATGCGGCGGAATCTGGACGCCACGCAGGGTCTCGTCTTCTCCGGCCAGCTTCTTCAGGATTTAGTCGAGCACGGCGCGCCGCGCGAGGATTCCTACAAGTGGGTGCAAGCCCATGCGATGGCGGCATGGGAATCGGAGGGAAACTTCCGCGAGCTCGTCGCCAAAGATCCGAATATCCGCAAATTCCTCGATGAAAAGGCGCTGGCGCACGCGTTCGACCTCGCGCGTCAATTGCGTGCCGTGGACGCCATCTTCCGCCGCGTCTTCGGCGCGAAATCCTCCGCCGCCCTCTAGAAATCAAAAGGAAATCCACCGGTTAACGCACGATGGGAGCCGTGCCGCTCTCGAACTTCCTACGGGAAGTAGGGCCACAAACGAGACTTGGCGGTCAACTTGGAATATGGAACGACAAAGGGGGGCAGGTCACCCGGAGTCGGTCTGGTCTTGGGGGCTGACTTGAGCGACGCCATCCCCGATATGGCTGCCCGATCATCTTTATGTGCGGAAAGCACTGCCGCATAAAGTGCTCTCGCTTGCTCTGCTTTTCCGCTCTCGATATAGATTCGCGCGAGGTCATCCTGGGCCTCAAAAAAATCCTTTCTTGCTTGAATGGCCGAAAGCAACTGGGTGGAAGCCTGTTCGTAGTCGCGCTCCAAGTATGCACAAAGTCCAAGGATGAAATGAGCAGCAGCTTGATCTTCCTCTTGCGATTGAAGTGCCCAGCCGATTTCCTGCCGCGCCAAGCCCGGATACCCAGCGCCGATATAAGCGAGCGCTAGATTGTGTCGAAGGAGCCGGTAGCTAGGCTCGAGCCTGACTGCTTGTTCGAGGATGGGATACGCCCCGATGGGATCCTCCTGCTCAAGCTTCAGCACTCCGAGGACGGCTGGCGGAACACCACTTTTGGGATTTAGTGCTATCGACTGTTGCAATTCCGGAATGGCGGCGGCCAGATTTCCGCGCTGGATTTGCAGCGCCGCGGCGCCGTAGTGTGCCTCGGCTGCGTGTTTTCTTGCGATCTGATATAACCCGATAAAAATGAGCGCTGAGTAGCCGGCGCCCACCAGCATCAGGACCGCTCCTCGCGCCATCCGTTCGCTGGATTCGCCCAACCGCGCCGGCGATCCAACAAGCAGCCCACCCGCCGACGCCTCGGCTGGCGTTGCTGTCGGGGCAACAGCAGGAATCAACGCGCCGAGGATCATTCCAGCGATCAAACCGCCAAGGTGCGCAGAATTGTCAACTCCGAACCGGAGCGCGCCGTAAAAGAGATTGTAGAAGATAAACACGGCGAGGCTCTTCAGACGCCGGCGGAGGGTCTCCTTCGGGAGCGGCGCCTTCTTCAAAATCAGATACGACACCAGAGCGCCTGCGACCCCAAAAATCGCGCCGGATGCGCCCGCGCTCACACGCCATTGATTCCAGCCGAGACTCACCGTGCTCGCTGCGATCCCGCTCGCAAGATACATCAGAGCGAACGCGCGCCTCCCCATCAATGGCTCAAGCGAAAGTCCCAGATCCCACAGGCACCACATGTTAAACAGGAGGTGGATGATGCCGAAGTGCACGAAGACGCTCGTCAGAAGCCGCCACCATTGGCCGGCTAGCGTCAGCACGCCGAAATCTGCGCCCCAGCGGATTGCGTCGCTAACGCTCGGCTCCACCCAGGAAACGCCACTGACCCCCATGGCCACATAGACAAGCACATTGATTGCGATCAGGGTCAGGGTCACTAAAGGCAGTCTGCCGGTGGTTCTAGCCGCAGGCTGTGTTTGCGAATCTGCTGTCCCGGAATCATAAATCGCGGACGAACTCGCCTTCGCTTTCCTGCAGTCGGGACATTCCGACGGCCGGGCAGACCCGAAAGAAAAGCTGCTAAACCTCTTTCCGCAACTCGGACACACACGCATCGAAAATTTTCCTGCTCAGCCTACCGCAAGATAGATATATCGAAGAATAAATAATCCTGTAAGAATCCAGAGGAGCACGCTTACCTCGCGGAATTTTCCGGCGGCGATTTTCACTACGGCGTAGGAAATCACACCGAGGCTCAACCCCGTGGCGATGCTGAACGTGAGCGGAGTGGCCAGCACGGTGACGAACGCTGGAAACGCTTCCGTAAAATCTGCCCAGCGGACATAGGCGACTGATTCAGTCATCAGCGCGCCTACTACGATGAGCGCCGGCGCCGTAGCGAATCCGGGAATGGCCGTAGCGATCGGCGAAAAAAAGACGGCCACGAGAAACAGCGCGGCCACCACAATATTGGCCAGGCCCGTGCGCGCTCCAGCAGCCACTCCCGCGGCGCTTTCGATGTAGCTCGTCACCGTGGACGTCCCGGTGAGCGAGCCGAAGACGGTTCCCACAGCGTCGGCGAGCAAGGCGCGCCCGACGCGAGGAATTTTCCCGTCCCGCACAAATCCGCCCTGCTCGCACACGCCCACGAGCGTGCCCACGTTGTCGAAGAGATCGACGAACAGAAACACAAAAATGATTTCGAGCAATCCGAGGTGAACGGCCCCGCGCAGGTCGAGCCTCAAAAATGTCGACGAGGGATGCGGCATCGAGAGGATCGCCGACGGCCATTGCGCCATCCCGCGGAAAATTCCAAGCAGCGTGGTGCCCAAAATCCCCAGCAAAATCGCTCCATGCAGCTTCCGCGCCATCAGGAGAAGAGTCAGAGCCAGCCCGAAGCAGGCCACTTGCACTTCGCGGTCGGAAAAATTGCCAATGCTGACGAACGTGGCGGGATTCGCAACCACCAGCTTCGCATTGCGCATGCCCACAAACGCGATGAACATCCCGATCCCCGCCGCGGTCGAGTGCTTCAGGCAATCCGGGATGCCGTTGACGATCTGCTCGCGCACCCGCGTGACCGTGAGCAGCACGAACAGCACGCCCGAAAAAAACACCACTCCCAGCGCCGTCTGCCACGGAATGTGCATCCCCAGGCAGACCGAATACGTGAAGTACGCGTTGAGCGACATTCCCGGCGCCAGCGCGATGGGATAATTGGCGTAAAGTCCCATCACCAGCGTGGCCGCCGCCGCGGAAATGCAGGTGGCGAAGAGCACGCCCTCAGGCGGCATCCCGGCTTGCCCAAGTATTTGCGGGTTCACCACGATGATGTACGCCATCGTCATGAACGTGGTGAGCCCGCCGAGCAGCTCTTGCCGCACGCTGGTCTGGTTTTCGGCAAGCCGGAAATATCGCTCGATCACGCGCGCTCCACGCCGCAAGGAAGCAGCCACATTAGGGCGCGCGCCCAATCAAGTCAATCGCCGCAGCTTGACTTGCAGCGAATCCGCAGCCTAACATCACGCGCTTCCCACGAGTGCACGCATGATCGGCAAAACCATCTCGCACTATCAAATCCTGGAAAAACTCGGCGGCGGCGGGATGGGCGTGGTTTACAAGGCCGAGGACACCAAGCTCGGCCGCCAAGTGGCTCTGAAATTTCTACCCGAAGGCTTTTCGAAGGACCGCGCCACGCTTGAGCGATTCCAGCGCGAAGCCCGCGCCGCCTCGGCGCTGAATCATCCGAACATCTGCACGATTTATGAAATCGACGTGGCTGATTACGACGGCGAGCAAACTCCCTTCATCGCCATGGAAATGCTCGAAGGCCAGACGCTGAAGCATCGCATCACCGAAAAACCGCTGGCGCTGGACTTCGTACTCGACCTGGGCATTCAAATTGCCGATGCATTAGATGCGGCGCATGCCAAGGGAATCATTCATCGTGATATCAAGCCGGCAAATATTTTTGTTACGCGGCGCGGACAGGCGAAGGTTCTGGATTTCGGTCTTGCGAAAGTCTCGCATGAGCGCGTGGGCGTCGGCGCGGGAAGTTCCGCCATGCCCACGCTCGCAGGCGAGCAACTGCTCACGAGTCCCGGCACGGCGGTCGGCACCATTGCGTACATGTCGCCGGAGCAAGTTCGGGGCGACGACCTCGATGCACGCACGGATCTTTTCAGCTTCGGAACGGTCCTTTACGAGATGGCCACCGCCCGCCAGGCATTTTCCGGCGCCACATCCGGCGTGATTGCAGAGGCGATTCTGAATCGCGCCCCCGCGCCGCCGTCGCGCGTGAATCCAGATTTGCCACCCGAATTCGAAATCATCCTCGCGAAAACGCTCGAGAAAGACCGCGAAATGCGCTGCCAGACGGCCGCCGAGCTGCGCGCGGACTTGAAGCGCCTGAAGCGCGAAACGGATTCCGGGCGTTCGACCGCAGGATCCGGATTCTCCACCACGATAAGAACGCTTCCCGCCGCGCAAGCTCCGGTGAGGAGCGCATGGGTTCCTAGTGCCATTGCCGCTGCCGTCGCTTTGGCCGCAGGATTGGTTGGAGGAATTTTTATCGCCAAGCGGCAGCCCCAGGCCGCACAGCCCATCTATCACCAGCTCACCTATCGACGCGGCACCGTGTTTTCAGCACGATTTGCGCCGGACGGGCAAACCATTATTTACAGCGCCGCCTGGGACGGAAAACCGCAGGAACTTTACTCGACCCGCGCCGGCAGCCCTGAGTCCATGTCGCTGGGCTTTGCCGGCTCGCAGATTCTCGCGATGTCCCCCACGGGTGAAATGGCAATTTCACTGCGAAGCCGGTACGGCGCGTTCCAGCAATACGGGACTCTGGCGCGGATGCCTCTCGCGGGCGGGGCACCCCGCGAGATTCTCGACCGCGTCAACTGGGCCGATTGGTCCAAGGACGGCTCCAGTCTGGCGATTGCCCGAGGGGAGCGTGGATTCGGCCAGCTCGAGTTCCCCATCGGAAAGGTGATTTTCAAGACGCCCGGATGGATCGGAGACGTCCGAGTTTCGCCAAAGGGAGATCAGGTTGCCTTTCTTCATCACCCATTGCTGCAAGACGACGGCGGAGAAGTGGCAATCGCGGACACCGCTGGCAATCACCGGGTACTTTCGAGCGGCTGGATCAGCGCCGAAGGCTTAGCGTGGTCTCCGACCGGCGAAGAAATTTGGTTCACCGCCACAAAAGCCGGCGTGGGGCGCGCTTTGCATGCGGTGACTCTCTCTGGACACGAAAGGCTGATTGTGCGGGTTCCGGCCGCGCTCATGCTGCTCGACATCAGCCAGGATGGGCGTGTGCTGCTCAAGCGCGACAATGTTCGAACGGAAATAAAGGGCCACATCCAGGGGCACCCAAATGAGGAAGAGCTCTCCTGGTTTGATGCCTCGTTGCCCATCGATCTTTCCCGGGATGGCCGAACTTTGCTTTTTGGCGAATACGGCGAAGCGGGCGGCGAGACTTACAAGGTATACGTAAGAGGGACGGACGGTTCTCCGGCAATCCATCTGGGGGAGGGCAATGTGCAGGCCTTTTCGCCTGATGGGAATTGGGCGCTGGTCGCGACGCACGCGACGCCCGAGCAGCTTTTCCTCCTGCCGCTCAAAGCAGGCGAATCCAAAACGATCACCCATGACGTGATTGACCACATTGCCGCCCGGTGGCTTCCGGATCGAAAACGGATCGTCTTCTTCGGAAGTGAACCTGAACATGCGCCGCGGCTGTGGGTTCAAGACTTGCAGGGTGGACCACCCAAACCGATCAGCCCGGAAGGAGGTGCGATGGCGGCGGTTTCTCTTTCCCCCGATGGGAAACTGGCGATCGGGTTCGGGGTGGACGGAAAACGGGCAGTATTTCCAGTGGACGGCGGAGAAGCTCGTGCGATCCCGGGCCTTGAAGATCAGGACCGGGTGGCGGGATTTACCGGAGACAGTCAATCCATTTACGTTCGCAATGCAGCGGGGCTGCCCACCGTTGTCTACAAGCTCGATCTCGCGTCAGGTAAGAGGACGCTTTGGAGACAGATCACGCCACCTGACTCAGCCGGTGTGGGTAGCGTGGACAGCTTTATCTACACGCCCGATGGAAAATCCTACGTGTACTCCTACAACCGCACCCTTTCCGATTTGTATCTAGTTGAAGGCCTGAAGTAGGCGCAGATTGTGAAGCAGAGATTCGATACTACTGCACGCGCTGGATGTAGCGGGCTTCGGCGGTGTCCACTTTCACTTTGTCGCCGGTGCCGACGAACGGCGGGACGTTGATCACCAGGCCCGTTTCGAGCTTCGCCGGCTTCATCACCGCGCTGGCGGTGGCTTTCTGGATGCTTGGCTCGGTCTCGACCACGGTGAGGTCCACCGTGTCGGGCAGGAGCACGCCGATTGGTTTGCCGTCGTAATATTCGATTTTCACCGGCATGTTGGCGATGAGATAGTCCTTCGCATCCCCGACGATGTCGTTTTGCAGTTGCAACTGCTCGTAATTTTCCGTGTTCATGAAGTGATGGCCGTCGCCGTCGCTGTAGAGGTATTCGAACTCCAACTCGTCCACCACCACTTTTTCCACGAATTCCTCCGCCCGGAAGCGGTAATCGATCATCGAGCCGGTGCGCAGGTTGCGCATGCGCGTCTGCATAGCCGCGCGCTTGTTGCCGGGCGTGCGGTGGTCCACGTTGTAAACCATGTGAAGGTCGCCGTCGTGCTTGATGATCATCCCGGCGCGCAAAAGTGTTGCTTTGAGCGTGCTCATCCAAAACTCCCGAATAATTGCTTGAAATTCCCCGCGGGGGGCGTTTCAAAGGGGCAGGCGAATCGTCGCCGAACCCGGCTCAGCAAAAAACTGCGCTGAGCTTGAACGAGAATTATAGCGGCCCGCATCGCATGCGGTCAAACGCGCGCATTGGGGTCGCGGGTTACTCGGCCTGAGGCTGCGGATGGGCGCGCCCTTCGGCCATGATTTTTTCGATTTCATCCACGCGACGCGGCAGCCGCGCGGTAAGAAGTATGTTTCCTTTCTCGGTGACCAGAAAATCATCCTCGATCCGCACGCCGAGATTTTCCTCCGGGATATAAATCCCCGGTTCGTCGGTGAGGACCATGCCCGCCTGAAGCGGGAGGTTATAGTTCGTGGGGTCGTGCACATCGAGTCCCAGGCCGTGGCCCATCCCGTGGATGAAATACTGGCCGAGCGAATTGCCGTGCAGGTCCTTCCCGTGCGTGTCGATATATTCCGTGGCGATCTGCTGGAGCTCGCGCATGTACACTCCGGGTTTCGCCGCCGAGAGCGCCGCATTCTGCGCGCCTAACACGACCTCGTAGATTTCCTTCTGCCGCGCCGTAAATTTCCCGCTGGCAGGAAGCGTGCGCGTGATATCCGCGGCGTAGCCGCCGTATTCGCAGGCCACGTCGAGCACCACGATATCGCCATCCTTGATTTCGTTGTCGAGCGCGTCGTAATGCAGCACCGTGGAATAAAATCCCGCGCCGACGATCGGCGAATAGGCCTCGCGCGAGCATCCGCCCATCTCGTGCACTTCTTTCATCCGCGCCGCCACCTGGTATTCGTACAGTCCCGGCCGCATCATCTTCATCGCCGCGAAATGGGCGTCCATCGAAAGGTCGATCGCTTTTTGCAGCAGCGCCAATTCTCCCGGAGTCTTCACCATGCGCATCGCCGTCAGCACCGGCGTGGCGTCGTGGATTTCGGACGCGGGAAGCACTTCGCGCACCCAGCCGCTCCAGGTGGCCAGATGCGGGTAGCCGTTTTCCGGCCCTTTCGGCAGCAGCGTGTAAAAATTCGGATACGTCTTCGCCAGGTTTACCAGGTCGCCGCGCAATTCCGGAAAGGGCTTCACCGCCTGCACGCCAGTTTTTTCCGGAGCGCTTGGATCATCCGGCCCCAGCTTCGGCCCTTCCCATTTCGCGCGCCGCGGATCGCGCGGAGGCAAGTAGAGCACTTCGCTCGGGCCCTGCGCGCCCGGGCCATCCGGAACTAAGAGGAGCGCGGCATCCGGCTCGCTGTAGCCCGTCAGATAGTAGAAATTTTCTTCCTGGTAGAACACCGCCACTTCACCCGCCTCGTTGCGGCTCGTGTAGCCGAAAAGGACCACCGGCCCATCCACTTGGCCTCGCAGCTTGGCGCGCCGCGCCTGGTATTCAGCGTTCGGCTGCCGAAAGCGCGCCTGCGCGAACCATGCGGCCGCGAGCACAGCGAACAGGGCGAGCGTGAAGCGAATCGTGTAGCGTGTAGTTTTCATCCTGATTTCCTTAGACGCGCCGATTGAAGATTTCGGAGCAACCGGCCTGTGCGGTCCACTAGAATCCCGGCGCGCCGGTGGACGCGGGCCGCACCTCGCCGGCTTCCACGCCGAAGCGCAGGCGTTCCACGTACGTTTGCGCCAGCGACATCAGCCCGGTGTAGAGATAGCCCCACACGAAGAGCAGCAGAAACGGAACGGTCGCGTAATTCTCGTTCTGCACCGCGTACACCACCGCCGCCGCGAAATACAGCCCGAGCAGCACTTCGGCAAACGGCATCCAGCCGGCGCTCTTGCGGTACGTCTTTCTCGCCCAATGTCCGCGCTCTTTCGCACCGGCGCCGATTCGATATTTCGGCGTGCGCACGAATTCCGATTTCACTCCGAAAATCGCTTCGAGCACGCTTAGCGCGTTGCGCACGGAAAGCCCGATGCCCACGGCCATCACGAAGGGCAGGTAGAGAAACGTGCGCTTCCACGTTTTCGGATACAGCGTGCGCTCCGCCGCCAGATAAAAAGACGAAATCGAGCACGTGGACGCGAGAAACAGCGGCAGGTCGATCACGATCACCTGAAACCATCCCTGATAAAACCGCACGATCATCGCCGGCAGCAGGATCATCGAGAGAAACACCATCAGCGGGTAGCTGATGTTCGCGGTGAGATGGAAGAACGCTTCGGCCTTCACCGCCGGCGGCACATCCGCGTGGAAAACGCGCGGCAGAATTTTTTTCGCCGTCTGCATCAGCCCCTTGGCCCAGCGCGCCTGCTGCGATTTGAACGCATTCATTTCCACGGGCAATTCCGAAGGGCAATCGATCTCCGGCAGGTAAATGAACTGCCAGCCGCGAAGCTGCGCCCGATAGGAAAGGTCCGTATCTTCGGTGAGCGTGTCGTGCTGCCAGCCGCCGGCGTCGTCGATCGCCGTGCGCCGCCACACGCCCGCCGTCCCGTTGAAATTGAAGAACACTCCGCTGCGGAACCGCGCCGAATGTTCCACCACGAAGTGGCCGTCGAGCAGGATCGCCTCGACTTCCGTGAGCGGCGAGTAGTGCCGGTTGATGTAGCTCCAGCGCGTCTGCACCATCGCCAGCTTCGGCGCGGCGAAATAGGGCACGGTGCGGCGCAGAAAATCGGCGGGAGGGATGAAGTCCGCGTCGAAAATCGCGATGAGCTCACCGCTCGCCGATTTCAGCCCTTCCTGCAACGCGCCGGCTTTGAATCCTTCGCGATTGTCGCGGTGCAGGTAGCTGATGGGCAGGCCGAGCTGCTGGTAGCGTTCGGCGCAATCGCGCGCCACCTGCTGCGTTTCGTCGGTGGAATCGTCGAGCACCTGAATTTGCAGCCGCTCGCGCGGGTAATCGAATTG
>DASPSD010000094.1:0-15853 GCA_035624115.1 Candidatus Sulfotelmatobacter sp. | reverse complement strand
CGCAGGATTTGCAGAACGGCAATCTTTCCGCCGCGCAGCAGGACTTTGCCAACCTCCAGCAGGCGGCCCAGCAGCAACAGCAACAGGGCGGCCAGGTGCATCATCACCATCACCACCACGGAGGCGGCGGAGGCGGCCAGCAGAATAGCCAGATTGCTCAGGCTTTCCAGTCGCTGGGCCAAGCCCTGCAATCCGGCGATCTTTCCGGCGCGCAATCGGCCTTTGCCACGATCCAGCAGGATTTGCAGCAGTTCAGTCAGTTCGGCAGCGCCGCGCAGGCCGGCGGAACATCTTCATCCGCCTCGCAAACGACGGGCACGAACCTGAACGTCACCGCCTGAGATTTCACCTGGCTCTGTTGAAGTCCAAGCTGTTGAAGCGTAGCCTCAGGCCGCGCTTTTTTGGAGTGCGGCCTGCCTCGCCGTAGCGGTTTCATCGCGTAGGCGGGCCTGCCCCGCCCGTCGCGCCGAAGCTTTGGCGTAGGCGGAAGCGCAGCCGAAGGGAAGCTTGCTCGACTCCGCGCCTCCGTGCTCTCGACGCCTTTCTCTGTGCAGTCTGTGTTAAGCGGCCTCGATTGGCGGCGCTCGCTGAACCACAGAGGGCACCGAGCAAACCATCGAGAACACAGAGGAACCGCAAGGCGTCGCGAGGCCCTACGCACCACTCACGCCTAGGGCTCGATCGAAAGTGGAATCCTTCAATCATGCATCTTCCTGCACATTCCGATTTATGGGCGCTGTTTGCCGCGGGCCACGGGCTTCACGTCATGAAGCGCGCGAGCCTTTCCGCCAAATCGCGCCTTTCCGGAACCAAAACGCGCGCGGAATGGCTCCGCACGAATGGAGTGAATCTGGCGATCCGATTTTTTGTCAACGCCGCGGCCTTTTCCTACTGGCTGGCGCATCCCGACGCCGCCACGCACGCCATCGGCGCGCTGGGCGTTCCCTTGATTCTCACGCTCGAGCCGGGAAACGCCACCGCCGCACTCTTCGGCCTCTCGGGAAACAGCCTGGTCGATTGGGCCGCCGCGAAATTTCCGTTCCTGCAAAAAGAAATCCCGCCGGAAAATTCCGGCGCCGCGTAGCCGAAGCGGAGCTTACTCGACTCCGCGCCTCCGTGCTCTCCACGCTGTTCTCTGTGCACTCTGTGTTAAGCGGCCTCGATTGGCGGCGCTGATTGAAACACAGAGGGCACTGAGCAAACCATCGAGCGCACAGAGGAACCGCTCACGCACCGCTCGTCGCTTTCTCTCGGAGGAAACGATGCCCGTCGTCCCCACCACCGCGTACGCGCAGGCTGAAGACGCGCTGAACCTGGCGCGCGCGCTGCTCAATGACTCGGCGGGCGCCGTCTTTACCGACACGCTGCTGATGCCGCTGCTCAACTCGGCCTACCGCGGATTGCAGCGAGAGCTTGCGGAAAACGGCGTGAGCGTCCTGGCCGAGCAGCAGGATATCGATCTGGAAGTGAACTCCTCGACCGGAATCACCAACACCGAGCTGAGCGACGTCTCCAGCCCGCAGCCACCCACCGATTGCCTGATGCCGCAAATGCTCTGGGAGCGCGCCACCGCGAACACCACCGACGTGTTCGTCCCCATGGAAAAATTCATGAGCGGCGGGAGCATGCTGAACCTTCAGCCGAGCACCTATCTGCGGCTGTGGGAGTGGCGCGAAGACAAAATTAATTTCATCGGAGCGACGCAGGCCATCACCGTCCGGGTGCGCTACGAAAAAGTGCTCTCGACCCTGGTCCTCGGCACCGATCCGGTGATGATTCGCTCCGCGACGGATCCGCTGGCGTTTGCCACTGCCGCGCTGGCGGCGCGTTCGCGCGGCGCGCGCGCGCTTGCTGCCGACCTGCTCGGCGCGGCGCAGCTCGCCACCGAAAACCTCATCGAGCGTTACGTCCGCCCCGAACAAGTGAAAGGCCGCCGCCGCAAACCCTATGGCTACCGCCGCCGCGTGATTTACCTGTGATTCTGGCCTGCCCCGGGCCATGGTCCGGAGGATAAGGGGAGCTTGCTCGACTCTGTGGCCTCCAGGTCTTTCTCTGTGCGCTCTGTGTTAAGCGGCGTCAATTGGCGGCGCTAGCTTAAACACAGAGGGCACTGAGCAAACCACCGAGCGCACAGAGGAACCGGAACGCACCGCTAATCTACAAACAGCGTGAGCGTGATTCCGCGCCCCGCGCCCTGAGCGGTGATCTGGAAATTCATGATTGTCTTTCCGACCGGCGTTCCCGTTGTCCCGGTGGCCCCATGCCCGCCGCAGCCGCCCATCAGCACCAGGGTCACAACGAAGAGGGCCGAGGCGGAAGCGAATCTTCGTATTCCGCGCTGCTTCCGCAGCACGAATTCGCGGAGAGCGAAAGCGGCGAGCATCGCCAAAACCGCGAGTCCGGCAGGAAGCCACGGACGTCCGCGGCTCGCACCGGGGAAAATCGGCAGCCACGCTTTGGGAGGCGCGGGAGTCCGCGAAGTGGTCTGAAACACGGCGGAGAAAGGCACAGGCGTGTTCGGCGTCACGTCGATCGAAGTGATGTTCATGGCGTTGCCGGAATTGATTGTGCAGGTTGTCAGGGTGGGAAGATTTGAGGGGCAAACAAACGTCACCGTCCCGCTGAAGACGGTATCGGGCGAAATCTGCAGATTGTAAGTTGCCGCGGTGCCGGCATCGACGGAAAGCGTGGTCGGGCCGTTATTCGGCGCAACGACTTCGAAATCGTCGGCTGTCCCCGATAGATTGAGCGCGGCGATATCGCCCTGTGTGTCGGTCGCGGTCAGCGTGCCTTGCAGCAATGTGGTGACGGGGTTGGGGCTCGTTGCGAGCGGCGTGAAAAAGACGCTGACGATGCAATTTGCGCCCGCCCCGAGCGTGGATGGGCACGACGTACCCTGTAGAGTGAAATTCGCGGGCACCGTGCCGGCGGAAACGCTCACCCCGGTCACCGGATTCGCCGAATTGTTGGTGAGCACGAAGTTCGTGGTCGCGGTCGATCCGCCGAACGGCGTCGTGCAAAACACGAGCGCGCTCCATGGCAAGCAGGGCGGGGAATTGGCTTGCAGCGCGAGCGAGAGGTTGCTCGTTGGGGCGCCGGCCAGAGTTACGCTGGCGGCATCGCCTTGCGCGTCGGTGGCGGTCAGCGCCGCCGCTCGCGTGCCGGCGGCCGTCGGCGTGAATGCCACGGTTACGGTGCAAGTTGTGTCCGACGCCTGCACCGCGAGGCACGAGTTGCCTTGAATCGTGAAGTCGCCGGCGCTGAACTCAGTGGAAAGACCTGGGACAGCGGCGAGCGAAACCGCCAAATTCGTGACCGCGCTTCCCACGCTCAATGTGAATTGCTGGGAGGCGCTCATTCCTCCGACAGCCACGGGGCAAAATGTAAACGCATTATCCGGCGCGCAGGCGCCCGGCTGAGGTGGCGGCGTGAAGGCGAGATTTGTTGCATTGCCGGCGATTTGAATTGTGGCGGTGTCCATCCCCGCGTCGCTGGCTTTCAGGAGCGCCTGACGCAACCCGCTCGCGGTCGGAGTGAACGCCACGCTCACGGTGCAGTTTTGGTTCGCCATGAGCACTCCGGGGCACGTGTTCCCCTCGATGGTGAAATCCGCTGCATTGAATTCCGATGCAAGGCCCGGGGCAGCCACGAGTGAAAAAGCAGGGCTATTGACAGTGGCGCTGGCTGTGAGCGTGAACACCTGCGCCGCGCCTGCTCCGCCCATCGGAACATTGCAGAAAGTATAGGCCGGCCCGATCGGGCATCCCGCCAGCGGGACGGGAGCAGCGAGGCTGAGCGCGCTCGGCGGATTGCCCTGCGCGGAGGCGTTGCGCCGATTGTCCACACCGAATCCGGCCAGTATCGCTGCCGTCACCGCGCAAACCATCAGCAATCGCCGCACTCAGCTCTCCTTATTCGACGCTTTGGATTCAACGGAAGGCGTTCAGGTTGCGTCGCGAACTGCTCATCATAGCATGGCCGCCCCGCTCTTCGCGGCGGCGCATCGCAGCGGCGGATGGAATTTCCCGTCGCGCCAAGAAATTTCTCGGCGTCCTCTTCTGACGTTTCGCAGGCCGCCCATCTCACGATTCGGAGGAACCATGGCACTCACCTTTACACTTGTGGACACCTGGGACGACGGCCAGCGAATTCACGTGGCCGGCACTGTCTCCGCGTCTGGAAATTATTCCACGGGCGGCGACACACTCGACCTCTCGCAAACACCGATCGTCGCTTCCACGCAAGCGCCGATCAACGGCGCGGCCTGGATGGACGGACTCGCCGGCTACGACTACGTCTTCTATCCCGGCGCGACGATCACCACCGGCAAAGTGAAAATCTTTCAGCAGGGCGCCAGCGCCGGCGCGTTTCCCGAACTCGCGGCGGGCGCTTACCCCTCCGCCATCACCGCCGATACCATCACCTTTTACGGAATCTTCAAGAAGCTCCAATAATCGCGTTGCGGAAGGAGTCGCGCCGCCGCAGCTCGGTTCCATTTTCGAACCTCTAACTTCTGACCTCGGACTTCCGAATTCAAACCATGTCGATCGAATCCTTCACGCCTCTGCCGCTCACGACGTTTGGCACCTGGGTGACGCTGCTGGATCCCTCGAGCGTGCCGCCGGGAATGTCACCCGCTCTCGCGGATGTGGAATTTTTCCCGGGCGGAGTGCGCACGCGCCCGGGGCTTGCCTCGCAGTTTCCGCATCTTTCCGGCACGCCGCAAATCAACGGCCTGAAAACCTACGCCACCACGAATCTGGTGCAGCGTTTGCTCGTGCTCGATTCGATCGGCAACGTGTACAAAGAAGTTTCGCCGGGAAGCCTCGGCGTCATTGGCGGCGTGCTGCCGAATCTCTATTTCGCTTCCACCACTCACTTTGGCCGCGAGTATATGGCGTTTTCCGATGGCCTCGTGGGGGAGGATATCCCGCGGCAATTCGACGACACTTTTTTCGACCGCGTGAGCCAGGTGGGCCCGGGCGCAGGCCCGAGCGTGGCCGATTCCGCTTCCGCCGGGAGTATTTCACCGGGAGTGCACCAGTGCTCCGTCGTATTTGTCACGCGCCAGGGCTACTGGACGATTCCATCGCCTCCGGTCTCGTGGACCGCGGCAGGCTCGAAAGAAGTTTCGGTCACGAACATTCCCACCGGCCCGTCGAACGTGGTCCAGCGCCTGCTGACGTTCACCGCCGAGGGCGGCGCGAGCTTTTACCACGTGCCTGCCACGATGGTGATCAACGACAACACCACCACCTCCGTGACCCTGGATTTTTCGGACACGATTCTCCTCGCCGGCGTGAGCATGGATTATCTGTTCAACCAGATTGAGCTTCCCGAGCAAGTAGGTGTGATTGATTACGCCGAGCGCCTGTTCTGGTGGGGCGAGCGCTCGCAGATGTCGAATTGGAATAACCTCACCTTCGACGGCGGATGGGACCCTTCGGGCGACGGCCGCCCGCTGGGCTGGACGCAGGATCCCACCTACGGCGCCGGCGGCAGCCGCGAATCTACGTTCGTCGTGTGGGGCGACGCTTACCGCATCACCGGCGACGGCGTCACCATCGAACGCGGGCTGATCACGCAAGGCGCGATCACGGACGTCAACGGCAATCCGCTCCTTCAGGCGAACACCGACTATTCCGTGCGCGTCCGCGCAATGGGCACTGCTCACCTCGCCGCGGGCACGCTGCATATCAACGCGTTCAGCCCCACGGCGGGCCTCGTCGGCTCCGGATTGAGCATCAGTTGGACACAGGTGACCGGCCAGTATCAGGAATTCAGCGCGGAGCTATTCCCGCCGCAAACTTCGCTTCCCTCCGATCTCGTCCTTCGCGTTTATGCCGACGGCACGCCCGGGCCATCGGGAGAAGGATTCATCGTCGACGATATCGAAGTGTTTCTTACCAATGCAGCGCAGAATCCGTCGCTCGTGCGCGCATCCGCCACCGAGGCGCCCGAAAGTTACGACGGAGTAAGCGGCATCCAAGAGATCGCCGTCAATAACGGACAGGGAATTCGCGCCGCATTCACGCTGCGCAACAATCTGTACTTCGTGAAAGAGCGCAGCATGTACGTCACCGCCACCGACGGAGTGAACGAGCCGGCGCTGTGGGCGGTGGAAGAAGTGTCGAACAAAGTCGGCACTCCCTCCTCACACGGCGTCGGTGTGGGCGAGGAATGGGTGGTGATTGCGGGCCGCTCCGGGCTGTATTTCTTCGAGGGTGCCGAGCCAATCAAGCTGTCGCAGGAAATTCAGCCCACTTGGGATGCGATCAACTGGCAGTATGGCTACCGCATCTGGGTGCAGGTAGATACGCAGCACAAGCGAATCCTCGTCGGCGTGCCCATGGGCGCGGCCACGCAGCCGAATCAGGTTTTGGTTCTTGATTACACCGAGGGCTTTCAAGATCCTCTCACGGCAGCACTTTCGGGCGCGCCCGGCCATTCGCGGAAATGGGCGCCGTGGAATATCACGGCAAATTGTTGCGGGCTGATCGAGCGATCCACGGGCATCGCGCAGATTTTTCTCGGCTCGAGCGACGGCTCGACCAACATCAACGCCCTGCTCGAAGGACAATTCTCCGATAATGGCGCGGCGATCAACTCCTACTACACGACGGCTTACCTCGCGAGCACCGGCCCCAGCGGGAGGAATCTGTTCGGCTATCTCACTGGCTTCGTACAAGGTGCGGGCTCGCTGACGCTGCAGTCGTTTTCTCCCGGCGATGTGAATGTCACGCAGCTCGGTTCTTGGACACTCGCTTCGCCCGCGTTTCGCGACATGGAGCAATTCATCAACGTGCTCGCCGAGCGCATTTCATTCCAGTTCGGCACCAGCGCCGCCGGCTCGTGGTTTTCGCTCACCAAGCTCGTCCCCTGGGCCAAGCCCGATCCCTTCGCCATCGTCCGGGGGACGAATTAGGTGTCCCGCCGAGCCGAGAGTGCATCCACATCAAATGAGCAGCGAATCGCGTAACAGACCTCGCGCATGCGGCGGCTGGACAATGGGCGCGGAAGCCGTTCAACCAAACGCGACTTCGATAGCGGCTGGATCAAATCGCCCCGCAAATAGGATGGCCCCGGGAGTCCTGTTTCACCCGGCTCAAATTCTATGATGGTCGGTGCGGCAGCGGGTTTACTCCCGAAGGGCACAACCAGCACGCTCTGCGCTCTTGGATTGTGATTTCGCGAATCAAGGGACACAATAACGACCCAGTGCCGAAGAGGCGGCTCTCCGATTTTTGCGATCCAGATGTCACCCCGGCGAGGGAGACCACTACTCATCGAAGTCTATTTCGCCAGCGGCAGCCGAAAAAGCGGCGCCCAATTGATTCTCCTCTTCGATCGCCTCAGGCGAGGCGGTTTCATAGTAATGGGCGGTAGCGGCTTCCAGGCGTTCCCTGTTGTCCGCGCGGCGGATTTCTTCGAGGACCAAGTCTAAGGCGCCAGCCATGGTCTCGGCTTTGCCGGAGCGGATCATTTCTCGTAGGAAGGCATAGCCTTCAGGGGAGACTGTTGTCGAGACTTTTTTTCGGCGGGCCATGATTATCTCCTTTTTTACCATGAGGATGGGCATCTGTCAAGTTGTCTTATAAAGCATCTCCTAGAGCGTCGCATAGAAGTCCTCCACTTCACAGTCTTTCGGCTTGAATGCTGACCGTTCCCCAAATCGAAGCGCTGCGGCGCTCGAATCCGCAGCTCTATGAAGCGCTCAAGCGCCTGGCCGAGGCCTCGCTTGGCCCGAACCAGGGGTGGAACCTCGACGAGCAGGTGACCGACGGGACGAACTACGCGCGCGTTGTCACGGGTGCGCTCACGGCAGGGAAGATCGACCCCACAAAATCCGGCGTGCTGATGAAGGGCTCGGTGCCGCCTACGTGGTCCGGCGCGCTTACATACGTCTCCACCACGACCAGCATTACGTGCTCCTGGTCTGCGCTCTCGATTCTTCGCGCGGACGGCACAGCTACTTCCGTTCCAAACGGCTCGCTCGCCGTCACCGGACTCACGGTCGGCACGACGTATTATTTCTATCCGTATTGGGACGACGTCGCGCTTACGCTCGCCTGGGTCGCCGGCGGCGCCGGCACGCCGGCCAATGCGCAGACCGCGAAAACGAACTCAGCGGCGCAGCAGCAATCGCTGCAAGGCCGCATCCCGATGTCGCAGGGCGCGATCGCCGCGGCCACAACTTCTTCGGGCACCGGCGGCGGCTCCGGCGGAGGCAGCGGGAGCTGCTTGCGCGCGGGCACAGTGGTCCTCACGAAAGAGCGCGGCACCGTGGAAATCGAATCGTGCCAGGTGGGCGAACACCTGCGGTGCCCCGGCGCATCGGGCATCGAAACCTGGACGCGCATATCGAGGCTTGAAGTGCGCGATGCCAGCACTTTCATTCGCCTGCACTTTTCCAATCGCGAAGAGCTCGACGTGACGCCGCACCATGTCTTTACTCTGGCCGATGGCTCGCCCGTTCGCGCCGAGCGGCTGTGCCTGAGCGACGTCCTGGTGGGGCGCTTTGCCCGCGTCACGCTGCAAAAAATCGAGGTAGTCACCGAAGACGGCCGGAAAGTTACTGTATCGTGTGAGCCCTGGCCGCACTTTTTCGCCGGCCGCCACGCCGCCGCGGTCCTCACGCACAATTACACCTTCACGTCATGACCGGCCGCTGCTACTACTTGACCACCCTCGGCGATTGGAAGAAATACGCCGCGCGATGTTCAACTTCGCATTGGGTGTCGCTAGCCGGCGCTGGAGCAGATGCCGCGCCGGATGACTCGGCGCAAGTCCTTTGCCTGGTTGAAGCGGATGAAGGGGTTCATCTCGCACTCGAGGACGACAAATCGTGGGAAGCCCTGCCGCATCCGCTCGCGCAAAAGCCAATCTCGCCGGCTGTGCAAGCTGCGCTCGCGCCGCTCGGTGTGGCGCCGGGCGCCACCACGTTTGACGCCGCCGAATCCGCGGCGCGCGTCCACCCGCTCCTCCGCCACCGCGTCTTCTGAGGTGATTTGGCTCTGCTGAATTTGCCTGTGTCTCAGCACCTCCGTGCCCTCTACGCCTTTCTCTGTGCACTCTGTGTTAAGCGGCCTCGATTGGCGGCGCTGATTGAAACACAGAGGGCACAGAGCAAACCATCGAGTGCACAGAGGAAGCTCAACGTGCGCTCGCCGCTATCAAGGGACGTCTTGCTGATCCGCGAATACACGGAATCGGATCTCGCCGCGCTTCGCGCCATGCACGCGCGCCAGGGCTTCGATTATGCTTTCCCCAATCTCGCGGACCCCATTTTCCTCTCGAAACTCGTAGTGGAAGACGATTCCGGCCGCGCCGTGATGGCCTCGCTCGCGCGGCTCACCTGCGAAATGTACCTGCTCCTGGATCCCGGGGCAGGGAAGCCGCGCGAGCGTTTCGAGCGCTTGCTCGCTCTCCACACCGCCGGCGGGCGCGACCTGCTCGCGCGCGGGCTCGACGACGCGCATGCCTGGCTCCCGCCGCCCATCGCAAAAAAATTCGGCCGCCGCCTCGAAGCGCTCGGCTGGGTCCGCGACGACGCCTGGACTCCCTACTGCCGTCGCCTTGCCCGATCGTAATCGCACGAGTTGGTCCGCAAACGAAGCGCAGGCGTATCCCGTTTTGTCGTAGGGGCACGGCATGCCGTGCCCGGCAAACACACTTGGCGTCACGAATCCCGAAGGAGCCACCCATGTCCCGAGCCGCACAATCTACCACGCGCCAGCTCACCGACCAGCAACTCGCGCAGCAGAACCAGCTCATCTCGCAGGCCAATCAGCAGGGCACCTCCGATCGCTCGATGATGATGCCCGTGATCCAGGGACTGCTGAATAGCCAGGGCTACACGCCCGCTCAGCAATCCGCGATCACGCAGCAAAGCATGGGCGCGGCCAACACTGCCTTCGACGCGTTGCGCGAGCGCGCCGCCAATCAGGCCGCCGCCACCAACGATACCGCCGCGTTCCCCGAACTCACCGCCCAACTCGGCCGCGAGCAAGCGCAAACGCTCGCCAGCCAGGCCCAGCAGAATCAAATCACCTTTGCGAATCAGCAATTGAAGGAGCAGCTCGCGGGCCTGAACGCGCTGGGCCAAACCTACGGCATCGACACAAATCTCCTCGGCCATGCGATGGGCGTGCCCGCGCAATTGCTCGGCGTGCGCCAGCGCGCTTCGGGCGGATCGTCTTCCGGCGGCATGGGCGGCCTGTTCGGCATCGGCTCCGGCATCGCCTCCCTCTTCGGCTAGTGATTCGCCTACCTCGCACGTCTCGCTATCTCGCGGAGATCCCAGATGCCCTTTGTTAATGGCAGGTTCTATCTCAACCCCGCCCACGGCAGGAGTGTAGAGCGCGCCCGTGCGGCTGAGATGCATCAAACCGGGCCAAGCGATGAACACGCAGAACATTGGGTGACGATCAATGGAAGGCATGTATTGATTCAGTCGGGGCAGGCCGCGCGGTCCAACGCCGCTCTGCGCCGCAGCATCGCTGAAACCGCAAGAAAGTACGATGGCAGCACGGACTGGGCCTACTCCAAGCGGAAGGGAAATTTTGCCCCCAATACGAATAAGTGTAATCAGTATGTCTACGACGTCACCAAGGAGGCTGGAGTGGAGGTGATCGTGATCGGCATCGACGGCAAGCCTCGCGCCCCGCTCGCCGCAGAATGGGCTGATCCGAATACGAAAATTGCTAACTGGACGGTTTTGGGCAAGAATGAAACGCCTCAGCCCGGGGACGTTGCTGCCTACAAGCTGCCTGGTGGCGGTGTGCAATTCAGCGGGCACTCGGGAATTGTCAGTTCAGTGAGCCAAAATGGCTACGTAGTTGCAGAAGCCGCCCACGAGGATGCTGTAGGACCGGACGAAAAGTTCAGCCAGACCGGAGACAGCCATCACGTGGTGTACAGGAGATTCAGGGGAGGCTCTCAATGATGTCCCGGCTAGCCCGAGCGAGCCCTGATTTCTGCGTGATTGCCCTTGCCTCTCTCCTCTTCCAAGCTAATCCACGCTCACAGGGCGCGTCGCCTAAGCCGACGATCGTCACGGTTGACAGGCCGCATGGGCGCGTCGCCTATACGGTTGACTCCAAACCTGTCGATCTCAATCCAACAGACAATATCCTCTACGCGCTCAATAAAGTTCAGGATCGAATGGGCCCGGACCACCCTGTTCTTGTGTACCTAGATCCACAAGCGCGCGTCGAGGACATCGGGACCGTCGATGGCATCGCCGGCAAGGCCCAATTGAACAACCTCCGCTTCTTCGCCTTTACAGGCAACGACCACCTGATGCTGAGGGAGATAAAGTGGGCGGCGGGTCCGCCCCTTAGTCCAGGGGAGGCCCTCCGGGGGCAGGACAGTCGGCCGCCGATTATCGTCAAAGTGCGCAGAACGAATAGTCGCCTGACATTTAAACTCGACCCGAATCCAGCTCCTGGGAAAGACATCCTCTGGGGACTGAGTAAACTTGTCGGGGAGCGCGGCGCTGGGTACCCCGTGGTCGCGGTGGTAGATGATCACTGCCCGCTCGCGGACCTCCGTCAAGTGCCAGGCATCGCGGCCAAAGCCGGGTTCCACAATACGCGCACCTTCATCTCCAGTCAGGAAAGCGAGAGTTTAGCCGAGATTAAGTTCTGCACGGCAGTGCCGATTTCGCTGAGTCCCCCGCATGTTTCGGCTTGCGATTCCCCACAATAAGCGCCGGTACTCATACTTATTGGATCCAGCGAATTCCTGATCCTGATTTTCTCTCAATCTCAATCCGCGGGTGTCTGCGCTATGCGCGAATTCGTCGAACCCTATTGGTGGACAGTTGCCTTGGCCTCACTGGTGCAACTCGTCTTTTTCTTACGCTGGGTGTATCGCCGCATCCGCAACGAGGAAATCATGCGCGTCTTCGTGCAGGATATGGCCACCCACCATCTGCCGCACATTTACAACCTGCTCTAAAAATTGTGCGATGAGCAGGGGATCAAGCGTACGCACGCTCCGCACATCCGCTGGATCGACCTCAACGGCCGCCAGCACTGATCAGCGCCTCCGTGACCTCAACGCTTTTCTCGGTGCACTCTGTGTTGAGCAGCCTTAACCGGCGGCGTTCGTTGAACCACAGAGGACACCGAGCAAACCATCGAGTGCACAGAGGAACCGCAACGCACCGCTCACCAATCTCAACCGCGCTGCCTTCGAGACATTTGGAGTGCGGGAGCTTGCTCCCGCTTTGTTTTCAATATCAGGTCGCGGTGACCATGGGCTTCTTTGAGGCTCGCCTGAGTGCGAAACGAATCCAGGACTTCACGGGGTCGAACCCAAATCAAATGAATTCCGACTGGATCGCCATCGCTCGCGCCGAAGCCGCGCGCCACTCGCTCGATCCCGCTCTCGTTTGCGCGGTGATCGAGCAGGAATCCGCCTGGGATCCGCACGCCATCCGCTACGAGCCCGCCTTCCGCATGCGCTACGTCGCTCCGCTCCGCCTGCCGCTCACCGAAGAAATCACCCGCTCGATTTCCTGGGGCCTAATGCAGGTGATGGGCCAAGTGGCGCGCGAGCACGGCTTCCGCGGAAAATTTCTCTCCGAGCTGTGCGATCCGCCCACCGGAATCGAAATCGGCGTCACCGTTCTGTGCACCAAGTTTGCAGCCGCGGACGAGGATGTCGCGCGCGCCCTCGAGCTCTGGAATGGCGGTTCGAATCCCAACTACGCTGCCGAAGTCCTCGCCCGCGTCCCAACTTACGCGAGCGCCTGACGCCGCTGCAAGTCTAGATGAATTCAAATGTGGACCGATCCAAATCGCCAGGAGCGTTCATGAACAAGCGAATCTTCGGCGGACTATTTTCCGTTGGTCTCATTTCGGCCGCGCTTTTATTCCATTCACAAATGATCGTCTATGCCGCGGCCGTGACGCTCACCTGGGCGTACGACTACAGCGTCGACCCCGGCTGCACCGCAGTCCCGGCCAAGAATTGCGTTACCGGATTTGAGTACGGCACCACACCCGACGGCGGCGCCACTCTCAATAAGCTCGGGAATGTGGCGAACCCAAGTCCTGTGCCCACCACGCTGACCAACGGAATCACCGCCAGCTTCAAGCAGGGTCCCCCGTATGGCTCCGTCGTGTATTACGTGCGCGCCACGGGCGTCGACGGCAACGCGAATCCGGTCTTCTCCGCCCCCGCACTCGCGCAGCCTGTCGGCGTAAATCCCGGCCAGCCGCAAAACGTGGCCGTGTCGTCGATCAAATGAGCTGGAGCAATCGGGTTTACTCTCGTTCGTGACCTCCGTCGCGTCGTCCGCGGCTCGGCAGAGTCCGAGAGCGCCGAGCTGTGGACGCCCATTCCTTGTTTTTGACTTTAATTTCAAATTTTAAAGGAAGTCATCTCATAAATACTTTTCGTCAGGGCACGGCTTCAGCCGTGCCAAAAAGCGCCCGATTCTCAGGGGTTTTCACCCCTGAGGCTTGCAGCATCAGCCTCGGCGCCATTTATGAGATAAGTTCATTTCTAATTTCAAATTGCTTTCCGGCAGCCGTGCAGATCCCAAGCTTCATGCTGACGGAATCGGAATCGCGGCCCCAATCTTCCGTAGAGACTTCGCCGAAATGGTCTGGACGCTCACTGACTTCCGCGCCTGGTGGAGCTCGCCCGCTCGCTATCGCTGGCTGCGCGCCACCCGCCTGCGCCGCTCGCCGGACCTCACGAATTTCGGCGATGTGAAATGAATTCTGCGGTTGCCGTATCGCGCGTCCCCCCGCTCTGGCTTGCAGTTGGGCGTTGCCGGCGCGTGAATGCAGCGCATTTGCCTTTAATTTGCAATGAAGTCATCCGATAAATATCCCTCGTCAGGGCACGGCTTTAGCCGCGCCGAAAAGCGCAAAATTCTCAGGGGTTTTAACCCCTGAGGGCTTAAGGGCGACGCGTGAAGCCATTCATGAGATGGCTTCATTTTTCAAATTTGAAATCTCTTTGCTGTGCACATCGGCTCGGCCCAAACCTCGCCAGATTCTGCACCAACGAGCCGATCCGGCGTCCGCCTCTCTTCGCACTCTTCACTCCATGCAACACCAAACCGATAATCCCTTCGCGCAATGGCGCGACGCCGCCCTTCTCATCGTCGCTTGGCTGATCGCCCTGTCTGCATTCGTTGCCGCCGCTCATTGCGAGCCATCCTCCGCGCAAGCGCAGAGAAGAGAACTCGCTCGTCAAGACGCGCCTCCGCTCGACGGCGTCGAAAAATACGGCTACATCATCGAGCAGGTTTTTCAAGCTCGATACCCGAGCTCTTCAGCCGTTGAGGGTTTCGAGGGAACAGTCTGGGTGCGTTACAAAGATTCGCGCCCCGAGTGGCGTTTCACTCTGACCCTTCGCCCCAAGCGCGCCGAGGCCGTGCGGGATTGCGAAGCCTGGATGGACCGCATCGAGCACGCGCTCAAAAAGAGCGGCAAGTCCTCCGGTTAAGCCAGCCCTGCCCTTCGAGGATTCCAGAAGTCCTCCGCGCCGAACTTCCGGCACCCGCTCCGCAGCGCCGCACGGCGCTCCCGGAGGGCCTGCCCTTTGTGTTTGAGTTTGATTTCAAATTTCAAATTTCCACTTTCCAATTGAATGGCTCTGCGTTCAACGAACCGGGAAGTGGCCGGCGCGTTCGCTCTCTGCCTTTGACTTTCATTTCAAATTTTAAATTTCAAATTGCATTTCCTGGTTTCCAACCCAGTCCGCATCACCTGGACCAAGAGAGCTTCTCGATGTCAAAATATTTTCACGGACTCTATCTCGCCATCATCCTCGCGCTGCTCGCTGCCGGCGCATTTCTTTTCCGCACCTGGCTCGAGTCCCACGACGATCAGTTGCGCCTCCATTCCACCCTCGACGCACAAAAGCAGCTCCTCGATGCCGCCGATGCTCGCGAGCGCGAGCGCGCCGCCACTCTGAAGGAAACTCTCGCTCAAATTGATTCGCTCAAGCGCGCTACCCAGACTCCCACGCAAGTCTTGCAGGACCTGCCCAAGTATTTGCAGCTTCCCCAGCCGATCACGCTCTCCTCATCGCCAATCACACCGGCTCACTCGGAATCCGTTGAGCAGGGAACTGACGCGAGCCCAGAGAAGGGAAGCGGCGCAATTCACGATTCGGCGCCCCCAGCGAGCATCGCCAATCTTCAAGCCTCAATCGACGGCTCCCCCGGCGCAGGCGAACTGCCGTCCGCGCCCGTCGCGCAGATTCCAGCCTCGGACTTGAAGCCCCTCTATGATTACATTCAGGATTGCCGCGCTTGCCAGGCTCAGCTCACTTCCGCCAAGCAAAACGCCGCAGATGACGCCGCGAAACTGGCGGCACTCACCCGCGAACGCGACGCCGCCATCCAAGCCGCCAAAGGTGGCAGTTTCTGGATGCGTCTCCGCCGCAACGCGCGCTGGTTCCTCGTCGGCGCCACCGCCGGCGCCGCCGCCCTCTGCGACACCGGCCACTGCCGCCCATAGCCGTTCTCGCTCCCTCCCTCGTCACCTGATTCAACGGATCGAAACACGTTTTGCTCACTGGCGAGTGAAAAGCGAAATGCCCGCGCGTGGGTGCGAAGCATCTGGAAGTCCATCGCCGCACCGGCAGGCAATTGCGGTAGGCGTTGACCCCGCTCGTATCGCGCCCGGATCCCATCGCTGATTTATCCGCCCTCGACGCCAATCCACACGAGTCTCGACTCCACGGCCGGAAATTTCTTCCTCGTGGGGATTCCTCCCACAATCATGCGGTCGAGCGGGACTTGAGTCACCCGGGCCCTTACTCCTCCCTGAAATTCGAAGCGCCTGCCTAGCACACAAATTCCGAGCCTTCCGCGAAATGATAT
>DASPSD010000080.1:0-2390 GCA_035624115.1 Candidatus Sulfotelmatobacter sp. | reverse complement strand
GTCGCTTTTGAGAAGTATCCCTTCGTGCAGGATAAGGAGCTGGGAATCTGGACGGCGCCCAACGGCGACAAAGTTGCCTGGTTCAAAGACCCCGACGGAAATGTGCTTTCCGTCAGTCAACATAAGTAGCAGCGCCGGATTGGATCTGAGCCGGCATATTTATCCGAGTATCCCCATCTTCTTTCCCACGCGCTCAAGCACTTCGAGCGCCTGCTGCAGTTCCTCTTTGGTGTGCGTGGCCGTCATAATGGTGCGCACGCGCGCTTTGCCTTCGGGGACGGTGGGAAATGCGATGCCGGTCCCGAGCACTCCTTCTTGGAACAGTTCGCGGGAAAAATCCATGGTCCGGCGTCCGTCGCCAATGATGATGGGCGTAATTGGTGTTTCGCTCGCGGGAGTGGTTTGGCCTCCGATGTTGAAGCCGAGCAGGCCGAGTTCTTTTTTCCAAAAGCGGGTGTTGGCCCAAAGCTGCTCCATCCACTGCGGCTCGGTTTCGAGAACATCGAAAGCGGCAATGCAGGTGGCCGCGACCGACGGCGGATGCGACGTCGAAAATAGAAACGGCCGGGCGCGGTGATAAAGAAAATCGATCAAATCGCGCGTGCCGCAGACGTATCCTCCGAGAGCGCCGATCGCTTTGGACAAGGTGCCCACCTGAATATCGACGCGCCCGTGCACGGAAAAATGATCGATGGTGCCGCGTCCCTGCCGGCCGAGCACGCCGGAAGCATGGGCGTCGTCGACCATCATGATGGCGCCGTATTTCTCTGCCGCCTGGCACAGCCCGGGCAGCGGCCCGATGTCGCCGTCCATCGAGAAGACGCCGTCGGAGATCAGCAGCTTCCTTCCCGGCTGGTTCTTCACGCTGGCAAGTTGTTCTTCGGCGTGGGCCACGTCCTTGTGCCGGAAGACGAGAATCTTCGCCCGTGAAAGCCGGCAGCCATCGATGATCGACGCGTGATTGAGCTCGTCAGAGATGATGAAATCGGCGTTACTTAGAAAGGACGAAACCGTCCCCGCATTCGCCGTGAATCCCGACTGGAAGACCACGCAAGCCTCTACGTTCTTGAAGCGCGCGATTTTCTCTTCCAGTTCCATGTGGATCTTCATCGTGCCCGCGATGGTGCGCACGGCACCCGATCCGACGCCGTACTGGCGCGTGGCCGCAAGCGCCGCCTCGCGCAGTTTGGGATGCGTGGTGAAGCCGAGGTAATTGTTCGAAGCGAGGTTGATGACTCGCTTGCCGTCGAAGGTGCAGACCGGCGCCTGCTCGTCCTCAAGGACGCGCAACTTGAAGTGCGTGCCCTTGGCCTTGAGTTCGTCGAGTTGATCGGTGAGGAATGAGAGCGGATTCGTGCGTGTGGCAGCGGGCATGGGTTACCTCGGGTGCTTAATCAGTTTAATACTGGCGGCGAGGGGGCGGGAACTTGGGTCGTGGCGAGAATTCTTTACCACGGGGACGCGTAGGATCACAGGGCTAGCGCAGGATTCACTCACTGGATGTTCTTTTTAGGTTCGGCGAGCGCCGCGATCGTTCCGTTGGTTGCGCGCAGATAGTCGGCGGGCGCGATCAGGATCTGCAGGCCGCGAACGCCCGCCGAAATGGACACGACGTCGAACAATTCGATGGTCTCGTCCACGAACACCGGGAAGTCGCGTTTGGCTGCGAGCGCGGTTACTCCGCCGCGAATGTAGCCGGTAAGCGCCTGCAACTCCTTCACCGGGACGAGATCCATCTTCTTTTCGCCGGCGGCCGCGGCCAGGGCTTTCAAGTCGAGTTCCTGGTCTCCGGGAATGACCGCCAACACGACGCCGTTCTGGCCGCTCGCATGAGAGGGACGCGCCACCAGTGTCTTGAAAACCTGCTCCGGCGGCAAACCGATTTTGGCGGCAACCGTTTCCGCGGCCAGGTCGTTGGGATCCACTTCGTACTCGCGCAGCTCGTAATGGATTCCCATCCGGTCGAGCAGGCGCGCGGCATTTGTTTTCGGAACCGGTTTCACGATGTATAGTATCCAGTCACTCTTTGATGCTCTGAGGAGGTCCCATGCGTCTTCTGCTGCATTGGATTCTAAGCGCTCTGGCGGTGTGGATTGTCGCCCACGTAGTGCCGGGCATAAGTGTAAGCGGCCCGGCGGCGGCCTTGATTGCGGCCTTGGTCATCGGACTGATCAACGCCACCATTGGCTTGCTGCTCAAGATCATCACCTTTCCGCTGACCATCGTGACGCTCGGCCTGTTCTGGTTTGTGATCAACGCGCTCATGCTGGAATTGGCGGCGGCGCTGGTGCGAGGATTTTACGTGCGAAACTTCTTCGCGGCGTTTGTCGGCGCCATCCTGCTGAGCATCGTGAGTTCTGTGCTGCAGTGGCTGGTCATGCCGCGCCGCA
>DASPSD010000078.1:0-29737 GCA_035624115.1 Candidatus Sulfotelmatobacter sp. | reverse complement strand
CGTGAACAGCCCCTTCGGCTACGCTCCCGCCTACGCCAAGGCTCCGGGGGGCTGGCAGGGTAAACAGGAGTGGCTGTTCCACAAAGTCAGCTTGCGACGGCGGCGTGGATTTCTTTCTCGTCGATATCGAAATTGGCGTAGACGTGCTGGACGTCGTCGTGGTCTTCGAGCGATTCCATCAGCCGCAACATCTGCTGCGCTTGAGGCCCGGTGAGCTTCACGTAGTTCTGCGGCATCCAGGCGACTTCGGCGGAGGCCGGCTTGACGCCCGCGGCCCCGAGCGCGTCGCGCACTTTCTCCATGGCTTCGGGCGGAGTGGTCACTTCCCAGGCGGAGCCGTCGTCGCGCAAATCCTCGGCGCCGGCGTCGAGCACGATGCTCATCATTTTCTCTTCGTCCGCGGCTTCCTTGGGCACGACGATATCGCCCTTGCGGTGGAACATCCATCCGACGGCGCCCGTTTCGGCCAGGTTGCCGCCGTTTTTCGACATGAGATGCCGAATTTCGCTGACGATGCGGTTGCGGTTGCCCGTCACCACCTGGACGAGCATTCCCACGCCGCCGGGGCCGTATCCTTCGAACATCACTTCTTCGAGCTGCTCGCCTTCAAGCTGGCCGGTGCCGCGCTGAATGGCGCGCTCGATATTGTCGTTGGGCATGTTTTCGTTTTTGGCCGCGGTGATGGCGGTGCGGAGGCGCGGGTTGGTGTTGGGGTCGCCGCCGCCCACGCGCGCGGCGATCGTCAACTCACGGATAATCTTGGTGAAAGCTTTGCCGCGCTTGGCGTCGGTTGCAGCCTTCTTATGCTTAATCGTGGCCCATTTTGAGTGTCCGGACATGGATGAACCTTTTTCAGGAAGTATGGCAGGAGCAGCGGTCTAGCTCTTGCCGCGATAGTGTAGCAGCAGCGACGAATGGAGGCAAGAGATGGGCGCGTGGGTGATCGGCCAGTTTCCGGTAATCCGACTTACCAGGTGCAACAGAATGGCTTACATAAAGTGGTACACTCCACCCACCATGCGCCGCCTTTTTATTCCGCTGATACTCGCTATCATCACATTTGCTGCCGATGACGCGCCTAAAACTATGACCAAAATTGAGGTTCATCTTGAAGGCCCCGATGTCAAAGCGGGCAGCTTTTTGGCCCAGCCGAAGGTTATCTACAGAGCCGCTGACAAGTATTGCCGAGTGGAAGAAGCAGAAGATGGCCAAAGCAAAATCCATGGATTGCTCATCGTAAATGAACCCGACGCTTGGATGATCAATTTATATGACAAATCGGCACGGCACGTAGTTGACCCAGGTCCTACCTTCAACTGCAAGCTGCCTCTTTTCACCCAGGTGGATTCAAAAGATGAAGCTGCAATGCTCTACCAGAATCTCCAATTCGGAAAAGAACTCATTTTCTTCAAGCAGATGGCTGCTCCCGGTCAGCCTGGACCGGAAGAAGGTGGCAAGAAAACGACTCAGTACGTTATTGAGGTAGGCAGCACGCGATTCTTGATGCTCACCGTTGGTGCTCCAAACGAGCGCCCATTGGCCGTCGCCAGGGCCGTCGGCGGAAAAGGCGAGGTATTCGTTTATACCGCCTACGACGAACTTCCATTTGATTCCAAACTCTTTGCAAGGCCCGACGGTGTCAAGATTTCTGAGACGAAGCCCTAATCGAACAGAACGAAAAGTGGCCATAAAGATGGCTCAGAGAAAGTTAGGTCCTGATTATCGCGCTAGCCGGAAACTGACCTACTATCGGCGCGCGGGCGCAAAATCGCCCATAGATTAGGACGCTCTCATGATGGCGAAGCTGCCGTGGCCTCTGAAGTGCCGCCAACCCCGCCGTGAACAACAATCCGCCCGAATCGGTCATTGAGAGTTTGTATGCGCAGGGGCGGCTGGTGGAGGCCGCTCAAGCGGTGGCCGAAGCGATCGCCAAGGGAGAGACCAGCGAGCTTTGGAACGATTGGGGCGTAATCTATACCGGCTTGGCGCAAAAGGCTTTCCGGCGGGCGCTGGAAATGGACCCGTGGAACGGCGAAGCGATGCTGAATCTGGGAGTTTCGCTCTTCTGCGAGGGCAAGCTTACCGCGGCGGCACCCCTTTTGCGCCATGCGCTCGCTGAATCCGCCGGACCTGAGCGCGCGCACGTGGCGGCCCTGCTTGCGCTGTGCGAACCTACGGCCAAAGAGATCCCTCAGACGCCCCCGGACTTTGCCGAGGTCGAGAAAGAAGTTCGGCGCGTCTTGGAGCGATACTTTGAGCGCGGGGATCGTTCGCCCGACGTCGTGACTCCGGCGGGATACGTTCCCCAACTGGACTCGAAGCCGGAATGGACCACGCAGGCACTGAACGAGCCGACTGTCCATGACGAGGATTACCTCGTGTTCAGCGCCTTCCAGGATCCCGAGAGCGTGATTCTCGATATCGGCGGGAATTCGGGTTACTCGGCGGCGTCGATGTGGGCCAGCGGCACCGCAGCGAAGATATTCACATTCGAGCCGAACTCGGGCCTCGCCGATTGCCTCAAGCAAGTGGCCGAACTCCGCCCGGGCCGTTTCGAATATGCGCTGGTGGCGCTGGGCGATTCCGATGGGACGCTCGACTTCGCTGTTCCGGTGATCAACGGCCTTGCCCTCGGAGCGCTTGCGACCGCTTGCAAAAATCCGGAGCTGGATTGGCTGTGCGGCCTCGTCACGGACTATTTCAAGAATTACCTCGCGCAAAGCGGCTTCCAATCGTTCCGGCTGCACGAGTTCAAGGCCCTGGTGACGCGGCTCGATGATTTCCTGGCGAGCGCGGGCTCTCCCATGAATGCGGAGCGAATCGTGGCGCTGAAAATCGACGCGGAAAATTTCGAGGGGCCGATCCTGCTGGGCGCGCGCAAATTTCTTGCGGCGCGGAAGCCCTTGGTCCTGGCCGAACGCGAGCATACGACCCCTCAAGTCTGCGAAATCCTTCTGAATCTGGGCTATTCGCATGCGGCTCGAGAAGCCCGGCGGCTGAAATTGGCGAGCAGCCCGGCGGAAACCTACAACCGCTTCTTCATGCACCCGGATCGGTTCGAGGAATACCGGCGCATTGGCCTGCTGATCTGAATCGAGTGTTCCGCGAGCCGCGCACAGACACCTCCCTCCCCCGCAGATATGCCTTACGTATCCCTGGAACATTTCCGGCGCAGGCAACGTATTCATGGGTGAGCGGCTTCAACCTGCAAGGCACGATTGCGAAAACGGTTCGCGCGGGAGAGTGATCCAATGTCCGAATTCGGCGATGAGCTCCAGCAAATCTTCCGCAGGCTGGGCCGCGCGCCGCTTTTCACGATCGTCACGCTGATCACGCTGGCGGCAGGCGTGGGCGCCAACACGGTGATCTTCAGCGTCCTCGAAGGAGTGCTGCTGAAGCCGCTGCCGTATCGTCATCCGGAAGAGCTGGCCGGCGTGTGGCTCACTGCGCCGGGCATCAACATCAAAGACCTGTCGCTTTCTCCTTCCACCTACTTCATCCTGCGCGAGCAAGGCCATTCCTTTCAGGATATCGGGCTGTTTGCGACGGACTCGGCCAGCGTCACGGGGCTCGCCGAACCGGAGCAAGTGCGCGCCCTTGACGTGACCGACGGCACGCTGCCGATTCTCGGAGTGCACCCCACATGGGGGCGCGTGTTCACGCCGAAAGATGATTCTCCTGATTCGCCCGAAACCGCGATGATTTCCTATGGCTACTGGCGCCGCAAATTCGGCGGCGATCCCTCGGCCGTCGGCCGATCCATCCTCGTGGACGGCAAGCCGCGCGAAATCATCGGAGTCCTGCCGCAGAATTTTCAATTTCTCGACGAAGAAGAGCCCGCGCTGCTCGTTCCCTTCCGCTTCGACCGCGCGAAGATGAAGCTCGGAAATTACAGTTGGCGCGGCGTGGCGCGGCTGAAACCTGGAGTCACGCTCGGCCAAGCTTCGGCCGACGTGGCGCAGCTCCTTCCTGTGGTTCTTCGGAGCTTTCCTCCGCCCGAAGGATTCAGCCTGAAATTGTTCGAGGAGGCGCACATCTCTCCCAGTCTGCGGCCGCTCAAGCAGGACGTCATCGGCGATGTGGCTTTGAGTTTGTGGATCCTGATGGGCTCGATCGGCATGGTGCTGCTGATCGCTTGCGCCAACGTGGCCAATTTGCTGCTGGTGCGCGTCGAAGGGCGCCGGCAGGAGCTGGCGGTGCGCGCGGCTCTGGGAGCAGGCTGGTGGAGAATCGCCAAGGACTTGCTGCTCGAAAGCATTGTGCTCGGCATTCTAGGCAGCGTGCTGGGACTGGGGATCGCGTGGGGCGCGCTGCGCGTGCTGATTGCCATGGCCCCGACCAGCTTGCCTCGCCTGCACGAAATCGGGATTGATGTGCCCGTCCTGCTTTTCACGCTGGGCGTGGCGCTGTTCGCGAGCTTGCTGTGCGCCACCGTCCCGATTTTCAAGTACGCCGGAACTCACCTGAACACCGGCCTGCGCGAGGGAGGCCGCGCGCTGAGCCAGAGCCGAGAGCAGCACCGCGCGCGCAGCGTGCTGGTGGTGGTGCAGGTGGCGCTGGCGCTTGTGCTGCTGATTTGCTCGGGGCTGATGATCCGGACGTTTCGCGCTTTGCTGCATGTCAATCCCGGATTCCGCGACCCGGCCGGAGTGCAGACTTTCCGAATCTCCATCCCGGAGTCCATTGTGAAAGACGATGAACGCGAACAGGTCACTCGCCTGGAAGAAGCGATCCTGCGGAAAATTCAGGAAATCCCGGGAGTGGCATCAGCGGGAATCACGACCTCGATTCCGATGGACGGATTTCACAATATGGACCCCATCTTCGCCGAAGACCGCGTGTACAAAGAGAGCGAACTTCCGCCGCTTCGGGTGTTCAAGTTCGTCTCGCCCGGCTACCTGAATTTGATCGGGACGCCGCTTTTGGCCGGCCGCGAGGTCACCTGGTCCGATATCTATCAAAATAATTCTGTCGCACTCGTTTCCGAAAATTTTGCCCGTGAATGGTGGCACACGCCGTCAAACGCCATCGGCAAAAGAATCCGCGTGGGGAATACCGACACGTGGAAAGAAATTATCGGCGTGGCGGCGAACGTGTACGACGACGGCGTGAACCAGGACCCGCCGAGCTCGGTTTACTGGCCGCTGAAAATAGACAGCTTCGAAGGCGAAAAGACCAGGGTGCGCCGCGACGTCGCTTACGCCATCCGCAGCCCGCGCTCCGGATCGGAAGCGTTCATGAACGAAGTGCGGCAGGCGGTGTGGTCCGTGAACGCCAATCTTCCGCTCGCCGACGTTCACACCGTGGATTATTTCTACACGAAATCGATGGCGCGGACTTCCTTCACGCTGGTGATGCTCGGCGTGGCGGGCGGCATGGCGCTGCTTCTGGGCGTGGTGGGGATTTACGGCGTCATCGCCTATTCCGTCTCGCAGCGGAGGCGCGAGATCGGCATTCGCATGGCGCTGGGAGCGCAGCAAAAGGAACTCACGGGGATGTTTGTGCGCCATGGAATGGTCCTGGCAATCATGGGGAGTATCTGCGGCCTCGCGGCAGCGTTTGCCCTGATGCGCTTCATGGCGTCGCTGCTTTTCCGCGTGAGCCCCATGGATCCGATCACCTACCTCGCCGTCGCCGGCAGCGTGCTGCTTGCGGCTTACCTGGCGAGCTACTTGCCGTCGCGACGCGCCGCGACAGTGGATCCGGTGGAGGCGCTGCGCTCCGAATAAGCCATCGCTCCCCGCAATCTCGCGCAGAACAAATCCAAAGAGCGCTAGAATTCGTACTACTTGCCGGGAGCGCTCTTTGAAAAAAATCAGCCTGCTTTTGATCGCATCACTTCTCATTGCCGGCGGCGCATGGGCGCAGAGCCAGCCGGCAGAATCGGAAAAACTGGCCTGGCTGCCGTGGTCGGACTCCGTGTTCGCGCAGGCCAGGCAGCAGCATCGCTTCGTCTTGCTCGACCTGGAAGCCGTCTGGTGCCATTGGTGCCACGTAATGGCCGAAACCACGTACAAGGACCCGAAAGTTGTAGCGCTGCTGCGCGCAAAATATTTGACTGTCCGCGCCGACGAGGACGCGCGCCCGGACCTCTCGAATCGATACGAGGACTACGGCTGGCCTGCGACCGTGGTTTTCGATTCCGAAGGCCACGAAATCATCAAGCGGCAGGGATATCTTCCCCCGGAAGAATTTGCCAGCATCCTTCAGGCGATTATTGACGATCCGACTCCGGGCCCTTCGGTGCAACCGGAAGCTCCGCTGCAATTCGGCGCGAGCCCGCTTCTTTCCGCGGAGCTTCGTGCGGAGCTCCAGAAGACTTACCTCGCGGGGTACGACACGAAACAGGGCGGCTGGGGCTTCGACCAGAAGTTCCTGGATTGGGACTCGGTGGAATACTCGATGGATCTCGCCGCGCGCGGCGACGCCGAAGCAGCGCGCAAGGCTCGCCAGACGCTTCAAGGCGAAATGAACTTGCTCGATCCGGCGTGGGGCGGCGTCTATCAGTATTCGGTCGGCGGTGTTTGGACCGAGCCGCACTTCGAAAAAATCATGTCCATGCAAGCCGAGAATCTGCGCATCTATTCTCAGGCTTACGCGCTCTGGCACGATCCCGCGGACTTGAATGCGGCGCTTTCCATCCACAAATTTCTCACGAGCTTTTTGCTCAGCCCTGGCGGCGCATTCTACACGAGCCAGGATGCGGACCTCGTGGAGGGCGAGCACAGCGCCGAATATTTTCGTATGGACGACGCCGGCCGGCGCCGGCAGGGAATTCCGCGCGTGGATAGGCACATTTACGCGCGCGAAAACGGCTGGGCCGCGACCGCGCTCGTTGCTCTCTACAGCGCGACGGGCGAAAAGAAGTATCTTGACCAAGCTGTTCGCGCTACCAACTGGGTGATTCAGAATCGCGCTCTTCCAGGCGGCGGATTCCGGCATGACTCGAAGGATGCCGCCGGCCCCTACCTGGGCGACTCACTGGCGATGGCGCGCGCATTCCTCGCACTCTACGGGGCGACCGGCGATCGCGCCTGGCTCCGTCGCACCGAATCATCACTCCACTACATCAGGGAGAATTTCTCGAACCCCGATGGAGCCGGATTCATCACTTCGAGGGTGCCCACGGATCATGCGTACAAGCCGCACCCGCAGCGCGATGAGAATGTCTCGCTCGCGCGCGTGTCGAACTTGCTCTTCTATTCCACCGCGAACGCCGCCTACCGGCAGATGGCTGAATCCGCGATGCGATACCTCGCGGCTCCGCCCATCGCGCGGCGCCTGCCCGCTGCCAGCGTGCTGCTGGCGGACCTCGAAGTCACGCATCCGCCGCTGCACCTCACAGTCGTCGGCCAAAAAGACGACCCTGCGGCACGCGCGCTGTTTGAAGCCGCGTTGCGCTATCCCTCGACCTATAAGCGCCTGGAATGGTGGGATCCGCGCGAAGGCCGGCTCCCGAATCCCGATGTGCAGTATCCCGTGCTGAAAGCGGCGGCCGCGTTCATCTGCACCGATCGGACTTGCTCGCAGCCGATTTTCAAAGCCGAAGATCTCCAGGTGAAAATTGCGAAGCTCACGAGCCTGCGCGCCGAATCCGGGCCGGGCAACTGAGCAGCCTGCGGAGCTTCCACTGCACGGCATTCCGCTACCCAGCCTCAGTTGAAAGTGTTAACTTGGCCCGGCGCGGTTCGCTCGCGCGCGAGAATTCCTGATGGGCCACAATGTCACCGCAATTCTCGAATTTGTGCTCCTGGCGGTGACGTCCGTCTTCTTTCTGGTGGACCCGTTCGCCGTGATTCCCCTTTTTCTCTCGATGACGGCTGATTCTCCCGAGCCCGAGCGGCGGCGAATGGCCCGGCGTTCGGCTTGGACCTGCGCAATCTTGCTTTCCGTCTTCGCGATTGCCGGGAGCCTGATTTTCAAAATGTTCGGCATCACGCTTCCAGCGTTCAAAATCGCCGGCGGAATCATCCTGCTCCAGATCGGCCTCGATATGCTTCAGGCGCGCCGGTCCGCGACGAAAGCTACGCCGGAGGAGGAACAGGAAGGCGCCGAAAAAGCCGATGCGAGCATTATTCCGCTTGGCATGCCGATGCTCGCGGGCCCGGGCGCGATTTCGACGGTGATGGTGCTGGTGGGCGAATCGCACAGCGCATGGCAGCACGCCGTGGTGTATGGGACGATTCTTTTGACGTCCTACGCTTCCTACCTGGTGCTGGCCGGGGCAGACCGCGTGCGGCGTTACCTGGGAGAAACCGGCATCCGCATCATGACGCGGCTCATGGGCTTGCTGCTCGTCGCGCTGGCGGTGCAGTTCGTCGCCAACGGCTTGACCGACTTCGGCCTGCTCAAGCCGCTCGTGGAGCCTCAATAAGCCGCGCCGGCCTTGGCTTCACCTCAGAATTCGTCCTCGGAACGCTTCTTCAGCCGCGTGATTTTCAGAGTAATGCGGATATCGCGGGCTTTGGCTTCGGTGAGAATCGCGCGCCGCGCTTCCGGCGAGAGCATCTCCGGACCGACCACGCCCGCCGATTCACGCGGAAAATGTTTGACGAAGAGCGCCGCCAGGTGCGCCGTGGCGTAAGAAATCGGCGTAGCCATCATTCCGCGCTGGCGAATCTGGTAAAGCGTGGGGAAGCTCGCATCCCAGCGCACCACCAGCGGCTGGCCGTCCTTCGAGCCGCGCACCACCACCGCCGCGGCAAACCTCGCGTTCTCTAGAATTCCGCGCCGGATCAAGGCCGCCACGTGGCGCGGCGTGGGCGTCCGCGGAAATCTCTTCCGCACCAATCCCTGCGACCGGTTCAGCCGCCCCTGGCGATACCACCGCCGCAGCCGCTCGAAATCATTGCCTCCGATTTTCGCGTCCATATCTCGCACCTGCGTGTCGTAGGGCAGCATGCAGACTTCGTCCTGCGCGGCCAGGTAAACCGGCGTTTCTCCCAGCGGCGGCGGAAAGCGGAATTTTTCGCGTTCGGCGAAGCGCTTGGCCAGCAGGAACTTCCCGTGGCGAAAAATGCGCGGGCGCGAAACCGCCGATTCAAACGCCACGTCCGCCGACCACGTCGAAATCGGGTCCTTGCTCTCGGTGCTCTCATAGAGCCGGACGTGAATCGAGTCGACCGTATCGAGCAGTTCCGCTCCGCGCTTGGCCAGCAAGTTGGTGAGCCCCGGCGCCGCGCCCGTGCAAATCAAAGCCACGCGGTTCTTGGCAGCGAATCGCTTATGAAATCGGAATTGTTCGGGCCGGAAGGGATTGCGCCTGAGGTGGGCATTCAAGTCGAGGTAATGGGCGCGCAATCGCAGCGCCGCGCGGAGAATCACTTCGTTGTACACAGCCGGCGAAGCGTTGATGATCAGGTTTGCGCCGCGCCCCGCCCGCACGATCGACCACAGGTTCCGCGCGTTCGCCTCTTTGACTTCGAGCTTGCTTTTTTTCCCCAGGAACCGCCGCGCCCGCTCCACATCCCGGTCGCCGCACCACACCACATGTCCCTGGCGCTCGAGGAGTTGTGCCAGCAAGGAGCCGGTCCCGCCGGCGCCCAGAACGAAGATCCGCATCGGCCCGCAACTTTATCATATTCATTTTGCAGAACAACGAAAGCCCGCCGCTCCTGCGGCTGCCACCGCAATTCGGCGGCTGATTGCAAGCCAACGCCGCTCAGCGTACAATCACCTTGATTTCTCCGATCCCCGGAGCCTAACGGAGAGACATCCCATGGCCCGGGGGCGCTTCCCGGCTTGCCGGGATAAGGGACCGGGTGGAAACGCCTCGTCCTCCCTCGCGGGACTTTTTCGGAGAACCCGCGTTTGGAAAGGAGAAGGTCTGGCGCCGGGCAAATCCCGCCAGATTCCTCGCCCAAGTCCAATCGCGGACTTGGGTTTTTTGTTGATACCTCTCCTCGACAAATTCGGCCGCCAGATAACCGACCTCAGGGTCTCCGTCACTGACCGCTGCAATTTTCGCTGCGTCTATTGCCGCTCCGCCGACCCCGACAACCACATGCCGCACGCCGAGCTGCTTGAATGGGACGAGTTCGAGCGGCTGGTGCGCATTCTGGTGGGCATGGGCATCCGGAAAGTCCGGGTCACAGGCGGCGAGCCGCTCGTGCGTCCCGGAGTCGAGAATTTCATCGCCCGCCTTAAGGCCCTGGGCGTCCACGATCTCTCGATGACCACGAATGGCTATCTCCTCGCCGATCGCTGCAAGGGCCTGATCGCCGCGGGCCTCGACCGCATCAATATCAGCCTCGATTCGCTCGACCGCGCCAAATTCGAGCGCGTCACACGCACCACGACGTTCGACGACGTCATGGCAGGAATCGATGCGGCGCACTCTTCCCAATTGCGGCCGGTGAAAGTGAACGCCGTGCTCGTCCGCGGCCTCAATGACGATGAAGTAGAAGCCTTCGCCGCATTTGCCCGCGAGCGCGACTTGATTATGCGCTTCATCGAGTTCATGCCGCTCGACGCCGATCGCGCCTGGAGGCGCGACCTGATGGTGCCGGCCGCCGAAGTGCATCGCCGCATTTCGGCGCGCTGGCCGCTCGTGCCCGTTCCACACGAACGCAGCGAGACCGCGCGCAAATATAAATTTGAAGACGGCCGCGGCGAAATCGGCCTGATCGCGCCCGTCACGCAGCCCTTTTGCGGCCACTGCTCGCGCATCCGGCTGACGGCCGACGGAAAGCTCCGCACCTGCCTTTTCAGCAAGGACGATCATGATTTAAAATTCCTCCTGCGGGGCGGCGCGAGCGACGCGGAAATTGCCGGGGAAATTCGCGCGGTCGTCGAGGAAAAGGAAAAGGGGCACCGCATCAACGAGCCGGATTTTCACCCGCCCTCGCGCACCATGGTGTTCATCGGCGGCTGAGCCGCCGGCACACCGGCCGCCAATCGAAAATGGCTGAAGAGGAATCCAAATATTTTTCGCTGGCGGAAGCCGAGCGCTTGCGAGCGCAGGTCGAGCCGATCCTGATCGAGGCCATGGAAACGCGCCGTAAATTGGCTGAATTCGAACAGCAGCTCGCCGCCATCGCGGAACGCATCCAGCGCTCCGGCGGGCTGATGGTTTCCTACGAAAAGGCCGCGAAGGCGCGCATCGAACGCAACCGCATGGAAGAGGCCGTGCGGTCCGCGCTCGAACGCATCCATTCCACCGGGTGCCTGGTGAAGGATCTGGACATCGGCCTGCTCGATTTTCCATCCCGCATCAACGACGAAGACGTTTACCTCTGCTGGCGGCTGGGCGAAGACCGCATTCGCTTCTATCACCGCCAGGATGAAGGATTCGCCGGCCGGAAGCCCATCGACCCGCGCGATTCCGATTACCGCAATCCAATCCAGTAGCGGCGCTCGATTGATCTTGATTGGCTTCGAGCGGTTTGCGCGCGTTTGCTATCGCGGCGCGCCCCAGGCGGTTGCGACTTTCTTGTGTTCCTTGAACAAGTCCGGGGACACTCGGATCTGCCCTTTGCGGATGAAGCGCTCGTGATTTTCTTCGAGCTCCGCGGGCAGGTAGCGGTAATTCGCGGTGACACCGAAAGAAGCTTCCATCCCGTACGGCCGCAAATTCCCGAAAGCGTTGATTCGCTCGAGCCGCGCTCCGTTGGAAAGGTGAAAGATCGCCACTGGGTCGTACAGCCGCCCTTTGAGATGCGCCCGGGTGAGATAGGCCAGGGCCAGGCGCTCGAGTGGAGCCGCAAGAACGGCTCGATGAGGCAGCGGATGTTCCAGCAAATGGAAGAATGCCTCGACAGGATCGCGCCGCCGCGTGGCGCTGCAAAGTTCCCGGGAAAAATCTCCCAGCAGATGCTGCAGGCGCTCGCGGGTAAAGCCTTCGGGGTTGTCGTGGTCGCGCAAGGCCCGCGCGAATCGAGGCAGCGGCGAAAGCGTGCCGTACGTCTTGATATTCGGCAGCTCGGCCGCCAGCTCGGCCACCACCTGCTTGATCAAGAAATGTCCGAAAGGGACGCCTCGTAATCCTTGCAGACAATTGTTGATCGAGTAGAAGACGGCGGTATCCGCGTCTTTCGCCGCCAGAACGGGCGCGTGGATATCCAGCAGCGGTTCCAGGTTTCCGCTGAGCCCGTTGGTGAGCGCCACTTTCACGAAGATAATCGGCTCGTCGCTGAGCGCCGGATGAAAAAACGCGAAACATCGGCGGTCCGATTCGAGCCGCCGCCGCAAGTCGGGCCAGCCGTTGATTTCGTGCACCGATTCGTAGCGGATCAGTTTTTCCAGCATCAGCGCCGATGTCTGCCAGCTGATGCGTTCCAGCCGCAAAAATCCGCGGTTGAACCACGATTTGAACAAATGCTTTAAGTCCGCATCGAGCCCCGCGAATTTGCCGTCCTCCGATGATTTGTCGAGAATGTCTTTCCGCATCGCGACGAGGGTTTCCGTCCCCCGCGCCGCCGTATTGATCCGGCGAAGCAGCTCCTGGCGCGGCGACTCGACCGCCTCGAAGAGGGCCTCGAGATTCTCGGGCGTTGCTTTCTGGCGGTAGTGTTCAGCGGCACGATTGATTTCGGCCGGGTCGGGCGAAAAGTCGCGCGAAAGCATCTCGAGAAATCTGTGCCGCTGCTTCGCGTCCATCGCGTTGTAATTCGTGATGATCTGCTGCGCGAGTACCGTTTGCGAAGCTTCGCCGCGCTCGGAGAGCAAATGGCGGCACAAGAAACGCATGTCCGCGCCCTCCGGCTGGCTCAGCATTCGCAGCAAATTGGAGAGAAATCCGGGCATGGTCCTCTCTTATTATAGCCGCGACCCTCATCCGGCTTGTTCCACCGTGATGAATGGTGTGTGGCGGAAATGTAATCGCACGCGTCACAACTTTTAATGTCCTCCGCGGTCGCTCGCGCATCTAATGTTGTAAGCGAGTAAAAATCACCCGGCTGCAATCACGAGTATTTTTCGCAGGAGAAATGAATGGCTGAGAAACTCATCAAACGTTATTTATTTGCGAGCGATTTCGATCAGACGCTCACGTTCAACGATACCGGCTACGTCTTGAGCGAATTGGTCGGAATTCCACCCGAAGAATTCCGCCGCAAAGCCTCGGGAATGGCGAAGCTCAATCTTGTCCAGCAGGGGGCTGAATTGGCTTACTTGCTGCTGCACGATCCCGAATTCCACTCGCGGGTCCACAAGGAGCATCTTTACAAAGCGGGGAAACTCATCCGGCTGAAGGAGAATATCGAGCAGCTCTATCGCATTCTCGATCGCGGCATTCCCGGCTACCACTTCGATTTCTATATTCTCTCGGCGGCGCCTGCGGAAGTGATCCATTCGGCGCTCGAAGGAATCGTTCCGCCGGACCACATTTTCGGCACCGAGTTTCGCTATCACGCTTCGGGTGAAATCGACACGATCACGCGCGCCACGGCCGGCTACGGCAAAGTGGTGGTGCTCGATCAATTGCAGGCCGATTTGCAGATCGGCCGCGACCACGTCATCTATGTGGGCGACGGCAGCTCCGATATTCACGTGATGCTGCACGTCAACGTGGGCGACGGATTCACGATCGCCGTTTCGGAAACGCGCCATGTGGTCCAGATCGCCAAGCGCACGGTTCTGGGCTCCAATGCGCTCGCCACGCTCGTGCCCATTCTTGAAAAAATTGTCGGTTGGACGCGCCCGCAGCTCCGCGAATTTTTCGAATCGCAGGGCTTTTTGATTCAGGGATGGGACCGCGCCGAGACGGACTGGCTGACGCTTCGCCAAGCCGGGCTCGAACAATCGCAGCCAGCAGCCACCGAGTAACGGCTCAACTTGGATTTGCAATCCCGACTGCCTCATGCGACGCTGCTTCGGGAACGCTCGTGTCGGAAGCCGCCGAAAATCGCCTGAAGAATTCCGCGAGCCCCTATCTGCGCTCGGCCGCGCACCAGCCCGTTGACTGGCACGAATGGGGCGAGGAAGCGTTCGAAAAAGCCCGCGCGGAGGAGAAGCCGATTCTTCTCGATATCGGCGCGGTGTGGTGCCACTGGTGCCACGTGATCGACCGCGAGAGCTACGAGAATCCCGAGATCGCGGGGATGATCAACCGGCTTTTCATTCCCGTGAAAGTCGACCGCGATGAGCGCCCAGATGTCGATTCGCGCTATCAATCGGCCATCAGCGCGATTTCAGGGCAAGGCGGTTGGCCGCTCACTGCATTTCTCACCCCGGACGGAAAACCATTTTTCGGCGGCACGTATTTTCCGCCGGAAGACGCCATGGGCCGCCCCGGCTTCAAACGCATTCTGCTGGGAGTTTCCGAGGCCTTCCGAAATCGCCGCGCCGAAGTGGATAGCTCGGCGCTGGCGCTGGCGGATGCGGTAGCGAAGGCGGAGTCCTTTCCCGGCGCTCGTGGAAAATTCGACGCGCGAATCGTGGACTCCGTGCTCGATTCCGCTCTGCGCCTTTTCGACGACCGGCACGGCGGCTTCGGCAATGCGCCGAAATTCCCGCACGCCAGCGCCGTCGATTTGATTCTCGAGCGCTACCAATCGTCGCGCGCCTCTTCATTGCTGCACGTCGTCGAACGCACGCTCGAAGGCATGGCCCTCGGCGGCGTGTATGACCAACTCGGCGGCGGCTTTCACCGCTATTCGGTCGACGAGCGCTGGTGCGTCCCGCACTTCGAAAAGATGACCTACGACAATTCCGAACTGCTCCGGAATTACCTGCACGGCTTTCAGGTGACCGGAAATTTCTTCTTCCGCGAAATCGCCGAGGGGATTATCTCCTGGGTCGGCGAAGTGCTTTCCGATCCTGAGCGCGGTGGATTTTTCGCAAGCCAGGACGCGGACCAGACGCTGGAAGACGACGGTGACTATTTCACTTGGACGCTCGCGGAGGCTCGCGCCGTCCTTTCTCCCGAAGAATCGCGTGCGGTCGAGATCTACTACGACGTGGGCCCGCGCGGCGAAATGCACCACAATCCGGAAAAAAATGTTCTCTGGATTGCCGCCACCACGGAGCAGCTTGCCCGCAAGCTCGGGATGGACGAAGCCAGCGCGCGAATTCTGATCGCCCGCGCAAGAGGAAAGCTGCTTGCCGCGCGCCGCGAGCGCTGTCCCACACCCGCGGTCGATACCACGCTTTACACCGGCTGGAACGGAATGTTTATTTCCGCCTATATCGAAGCGGCGCGCGTGCTCGATCGCAAGGATTGCGGCACCTTTGCGCTCAAGACTCTCAATCGCATCCTCACCGAGGCGTGGGACGAGGAGGCTGGGCTCCTGCATCGCGCCGGCGGGCCTCGCCTGCCAGGGACGCTCGATGACCACGTGTTCGTCTCAAGCGCCTTGCTCGATGCCTACGAAGCCACGCTCGACGCCAACTATTTCGACACCGCCGAGCGCGTCATGAAAATGGCCATCGAGCGCTTTGGCGACGCCGAAGGCGGCGGATTCTTCGACCGCGCCAAAGACGCTGCCCCATTGGGCGGGCTCGACGTTCGCCGCAAGCCGCTTCAGGATTCGCCAACGCCCAGCGCAAATTCCGTCGCCGCCATCGTGCTCGACCGTCTGTATGGATTCACCGGTGAAGCGATTTACCGCCATTGGGCGGAAAAAAACCTCGAGGCATTTTCAGGGATGGTCCCGCAGTTAGGATTGTTTGCTGCCACGTACGGCCTGGCGGCATTGCTGCACGCGCGCCACACCCTGCAGGTCGTCGTGCTTGGCGCTGCCGGCGATCCCCAAGCCGCCGATCTCGAACGAGCCGCAAACGAAATTTATCGTTTCGGAAAAGCCGTCCTCCGTGTCACGCCGGAAAAAATTGGCTCCGCCTCGCTCCCTCCGGCGTTGCGCGAGACCTTGCCTCACTTGAATGCCGCAACTCCGCAGGCCCTTGTCTGCGTCGAGACCACCTGCCACGCGCCCGTCACCAACCCCGAAAAACTCAAATCGCTCCTCACCGAAGTCGCCGCCGATGCCGTCACCTCCAAGCGCGCCTCGCCGTGAGAGAATCAACGACTCAGTGAGCCATGCAATGCGGAGGGCACTCGAGTTGGCAAAGCAGCCCTAGCGAACGTCAGGGCGCGGGTTCAACCGTGCCGCGACGCTTGAAATTGTTGTGATTTATGATCCAACGGAGGAATCTGTCGCTCGCGGTGCTCGACTTCAATGCATGACCAGTTTTTCGACCGCGGGAACGGGGAGCGGGCCCTGATCGAGCACCAGATCGTGGAACTTGAGCATATCGAAATTTTTGCCGGCCTCCTCCTGATACCGCTTGCGGAACGCGAACCACTCGCGCAAGCCGACGTAGTAAGTGGGCAGTTGCGTCGAGCTCAATTTCGCCCGGCGCAGTTTTCCTTCGGCCTCCGCCTGCGTCTGAAATCCTTGCTGCGTCATGAGCTCCATCGCCTGTTCGTCCGTCATTCCCATCGTCTGCATGCGGACGTCAAGAATCGTGTTTCCCAGCAGCCGCAACCGGAGCTTGCGCATCACCATGCGAAATTTCGGGTCGTAGTTCAAATAGCCTTCGTCCATCATCACTTGCGCGATGTACTCCGCCCAGCCTTCCACGTACGCCCCGTTCGCATTCAGCGCGCGCAGCAGCCTGCGGTCCTCGGGCTGGATGTTGTTCGCATGTTCGGCCTGGACGTAATGCCCCGGCAGCGCCTCATGAATCGAGAGCCACTTCAGCGTGTAGTTGTTGTACTCGCGCAGCTTGGATTCCGCTTGCGCATCGGGCGTCTTCGGATCGATGGGCGTCACCCAGTACTCGGCTCTGGCCTGCGGCTCGAGCGGCGGCGCGCTGTGGAAGCCCGCCACCGAATAACTGCCGCGCATGAACGGAGGCGTCGAGATCACTTTCAGATTCTCGCGCGAACCGAGCGAAACAATTTTCTTCTCGCGGATGAACTGCTTGATTCCCTCGAGGTCCGCTTCGATGGCCTGCTGCAATTGATCGCGCCGCGGATGCTCGTCCGAGATTTTTTGGAGCACTTCGCCGATGATGCGGTTCTGGCGGTCTCGCCCGGTGAGATCAGCGTGATCGCCGTGATCCGGATACATCGCGCGGTGCATCGGCGCGGCGAGTTCCAGCATCTCCGCGCGGACCGCTTCCAATTCGTGCTCGGCGTCGGCGAGCAATTGCTCCGGCTTGATGTCCGTCTCCATCACCAGCCGGAATTTCTGGTCATAAAGTTCCTTGCCCAGCCTCCAGGAAAGATTCGACGGCCGCTTGCCGAGGTCGTCCGTGAGCCACGCGGAAAAATCCTTCAGCGCGGCGATCGCCGGCGGCGCCACGCGGTCGTATTCAGCCTTCAGCGGCGAGCCCGCCGGGATTTCGCCCGCGATCGTGGTTTCGATCAGGTCCACGTTGCCGTCGTTTTCCTCAACGGCCGTCTTCACGAAGATGGGGTCGGCGTCGCTGAGGTATTGCTTCACCTGGCCGACGAGCCGCGGCACTTCGCGCACGCGCGCCAGCGTATGGCCCACGCGCACATCGTGCGGCGCGTAATTCTGCGTCAATGGCAGGAACAGCGCATTGCCGATCAGCTCGACCGAGACAGTCGGATTGTGCCGGTAGCTCTGAATCTTGTCGAATTCGAGCAGTTGCAAACCGATCTGGTCGTCGAGAAGCTGCCAATCGGCCGCATCCTGCGCGTCGAGCGAAGCGACCGGAGTCTCGGCGCGAAACCGCTCACGCCAGCGGGCGTAAAAGGCGCGCTGCGTAGCCATCGCGTCGAGGCTCAAGTCGTCGAGCTGCGCATCGAGCTCGATGGTTTTCCCGGTGTTGGGATCGAGATGCTTGTGATAGCCCGCCTGGGAGGCGTTCGTCGGCGATAGCGCGAGCGACTCCTTCATGAATTGATTGCTGAGCGCAGCAAATTTGCTCGATGTGGATTGCACGGAGGCACTCGCGGCTCGAGAAAACAGATGGGTGAATCGGGACGCCGGCGGAATGGCCAGCAGCAGCGTCACAGCAGAAGCACAAAGCAGGAAAGCAGGCGGTTTACGCACGCGCGGAAGTATACACAAAATCCGGCCGCCCGCAGCGAGTGGCACAGGCACTCTTGTTTACCCTGAGCAACGCCGAAGGGCCTGTGCGCCTCAGCATTCTTTGACACACCGATTTGAACAAGATGATTACGTTCAGGCGAACCCCGCGGCTGGTTAGTGATCGATCGCAGCGGCACGGTACACAAGCTCGCCCGCCGCCCCGCCCAGCAAAACCCACAGCATCACGCGCAGAAATGTAGAATAGAAGGAACGCAATTGGCCCGAGCCTTTCGAGTACACCGGTTTTGCCCCTCCACCCGATAGTGCTCGGACGCCCCGTTTCGTTACACATTTCACGCATGTATCCTTGGCGCTTGGACGGCGCCACCCTCTTCCCGCACCCTGTGCGAGCCACGTCCCGGTTGCCGCACCCGCCTGCCGGTGCCATAATGAAGCGTTTCAAGTGGGCTGCGAAGCGGCTCTGGGTGTTTACGGGGGATTCCAATGGGTCTGCGAGACGCGTGGATCGAGAAGCGGGCGGGGGAAATGAATGGCGGCGTGCGGAACTTTTCTCAAATGCATTACGCGCGCCAGGGCGTCACAACCGAAGAAATGGAATACGTCGCCAGGCGCGAAAAATTGGCGCCCGAGCTCGTGCGCGAGGAAGTCGCGCGCGGCCGCGCCATCATTCCCGCGAACATCCATCACCGGAATCTCGAGCCGATGGCCATCGGCGTCGCGTTCAAGTGCAAAATCAACGCGAACATCGGCAATTCCGCCACCACTTCCAACGTTTCCGACGAGCTCGAAAAGCTCCATCGCGCCGTCCACTACGGCTCGGACACCGTCATGGACCTCTCCACCGGCGGCGACATCCCCATGATCCGCAAAGCGATCATCGACGCTTCGCCCGTCCCGATCGGCACGGTTCCGATCTATGAAGCGATTTCCCGAGTCCGCCGCGCCGAAGATTTGAATATCAATGTCATGCTCGAAGTAATCGAGGAGCAAGCCGAGCAGGGCGTCGATTACATGACCATCCACGCGGGCGTGCTGCGCCAGTTTCTGCCGCTCGTGCGCAATCGCATCACCGGAATCGTCAGCCGCGGCGGCGCGCTGCTCGCCCAGTGGATGAGCTTCCACAAGGCGCAGAATTTCCTCTACGAAAATTTCGATGCCATCTGCAAGATTTTTCAGAAGCACGACGTGAGCTTCTCCCTCGGTGACGGCCTCCGCCCCGGTTGCCTGGCCGATGCGAGCGATGAGGCGCAATTCGCCGAGCTGCGCATTCTCGGCGAGCTCACGAAAAAAGCCTGGGAATACGATGTCCAAGTGATGATCGAAGGCCCCGGCCACATCCCCATGGACCAAATCAAGCTCCAGGTGGATAAGGAAGTCGAGATGTGCCACGAAGCGCCGTTCTACACGCTCGGCCCGCTGGTCACCGATATCGCTCCCGGCTACGACCACATCACCAGCGCCATCGGCGCGGCGATGATCGGCTGGCACGGCGCCTCGATGCTTTGCTACGTCACGCCCAAGGAGCATCTGGGCCTGCCGAACGCCGATGACGTCCGGCAAGGCGTCATCGCGTACAAAATTGCGGCGCACGCTGCGGACGTCGCGCGCCATCGCCCCGGCGCCCGCGATCGCGACGATGCTCTCAGCTATGCGCGCTTCCTGTTCGATTGGAACAAGCAGTTCGAGCTTTCGCTCGACCCGGACACCGCCCGCGCCATGCACGACGAAACTTTGCCCGACGACTTCTACAAGGAAGCCAAGTTTTGCTCGATGTGCGGCCCCAAATTCTGCTCCATGAACGCCACACAGATCGCCGAAATCTACCAGGGCTTCGATCAGAAAGACCGCGAGGCAAAATTCGCCCAGCTTCTCTCCAAGGTCGAAGAGCCGCCGGTTGCGTCGGCGGCGAAGGCATCTTCCGGTTCCGAGCCGCATCCAATCGGGTGAGTTCGGAACGCAGCGCATGAAAACCCACAAGCGAACAATTTCGAAGTTTGTGTTGTGTGTAGTCGCAGCCGCGCTGGTCCCCATCTCCGCGCGGCCGGAAGATGCGGCCTACAGAGCGTCGGTAGAGAAATGGCGCGCGGACTATGAGGCCAACTTGAAATCCGATCGTGGTTGGCTTTCCGTCGCAGGACTTTTCTGGCTGCAGGAAGGTGAAAACAAATTCGGGTCGGATCCTACGAACGATATCGTCCTCCCGGAAGGAGCCGCGCCTGCCGAAGCCGGATATTTTGAATTTCATGCCGGAAAAACGATTGCGCACCTGAACGGCGGCGTCGCGGCTACATTGAACGGCAAGCCAGTCGAGATGGCCGAGCTTCCGCCCGATTCCCGCACCGAGCGCATGCACCTTGGCCGGCTCATTCTCTGGGTGCATCAAAGCGGCGATCGCTTCGCTATCCGCCTGCGCGACCCCGAAAGCCCCCTGCGCCGCAATTTTCTCGGCCTCAATTGGTTCCCGGTTGACGAGTCCTATCGAGTGACGGCGCGATATGTCCCTTACGACAAGCCGAAGGAAGTCCCGATTCAAAATCTCGCGGGCGATTCGATCGCGCTGCCCATCTCCGGCTATGTGCTCTTCACTCTGCGCGGCGAGGCGCTTCGCCTCGAAGCCGGAGCGGAAGAAGGCGGGGGACTCACATTCGTGTTCCGTGATTTGACCAGCGGGAAGGAAACATATCCCGCCTCCCGATTTCTGGATACGGACGCGGTGAAGGACGGCACCGTGATCCTCGATTTCAACGAGGCCTACAATCCGCCCTGTGCCTACAATCCTTACACCACGTGCCCGCTTCCCCCGCCCGGAAACCGGATGCACGCGCGCATCGAAGCCGGCGAAAAGAATTATCACGTGCACTAATTAGGCCATGGCGAGATATGCGAATTGACGAGTAACCCGTCGGCGCGATGAGGATTGTTGACAATACTCCCGCCTCCGTTAGACTGTGAATTATCCGGACGGTCTGCCAGAATGGCCCCTGCATCCCAAAAAACTTGGAAAATTGAGCTGGACCGCGAAGAAGATGGCCGCTGGATCGCCGAAATTCCCGGCCTTCCCGGCGTTATGGTCTACGGCAAGACTAAAGATGAAGCCGTCCGAAAAGTTTATGCCCTGGCCCTCCGCGTTCTCGCGGATCAGATGGAAGCCGGCGACGCTTCCGCTGCTCCTCAGCAATTCACCGTTTCCCTTGCCTGCTCCCGGTGAGCCACTGGCCTAGCACCAAGGCCAAAAGAGTTCTCACTAGTTTGGGATAATGGTCGATGCGGCCGCGTGACCGGAAGCAACGAAGCCGCGCAAACATGAATCCGGAGCTGAATCTCCATGCCTGATGTAAAACCTCAGCAGCAGCTCCGAGAAGAATTCAACCGCTGGGCCGAAGCCGGCCGCGGCGAAGGAATGGAGGAAGATCACTGGCCCATCACTCAGCCGGTGCTCGGCCTGATGCAGATGGCGCCGGCCGATAATGTCTTGGACGTTGGCTGCGGCGCCGGCTGGCTTTCGCGCATCTTGGCCAAAGGCGCCCCTGAAGGCCGCGTCGTGGGCATGGATATTTCCGACGAGATGATCCGCCACGCCCGCCGCGCCAGCGTGGATTTCGGGAATCTGGTTTTCATTCTCGGCGAAGTAAACGAAATTCCGTGGGAATCGAATTTTTTCCAGCGAGCCATCTCCGTCGAATCGTCTTATTACTGGCCCGACCCGGCCAAAGGCATCCGCGAGATTTTTCGCGTTCTCGCCGAAGGCGGTTCCGCCTGGATTCTGATCAACTACTATCGCGATAATCTCTACTCGCAGCAGTGGGGCAAGCTGCTCTCAATCCCCACCCATTTGCTCTCGGCAGACGAATGGGCGCAGCTTTTCCGCGACGCCGGATTCGCGGACGTTGCCCACCGCCGCGTCGTGGATCCTTCGCCGGCGCCGGAGATTTACACGGGCCGTTGGTTTCGCGACGCCGCCGAACTCGCCGCGTTCAAGCGCGAAGGCGCTCTCCTCATCCACGGCACGAAGAGAGAAATTCCAAAATAGGCAGGACGGGTTTTCTCGTAGGGGCATCCGCCAACCTTCTGGCGGACCGTGCCCGCGCTGCCTTTTGCTGAGCGCTGCCCAACTTCCCTGTGCCGCCCGCACCCCGCTCCTCAGGAGTTCCCGCGATCACCACGTCCCCACGCGTTTGATCGGGAAACCCCTGAGGTCGGGAACTTCATGGACAACATCGGTTCCGGGGGAGCGCCGAAATTCGTCAGTGCACCACCCAAATCTGGATATCGGGAACGTTGTCGTCTACGGCAGCAAAAACGAAATCGTCGCCGTGCGCGCGAAGCGCGAGCCCGAACGCTCCTCCCTCCGCCGGGTCAACCGAAACCTGCGCGACGAATTTTCCTTCGCGTGTGAACTCGACAATTTCGCTGGGCTGCGTTGGATCCGGGTTGAAGGCATCGCCTTGCGCGGAGATCAAGTCGCCATTGGGCGCAAGAATGAGGCCGAGCGGGCCGTGCAGGTGCTTCGCATCCGACACGACCAGTTTCCCCATGCCGGCGTCGCTCTCGCGATCGCTGGCACGCTCGATGGCGAAAATCCCGTTGTCGCCGGTGGAGGAGACATACAAGATGTCGCGCTTCTCATCGAGCGCTACCCCTGTCGGCCCGGCCACGAACGCCGACCCGGCGCACCCGATCGCATAGCCTGAAGCGATCTGCGTTTCTCTCTCGACCACCACGCGATCGTCGCTGTCTCCGTCTCCATCTCCCGTAACTTTCAATTCCAGCCGCGTGACTGTGCCGCTCAGCACATTCGCCACAAACGCAGTCGCGTGGTCGCCTCTGTCAATGAGCGTCATATCCCACGGCCCGTTCAGGAATTTGGCGCTCGCAATTGTTTTGACGAGCTTCCCTTTCTTGTTAATCACCAGCAAGCCGCCTTGGCCCACGTTTTGCTCCGGCCCGCTGATTGCAACGCACTGTCCACTGCCGTCGGTGCTCGGCACGTCTCCGACAAGCACAAATCCCCGCCGCAGGACAGTAAGCGCTGTCGTGAGGCCCAGGCCCATCTGCCCCTGAAAGAATGTGGCCGGCGTCTCCCCATTGACGATGCGCACGATCGTGGTCCCGGTACCCTGAAGGTTATTGAGGTTGTTGAAGTTGGAGACGATCAAGTCGCCCCCATGCAGCACGCCGCCGCGCGGAAAATCATCCGGCACGAACGCCACTCCATACGGATTGACGTCGCCATTGGTCGGCACTGTCGAATCCACAAATGTCGGCGCGACATTCTGAATCTGCGGAATGACCGGCGACGATTTTTCGTGGTCTCCGCCAAACGCGGCGGCGCAAAAGCTTAAAGACACAATCACAGCGAGCGCTACCAGAGCAGATACACTTCTTTCGTTCATGATGTTCCCCCTTCGCAAGATACAAGTAGATTTGTGGGTGATACTTTCTTGATTTTTTCTTTAGATTTGTAACCAGGACTTAATCGCGGTGGCGCCGACGATCCGAAAATCGCGGCGCCGGTCTCGGATCGTCCCGGAAGGCGCCGCGTCATGATCGCGGCACCGGCAAGAATCAATCACTGCAAAAATTCGAGCAACGCAAAAGCCAAAAAATCCGCGGCTGATTTTTCAGGTAGTTAGGCACAAACGTCGCCCCAACTATGTGAAAAAGAATACAGATTCCTGGAAGCAGAAGTTATTTCTTGGAGTCGAAGCACGGCTCGAGGCAGGGAGACTCAGAAATTATCGCCCTGCCCCGACTCCGTACTCAATTTGTAGTAGCCCTAGATCGCGGAAATATCAGCAACCGGCGCCCTCGACCTCGCTCGAATCCGCACGGTGCTCGCTTGCGGTCCTTCGTCGCCCGGCTCCTCTGCAAACGCTACGTGGGTCCCCATCTTCAGCCGGCCGAACCCCCGATTCAACACGCTGTTTCGGTGGAAGTACACTTCTCTCCCTTCCGGCGTGACCAGAAATCCGAAGCCCTTTTCCGGATCGAGTCTGGTGACGACGCCCTCGAGCGGGCTTGCATGCGCCTTCACGCGGCCGTTTTGCCGCCGGGCGTATTCCTCCACGCGGCGCGCCGCCGCCTTGAAGGCGTGCTGAATCGCGAAGCGCAGGTCTTTTCTTGTGGCGTCGGCTTCCCAGTGTTTCGTCACCTCCGCCTCGCCGAGCTGCCGCAGGCGCGCACCGAGCGTGGGTTCGCGCTTGATCACCAGCTCACTGCCCGGCAGCCGGAGGTCGATCCGAACGTGATAGCGCAGCCCTTTTTTGTGATGGCGGTGAGGAGCCTCGACGGCCACTCGGCACGCCATGATCCGATTGTAAAAAGTTTCCAGCTTGAACGCCTCTTCGCGGATCCACTCCTCCACTTCCGGGGAAGGCTGCAGATTCTTGAAGGTGATCTGAAGGGGCCGGGTCATTTTTTGCTCTCCTCTCCACTAGCCGGTCTTCCCAGAATTGCCATGGGGCGTTCTCTCCACACGCCGCCTTCTTCGTAGCGCAGCGTGTAGAGGTGGAGCAGTTTCCATCCTTTCGTGAGCATCCGGTTCACTTCTTCGCGGCCGCGAGCCTCGATGTTGTGTCCGGCAAGTTCGGCGATGTCGAGTTTCCAGAGCGGCGGGTGCTCCGACTTTTCCATGAGGCTCGCCAAATCATCGAGGGGCACGCGCGGCGCCGCTACGCCCCCGCCTTTTTCGGCAAAGGAACAGACCTGCGAGCCGCTCAGCCGTTCGAAATCGGGGAAGTGCATCCGCACCGATTCTTTGTGCGTGCCGGCGCTGAAGATGATGTCTTCTTCGTGGGCGAGCGATTTATCCACGAGCACGCGCATGCTGAACAGCGGCCCAAACGGCGGCGCCGCGCCCGTCTCGCACTCGGGGAACAGGCCTTCGAATTCCTGTTCGTTCGCCAGCCTCACCGGCAGGCCCAGCACCTTCTCGAGCTTCTGAATGTTGACGCGGGCCGGCGAAGGCAAAACAGCGAGCAGCAGCTCGTTATTGGCTCGCACCACCACCGCTTTGGCCACGACTTTGCCGGGAACATGTAAGGCCGCGGCCTCTTCCTGCGCCGTAAATGCGGGCGCGTGGCTGGAAACGCTGAAGGGAACTCCGCTTTCCTCCAGGTATGATCTCACTTTCGACGGCATGGACATGGCTTCCTCCTGTGAACTACCGGGCCGTGGCCGCCTTCTACGCGGCTTCCTCGCGCCGCGAGGTTTTTCCCAAATGCCGGGTGAACCACTCGCCCGCGGCTTTCGCCACTTCTTCCAGCGTTCCGGGCTCTTCGAACAAATGGGTGGCGCCCGGAACGATCACCAGCTTCTTGTCTCTGCAACCGAGGATCGCGAAGGCGGCCCGATTCATGCTGACCACCGGCGTGTCCTCGCTCCCTACCAGCAGCAGCGTGGGCGCCTCGACCGACCGCAGCGCGCCCGCCGCAAGATCGGGTCTCCCGCCGCGCGAGACCACCGCGCCAACATCCGCCGCCAGCTCGGAAGCAGCGACGAGAGCTGCCGCCGCTCCCGTGCTCGCGCCGAAATAACCCAGCTTCAAGTCCCGCGTATCCGGGTTTCTCAGCGCCCAATACGTGGCGCCGGCCAGCCGGTTGGCCAGAAATGGAATGTCGAAACGCAGCTGGGCTGTGTACACATCCACGCTCTCTTCTTTTCGCGTCAGCAGATCAAACAGCAAAGTGGCCAGTCCGTTTTCTTGGAGCACTTCGGCCACAAACTGATTTCGCGGGCTTTGGCGGCTGCTGCCGTTGCCGTGCGCAAAAAGCACCAGCCCCTTCGCGCCTTGAGGAATCGTCATGGTTCCTTCCAGCACTTCCCCGCCCGCGTCGATTGCCACCTCACACATGTCGCCTGCGAATTTTGCTTTCCGTGCCGCAATCATTGTCGGACTCCCTCATGTAATCTCCGGCTCTTTTCCGCCGCCTCGAGGGGCTCCTGCGCCGCGAGCCGGAGCAGTTCCGTCACTTCCTCATCGGTCGTTGGTGAAAAATCCAGGTAAAACTGGCCGATGGCAAAAAAATCTTGGGGCGTTTCGACGCACACCAAATCGTCCACGTAGCGCCTCAACCGGTTGCGGATGGATTCGGGAGCGACCGGGGCCGCGACAACCAATTTTGCCGGCTGCCTTTGGCGCACGGCCTCGATCGCTGCCCGCAGGCTCGAGCCTGTGGCGATTCCGTCGTCGACGAGCAGCACCGTCCGCCCTGCGATTTCCAGCGGCGGCCGGTTCCCGCGGTACGCTCGTTCGCGCCGCTCGAGTTCTCTCCTCGCCACTTGCGTAGCGATTTCGATTTGTTCCCGAGTGACTCCCACCGCATCGACGATCTGCGGATCGACAATCCGCACTCCGCCGCTGGCGATCGCTCCGAACGCGAGCTCTTCCTGCCAGGGCACTCCCAATTTTCGGGCGATGAATATGTCGAGCGGGGCGTGCAGCGCTTTCGCAACTTCAAACGCAACCACCACGCCCCCGCGGGGAATTCCGAGGACGATCACGTCATCGCGGTCGCGGTATGCTTCGAGCTTTTCCGCCAGTTTGCGGCCGGCATCCGCGCGGTCTTCAAACGTCAGGCCCTCTTCCCAGAAACGCATGGCCTGCTCCGCTGCCGGGCTTGCCAGGCTCCGAGCCTCTTGCGCCCCTGCCGAGCAGACTCGGACCTCGCAAGCTTCAAGGCTTTCACATCCTTTGTAGGTTTTGCCGCTGGTTCGCGCAGTGAACGAAATCACACCCAGCCGTGACCCAGGGCACCTGCGCACGATGTTGCGCGTGCCTGCCGCAGCCGCTTGCCCATCTAGCGGCGGCCTCTTGCCGTGACGCGGGAAGGGTCAGGCCACCGCAGTTGCTTTGCCTCTGTCCTGGTAGGGGCACGGCACTTGTGGTGAGCGAAGTCGAATCCATGCCGTGCCCGGCCTTTGCCTTTGTCTTCGCCTTCGTAGCGCCGGCATCTTGCCGGCTCCTTGCCGTGGCGCCGCCTGCCCTGCGTAGTCTTGGCGGAGGAGGGTCATTCTCAGCGGAGCGAAGAATTTCTCTTCGTCTTTGCTTTGGTACTGGGTTTTTGTAGGAGCTGGCAGACGGAGGATCTTAGGACAAGTCGAACGGCTCTTGCAGACAGACGAGTCCTCGCTAAATCCGAGGACTCGAGTTCAAAAATATGCTGGGTTGCGAGCGATCCACGCCCGCGCGACTACGCGAGCTGCTTCCGACGCTTCAAGCCCAGCGCGCTCAGCAGCCCGACCCCTAGCAACAGAGCGAGGCTTCAAGAGACGCCGACGCGTGGAGCCCGCTATGCGGTCTGGGAGCCAGCGTCAGGGCAGCGGAAGCGTCTCACACCTACGAACAGGCCCAAACACAATAACCCGGAAGGTAGCAAGCTGAGCGTACCGGGTTCCGGTGCAGCGACTGGAGCAAATTCTGTCATCGCCATCGGGTCCCCGCCCAATCCATCCGTCGTCAGCGTCAAGACGGCGCTGCCGTCAGGCCCTGGCGGCGCAAAAAACAGATTGAAGTCACCCCCAGCCGCCTGCAGCTGGGCGAGAATATCTCCTTCCATGTTCAGGGTGACCCCCTCCGTGTCCCAATACGTTTCGGTACCGAAATCTGAAACCGCCGCCAGATTCGCCAAGGTGAAGGTACCGTTCCCTGCGCTCGCGCCGGTGACAGTGACGCTCAAGCTTGTGATATCGCTCGAAATGTCCACGTAATCTGTACCATTGAGTCCCGAGCCGCCGCTGGCTGAGGGGTTTGGCAGCGTGCTGAGATCGAGTGTTATTACACCGGTTGCGCTGGCGCCGTTTCCGAAGGGCACTCCCGACCAAGCCAAGTCATATGTCTGAGAGGTGTCCGCCTTTGCAGCAGGTGTCAACGCAACCAGCATCAACACCCCCAAGCACAGAAGCCATCTTGATTTGGTGACCATGTAGGCCCTTCCTCCATCTGCCTTATTTCATAGCAAGTTCGAAACTTTCCCGCCCCTCACCCCAGCATTTGTGTCTCCAACTCCGGACAACTGTAAGATGTTGCAATTGAATACACTTACTTGGCAGGCGCTCGGCTGACACTCTCTGCAAGTGGAAGCGCAATCGCCAGAAACTGCAAGATTCTGCACATCTTAGCTCCCGTTTGCCTGCCTCGCCGTAGCCTCGGCGCAGGCGGGAATCTCTTCGCCTTTGTAGCGCCGGCGTCCCGCCGGCTCTGTGGTTTTGCCTCGGAACGTCATTCACCTGAATTGCGGTTTGTTGGTGCGACTCGCACGTCGCGGTTTGAACGTCCTTGGGCTTCCTTTGGCTCTCCCCGCATCGCTTTGCCGCCTGCCAATCCAAGCGTGTCTATTTTTACGCAGTACTAGTCCTTGCAATCGGGAGTTACTCTGTGATAAAATACGTGTTTGATGATTGGGCAGGACAAGTCGAACATCGAACACACCGCGGGCCGGAACTCGGCGCACACCTGGGCTTTGAGGAGCCAAGCCTATGATTTTTTCAATCGCAAATATGAGGAATTGAAAATCGCCGCAACTCACAGAAAACAAACGACGGCACCACTCTTCAATCGCCAACTCGACCCGGTGTTTCTGGTTTCCCCGCCTGCCGAGCCGGCCCACAAACAGGCGGGCATCTACCCCCACGCCCGCGCCGCTTCGGGTCCGCATCTCGACACGAGTTACGGATCACAACTCACCAGCCAGCCTGCCGAAGCGCCGGCTTTGCGTCCGCCTCGTTCATGGTGGACCGTGGCGAAGGCGGGTCACAGCTTTTCTACTCGTCACATCCTGGAAGTAGAATTCGCTGCAACTCACACAGGAATAAGGACATCGTATTTTCTACTCGTCACACTTTCACCTTTGGTGAGTATCCCCTCTCGTCAAGTATGGCATAATCAGGTCGCCGTGACAGGGCGCGGAATCATCTGGCGATGTTCGTCTACAAAGCGGATTCGATTTGTGAGACAGTCTTGTATTCCATTATCCCGTGCCCATTGGTCGTATTGCGCGAGTGAAAGTTGATTGCGTAAAGGGGAACTGGCCAAAAGTTTTTTCTTTTCTTCAAAATCGTTCTTGCGCAGAAAATAATAGCGAAATCGTCTTGATTCCCGGATTGCTACAAAGCTGCCTCTCACCCTCTGCTTCCGCAGCAGATCATCATCTAAACGCTTCATCGCCTCTCTCGCAATCAAATCAGCGACTTGTATGCCAACAGTCTGATGGGTTGCGAAAGCCACTGTATCGTCTAACAGATGGACGATTTTCTGGTCAGGTGAGCGCCGAATAAAATCATATTGCAGAGACGCGTTGTGCATGATGGACGGATGTCTGTCGAACGTTACTGCGATGCGTTCACGCGGGATGGAGACGTAGGCAAGCTGCGCCATTTCCAAAATAATGTCGCTGAATAGCCACAAATAAGGGGAATGCTCAAAATCTCTCGGAAACACATCATGGTATTCCGCGACCGCGATTGCCCCAGCAGCAGCAATCAGTTTGCTTTTTAGAAAAATCGTAATTAAGTCGTGGTAGAGCGTTCGACGTTCTGCCTTGGAAAGATTCTTGAAGTCCTTATGGCCGCTTTCGCAATCGGCTGCATGAAATATGAGGTCACCTAATCTCTTCTTCCAGAACCGACGAACAGCTTTGACCTGACCGGGCATTTTTGTACCAGGTGAAGTGAGAGAGAATTCATCTGGAGGTAGACCGGTCATGCCTATGACCCGATATAAGCCCGAGCAGATTGTAACCCTGCTGCGGCAAATTGAAGTCAGCATCGCCAACGGA